>MESI01000031.1 GCA_001770935.1 Burkholderiales bacterium RIFCSPLOWO2_12_FULL_61_40 | reverse complement strand
GGGGTCTGAGTGATTCGCCATTTCTTCCCAGTATTGAACTTTCATCAACTACGATCTACCGGCTTACGCTGGCGCACAGCTATTTAAAAGACACTTATTTCCTTGGCGGCCATTGCGGCTTGCGGTGCTGCATTTGCGGACGTCACGTTGACGGGAACTTGGGCGATGGGCTATCGGTACATGGCAATGCCGCAACGACCTGAAAAGCTGAAAAGGCGGTCACACTTGACGCCCCCCGGTCATTCCAATTCGGAATCAGCTCCTTCGCATCCATCAATAGCCTACAGGCGCAATCCACGGGATACTTGGACCCCGGATTCACCCAACGCAAAAAGTCGAAAGAACCAAGAGATGACAAGCAAACTTGCCGGCCACTTGATCGCCGAATGCCTCGCAGCCCAGGCCGTGGACACCGTGTTTGGCGTGCCGGGCGAGAGCTTTCTGGCGGTGCTCGACGGCATCTATTTGCAGCGCGACAAAATCCGCTTTGTCGCCTGCCGCCAGGAGGGCGGTGCGGCGTTCATGGCCGAGGCGCAGGGCAAGCTGACCGGGCGCCCCGGCGTGTGCATGGTGACGCGCGGGCCCGGTGCGGCGAATGCGTCCATCGGCGTGCACACGGCATTCCAGGACTCGACGCCCATGGTGCTTCTGGTCGGCGACGTGGGCAGCGATTTCCGGGATCGTGAGGCGTTTCAAGAGGTGGACTACTGTGCGTTTTTCGGCCCCAGCACCAAGGGCTTTGCCAAGCGCGTGGAACGCATTGACGATGCCAATCGCATCCCGGAATACATCAACCGTGCCTTTGCCACGGCGATGAATGGGCGCCCCGGTCCGGTGGTTTTGGTGATGCCGGAAGACATGCTGACGCAGCCGGTGACTGCCGTGGCCCTGCCCCGCGCCGAAGCCGTGCAGCCGGGCTTTGATGCAGCCGCTGGCGCACCGTTGCGCGCGCTTTTAATGCAGGCGAAAAAACCCTTTGTCATCGCCGGTGGCGCGTGGTCGCCACAGGCCGCGCAAGCGCTGCAGAAGTTTGCAGAGAATTGGCAGTTGCCGGTGGGCAATGCCTTTCGCTATCAGGACACGTTTGACAACCACCATCCGCTGTACGCGGGCGATGTCGGCATCGGCATCAACCCGGCGCTGGCCCAACGCATTCGCGAGAGCGATTTGGTGATCGCCTTGGGAGACCGGCTCGGCGAAATGACGAGCAGCGGCTACACCCTGCTGAAATCACCGCGCCCCAAGCAAAAGCTCATTCATATCCATGCGGACGCGCAGGAGTTGAACCGGGTGTACCAAGCCGATCTGGCGGTGAATGCGTCGCCATCTGCCACAGCGGAGTACCTGCAAGCCATGCCCGCACCGGCTGAAGTTGCGTGGGCCGCGTGGACGCAGGCCGCGCATGCGGATTACCTGGCCAATGTGCAACCGCAGGCATTGACCGGCATCGCACAAGGCGGCCAAGGCATGATCGACATGCCACACCTGGTCAGCGTGGTGCAGCGCCATTTGCCACCGGATGCGGTGGTGACCAATGGCGCGGGCAATTTCGCCAGCTGGACGCACCGCTATTTCAAATTCCACGGTTTGGCCAAGGGGTGCAAGACCCAATTGGCACCGACCAACGGCGCCATGGGCTACGGCGTGCCTGCCGGTATTGCCGCCAATTTGCTGACCGGCAGAACCGCGTTCACCATTGCCGGTGATGGCGACTTTTTGATGAACGGGCAAGAGCTGGCAACGGCGGTGCAATACGGAGGCAAATCCATCATCGTGCTGCTCAACAACGGCATGTTTGGCACCATCCGCATGCACCAGGAGCGCGAATATCCGTCGCACGTCAGTGGCACAGAGCTCTCCAACCCCGATTTTTGCAAGCTGGCAATGGCCTACGGTTACCAGGCCGAGCGCATTACCCAAACGGACGAATTTGAAGCGGCGTTTATCCGCGCTTTGGCAAGTGATAGCGGCACGCTGATTGAAATCATGCTCTCGCCAGAAATCATTACGACACGCCAAACGCTGAGCGAAATTCAGCGGGCGAGCCTGGCAAGACTGGCCGCCAAAACATAGTCAACGGTCGATCCCGAGAAGGCCAATCGCAGGAATTTTCATGCATCTTTTTGACGCCGCCGACACCCAGCAACTCCTGCCCTACGGCCCCCTCGTGCGCGCACTCGACGCCATGTTGGACCAGCTGCGCGCAGGCAAAGCCAGGGCCCCGGTGCGCACATCCATCCCCTTGTCCAACGACGGCGTGCTGCTGCTGATGCCTGCCACCGACGGCGCATTTGCGAGCCTCAAAACAGCCACGGTGCACATGGGTAATGCCAGCAAGGGCCTGCCGAGCATTCACGGCGCAGTGTTGCTGATGAATGCGGGCACAGGCCAACACCTGGCTGTTTTCGACGGCCCCACGCTCACCGCCAAACGCACGGCAGCCGTGTCGTTGTTGGGCGCCATCAAGCTCAAGGGACAACCCAAAGGCCAGCTGTTGATCGTAGGCGCAGGCGTGCAGGCCGCAGCGCATGCGCGCGCCTTTTGGTCAGAGGGCAAGCTGGAAAAACTCTACATGAGTGCGTTGAAATCGGAGGCCGCTACACGCCTGGTAGAGCAGCTCAATGAGGAAGGTATTCCGGTGCAATGGGTGAGCAACCCGGCTGAGGTGATTGCCGACGTGCAAACCATCATCACCGCCACCACCAGCAAAACGCCGGTGTTTTCCGACGCGGTGCAGCCCAACGCGCTGATCATCGGTGTGGGCGCGTTTCAGCCGGACATGGTCGAGATCCCCAACACCTTGGTGCAACGCAGCCGCCTGTTTGCCGACACCCATGCGGGTGCCAAAGAGGAAGCGGGCGACTATTTGCAGGCGGGCGTGAATTGGGATGAGGTGACGCCGCTGGAGGGCATTCAAGCAATGCCCCACCCCGATGGCCGCCCAATGGTCTTCAAATCAGTCGGCCACTCGTTATGGGATTTGGCGGCTGCTGAACTGGCGTATACGAACCAAAGGCCATGAAGCCCCCCAGTTCAAAGTGTCCGGGGATGGGTGGTACTAACCCACAGCACTTCGGCGTCTTGCGCGCTCACAGAAATCACCCTGTGCCCCATGCGACTGTCGATGTAGAACGAGTCGCCGGGGGCCAGGTCTTCCGGCTCGTAGTACTCGGTGAACAACTTCACGGTGCCGGAGAGTACATACACAAACTCTTCACCCGCGTGGCGGCTCCAGTCCTCGAAATCGCCAAACGCGCGGGCGCTGATGGTGGTTTTGAAAGGAACCATGTCCTTGTTGGACAAGTCGTTGCACAACAGCATGTGTTTGTAATACGGGGTGTCGTGGTGCAAGCCGGTGTTGTTGCGGCAGATGCTGCGCCGACCCGCGCCCATCGGTTTGGGCGCGGTGGCAAATAACTCGCTCAGGTCGATCTGCAAGCCACCCGCCAGCTTGATCAAGGCGTCGTAGGTGGGCGACATTTGTCCGTTCTCGATCTTCGAGAGGGTGGAGCGTGCCAGGCCAGAGGCCTGTCCGGTTTGCTCCAGCGTCCAGCCTTTGCCAATACGCAAGGCCCGAATGCGCTGGCCCAGAATGGCTTCGCTGCTGGGGGTGTCTAAGATTTCACGCATACGCTGCTAATCGCTGTTCAACGGGAGGTACATGGGGGCCATCGTACCGCACCTCGCATGGTTTCAATGCCCGCCCAGATAGGCCTGGCGCACCTCGGGGTTGGCCAGCAATTCGCGCCCGCTGCCCTGCATTTTGATGACGCCGTTGACCAGCACATAGCCGCGATCCGCCAACGCCAGCGCCTGATTGGCGTTTTGCTCGACCAAAAATATCGTGCTGCCTTGCAAGGCAATTTTCTTCAGCGCTTTGAACACGTCCGCAATAATCAAGGGGGCCAGCCCGAGTGAGGGCTCGTCCAGCAAAACCATCTGCGGGCGGCCCATCAACGCGCGCGCAATCGCCAGCATTTGTTGCTCGCCGCCGGACATGGTGCCCGCGCGTTGATTGCGGCGTTCTTTCAAACGCGGGAACAGTGTGAACATTTTTTCGCGGTCCTCGTCGGCGTGCTTCATGCCAATCGGCACGGTGCCCATGGTCAAATTTTCGTCCACTGTCATCGCCGGGAAAATACGTCGCCCCTCCGGCACCTGCGCCAGCCCTAAATGCGCGATCTTGTAAGACGGCAAATGCGTGATGTCCTGCCCATCAAAATGCACGCTGCCTTTGCGTGCGCGCGGTTGTCCAAAGATCGTCATCAACAAAGTCGATTTACCTGCACCGTTGGCACCGATCAAGGTCACGATCTCGCCCGCGTGTACTTGCAAGGACACGCCCTTGAGCGCCTGCACAGGGCCGTACCAGGCGTCTACGTCTTTCACGTCCAGCAATAACCTGGACGGTGTGATTGCGGTCATGCTGCCTCCAGTTCAGTGCTGGCGGCAGGGCTGCCCAGATAGGCATCAATCACCACTTGCGAATTCATTATTTTTTGCGGGTTGCCGCACTCGATCACCTTGCCGTAACTGAGCACCACAATTTCTTCGCAAATATCCATCACCAATCCCATGTCGTGTTCAATCAACAATACCGTGACAGCGTGCTGGTCGCGCAGCTGGCGGATCAACACGGCCAACTCTTTGGTCTCACGCGGGTTCAGGCCTGCGGCGGGCTCATCCAGGCAAATCAAACGCGGGCCAGTGCACATGGCACGGGCGATTTCCAGACGCCGTTGGTGCCCATACGGCAACTCACCTGCCATGCGGCTGGCGCTGTTGGTCAGGCCCACAATATCGAGCCATTTGCGAGCCCGCTCAACGGCCTCGCGTTCGGCACTCCTAAACGCTTTGCTGCGCACAATGCCGGCCAGCACATTGCGGTTGAGTAGGCGGTGTTGCGCAACCAACAGGTTTTCAAGCACCGTCATATCGCGGAATAGGCGGATGTTTTGGAAGGTGCGCGCGATGCCCGCCTGCGCCACCATATGGGTGCCCCCGCGCAAGGGTGTTTTCAGCAAACGCCCGACTTCGCGAATCGCCCCATCGGTCCGCAATTCAATGGTGCCGCCGCTGGGTCGGTAAAAACCGGTCACGCAGTTAAATACTGTGGTTTTGCCCGCGCCGTTGGGGCCAATCAACCCAGAGATGGAATCCTTTTGAATCGAAAAATTGACGTTCGCCAGCGCCTGAATGCCGCCAAAACGCATCGCCAGATCGCGCACTTCAATGATGTTTTGAGCGTCCATGTTTCAGCTCCCTGAGAGTTCAATGATCGGGCGTTTGGCGCTGATCAAGCCCCTGGGTCGCCATATCATCATCAGAATCATGAGCAGGCCAAACACCAGAATCCGGTAGTCGGCAAAGTCGCGCAGCAGTTCCGGCACCAGCGTCAGCACAAACGCCGCAATGATCACGCCGGTGATGGAGCCCAGGCCGCCCAACACCAAAATGGCGAGGATCAACGCAGACTCAAAAAACGTGAATGACGTGGGGTTCACAAAGCCCTGATAACTGGCGAAAAACACGCCCGCAATACCGCCTGTCATCGCGCCCATCATGAACGCCGACAACTTCACGGCAATGTGGTTGATGCCCAGTGATCGGCAGGCAATTTCGTCCTCACGCAGGGCCTCCCACGCGCGGCCCATGGGCATCTTGCGCAGGCGGTCCACCACGAACACCATCAAGCCAACAACAACCAGCAAAACGACGTACAGAAACAAAAATTTCATGTTCGGGTTGTAAGGCTGCCCAATAGCCTCGTGAAACGGCGTGCCCCCGTATTTGGCGATGCGCGAAAACTCCATTCCGAAGAAGGTTGGCCCGGGCGCCGAGGCGCCATTCGGGCCCCCGGTAAAGTCAACCCAGTTGGTCAAAATGAGCCGAATGATCTCGCCGAACCCGAGCGTCACAATAGCCAAATAGTCGCCATGGGTGCGCAACACGGGGAAGGCCAACAGGCCACCCAGAGCTGCCGCCAGAATGGGCGACAACACCAGCGCCGTCCAGAACCCGATGCCCCAATACTGGTAGCCCAGCGCCAAAAAATAGGCCCCCACCGCGTAGAACGCCACATAGCCCAAATCGAGGAGTCCGGCCAGCCCGACGACGATGTTCAAGCCGAGGCCAAGCAGCACATAAATCAGCGCCAGAATCACGGCTTTGGTCAGATAGCTGTTGGCCTCAAACGCAAATGGCGCAATGGTCAACACAAACCCCAGGGCAACCATCCAAAGCTGGTTGCGGCGCCCAATAGCCTTGGGCGTGTCCAGCGCCTTGCCTTGTTTGCGCGCCATCCAGCGCTGCCCCCACTCGGAGCCCCACGCCAGCTTGAACGCCAAGCGCCCCAGCGTAACGACTACCGCCAAAACGAGTGGCCGCTGCCAGTTTGCAATAAAGCTGAAGCCATTCAATTGCAAACCTGTCATCGGACCGAAAACGACCATGGCCAGCGCAAACGTTGCCGCCAAATCGACCGTGAATGTGGAAATGCGAGTGCGCGTCATACCTTCTCCACGGCAGGTTTACCAAACAGGCCACTGGGCCGAAATACCAGCACCATGATCAAGACCGTGAACGCAAAAACATCTTTGTAATCCGAGCTGACATAGCCTGAAAAAACCGACTCCAGCAGCCCCAGCAACAAGCCGCCCACTAGCGCACCAGGCAGCGAACCGATGCCGCCCAACACGGCTGCGGTGAAGGCTTTCACGCCCACCACGAAGCCGATAGAAAAATCGAACGAACCGTAGTTGATCGTCACCAACACACCGGCGATGCTGGCCATGACCGCACCGATGACAAACACCGTGGAAATCACCCTGTCTGTATTAATCCCCAGCAAGGTCGCCATGCGCGGATCCTGCTGTGTGGCGCGGCAGGCGCGCCCCATCGATGTATGGCCGATCACCCAGGACAAAAACGCCATGCTCACCAGCGCAAACACCACAATCAGCGACTGCGCATAGGTCACCTGCACAAAGTTGTCCTCCCCGGCGCCAAGTACCAACCGGAATGCACCCGGCAGAACCGGCTGGATACCCTGTGGATTCGGTCCCTGCGACAACTGCACATAGGCCTGCAAAAACAGCGACACCCCAATGGCAGAGATCAAAAGCGACAGCTTGGGCGCACCGCGCAGCGGCCGGTAGGCCACCCGCTCAATCACCCAGCCATAGGTGCCGGTCACCACCACGACGCACACCACTGTCAACAGCAGCAGGGGCACCACGGAATGCACTCCCAGAAACGACAATACGCCCAGCGCAATACCGGTTGCGTAGGCCGAGATCATGTAGACCTCGCCATGCGCAAAATTGATCATGCCGAGCACGCCATAGACCATGGTGTAGCCCACGGCAATCAGGCCATACAGTGCGCCCAGCACCAGTCCATTGACCAGTTGCTGAAGGAGAATGTGCATATCCATAGGGCAATCCCTGCTGAGTTCGGTTTTACCTAGCGTGCCAGCTTGGCGTAGTCGCCGTCAGCTTTCCACTCGTAGACCACGTAGTCAGCCACTTTGAGGTCGCCATTGGCATCCCATGACTTGGAGCCCATCACGGTTGGCACCGTGTTGGACTTCAGCCATTTGGCAAGGTCGGCACCACCGGTTGTCTTGCTTCCCTTGAGCGCGGCTGCGATAGTTTGAATAGTGGCGTACGCATACAGGGTGTAGCCTTCGGGCTCGAAACCGGCCTTGCGAAAGCCTGCCACCACCGTTTGACCGGCAGGGTTGCTGCGGGGATCGTCGCCAAAGGTCATCACCACGCCCTTGACGTTGGCATTGCCACCCGCGGAAGTAACAAATGCCTTGTCGGCGATGCCGTCGGCAGACATAAAGGTGGCCTGCACGCCTTGTTCGCGCAGTTGTCGAACCAGTGTACCGGCCTCGGCAGACAATCCCCCGAAATAGACCACATCCACGCCAGCACCCTTGATTTTGGTGACCAGCGCATTGAAGTCTTTTTCACCCCGGGTCAGCCCCTCATAAATTACTTCCTTGACACCCCGTTGGTTCAGCACGGACTTGGTCGCGTCGGCAATACCTTTGCCGTAGGTGTCCTTGTCGTGGATGATGGCAACCTTCTTGCCTTTGAGTTTCTCGACGATGAAATCAGCGGCCACTTTGCCCTGCTGATCGTCACGGCCACAGGTGCGGAAAATGGTCGGCAGCTTGCGGTCCGTGACTTTGGGATTGGTGGAGCCTGGTGTCACCATCAGGATATTGGCTTCGGCATACGCCTCAGACGCAGGGATGGTGCTGGACGAGCAAAAATGCCCGGCCACTGCCACCACCTTGTCCTGCTCCACCAGCCTGGACGCAACGGAGACCGCCTGCTTGGGTTCGCAGGCGTCATCGGCAATCACCAGTTCCAATTTCTTGCCATTCACACCTCCAGCACCGTTGATGTCGTCAACAGCCGTTTGCGCGCCGCGCCGCAATTGCTCACCAAAAGAGGCATTGCCACCCGTCATGGGCCCGGCAATCGCCACCTTGTAAGTCGCCTGCGCCATCGCAACGGCGCTCCACATGGCTGCGCTGGCCAGGGCCAGGCACATGGCAGTACGTCGTGTAGTCAGAAGTTTCATGGTTATTTCCTCAAAGTTCTTGATATGGACAAAGACAGGCTCGTCGCCAGCGAGCGTGGGACCGGGCGAATGCAATCTTTCGGTGTCACACGTCAAACTTCACGCCCTGCGCCAGCGGCAGGTCGCGTGAATAGTTCACGGTGTTGGTGGCCCGGCGCATGTAGGCGCGCCAGGCGTCGGAGCCCGACTCGCGGCCACCGCCGGTTTCCTTTTCACCGCCAAAAGCACCGCCGATTTCGGCACCGGAGGTACCGATGTTCACGTTGGCGATGCCGCAGTCCGAACCGATGGAGGACAGGAATGTTTCCGTCTCGCGCACGTCGTTGCCAAACACGGCAGACGACAGGCCCTGCGGCACATCGTTTTGCAGTGCGATGGCATCTTCGAACTGGTCGTAGCTGAGCACATACAGAATGGGCGCAAAGGTTTCGTGGCGCACGGTGTCTGTCTGCTGGGGCATCTCCACAATCGCCGGTGTGACGTAATAGGCCGCAGGGAATTCGCTGGACAACACACGCTGCCCGCCAAACACCGTGCCTCCTTCGGCGGCCGCAGACTTCAATGCGGTTTGCATCCCATTGAACGCATCCTCATCAATCAAGGGGCCAACCAGATTTCCGGCAATAAGCGGATTGCCGATTGGCAAAGCGGCGTAGGACTTTTTCAACTGGGCGACCAACTCATCACGCACACTGGTGTGCACGATCAGGCGGCGCGTCGAGGTGCAACGCTGCCCGGCTGTTCCCACAGCGGCAAACAAAATGCCACGCACAGCCAACGTCAGGTCCGCCGAAGGCGTGACGATGACAGCGTTGTTGCCACCCAACTCCAACAGCGAGCGACCGAAACGACGCGCCACGCGCGGGCCTACTTCGCGGCCCATGCGCGTGCTTCCGGTGGCTGACAACAAGGCCACTTTCGGGTTGTCCACCAAGGCTTCGCCAATGTCGCGCAGGCCCTGCACCACTTGCGACAAATGGGCGGGTGCACTGCCAAACCGCTTGGCCGCGCGCTCGAACAGGGCCTGACAGGCCATTGCCGTCAAAGGCGTCTTTTCCGAGGGTTTCCACACCACGGCGTCACCACAAACGATGGCCAGCGCGAAATTCCACGACCAGACCGCAGCGGGAAAATTGAACGCGCTGATCACGCCAACAACCCCCAGCGGATGCCAGGTTTCCATCATGCGATGACCGGGACGCTCGGAGGCGATGGTGGAGCCGTACAACTGGCGCGACAGACCCACGGCGAAGTCGCATATATCGATCATTTCCTGCACTTCGCCGAGGCCTTCGGAGAGGATTTTTCCGGCTTCGATGGAGATCAACGCGCCCAAGGCCTCCTTCTCGCTACGCAACTCTTCGCCCAACAGACGAATCAACTCGCCACGCCGGGGGGCGGGCACCTGGCGCCATGCCAGGAATGCGCCGTGGCCCTGCTCCACCGCATGGTTCACATCCGCCACGCTTTGCGTGTGGACGCTGGCGATGTGTGCGCCATCGACTGGGGAGCGCACGGCCAGCGCACCCTTGGCGGTGTCTGCGTCGGTGTTGGCAATGCCCAGGCGGGTCAGGAGGGATTGGGTTTGAATGGCAAGTTGTGTCATGGAATGCGCGGAATTTGTTTCTCAAGTTTCCGATAATAAACAACATTCCACAAAAACGGAATATTGCTCACATTAGGGATTTCCCTAAAACTTGAACTTCTGCAAACGAGGGGGAAGGTTTTGCCCGCATGCGGGGCCTGTGGCGGGATGGGCAAGCCATCCAACACACTTACTTTGATCTGGCCCCGTTGGGGCGGTCAGGGGGTATTTTTCGCCGCCGACCCAATCCACGCCCGAAACGCCTTCAGCGGTGGATAGCTCTCGCGACTCTGCGGCCACGCCAGGTAGTAGTGCTCGGCGCTCTCCATCGCTCCATCCGCCCCTCCGTCCTCGGACCCTTGCATTGCCTCCACCAAATCGCCCCGCTCCAGTTCGTTCTCAATCAAAAACCTCGGCAACAGCGCCACGCCCAAACCCGATATGGCGGCTTGCGCGGCCAGGGCAAATTGGTCCACCAGCATGCCGTGTACCTCGTCCACCGCGATGCCCATCGCCGAGAACCAGCGCTCCCAGGCGTCGGGTCGGCTCTCCAGATGCAGCAGTGGAGCCTTCACTAAATCCACCGCCGCCCTGAATCCATACTCCTTGCGCAAGGCACGACTGCAAGCGGGAATGACCGTTTCCTTCATCAAAAAATCCAGCTCCGCGCCCGGCCATTCGGCGGCGCCAAAGTGGATAGCGGCATCTACGGTTTCCGACTGAAAATCAAACGGCGCCAGGCGCGTCGTCAGGTTGATGGTGATGCCGGGGTTCTCGGCGATAAAACTGGGCAAACGCGGCGCCAGCCAGCGCGTACCGAAGGTCGGCAGGATGGCGATGTTCAATGTGCCGCCTTTCGGATTCGCCCGAAAGCCAAGTGTGGCGGACGATATGCGTTTGAGCGCCGCGCGAATTTCCAGCGCATAGGCTTCCCCCGCCAAAGTCAGGCGCACGGTCTGCTTTTCGCGCACAAACAGATCCGAACCCAACAGCTCTTCGAGCGCGCGAATCTGGCGGCTGACCGCGCTTTGGGTCAAACTGAGTTCGTCAGCCGCCGCCGTAAAGCTCTGGTGGCGGGCGGATGCCTCAAACGCCCTGAGCAAAGACATTCCAGGGAGAAATCGTCGTGAGATAGCCATACATTCATTCTAAACAGGAATGATGTTAGACAACATCATCGTTTGACGCCTATTTTCTTCGCCAACAAAATAGGTGCACTTCAATTCACATCATGCACAAATCGAATGAACACCCCACGAAAGACACCGTATGAAGAATGACACCCAAGCCCCTACGCATACACACGGCCTATGGGAAGCCTCGGCTCCGCAGGCCCCGAGCACTACGGCGCTGTCGCAGGATTTGGTGGTCGATGTCGCCATTGTGGGGGCCGGATTTACCGGGCTGTCGTCGGCCTTGCATTTAGCGCAAGGCGGTGCGTCGGTGGCGGTGCTGGAGGCCGAAGAAATGGGGTTTGGCGGGTCGGGGCGCAACGTCGGGCTGGTGAATGCCGGCATGTGGGTCATGCCCTCCGAGTTGCCCGGTGCGCTGGGGCCGGTACACGGCACGCGGCTTCTGAACTTGCTGGGCGACGCGCCCACGCTGGTGTTCGACCTCATCCAGCGCCACGGCATTGAATGCGAGGCGGTGCGCAAAGGCACGCTGCATTGCGCGGTGGGCGCGTCGGGCCTGCGCGACATTGCCGAGCGCTGTCGGCAATGGAAAACGCATGGTGCGCCAGTTCAGTTGCTGGGCGCCGCGGATACGCGCGCCAAAGTCGGCACCAGCGCCTATACCGGCGCATTGCTAGACCTGCGCGCGGGCACGATTCAGCCCCTCGCTTATGTGCACGGATTGGCGACGGCTGCGCTGAAGGCGGGTGCGAAGGTGTACTCCAACAGTCCGGTCAGCACCGTCACAGACCAAGGCACAAGCTGGCTGGTGCGCACTGCAGCGGGCCACACCGTGCAAGCCAAATGGATCATTGTCGCCACCAACGCCTACACGGGGCCGCAAGGCGTGTGGTCAGTGCTGCGTAGCGAGTTGGTGCACCTGCCCTACTTCAACATGGCTACGCCAGTGTTAAGCAAGGCATTGCAGGCATCGATCCTTCCCGAACGCCAAGGCGCATGGGACACGCCCGATGTGCTGTCGTCGTTCCGCTTCGACCAGGCCGGTCGATTGGTGTTTGGCAGCGTCGGTGCATTGCGCGGCGTGGGAGAAACCATTCACCGCAATTGGGGTCGGCGTGCGCTGGCAAAACTGTTTCCGCAGTTAAAAGGCATCGACTTTGAACACACCTGGTATGGCTCCATCGGCATGACGCCCAACGCGCTACCGCGCTTTCACCGGCTTGCGCGCAACACCGTCTCGTTCAGCGGCTACAACGGGCGGGGTATTGCACCAGGCACGACGTTTGGACGTGAACTGGCGCGGTTGGTGATGGGCGAAATCGGCGAAGCTGATTTGCCATTGCCGGTGAGTGAAGTGGCTCCCATTAGCCTTGGCGGCGTGCGCGAGGCCTACTACGAAATTGGCGCTCAGGTGGCGCACTTCGCGGGCGCTAGGTTCGGTTAATCGCACATGCAAAAACACCCACCTTGAACCGGTGGCTGTTTAAAAATCAATCGCCAAGGGTTCAGGCAAGCGGTCATCCAGGTACAGGCTGTACTCTTCCCAAATGCCCTCGCCGTAGTGCTTGTCACACAGCGCTTCGATGTCGTCCAGGGTGATGAACAGGGTGCTGAACATCACGTCGTAAAAGAAGGGCTGGTCGGTGCCCGCCGCTTCATCGCCATCGACGTGGTAGCCATGCACCCACACGCGCTTGCCTGCGTACTTGGCTTCAAAAGCGGCTTTGCGCTTTTGGTACTCGGCTTCTTCGTACTCGTCGTCCGTCTTTCTCCGCAGATGGTAGGCATTGCCATGCTGGGGGTGCGCGGGGTCCAGTTGCATGTCGATCATCTGCCAGTCTGCCGAGATCTGGTGGGCCACATTGGCCAGTTGCTCGGGGGTGATGTCACCCTCCCAGTGCACCACTTCGATACAGCGGGAAGTGCCGACCTCTCCGTCCCAAATACTTGCGCTGTGCTTCATTGTTTTTGCGTTCATGCAGGCGAGTCTACACTTGGCATGAAAGGCGTCTGGCCTCAGTCAATGAAGTAGCTGCGAACGACCCTTCCTTCGCGGTACACATCAAAGTGCTTGTGGTGGCCCGGCGCAAGAGAAGAGGGACCAAAGTCGGCGCCATCGGCATCGGTCCACACGTGCAGCCAACCCTTGCCCCATGGGTCGTATGGCAGGTGCAGCAAATTGAACTGGCTCGGTCTGGCGGTTTTCGCCGGTTGCGCCAATACGCTGGCACCGGTGTAGTAAATGATCTCGGCGCTCAGCTGGTGTGATGGCGTAATAGCAAACCCGTTTGGAAATTTGCTTTTCAATTCAGCGCCCAGCTCTCGCCAGCCATAAAACGCATTCGTGGCATCGGCCGCCGCCCACTGCGGTGCGTAGCGTCCCAGCGGAAGGAAGCTGAAGCGCGCATGCACCGTTGCAATCAGCGACAGCGCCAGGGTGGACACCACAGCGGCAGACCACAAGACCCGTCTCACCTTCGGCGTCTTCGGCATCTTCGAATCTCCACCAAGACAGTGTTGGCTGACCAGAATGCTGAGCGAGAAGTAGGCCAATGCCGGCCAGTTGGGGTAGGCCACTTTGATGAACGAGGTGACGCCAAAGAACAGGATGACAGGCGCAGCCGTGCAGACCAGCAGCAAGGTGGCCTTGTCTTTGCGGCACACGCCCACCATGGCGGCATACATCCCCAAGAGCCATACCAGCGGCCCTGTGACCAGCATTTGCCCAGCAAAGTATTCCGCCACCTTGCTGAGGGCGAAACCTTCGCCGCCCACGCAGTTCTTCAGCTGGAATAGAAAAGACACCCATGCGTTTCGGCTGTTCCACACCACCACCGGAAGAAAACACACCAAAGCCACCAAGGCGGCCAGGTAGGGGTAGACGGTTTTCAGCCACCGGCGGTCCTCCGTCAAGAGCAAATAAAGCAGGAAACAGGGGATCAGCAAAATGGCGGTGTATTTTGAAAGCAGCGCCATGCCAAAAGCCCCACCCAAGGCATACCACAGCCAAGTGCGCTGGCTGTGCAGGGTCTGCCAGAACAAGCAGATGCTGAGTGCGCAAAACAGCAAAAGGGGAACGTCCGGCGTGATGACGACCATGCCCAGCTGAATCAAGGGGGAACTGTTGAACAGAATGACGCTGCCCGCAGCCACGCGCTCGCTCTGGAAAAGCTGCATGGCCAGCCGCCACATCAGCCCACTCATCAGCAGCAAAACCACGGTCCCGGAGAGTCGGACCCAGAGCTCGGAACTGGAAAAGAAGGTGCTGATCCAAATAAAATAGGCGACCATGGGGGGATGGTCAAAATAGCCTGTATCCAGGTGACGCGACCACCACCAGTAGTAGGCCTCATCGGGGTGCAGTTGCAACCCAGCCGACAGGTACAAACGCCACAGGGCCAGAACCGCAACCAGGAATACCGTGGCACGTTGGGTCAGCATTCGGATTTGGAAACGGATGTGATCGAGAGCGCAGTTTGGCCAAGGCGTTTGGCGCCCATTTGTTATTTCACAATGAACACATATTTACCCATTCGCTATATCAATCCGGTCTTTCGCCCGCCCAGTGAAGCGCAGTCGCTGATCTTGCCGGTGACCAACGGCTGCTCGTGGAACCAGTGCACCTACTGCGAGATGTACACCGCGCCGCAAAAGAAATTCACCATTCGCGACGCGCAGGAAACGCTGGACTCCATTCGCCACTGCGGCGCGCAGTTTGCAGGCCAGGTGCAGCGGGTGTTTCTGGGCGACGGCGATGCCATGGTGCTGTCCACCCGCCGGCTCATGGCCTTGCTGGAGGCGATCCGGGAGCACCTGCCCAAGGTGCGGCGCATCTCCACCTACTGCCTGCCGCGCAACGTGCGCAACAAGACCGTGGCCGAGTTGCAGGAGTTGCGCGCGGCGGGGCTGAGCCTGGCCTACATTGGTGCGGAGTCGGGCGACGATGAGGTGCTGCGCAAGGTCAACAAAGGGGAAACCCTGGACACCACCCGGGACGCGCTGGACAAGCTGGGCGCAGCCGGCATCACCCGCTCGGTGATGCTGCTCAACGGGCTGGGCGGCCGCGCACTGTCCGCCCAGCATGCCGCCAACTCGGCGCGCCTGGCCAACCTGACCCAGCCCGAGTTTCTGGCGACGCTGGTGGTCAGTTTTCCCCAAGGGGAAGACCGGTTTCGACAAGGGTTCCCCGAGTGGGAGCCGCTCCAGCAGCAGGAGCTGTTTGCCGAGATGGTGCAGTTCATTGAGGCGCTGGAGTTGAAGCGCACGGTGTTTCGCAGCGACCACGCCTCCAACTGGCTGGTGCTCAAAGGCGTTCTGGGCGCCGAAAAAGAGCGCCTGTTGCAGGAAGTAAAAATGGCCGTGGACCGCCCCGAGGCGGCCTCCCTGCGGCCAGACTGGGCACGGGGCTTGTGAGCCAGCCCTTAGACCAAGGTTGCCAGCGCCGCCGGTGAAAAGTCGGACAACTCCGCCGTGCGGCCATCGCGCACCTTCACGGCCCAATCGGGGTCGCTGATCAGGGCGCGGCCCACGGCCACCAGGTCGAAGTCGCCCCGATTGAAGCGGCGCAGCAGCTCGTCCAGCGAGGCAGGTTTGGACGACTCTCCACCAAAGGCGGCGATGAACTCACCACTCAAACCGACCGAACCCACGGTGATGGTGGGGCGGCCGGTGAGCTTCTTGGCCCAACCGGCAAAGTTCAAATCCGAGCCTTCAAACTCGGGCTCCCAGAAACGGCGCTGCGAGCAGTGGAAGATGTCCGCGCCCGCGTCGGCCAGGGGTTGCAGCCAGGCGGCCATCTCGTCGGGCGTCTTGGCCATCTGCACGGCGTAGTCCTGCTGCTTCCATTGCGAGAGGCGGATGATGACGGGATAGTCGGGCCCCACCTCGGCACGCACGGCCTTGAGGATATCCGCCGCAAAACGCCCGCGCGCCGCCAGGTCGCTGCCGCCATAACGGTCTCCGCGCAGGTTGGTGCCTTCCCAGAAAAACTGGTCGATCAAATACCCATGCGCGCCGTGCAACTCGATGGCGTCAAAGCCCAGGCGCTTGGCCGCGCCTGCGGCGCGGGCAAAGGCGGCGATGGTGTCGGCAATGACCTCGTCCGTCATGGGCTCGCAAAACTGCTTGCCCGGTGTGGAGTAGCCCGAAGGAGAGTCCCAGGGCTGCGGCGGCTGCCACTCGGAGCGGCGGTTGCGCACGGCGCCCACATGCCACAGCTGGGGCGCCATCAGGCCGCCCGCGCCGTGCACCGTGTTGACCACGTTGTGCCAACCGGCCAGCGCATCGTCACCCCAAAAGCGCGGCACATTCAGGTCGTTGGACGCGGCGGGGCGCTCGACCACCGTGCCCTCGGACACGATCAAGCCCACCGCAGCGGCGGCGCGCTTGCGGTAGTACTCCCCCACCGCGTCGGTGGGCACACCGCCGGGCGAGAACGAACGGGTCATGGGCGCCATGACGATGCGGTTGGGTAGCTTCAGGGATTTGAGCGCAAAGGGCTGGAACAGGGGTGCGGCGTTGGACATGGGCTTACCTATGAAATGGGTGGCACAAAAGTTCAGTCTACGGCTATGCGGGTGAATGTGCGCGGCAGCGCTGTCGCAGATGCGATACATTCCCTGTGCGGCACGACTTTCGCTATGTTTTTCGTAGCTGCTTGCGCACTATCTGCGGGGGATGCAGGCACTTTTTATCCAAATTTATGCAGGCTGCGCTGCGTTCACGCGCCTTCTTGGGAGCGTGGATGCGGTTTTGGAGAGCGCCTTTCAATGTCCGTTTCGCTGCCCATTCATGGCGGCTTGCCTCCCAGTCGCTGCACGCCTACATCTGCCAAAAGCAGTTTCATTTGCCCGATGGCGGTCTGGTTCAGCAGGGTAAGCCGCTCGGCCTGCGCCAGCCTTTGATGGATGAAATGGGCGTTCAGGGTTTCGAGGTTAGCCAGGCACACCAGTTGCGCGGCATTGGCCTCGTCGCGGATGTTGCCTTTGCTGCCGGGGTTTTCATCACGCCACTGTTTCGCGGTTTTGCCAAACAGGGCCATGTTCAGCAAGTCGGCCTCGCTGGCGTAGATGAGGTTGATCTGCTGCGGCGGATGTCCCAGCCCAATTGCTCGCGCTCCGTTTCTTTCAGGCGCTGAAACTCTTTGATGAGGTAGAGCTTGAATTCAACCGACACCCAGGAAGCGAACTCGAAGGCGATGTCTTTGTGGGCATACGTGCCGCCATAGCGTCCGGCTTTGGAGGTGATGCCGACGGCTCCTGTGGTCTCAATCCAGCGTTTGGGCGTCAGGGTGAAGCTGTTCAGACCCGCCTGCATCCTAATCCCGTCGAATTCGACGGGATTAAAAACCCAGTGCCACCCGTGAATTCATTGCGTTGATCCACCGCCCACTGCGGCGTTATGCTGTGGCACTCCGGCTGCACATCCATTCCCGCCTGAATACGCACTACCAAAGGACCCATCCATGTCGACTCCCTCGGACCCGCTCCCTCCCGACGTCCTTAACGCGCTTGAGCGTGGCAACAAGATCGAGGCCATCAAGCTGCTGCGGCAAAAAACCGGCCTGGGCTTGAAAGAGTCGAAAGACCTGGTCGATGCAGCCGCACCGCAGGTGGTCAAAACCAGGCGCACCCTCGCGCCCGGCGAAGAGCCCGCATCGGGTGGACGACTTTGGTGGTGGGTGGCCTTGGTTGCGGCAGGCGTAGCGGTCTACTACGTGGTGCGTGGTGGCAGTTAGCGTGCCAATTCGCTCTTAAATTCATAGCTGCCTGCGCTTATTCTATGGGGGCTGCAGGCACATTTCGTTACAAAATCCAGTGGCATACCTGTCCCACACCCGCAGCAACCCTAGCGCCGCCAATACCACCAACGTGACCAGTACCCAGCGCCTTTTTCTGGCGCTGTGGCCTGAGGACGAAGTCCGCACGCAACTGACCGCACACACCCGCCAATGGCGCTGGCCCGCGGGCTGCGCGCGCTACCTGCCCGCGGACTGGCATGTCACCCTGCACTTCATCGGCAATGTGGGCGCCGACCAAACCGAAGGCATTGCATCGGGTGCCGATGTGCCTTTCCAGCCGTTTGTATTGAAACTGGACCAGCCCCAGCTCTGGCCCCACGGATTGGCCGTGCTGTGCGCATCCGGGCTGCCGCAGCCGTTACAGGCGCTGTACGACCAACTCGCGCAGGTGCTGCACGGGCTGGGCCTGGCGGTGGAGGCGCGTCCCTACCAGCCCCACGTCACTTTGGCCCGGCGTGCGGGTGCTGCGGCTCCACCCACGGCCTGTGCGCCAGTGCTATGGCAGGCGCACGGTTATGCGCTGGTGGTCTCCACGGGCGACAGAGAGCAGCGCTACCGGGTGATTCGCCAGTACCGCCGATGAAACGCTGCGCCGGGCTGCCCGTGCATCAGGTCTTCAGGTGCGGGGCCTGGCGCCAAGGCGCCTTGACACGGGTTTGGGACAAGGCCCCGGCCGCATCCAGGATGGGATAGGCAATGGAGCACAGCAGGGAGTTGATGCGCTTGAGGTCGCTGATCAGGTCCAGATGCAGCGCGCTGGTGTTGATGCTCTCGGGCGTGTTGCTCTGCAAACGCACCAGGTGGGTGGCCGCGTACTCGCGCTCCAGGTCACGGAACAGTACCTTTTCGGCCAGCAGCTTTTGCGCGTCTTCGATACTGCCATCCAGAAACACACTCATGCTCAAGCGCATGTTGGAGAGCAGGCGCGCGTGCAAATGGCATATCTCGGCCATGCCGGCGTCCGAGAAGTTGCGG
This sequence comes from Burkholderiales bacterium RIFCSPLOWO2_12_FULL_61_40, assembly GCA_001770935.1. GTDB lineage: Bacteria > Pseudomonadota > Gammaproteobacteria > Burkholderiales > Burkholderiaceae_C > Allorhodoferax. Next base: position 49,188 of record MESI01000031.1, on the reverse strand, counting down.
TTTTTGCGGATTTTTTTGTCTTCCAGGTCCTGAATGACGCGCTCCACGATGTCGCCAATTTGCTCCATGTTGATGGTGAAGGAGATGATGTCGGTCCAGCGCTTGCCCTCGCGTTCGGACAGGGCGGCGCGCGAGATCTGGGTCAGGTAAAACTTGATGGCCGAATACAGCTGGTCCACGGTATCGTCCTGGCGGCGCAGGTTTTCGGCCAGCGCCAGGTCGTTGTCCTTGAGCACCGGCAAAATGCCCCGCAGCATGGTTTCCACCACATCGGCCTGGTGCAGGGCCTCACGGGCGGCACAGGAGATGGCCAGCGAAGGCGTGGTCAAGGCCGTGGGGTCCAGGTGCTGCGGGCGCTGGGTCTGGCCCGCTTTGTCCGGCGTGGGCAACCAGCCATCCAGCCGCACGCCCAGCGCACGGACCGTGCCCACAAACAACACGGCCAGTGCCACATTGAACAGCAGGTGAAACGCCACCACCAGGTGCAGAGGCGAGTCGGTAAGGCGGGTGATGTGGACGGCGATTTGCGGCATCAGGGGGATCAGAATCAGGCAGCCCGCGATTTTGAACAGCAGGTTGCCCAGCGGGATACGCCGTGCCTGCGGCGTTGAACCGGCGGTGGACAGCATGGCCAGCAATCCGCTGCCCAGGTTGGCACCCAGCACCAGGCCCAGGGCCACCACCAGGGGCAGCACACCGGCGGCGGCCAGGGTGGCTGTGAGCAACACGATGGCCAGACTGGAGTAGCTCAGCACGGACAGCAGCGCACCGACAAAAATCTCCAGCATGATTTCATTGGGCAGCGCCGCCAGCAGGGCCACCACCACGGGCGCCTGGGTCAGTGGCTGGGTGGCCGCCACAATCAAATGCAGGGCCAGGGTAATCACCCCCAGCCCGATCGCCACCCGGCCCAGCCGCCCGATGGTGGTGCTCTCGCTGGAGATAAACGTCACCACCCCCACCACGATCAACAAGGGCGACAGCCAGGACAGGTCAAACGAAAACACCACCGCCATCAGGCTGGTGCCCACGTCGGCCCCGAGCATGACGGCCAGTGCCGGGCCGGTTGGAATCAGGCCCTGGGCCACAAAAGAGGCCAGGATCAAACAGGTTGCGGTGCTGGACTGCAGCAACCCCGCCACCCCCAGCCCGGCCGCCACGGCGCTCAGGCGGTTGCGTACGCTGCGCGCCAGCACATGGCGAAGATTGGCGCCCATCACCCGCAGGACCCCGGTGCGCACGATGTACGTTCCCCAGACCAACAAAGCAATGGCGGCAAAAAGATTGAGAAGGTGTTGCATGAAGCCCAAATGGTTGATCGGTCCCTGTCTTTATAGCCCAATCCAGATTTCTTGCTGGCGTAAATGCGACGTTGGCACCCAGGATTTCTTTGGGGTGCCGATGACCACGGGGTCGGCAATGCGGGTCCGATGGGCCGCCCTTGGCGATGGATGCCCAGCCACTGCCGCGTTGTACGCTTGGTTCAACACTCAGGCCATCAGCGTCAGCCCCGGCGGCAGGGATTCCCCCAACACGCGGCGTGTGGTGGCCGCGTCCAGTTCCACCCGGTGACGCACCATGGCAGTCCACAGCGGCGGCGCGTGGATCGCCAGCAGCTTGTGCGCCACCCGCTCCCGCAAGGCCAAGGGCAGGTCACGCGCGGGGTCGTCGGTCACACGGGCCAGGTGGACAGCGGCAAAGGCGGCGGCGTCACTGCGTTTCCAGTCGAGCGCCAGCAGGGTTTCGACCCAGGTGCTGGCGGTCGCGGCCGGTACCACGACATGTCTGTTGCCGTACAGGGGCTGGCGCGCACCGAGGCGGCCCAGCGCCCACAGCGTGGGGATGTCGCTGGCCGGGTCTGCCTGCAAGCGGCCCCGCAACCAATCGCCAATTTCCACCTTGTAGTCCGGCGGGATGCGCTCCAGTGAGGCGCACAGGCGCAGCATGTCCTCAGCGCTGCCCTGGACCGGTTTCACCTCGCTGGTCTGTGGCCCCAGCACGTCGCGGTACACATTGTCTGCAAAGTCTTCCAGCAGGCGCAGCTGCTCGGGCGCGGCCAGGCCACCGGCCACCCGCCGCCACAGCGTCCACCATTCGGCGCATACCTGCTTGTCGTGGCGGTGCTGCACACCCAGCGGGAACTGGGTCCACAGCTGCTGCAGCCGCCAGCCGTCCAGCGGGTCGCCAAAACCGGGGCGCAGGCAATACCCGGCCAGATTGAGCCAGACCCGTTCATGCTCGGCCGAGCGGCGTCGGCCCCGGGCGCGTTGCCACAAAGCGTCGAACAGCGCGCGCAAGGCGGGGGTGGCCCAACACTCCCGCGCACCCAGAATGTGCTCCAGTTGCAGGCGCAGTTGCTTCACCTCTTTGGCGGCCAGGGCCTGGGGTCCGGGGCCAAAAACGCGGTCGATTTTCTCAATTGCTTGGGTTAGGCGCTCAGACGCCAGAGGGTCTTCGCCTGCGCTGCCCTCGCCAGTGTCGGGTCCGGCCTCCTGGTGCCGCAGGTCAAACTCCAGCCGCCAGCGTTGGCGGGCGTCGGCCAGGCGCACGCAGTGCATTTCCAGGGTGCCGATTTCGGTCAGCGCGGTGCGCAGCTGCACAGGCACATTTTGTGGATCATTTAGGCCTCCAGCCCCCGTGGAATATGCGCAAGCAGCTCTCAAAACAATAGCAACAGGTGGCAGGCGCGTGAAGTTCTCGGAGTCCAGGTGGACCTGGTCCCCGAGCTGGAAGGGCCGGTGGTCGGGGGCATCGGCCGCCGCGGCAAACAGGTGAAAGCGCACCGGCTGCCCCAGGCGCAGTGCAAAGGTCAGCCCGGCCAGCGGGACTTCCTGGCCGATTGCGCTGCCGCGCGGCAGGATGCAGATGCCGCGCGCGCCCGCATCGCCGCCGGGTCCGTGGGTTGCCGCCGTGGGGTGCTGGCCCTCTTGCCGCTTATCCTCTTGCGGCGGGTCGTCCAGCAGCAAAAAGTAGCTGCGCGCCGCGCCGCCGCCAATGGTGGGGGCCAACCCCTGTTGCGCCAGGGCATAGGCCACCGCGCCGCGTGCCACGGCAACATCGGGGTTGTCGTTGTGCAGCAGGCGCAGGGGTGCGCCGCGCCACGCGCCCAGCGTTTGTTCCAGCCGGTGGACCAGGGCCTTGGCGTGAAACACCCCGCCATTGAGCAGCAAGGTGTCGGGCATGGCCTGCGCGTGCTGGCGCAAAAAGTCGGCCATGTGGCGGGTGATGGCCGGGTCGCGGGCGTAGGGCAAGCCCAGGGCCAGGATGCCGCTGTGGCCGTGCTGGACCTGTGCACTGGCCTCCACCTGCGGGAAAAAACCCTCCACCAGGGTGCGCTCCACGTCTTCGCGCGCCAGCGTGGTCGAGCGGCTGCCACCGACCAGGCGCGCACCGCCGCCCACCAGCGTGACCGTCACCTGCGCAGGGGCATCGGCGGCCAGCAATTGCTCTTTGGCCACGCGGCAGCGCTCCATCAACTGGGACCACTGGCTGGCCGAGCGCCGGGGTGCGCCTGGGGTGCCCGCAGGCGCCGCCACCGCACCGGCCAGGCGTGCCTCAACCTTGTGCGCCAGGGCCAGGTCCATGTTGTCGCCGCCCAGCATCACATGCTGGCCCACGCCAATGCGGGTCAGCTTCGGCTCACCGTCCACCAGTTCCACCTGGATCAGGCTGAGGTCGGTGGTGCCGCCGCCCACATCACACACCAGCACCAGCCGGGTCTGCGCCAACTCCGTGGCCCATCGGCCCCGGTGGCGCACAAGCCAGTCGTAAAACACGGCCTGGGGTTCTTCCAGCAGGCGCAGCGGGGGCAGTCCCGCCAGATGTGCCGCATGCAGCGTCAGGGCGCGGGCGCCTTCGTCAAACGAGGCCGGCACGGTCAGCACCACATCCTGCTGCGCCAGCGGGCTGCCCGGAAACCGGTGGTTCCACGCCGTGTGCACATGGCGCAGGTAACTGGCACTGGCTTCCACCGGCGAGACCTGGGGCACATCGGCCGCCGCACCCCAGGGCAGGATGGGGGCCAGGCGGTCCACGCCGGGGTGCGAGAGCCAGCTTTTGGCGCTGCGCACCAGGCGGCCCGGCACCTGGGCGCCCAGCTGGCGCGCCCATTGCCCGACCACAACGGGGTCTTCCCCAGGCCCCAGCTCACCCGCCCCGGCGTGGTAACGCACCGAGGGCAGCAGCGGTAAAGCGGCCGACGCACCCGGCGCCACCCGCTGCGCGATCTGCAGCACCTGAATATCAGGAGCTACCCCGCCGGGCGCGCTGCCCGGCCCTGGATTCTGCGCATAGGCCACCACGGTGTGGGTGGTGCCGAGGTCAATGCCGACAAGGTAATGGCGCATCAATCCCGGTGCTAGTCCTGGCTGCGCAGGTCGAACTCCACCTTCCAGTGTTCGTCGCCGTCCATGGCCATGGCCGTGAGCTCCAGGGTGCCGGTTTCGGTGGCGGTGGCCCGCAGGCGGACCTGCACAATTTCGCCGGGCTGGCGGCCCTCGGCGGGCAAGGTGGCGTGGATCTCCCCCAGCTCTTGCACTTCGTCGGGCTGCCAGAAATCGAGCAAGGTGCCGATCTGGTCCTGGCGCCGTACCGACGATCCGAAGAAGCGCAAATGCACAGGCGCGCCCACCACCAGGCCGAACTCCTGCATCTGCAAATCGGCCTCGGTCCCCTCTTCCATGCCAAAGGGTGCGACGCACAGGGCTTGTACCGGCGGCTCCATGCCGGGAACGGCAGGCATCGAAGACTCGATCGCCACGTAATAGGCCCGCGCCGTGCCGCCCCGAATCCGCACACCCTGGCCGCGGCGCACATAGCCGTAGTAGGCGGCCCCGCGTGCCACCGCCAGGTCCAGGTCGGCACCGGCAAGCATGCGGGCGGGTTCGGCCTCTTCGGCCTCCAGCCAGCGGTTGAGCGTGTCCAGCGTGCGCTGCGCCAGCACGTCCGACTTGAACACGCCGCCGTTGAACAACACCGCCGTCGGGTGGAGAAAGCTGGCGTTGGCATCGACTTGGCCCGCAAAGCCTTCCAGCTCGGCGGTGGCGCCCACCTGGCGGCCCAGCAAGGCCGCCAGGTGGCGGGTGACGCCAGCGTCCTGCGCATACGGCAGGCCCAACTGTGTCAGGCCGCCGCGGGTGCGGGTGCTTGGGCGCACCGAGGCCTCCACTTCGGGGAAAAATCCTTCCAGAATGGTGCTGCGCACCTCCGCCTGGGTGAGTTCGGTGCGCAGCGAGCCGCCGATCAATTTGGAGCCACGGCTGGGCACCACGATCGGCTGCACTTCCAGGCCGGTATCCGTCAACAGGTTTTCTTTGGCCACGCGGCAGGCATAGGTGAGCGCGCGCATTTGCCAGGGGTCGAGTGCTTTGCCATCGGCGGCCAGCTTGCGCGCCACCCCGTGCGCCAGGGCCAGGTCCATGTTGTCGCCGCCCAGCAAGATGTGGTCGCCCACCGCCACCCGGTGCAACTCCAGATTGCCTTCGCGCTCCAGCACCGCGATCAAAGAGAAATCGCTGGTGCCGCCGCCCACGTCAACCACCAGGATGATGTCGCCGGGCTGGACGTCCTTGCGCCAGCGGCCCGCGCTGCTCTGGATCCAGCTGTACAGGGCGGCCTGCGGCTCCTCCAGCAGGGTCAAGGCGCTGTAGCCCGCCGCACGGGCGGCGTCCAGGGTCAGTTCGCGGGCGGCCGGGTCAAAGGAGGCCGGAATGGTGACCGTGATGTCCTGCTCCGCAAACGGGGCGTCCGGGTGGGCATCGTCCCAGGCTTGGCGCAGGTGCTCCAGATAACGCGTAGAGGCCTCCAGCGGCGAGACCCGTGCCACCTCGGGTGGGGCATCGTGGGGCAAAATCGCCGCGCGGCGGTCCACCCCGGCGTGGCACAGCCAGCTTTTGGCGCTGGACACCAGGCGGATGGGTGTCAGCGCGCCACGCGAGCGCGCAAATTCACCCACGGCGTAGTCCTGCGCGGTGGACCAGGGCAGGTCCAAATCACCTTCGGTCAACTCGTCCGCGTGGGGCAGGTACAAAAAAGACGGCAGCAAGGCAGAGGGTTCGACCGTGCCGGGATCGGTCAGCTGTGGGATATCCAGCACGGCACACAGGGTTTGCTCGCCCTCGCTGGCGGTGATGTCCACATAGGCCAAGGCGCAGTGGGTGGTACCCAGGTCAATACCGATGGAGTAACGGGGTTCGCTCACAGTTCCACCTCGGCCTGGGCCAGCACGGTGACATCATGGTTTTCGGCAAATTTGGGCAAGCGAACCTCGATGGCGCGCCAGCCCCGGTGGCTGAGGCTGCCCAGAAACGGCGCTTTGCCGACGACATTGCCGGTCAGGCGGATGGCCCGCGCATCAAAACCATCGTTCAGGACGATCCGGCTGCCTTCCGCCTCCTGGCGCACCGGCACGATGGTGAAGTGCTCCCGCAGCACCTTGCAGCAGCCCTCGTGCACCACGCGGGCTGCGCCACCGATGTCGGCGTCGGAATAACGGGTCAGGTTCTCCTGCGTAAAGTCAATCAGCCGTGCGTCCCGCTGCAGCAAGGCCAGCAATTGCAAGGCGGCGTCGTTGTAATTGACGGCAGGCGCAGGCGTGGGGGCCGGGGCTGGCGGCGCGGCGGTTAGCGGCGGCGGCAGATCCGCGCCGAACCGCAAGCCGTCCACCTGGGCGGCGTAGTCGGGATAGACCAAAATTCTGAAAAAAACACGAAAAGCCATGGAGAGGCGGCGGAGAAAAGAAGGTGCCGGGGGTTTGGGAGGGTGAACATGGGGGGGGTGCGTGGACAGCGTCATACAGGGTTCCTGAAAAGGGGCATAGCGCCAAAAATGGAAAGATGGGCCCAAAGCAAGTGCCATTACGCTCAAATAATGTGACAGTTCACACCCACCGGAATTGAGAAATGCGGCAATGCGCGCATGTTTCTGGTCGAAAACCTGTCTGTTTACCCCTCTATGCACCCACGCACCCTGCTGATCCTGTCCACCGCCGCCACCGTGCTCATCTGGCAGCTGCCCTATGGCCGCCAGGTGCTGTACCCCTTGACCTTGCTGGCCACCTTTGCGCACGAAATGGGGCACGGCCTGACCGCCTTGCTGCTGGGGGCGCAGTTTGACCAGTTGCTGCTGCACGCCGATGGTTCGGGCATGGCGGTGTGGCATGGCAATCCGGGGCGCATTGCCACGGCCCTGATCGCCGCCGGTGGACTGGTCGGGCCGACGGTGGCCGGGGTCACCGTGCTGCTGCTCTCGCGCTCGCCGCGTTTTGCCCGCGCCGTGCTGGCGACGCTGGCCCTGTTGATCACCGTGTCTGTCGTCTTGTGGTCGCGCAACGCGTTTGGCGCGGTGTTTCTTCTGGCACTGGCCGCAACCCTTGCCGTGGCCGCCCGTGTGCTGCCCGACACCGCTGCGGCGTTTTTGTTGCACCTGATCGCCGCCACGCTGTGCCTGTCGTGGTTCACCGATCTGGACTACATGTTTTCGGCGCAAGCCGTGGTGGGCGGTGTGGTGCAGCCCTCCGACAGCGCCGTCATCGCGCAGGCGCTGTGGTTGCCCTACTGGTTTTGGGGTGGGGTGGTGGCGGTGTTTTCGCTGGCGGTTGTGGCGCGGGGAATCGCGTCGCTCAAGCGCTAACAGAGGCGCCATGGCCATGGCACGGCGCCGACACCCGGATGACTGCGCAATACTTGCTACGATACGTCGGCCTGTTTGGGCTTGGTTCAGCATTGCTCTGCGCAATCGCCCCAAATCCTTCAAGCATTCGCATTCTTCATGGATCAATATTTAAAAATGGGAGAAATCACTATGCTCAATATGCGCGGTTTTTTAGCACTCGCATCCATCAGCACCTTGTTGTCTGGATGTTATGTCGTTCCGATGAATCAAGCCGGAAGCAATTACCAGCAACCCGCTGCAGCCGCACCCGCGCCCGTGGTGCGGCCCGTGTACACCGCGCGCCTGTACCCGGTCAATGACTACGCCGCAACCATGGGGCGGATTGCCGGCACCATCAGCAACCCGGAACGCGGCCATGGTGAATTTGCGTTCAGCGTCGCCAATGAAACCTACGTTGGCGAGGCCACCCGGGCCACCGGGTCCGCCAAAGGTGGCGCGAATGCCGCTGGGAATCGCGGTGGCTACGTCAAGTGCATTTACACCATGAGCAGCACGGTGTTGGGCACCGGCACCTGCACGTTTTCCAACGGCGCCTTGTACGACATGCATATCTCCCTGTAGTTTTTCAGCTGTGCGGGGGTCCCGGTTTTTTCCGTTAACCCCGGCAGCACCAGCCTGAACTTGCGCCTCACCGGATCGACCGCAACATCCCCGCCAGCTGGGCCTGCGCCAGGATTTTGGCGCCGGTGACATAGCCGCTTAATACATGCGGCTGGAAGGCGTTGCGCCCGGCCAGGGTCTCGCGCAACGGGGCGTTGCGGCGCAGCGCCCCGTTGGGTGCGCAGATAGCGCATCAAGGGGGAAGTCAGGGTGTGCTTCTATCGCCTACGCTGGCGCAAAGTTGGTGTAGATCGTCCAGCAGCAGGCGTAGCGGCGCCGCCAGCAAGGAAGTGTTTGCCCTGGCCGGGTCCGCACGGCGCAGGGACAGTCTGCGCAGTGCGCCCAGGTCCGGCCTTCCACCTGAGGCCAGCGTGGCGGCGACACTGCCCAGTGCGACACCCGCTGCACCCGCAGCTTCATGCGCCAGGTGCGCCTCGTTGTCGGCACGCAAGAGGGTCAACACCCGGTTCAAGGTCGCAGAGTCCTGCACCACACGGCTGGTCAGCTCGGCCATGCGCCGGTGGCGCCCCGCGTGCAGCGGCGCGGCCGCCGCTCGGCTCCAGGGGAACTGCCGGTCTGCGCTGCCCGCCAGCGTCGCCAGCCTCAGCAGTGCGCTGCGCACCGCGGCACTGCTGGCCTGCGCCTGCGCTGGCGTCGGTGCAGCACGCGAGCCATAGGTCTGCATTTGCAAGGCGAGGCGGCCCAACAATACAGCACAGCCAGCCTTCAGTCGCGTGCGGGTGCTCACTTGCGAAGTCGCCAGCACCAGTGCCACACAGACCCCCACGCCAATGCCAATCTGGAGCACCCGCATCAGGGCCACCTGGACCAAGGAATAGCCAGCCAGTTCGCCCGCCCCCAGGATGATCAGTGCCGCCACGGCGGCGCTGCGCAGCAGGGGCACCGCCGCACTGGCAAACGCCAGCCCACTGATGGTCAGCAGAGTAACCACCACGCCGTTGGCGCCCAAATACTGCAAATACACGCCCAACAGGCCTACCACCGCCCCCGCCACGGTGCCCTGCACGCGGTCCCACCCGGCATCCAGGGTGGAGCCCGAGTCGGCACGCATAACGATGAGCACGGTGATCACCACCCAAAACCGCTCGGGCAGCCCCAACACCACGGCTACAAAATACCCGATCAGCACCGCCGCCGCCAACTGCGCACCGTGGTACAGCGCCTGGGGGTTGAGGCCCAGGCGGCTCATGAACCCTGCCCCTCTTCCTGCATGGCTTCACCCAGGGTGTCCAGCAGCGCGCAGGCGCGCAGCAACAGGGCTTGCTCCTCCGCGCTCAAGCGGGTCTCGATGGCTTGGCCCAATGACAATTCCCCTCCCTTGACCGCCGTACCCAGGCGCCGGATGCCCTGCAGGCTGATCGACAGCACCGACTGGCGCGCATCGGCCGCATGGGCCTTGCGCTCTATCCAGCCTTCAAATTCCAACTCGGCCAGCAAACGGGTGAGCGACTGCAGCTTGACACCCTCGCGCCGGGCCAGTTCGGTGGGCGTCATGGCGCCGCCCCGGTAGAGCTGCCCGAGCGCGCTCAGTATGGCCACACTGAGGCCGTCGCGCTGCATGACCGATCGCAACTGGCGCGAGAGCTGTATGACCGCCGCACGCAGACGCACGGCACAGTGTTCGGTATCCATGGCGGTATCGATGGGCATGGGAGTCCTTGTGATAATTAGTAAGATTGTTCGTAGTTGTTTAATACTAAGACAACTCTTACCAATTAGCAAGCGGGTAGGACAATGTGACTAGGACCATCCGACTATGGTGCTGGCCGAAGCGACGCCACAGAATGGGAGCATCCATTTTGAAAAGTACGGATGCCCTTCGCCCCCCCGTCCATTCCTCTGAGCTCGGACTCCGATTTACCCCGAGCCATCGCACGCCTTGCCTCCATCGGTGGCATCTTCATTGCCCTGCTGATACCACTGGTTTTTTTCACCCTGGCTTACTTGAGTGAGGGTGTTCGGCTGGAAGCAGCCCTTCAGTTTGCCATCCAGGGCAGCCACAAACCATTGCCCCCCTCTCCAGGAAAAAAAGACTCCGAGGTCCGGTCCCCGCAGGACATTGTTGGCGCCCTGAGCGGGCTGCTCGGGCAATCCAATCTGCGCCTCATCGCTGCCGACCAGCAGTTGCTGGTGGAACAGCACCACGACCTGAGACCGCCCCTCATCACCCGAACCGCCCCTTTGGACCTGGGAAACACGCAGAGTCGGCAACTGGAGCTGAGCAGTTCCTTGCGGCCCCTGCTGAACTATGCGTTCCTGATCAGCGTGCCGGGCTTGTTGCTGGGGTGGATGACCTTTGTCGTCCTGAAGGATGTACCCATGCGGGCTTTCCGGCTGGCATTACAAGAGGCCGCTGTGCGCAAGACCACCGAGGAGCAGCTGGCCAAATCCCTGTCCATTTTTGCCGCAACGCTGGAGTCCACCGGCGACGGGATTTTGGTCACCGATGTGCTTGGCCGGGCCGTTGTTGCCAATCAGCGTTTTCTGGATTTGTGGAACCAGCCCAAGTCAAGCCGTTCGGGTGACGCCGATGCACAGACCATGTTCGCGCTGGCGAACCAGCTGCGGGACCCTGCCACCTTTTTGGCGACGCATAAAGACCTGACCCAGCACATTGTGGTGGACCATGGCGCAGTTCTGGAGTTGCGCGACGGGCGGTTGTTCGAGTGGAACTCCAGGCCCCAGTTCATTGACGGCAATGTCGTCGGGCGGGTTTCGAGTTTCCGCGACATCAGCGAGCGCAAGCGGGCCGAAGCGCTGTTGCTGGCGGAAAAAGAGGTTCTGGAAATGGTGGTGTGCGGCGCACCGCTCAGTGAAGCCCTGGGGGTGCTGGCACGCCACCTCGAAGAGTTGTCAGGGCAAATGTTCTGCGCCATCGTTTTCCGTGAAAAAAGCGAAAGCAACAAATCCATGTTCGCTGCGGGCACCAGCCTGCCCCACACCGTGTCCAACAACATCATCCAGCACGGCCAAGCAGCCCTGGACACCCTGTTCGTGCACACCAATACCCGGGAGGAATTGCAAAAACATGGCCTGTCGGACGAATACAGCGGCGTGATTGAAGACATTGCAGTCAATCCGGTCTGGTCGGACTACCGCAAACTGATTACCCCCATCGACATAGAAACGGGATTTGCGGTGTCCGTCCACTCCACCAACGGGCATTTGCTGGGCTTTATCGTGGCGCACTACCGCAAGATGTCCAACCAACCGCCCCATGACCGGGAGCTGATCTGGGTTGCCGCCCACCTGACACGCATCGCCATTGAGCGCCGCCAGGCGGAAACGCAGTTGCGGATTTTGGCCCATTACGACGCCTTGACCCTGCTGCCCAACCGGGATCTGTTTCGGGACCGCCTGAAACAAGCCCTGACCCAGGCGGAACGCCACCACGGCCAGGTGGCGATCATGTTTCTGGACCTGGACCGCTTCAAGACCATCAACGACAACCTGGGCCACGATGCGGGCGACGTCCTTTTGTGCGAAGTGTCGGCCAGGCTGCTCGCCTGTGTGCGGGAGGAAGACACGGTGGCGCGCCTGGGGGGGGACGAATTCACCGTCATCCTGCCGCAGATCAAACGCCCGGAGGACGCCAGGGTCGTCGCCAGCAAGATCGTCGAGGCTCTGGCGCCTGCCATCCTGCTGAGCGGCCAGGAGGCCTTTGTCACCCCCAGCATCGGCGTCACCATCTACCCATCGGACAGCACCCACGCCGAAAGCCTGCTCAAAAATGCCGACACCGCCATGTACCGCGCCAAGGAAGAAGGCGGCAATGGTTTCCGCTTTTTCACACCGGAAATGAACACGCTGGCTGCGGGTCGGCTCGAAATGGAAAGCGGTCTGCGCCGGGCGCTGGAGCGCGAAGAATTCGTCGTCTACTACCAGGCCAAGTTCAGTTTGGCCACCGAGACCATCATCGGGGCGGAGGCGCTGCTGCGCTGGAATTGCCCCGGCCGCGGCCTGGTGTCCCCCGGTGAATTCATTCCCATCCTGGAAGAAACCGGCCTGATCGAGCCGGTGGGCGAGTGGATCCTGAAAACCGTGTGCACCCAGATCCGCGCCTGGCAGGACGACGCCATGCCACCGCTGTGCGTGGCGGTCAACCTGTCCGGGCGGCAACTGCAACACAACAATATTGCGACCGTGATTGGCGCCATCCTGACAGAGACCGGGCTCAATCCCAGGTACCTCGAACTGGAGGTGACCGAGAGCATGCTGATGCACAACCCCAAATTTGCGGCCGACATGCTGACCCAGATCCGGACCAAGGGCGTGGTGCACATCGGTGTGGACGATTTCGGCACCGGTTATTCGTCTTTGAGCTACCTGAAACGCTTCCCCATCGATGCCCTCAAGCTCGACAAGTCCTTCGTGGACGGTCTTCCGGGTGACCAGGACGACGTTGCCATCTCGCGGGCCGTCATTGCGCTGGCCCACAGCCTCAAGCTGGACGTCATTGCCGAAGGGGTGGAAACGGAAGAACAGCTGGCCTTCCTGCAAGAAAACGGATGCGATGTGATTCAGGGCTATATCGTCAGCCGCCCCATTCCGGCACCGGCCTTTGCCAAACTGGTGCGGGAGCGCCAGCAAATGACGCAATGGTTTGCCACACAGTTGCACCCCCCAGCGCCAGTGGTTGGCCCGCTGCTCTCTCCCTCGCCCGCCTCTGAGCTGCCCAAATCTGCGCAGCCTTGAACCGCAAAAAATTGGCATTAAACTCACCTGAACGACACGTATCGGCCCTGCCCCTGGAACACTCAAGCCAAGGCAGGCGTTGCAGATCAACATCAGGGTGGAGGACACGCAATGAAGGGCATGCTGGATTTTTTGGAAAAAGCCGGGCTGGTCAGACAGGACACATCGCCGGAGCCGACCGCTCCCCCCAGCCCCGCCACGGACAGCACGGCCCTCGCCCCTGACCTGGTGGCGCCGAACGCCAGCACGGCGGCCAGTGCCCCGACCGGTGCCGGTATGCCCCTGAATCTGGACGCTATCTACGCCAACGGCGGCGTGGCCCCTGCCGTGTACCCCGCCGAGCGGCTGCTGCGGCTGGTGGATGGACTCAGTGCCATGGACGAAGCCACGCGCCTGATGGCGATCAAAGCCATGGACGCGGCCGACGAATCCTGGTCCATAGAAGACCCCCTGGCCGATGCCGCCGCCAAGGTGAATGCGCTGGCCGCACACAGCCAGCAATTGCAGCAGAACCTGCAGGCGCTGCAAGCCGAGTCGCAAACCCGCCTGAACGCGGTGGCCGCCCGCCAGGAACAGGTGGTGGGCGACATCCGCAAGCAGATCGCCGAACTCGAATCGCTGGTTTCCCGTGAACTGACCCGTGCCGCGCAGGAGACCGCCACCCAGGAAGCCCAACTGAACGCCGCCAAAGACCAGACCGCACGTGAACTGGGGGAAATCGCCCAGGTCAGCCAACGGTTGCAAGGCTTGGCGCTACAGTTTGGCGCACCCCCAACCTCCAAGGAATAAGCCCATGGCCAGTTTGACCCCTCTCTCCAAAGGCCTGATCGGCTTGGCCGTTGTCGGCGCCATGGCCTCGGCCGTATGGCATCTGGGCCTGAAAGACCGCCTGCAGGGCGACGCCGGGTGGCAATCGTCCACCGGCGCCAGCCCCGCCGCAACACCGGCAACACCCGCTCTGCCCCCGGCAGCAGAGCCCGCCCCCTCCAGCCCCCCACCGCCCTCACCGGTGGTCGCCACGGCGCAAGCCTCCAGGCTGTCGGTTGCTGAAAACGCCGAAGCGGGGCGCAAGCTGCTTGACAGCGGCGACTACGCCCAGGCCCGCGTGCACCTGGAGCAGGCTGTGCAGGGGGGCGACGGCGGCGCGGCTTGCCATCTGGGCGAGATGACGCTCAAGGGCCAGGGCGGCATCCCCGCCAACCAGGACAAGGCGGCCCAACTGTTCCAGCTGGCCCAATCCCGCAATACCATTTGTTTTGCCTCGGGCCAGTAAGGCTCAGAGCGTTTTTTGACAAGGACCACCCCATGAAAATTCGCACCCTTGCCTTGCTGACCGCCCTGTGCTGCGCTGGCCTGATGACCGGCACCGCACAGGCCCAAGGCTTTGTTTTTGGCACCGCCAAACCCGAAAAAGCCGAGACCGCACCGGCGGCAGTCCATCCCGGCGCCCGCAACGCCAAGGTCGAGACCGCACAGCGCCTGCTGACCCGCATGGGGCTGTTGCGCGAAGCCCCCAGCGGCACACTGACACCCGCGACCCAGGAAGCCATTCGCACCTTTACCGCGCAAAACGGGCTGGCCCCCACAACCCAAGTGACCGACGCGCTGCTGAACTCCATTCGCCGTGTCATCTGGCAAACGCAAAACTGGTCCAGCGGCAACTACAAGGGCCGCGAGAAACTGGTGGACGCGGCCGGACTGCGCGAGGCGCAAATCCTCTTGGGCAAGCTGGGCTTTAACGCTGGCCCGCTGGACGGCACCTTCGGACCCCAAACCCAGGTGGCGACCGAGGCGTTCCAGGAATCGCAAAACACCACGGTGGACGGCCTGATCACCGCCACCGTGCTGATGAACCTGCGCCGCGCCGTCAATGGCGTGGGCTCCGGCGCCAAGGACACCGTGCGGGTGCTCAACTGGCCCGACTACATCGAACCCAGCGTGCTGCAGGACTTTGAAAAAGAGCACCGCATCCGTGTGGTCTACGACATTTTTGCCAGCAACGACGACCTGCAAACCAAGCTGCGCGCCGGTGGCATGCCCTATGACGTGGTGTTCCCCACCGCCAACGCGGTGCCCGCCATGGCCGCCAAGGGCCTGCTGGGCAAGCTGGACAAGGCCAGCCTCAAGAACCTGAGCAATATCGACCCCCGTGTGGACGCCACGCTGCGCGCCTGGGACAAGGACGGCGCCTACAGCCTGCCCTATATGTGGTACACGGTGGGCATCGCCTGGAACCCCAAACTCACGGCCAAGGCCTACCCTGGGCACGCCATGGATTCGCTCACCAATGTGTTCGACCCCGAAACCGCGCGGCGCTTCCAGTCCTGCGGTGTGGGCGTGGTGGACTCCGCCACCGACGTGGTGCCGCTGGCGGCCATGGCCGGTGGGCAAGGCAAGTGGGATGGCAAAAATTCAACCGCCGCTGCCGCCCAGGTGCTGGACCGCCTGGCGGGCATCGTCAAGGTGATCCCCACCGACCAGTACATCGACGCGCTGGCCAACGGCAAAATTTGCGTGGCCATCGGCTTCTCGGGCGACGCGGTGCAGGCCCAGGCCAAGTCACGCGGCACGGTGGAATACCGGGTGCCCTCCGACGGCGGCCTGCTGGCCATCGACGCCATGGCCGTGCCCGCCAATGCCAAAAACAAACGCGAAGCACACCTGTTCATCGACTACCTGCTGCGCCCCCAGGTGATTGCCAAAATCTCCAACACCGTGGGCTACGCCAACGCCAACCTCAAGGCCGGCGAGTTCATGAGCGAAAGCGTCAAGTCCAACCCGGCCGTGGTGCCCAGCACCAGCTCGCTCAGCCATTCCTCGCCGATTCCCATCCTGACGGAGCAAGACCAGCAGGAGATCGCGCGCATCTGGGCAAGATTCTCCAAATAAGCAGGCCCTACCCCGCGTGAACCCCAAGCCGTCTTACCTGGGTGCGTTTTTAAAGCACCCCAACAACCGCGTCGCCCTGCTGGCTTGCGGCGTGGCGGCCATTTTTGCCTCCATTCCTTTTGGCTGGACCGGCCTGGCCCTGGTCGGCGTGGTGGCGCTGGGCAGCGAGGTGCTGGCAGCCCTGGCCATTCCGGGCCTGCCCTCGTTTCGGGCCTCGGTGGACCGGGCGCAGCACCAGCAGGCGCGGGCGCAGCGTCGCATCCAGCTGCTGGCCGAACTCAGCAACTACGGCGACACCAGCGCCATGGCCACCTACCAGCATATGTACGGCAGGGTGCAGGCCCTGTACCAGGCAGTCGGCGACAGCCGCACCACCCTCACCCGCCAGGACGTGGAAAAGCTGGAAGACCTCACCGTGGACTACCTGGGCCTGTGCGCGGTGAACCTCTCACTCCGGCAGCGCAAGGACCACGCCAGCGAAGACGTGGTGGTCAAGCGCATCGCCAGCATCCAGGCGCAGTTGCAAAATCCGGCCCTGCCGGAGGACGAAGTGCGCCAACTGCGCAGCGCCCTGGCCGAATACACCGAGGTGATGAACCGCTCGCGCCGCCTGGCCGTGCGCCGCAGCGCGCTGGAAGCCACGCTGATTTCCATGCCCGACAAAATGGAAGAGGTTTACCAACTGGTGATTACCTCGCCCTACTCGACCGATATGGGTGGCAAGCTCGAAGAGTCCCTGTCACGCCTGCGCATTGCCGAAGAGGTGGCGGCCGAATTCGGCACCTCGGAGCCCTTCGCATTAGACACCCCCCAAATGGCAGGGGCTGCGTCCGCAGCCCCTGCTAACATGGCGGCGCAACAGGCCGCACGCACCCTCAAGGCCAAGGCCTAAGCCCTGCCCCCACCCACTTTGTCCCCCACCGTATTCAACCAGGAGAACCCATGGCCAATAACGCAATCTTCGCCCGTCTGTCCAATCTGTGGACCGGATTCATCTCATTGTGGGTATCCGACATCGAAAAGGAGCACCCCGAGATTGCCTACCAGAACGCCATCGCGTCCATGATCGAGAAATACAGCCAGCTCAAGGCGGCCACCGGCGCCATCATTGCCCGCAGGCAAGAGATCACGGCCCGCCTGGACACGCACGAGCGCGAACTCGCCAGCGTGAGCGCCGATCTGGAAACCGCACTGGCCACCAACCAGGACGACCT
Source organism: Burkholderiales bacterium RIFCSPLOWO2_12_FULL_61_40 (assembly GCA_001770935.1). Classification (GTDB taxonomy): domain Bacteria; phylum Pseudomonadota; class Gammaproteobacteria; order Burkholderiales; family Burkholderiaceae_C; genus Allorhodoferax. Next base: position 32,098 of record MESI01000031.1, on the reverse strand, counting down.
GGCCGTGGTGCTGATCCAAAAGAAAAATGCACTGGACACCGCCATCACCGACCTGCGCGCCGACGCCGCCCAGGCCACCACCGACGCCGACACCGCCAAGGATTCGCTGATCCAGGTGAAGTCTGAAATCGACAAACTCAAGGCCGAAAAAGACCGCATGCTGGCGCAGATGCACAGCGCCCAGGCACGCATCAAGATCCAGGGCCAACTGGATGGGCTGTCGGTGGACGCCGAAGTGCAGGCGCTGGGCGCGGTGCGCGACCACATCAAGAGCCAGGTCGCCCAGGCCAGTTTGGGGTCGGAGTTGCACAACTCGGACCTGGACGTGCGCCTGAACAAACTGCGCCAAAGCAGCGGCAGCGTCACCGCCAAGGCGCAGTTAGACGCCATGAAGCAGGCCCGCGCCGCTGCCCAAGCCACCCCGGCCAAGACCCTCTGAAAGCGAGCCCACAGTGACCGCCCCCACAACCACACGCAATGTGCTGCCCCGGTGGGCGGAAACCCTGCGGCAAAAATACCTGGCGGGCGAGGCCTCCACCTTTGTGCTCTACCGCAATGTGTTCGACACCTTCCTGGTGGGCGACACGCTGCACAACCTGCAGTCCTTTCTGGTGGCCGAGTTGTTCAAGGACACCAAGAAACACGTCTTTGAGGTCAGCCTGGAGCGCGGCATCCGCAAATTGAGCGGTGTACCTGAGACCAAAAAAGCCACGCTCAACGGCAGCAATACCAGCGGAAATAGCGACTACGAACCCGGCATGCTGCAGGCCTTGCATGCGCTGGAAACCCAGATGCGCGGTGAACAGTCCACCGCGTTGATTGTTCCCTACGCTGACGCGCTGCTGCCCTCGGGAGAGTCCGGCTACATTTCTTCACAAGACCGGCAGGTCTACCTGGCCTTTCACCGCTGGTCGCTGGACAAGACCCTGACCAGCGGCGACAACATCACCATTTTGATCACCGAGTCGCTCAATGCGCTCAACCCCGGCCTCTTGTCCAACCCCAAGGTGGCGGCCATCGAGGTGCCCATGCCCGATCTGGACCTGCGCCACCGGGTCATTGCCTTTTTTGCGCCCAAACTCAGCGCGCAACAGGTGACGCTGTTTTCCGAACGCACCGGCGGCCTGCGCACCGTGCAACTGGCCAGCATATTGGCCAGCTCCGAAGGCCACGGCCTGAGCGAGCCCGAGCGCCGCGCGCTGATACTGCAACTGCTGCAAGGCACCCCCGATGCAGACGCCCGCGCCACCACCCTGGCCAGCATCACGGCGGGCATGACACCGGCCGAGATTGGCAAGCTGATCGAACCCGGCAAAGCCCTGCCCGCCAGCGACCCCAACGCGGAAGTGCTCCAGGTCATCCACGCCCGCAAGCGCGAAATGATCGAAAAAGAGTGCGCGGGCTTGATCGAATTCATCGAACCCAAACACGGCCTGGCCTCGGTGGGCGGGCACGAGCACATCAAGCACGAGCTGCTGGCCATCGCCAAGAACCTGAAGGCCGGTGAAACCACTTTGACACCCATGGGCCTGCTGGCCGTGGGCCCCATGGGCTCGGGCAAGACCTTTGTCATCAAGGCTTTTTTGAAAGAAGCCGGGCTGTCCGCCGTGGCGCTGAAAAACTTCCGCTCCAAATGGGTGGGCTCCACCGAGGCCAACCTGGAGCGCGTGCTGGCCACCGTCAAAGCCATGGGCCCCATTGCCGTCATCATCGACGAGGGCGACCGCAGCTTTGGCTCGGGCGGTGGTGAAGGCGGCGACGACGGCACCAGTTCCCGCGTGATTGCGCGGCTCAAGGAGTTCATGGCCGAAACCGAAAACCGGGGCCAGGTGCTGTTCGTGATGATGACCAACCGCCCCGACAAACTCGACACCGACATCAAACGCCCCGGCCGCCTGGACCGCAAGATTCCCTTCTTTTACTGCGATTCGGCCCCCGAGCGTGCCCAGGTGCTGCAGGCGGTGCTCTCGCGCTACGGCGAGACCTGCGTGGCCAGCACCGAAGACATGCTCACCCTGTGCGAAACCCTGGTGGGCTACTCCAATGCCGACCTGGAAGCGCTGGCCCTGCTGGCCGTGGAGCTGGCCCGCAACCAGGCCAGTCCCCTGGACGCGGCCGCACTCAAAGCGGCAGCGCTTGACTTCATGCCACCGCAAGAGCGCGACATGATCGAGTTCATGGAGCTGCTGGCCGTGTCCGAGACCTCGCGGCGCTCCATGCTGCCCAAGCGCTACCGCGACATGGCCATCGCCGACATCCAAAGCAATCTGCAAGACGCCAAACGCCGCGCGCTGGCGCGTTGAACCCGGCCCCCTTCACCACCCCATAGCCCCCGAAATTACCTCGAACAAGGAGATCACCATGCCCCCCGTGCAAGACCAGAACCTCAGCCCCGCACAAGTCACCCAGCTCACCAAGGCCATGCTGTCCGTCGCCCTGGTGGACGACATCCAGCCCGCCGAAGCGGCGCTCATCGGCCAGTTCTACGAAAGCTCACGTAGCGCCGACATGCCCACCACGGCCGCCGTGCTGGCCGACCCCAAGGCGCATCCGTTTGACGCCGCCGCACTGGCGGGCAGCAGCGCCGAATTTGCCGACACCGTGGTGCTGATGTGCCTGATGACGGCCTACGCCGACGGCAGCTTGAGCGCCGCCGAACGCGAACACATCCAGTCCATCGCCACCACGCTGGGCGTCGATGCGGCCCGCTTTGAAACCCACCTGGCCCAGGTGCGCGACGAACTGGTCGGCGCCCTCTCCCACCTGCCCGATGCGGGCTCGGTGGCGGCGGTGGTGAAGGAGCTGGAGGCGGATTAAGGCAGGCTTTGGCAGCAATAAATTACCGAAAGGTAATTTTCACCCACCCCATCCATGCTTTTCTTCATAAAATTACCGATCGGTAACTATTTTGAATAGCCATGGACTCCACGCCCCCAAACACCCCCATCGGTAACGCCGACCTTCCCAGGGAAGCCATCGTCCGATCGTCGCAGGAACTGGGTGCGGTAGTACGCGAACAGCGCCGTTCTCTGGCCCTCACGCAGTTGGACATCGCCGGGCTTGGCAACACCGGCAACCGCTTCATCGTCGAGCTGGAGCAAGGCAAACCCACGGTGCAACTGCAAAAAGTGCTGGCCGTGCTCGACCTGCTGGGCCTGGAAGTCGTGGTCCGGCCCAAAGCGGGTGCACACCGATGACGCCTGATCCGCTGCAGGCTCCAGCGCAACTGGATGTTTTTTTCGGTGATGCGCTAGTGGGGTCCCTGCATGACAGCACGCCCTTGTCGTTCACCTATTCGGCGTAATGGTTGGCCCGCCCCGAGCCCGCGCAAATCGCCGCTATTGCCCCTACCGCAGAAACGATCAATACCGAAGCCGTCACGGCTTTTTTTGAAAACCTGTTGCCCGAAGGCGAGTTGCGCAGCTTTATTGCCAGCAGCAAAAAGGCATCCACCTTGGCCGCGCTCTTGGGGCAGCCCGGCGCCATGGCCCCGCGTTTGCACTCGGCATCGCCGCTGACATGGCCAAACGTATTCCCGGTGCCATGGATGCGGCCATCGCCTCCGTGCAAGCGGGCCTGTCGCCGGGCGCGAAAACCCTGGCGCTGCGCCTGCAGACCTTTGTGCAGAAGACAACGCGGCAGATAGCCCAACGAATTTTGGCTTGACAAACCGCAGGCCTGCGCCCCTTGCCTCTGCCTAACATCCGCTGCGTGTGTATGGAGAGGGAGGGCATGTGGCAGGCCAACCAACCGACCCAGCGCCGCTGGGTGCTACGCTGGCGTCCCAGCTGCGCGGGGCCATCGCCCTCACGCTGCTGGTCAATGCGGCCTCGATGCTGACCCCGGTCATCGGCGCGGGCGACTCGGTGACCTACGCCGCGCTGGCCCAGCATATCGCCAACACCAACGATTGGGGGAATCTGGTGCTGGACGGCCAGGACTGGCTGGACAAGCCGCATTTCCCGTTCTGGGCCACGGCGCTGTCCTTCAAACTCGGCGGCGTCCATGCCTCCAGCTACATCCTGCCGGGCTTTCTGTTTCACCTGCTGGGGGCTTTCTTTACCTACCGCATCGCGCGCCTGTTCGATGGCCGCGCGACCGCCTTGCTGGCTTTGCTGGTGTATGTGTCGGTCTACCAGCTGATGCAATCGGCCAGCGAGGTGAAAGCCGAGGCCTATTTGACCGGCAGCATCATGGCGGCCAGCTACTACTGGCTGCGCTACGACGCCCAGGCTCGGCTGAAATACCTGTTGCTGGGGGCCTTGTTCACGGCGCTGGCCGTGATGAGCAAGGGCGTTTTTACACTGATCACCATCGCCAGCGGCCCGGTGTGCATGTGGCTCTACCAAAAACAAGGCGCCAAGCTGTGGAGCCCAAAGTGGCTGCTGGCGGGTGCCTTGTCCGCACTCCTGACGGCACCGGAGCTGATCGCGCTGTACCTGCAGTTTGACGCCCATCCCGACAAGGTGGTGTTCGGACACACCGGCGTCTCGGGCATCCGGTTTTTTCTGTGGGACAGCCAGTTTGGCCGGTTTTTCAACACCGGCCCGATCCAAAACCACAATGGCAGCCCGCTGTACTTCCTGCATGTCTTTTTGTGGGCGTTTTTGCCCTGGGTGGCGGTGTTTGGGGCCGCACTCTGGGGCGGCATGCACCGTTTTCCCGGTGGCAGCGCCCGTGAACGCGCGGGTTTCGTTTTTCTGTGCGGCGCATTCTTCGTCACCTTTGCACTGTTCAGCGCCACGCGTTTTCAGCTGGACCACTACACGGTGATTCTGTTTCCCTTTGCGGCCATGGTGTGCGCCCGCCAGCTGGCCCATTGGCTGGAACAGCCCGCCCCCACCCGGCGCGACGCTCTGGTGGGGGCGCAGTTGGGCATCACGCTGCTGGTGCTGGCACTGGTCATTGGATTGAGCGTCTACCTGGCCCAGGCGACTTTGCTGCTCCTGGTACTGGCCGTGCTGGGCCTCTGGCTCGCCTTTGGTTGGCGGATGCGCCAGCACCTGCGGGTCCATGCGGTGCTGCTGTACCCGGTGTTCGCCATCAACCTGCTGTATGTGTTTTTGGAGTTGATGAACCTGTCGGCATACACCGGCTACAGCATTCCCTACAACGCCAGCAAGCTGCTGGCACAAAGCCCGGACTGGCCGGTCTATGTCTACCAGATGAACCCGGTCATCACCCGAGAACTGGGGCTGTACAGCCGCGCACCCTGCCAGGGGGTGTCGGACCCGTCGCAATTGCCCACCCGCTCCCGCCCGTATTGGATGGTGCTGCGACAAACGCAGCTGGCGCCGTTGCGCAGCGTGCTGGGTCCGCTCCGGCCGGTGGCACAAGGGGACTGGGTCCATGACAAAACCGGCATTCTGCCCCGCATGCTGCGCCTGGCCAAGGGTGTGGAGCCGCTGGAGGCGATTGCCATCGTCCAGGTAGGCACCCTGCCCCACTCGGCCCGGCCCTAGGCGCTTGGGCGGATACTCGCGCCGCAACCTTCCGCCGCAAGGCCTTTGCGGGTGACACAATGACCGCATGAACTACCAACACCTGCTGCTGTGCACGGACGGCCCCATCACCACCGTGACCCTCAACCGGCCCAACAAACGCAACGCGCTGGCCCTGGACGTGATGCGCGAGCTGACGCTGGCCCTGCGCGCCATTGCCCGCACCGAGGCGCGCGGCGTCATCCTCGCCGCCAACGGCCCGGTGTTCAGCGCGGGCCACAACTTTGCCGACATGGCCGACGCCACGCTGGAGCAGACGCGCGAGCTGTTTCTGGTGTGCACCGAAATGATGAACACCATCCAAAGCCTCCCGCAGCCGGTGGTGGCCCGCGTGCATGCCCTGGCCACCGCAGGCGGCTGCCAGCTGGTGGCCAGCTGCGACCTGGCAGTGGCTGCCGATAGCGCGTCTTTCGCCATCCCCGGCGGCAAGGCCGGGCTGTTTTGCCACACGCCGCTGGTGGCCATCGCCCGCAACATCGGCCGCAAGCGCGCGCTGGAAATGGCCCTGACCGGCGACGCCATCGACGCCGCCACGGCAGCCGACTGGGGCCTGATCAACAAGGCCGTACCTGCCGACCAGCTGGAAGCCAGCACCCTGGACCTGGTCCAGCGCGCCACCCGGGGCAGCGCTCTGTCCAAGGCGCTGGGCAAGCAGGGCTTCTACCAGCAGGTGGATTTGCCACAGGATCAGGCCTATGACTACGCCGTGGAACGCATGGCCGCCGCCGCGCTAACCCCCGACGCCCAGGAAGGCATCGCCGCCTTTCTGGAAAAACGGGTGGCGAATTACGTGCAGGTGCCGGAGGACGGGCCAGGGCGCTGAGGGGTGGTGGGATGTCCATCACAGAAATACCTTTGCACACCAACGCCAGCGAGACCGATATCCGCGATTACGTCAAAGTCAGAAAGATCAGCGGTGGCACCCGTAGCGATCTGGGTCGTCAGTGCCGCGATACTTTCGCTTGAGGTGTCTTTTTGGGCCTATCTGCAGGATCGCATCACATCAATGGGCCAGATTCCGCCCCTGGCTGACCTCATGCGCCAGCGCGCTGCCTGCACCAACGTCACCACCAGTTTTTGAGAAGTTACGCATCCGCTTCTCTCGGGAGCTTCAGGCGCAGGGGACTTGTGTATAACGAAATGGGCTTAGCCCCGGTAGCCCAGGGCTTTGGTTGAAGCACCGCCCAGCCGGAACGCCGCCACCACCTGCACCAGTTCCTGCGACTGGGATTTGAGGCTGCTGGCCGCTGCGGCCATCTCTTCCACCAAGGCCGCGTTTTGCTGGGTGGTCTGGTCCATTTGGGTGACGGCCTCACCCACCTGGGAAACGCCCATGGCTTGCTCGTTGCTGGCGGCGCTGATTTCGCCCATGATGTCGGTGACACTGCGGATGGAGCTCACCACTTCGGTCATGGTGACGCCCGCCTGGTCCACCAGCGCCGAGCCCTGCTCCACACGCTCCACGCTGGCATTGATTAAATACTTGATCTCTTTGGCGGCGTCGGCCGAGCGCCCGGCCAGGGAGCGCACCTCGGAGGCCACCACCGCAAAACCGCGGCCCTGTTCCCCGGCCCGGGCCGCTTCCACCGCAGCGTTGAGCGCCAGGATGTTGGTCTGAAAAGCGATGCCGTCGATCACGCCGATGATGTCGGAGATCTTGCGCGAGGACGCGTTGATGTCCTTCATGGTTTCCACCACCTGGCCCACCACTTCACCGCCCTTGACGGCCACCGTGGAGGCACTCACGGCCAGCTGGTTGGCCTGGCGGGCGCTGTCGGCGTTTTGCTTGACGGTGGCGCCCAACTCTTCCATGCTGGAGGCGGTTTGCTCCAGCGCGCTGGCTTGTTGTTCGGTGCGTGCGCTCAGGTCATGGTTGCCCTGGGCAATTTCGGCGCTGGCCGTGGCCACGCCCTCGGAGCCCTGGCGCACCTGGGTCACCACTTTGGACAAATGGTCGCGCATGGTCAACATAGCCCGCATCAACTGGCCCAGTTCGTTGCTGCCATACACCGGCACATCCACCGTCAGGTCTCCACTGGCTACGGCACTGGCCACCACCACGGCTTGTGCGACCGGGCCGGTGATGCTGCGCACAAAAGCAAGCGCCAGGGCCACCGCCCCCAATAAGCCCACCAACTGCAAGGCCAGCACCAGGTACTCCGTGCGGCGCAGGTCACTGACACGCACCTCCAGCGCCTCGGCCAGACTGCCCATGGCCAGTGCATTGAATTCAAACAGGCCGTCAATGGTGCGCGTGAACTCGTCCAGGTATTCTGCTGCCGGGTAATTGATGTCCGTCGCGCTGATCAAGGCCTGGTCGGCCACAGCCAGTGTCTTGTCCACCGTCGCGCGGCTGGCTTCGGCCCGGGCGGCCAATGCAGCCTTCATGCCGGGGTTGTTATCGGTTGCTCTTCTGAGGTTGCGAAACATCTCGCCCTGCAAATCCAGCACCCGCCGATTCAGCGCCTTCAGTCCTCCCCGGTCTTCGGGTGTCAGGCTGTTTTGGGACAGAAAGCCGGTGCCCTGGGCCCGCAGGATGCCCAGATTTTCGGCCAGCAGGGGCATGTTCACCAGAGAAGCCTGAATCAAAAAATAGGCATCGGCCTTCGGGTCCAGCGACAGGCCGAACTCGCCCAGAATTTCTTCATTGAGGACCAACAGTCTGGATATCAACTGGCCATGGAGCTGGGTGCTTTCTGCGGACTTGAGTTGCGCGCTGGACACCCCCTGCTCCAGCGTGGTCCAGCGTTGGCTCACGTCATTCCACAGGGCCATGACGTGTTCGGAGGCGCCCAGGTGTTTCAGTTCGGCGTCCAGTGTGCCCATGTTTTGCACCACTTTGTCACGCATACCAGGCCTGCGCTGCGCCAAAGCCGCGTTGCCATTCAAGGCCCCCGCCGACAGGCCGCGGTGCGATTGGGTAAATTGCACCACCTTGTTCAGCGCGAACACGGCCTTGGTGGAGCTTTGCTCGCGGTTGAGCACTTCAATTTCGGCCACTGTTTTCTGGAAGTACAGGCCCAAAGGGACCACCACCATGATCAGTGCAATGGCTCCCAGCACGAGGAATTTTTGGGCAAGACCGAGGCGGTGTAAGAGTGGCATGGTGTGTTTTCCAACGAATATTTGCCGTAATTATCATTGACTGACGTGGAATGTTCCCACGCCCCGAACACGCCGGATGCCGACCTGTACCTGGAGTACGACCGTGGATGCACAACCGGGTGAATCTTTTCAACCCAGCTTGAACACTGCAACCACCTGCACCAGCTCTTGCGCCTGCGACTGCAGGGTGCTGGCAGCGGCCGCCATTTGCTCCACCAGTGCCGCGTTTTGCTGGGTGGCCTGGTCAATCAGGGTCACTGCCTCGCCCACCTGCCGCACGCCGGAAGACTGCTCGCTGCTGGCGGCGCTGATCTCCCCCATGATGTCAGTGGCGCGGCGAATGGCGCTCACCACCTCGGTCATGGTGGAGCCCGCCTGGTCCACCAGGGTGCTGCCGTGCTCGACCCGCTCCACGCTGGCATTGATCAGGGACTTGATTTCTTTGGCCGCCTCGGCCGAGCGGCTGGCCAGGGAGCGCACTTCACTGGCCACCACCGCAAAGCCGCGCCCCTGCTCTCCCGCACGGGCCGCTTCCACCGCAGCGTTCAGGGCCAGAATATTGGTCTGAAAAGCAATGCCGTCGATGACGCCAATGATGTCGGAAATCTTGCGGGACGACTCGTTGATGCCCTTCATGGTGTGCACCACCTGGTCCACCACCTGGCCGCCCTTGACCGCCACGGTGGAGGCGCTCATGGCCAGCTGGTTGGCCTGGCGGGCACTGTCGGCGTTTTGTTTGACCGTGGCGCTGAGTTCCTCCATCGAGGCTGCGGTTTGCTCCAAAGCGCTGGCCTGGCTCTCGGTGCGAGACGACAAATCCTGGTTGCCCTGGGCAATTTCGACCGTGGCGCTGGCCACCCTCTCGGCGCCGGAGCGCACGCGGGTCACCACCTCCGTCAGCGAGGATTGCATGGCGCACAAGGCATCCTGCATATGGGCCACCTCGTCACGCCCATCGACCGCAATGCGCTGCCCCAAATCGCCATCGGCAATGTGTTTGAGGGTGTCGATGGACGCACTTAAAGGCTGCGTGATGGAACGCAACACCATGGCGAACAACACCACCAAAATCACCGCCACCACCACCAGGGTGATGACGATGATGGCCCGTGCGGAGCTGACTACTGCGCCAAACCGGTCGATTTCAGTGGCTGCAAATTGGTTGCCTTCGACCACTGTCGCATCGACACCGCCGCGGTGCTGCTCATACAAGGCATGCAACTGCGACAACTCGCCGCGCAAACCATCCACCCCTTCGGTGCTGGCCTTGCCCACCACGGACCGGACTGCCGCTATGAATTTTTGCCCCTCCTCGTGTTGGGTACCCATAAGCAGGCGCTCCAGTCCGAAGGGTGGGTTGGCTTTCCAGTACTCGATCCGGCCCTCGTATTCTTTGGCAAGACGCTCCACCTGTACCGCAGCAGCAGCGGGCTCCAGGCTCTTTTCGAACATCCGCGAAACCACCAGGCGCATTTCAATCAGGTACAGCGGCGGGGGCAGGATGTCCGCCACCACGTCCTTGGAAACAAAGACCCGCTGGCTCAGCTCGGCCAGCTTGGCAGAACTCCACCACCCCACCAAAGCACAGGTGAGAACAGCGCTCAAGCATATAGCGGTCAACCCGGCCAGGCGGGTTTTGACGGTGAGTTGTCGTAGCGCAAGCTGCAGGGCGTTCATGGTGCTTCCTTTCATACCGCCCGATCAATCTCAGGCGTGTTATTCCATCGTAGCGTCAAAACCCACGATGCACCTCATTCTTCACAGCACGCCGTCCCCACCCGCATCGGGAAGGAAGTTTAGTGCAGATAAGGAAATGTGTCGCGTTTTTGATGTGGTAAATGTTGACGCTGCCACGCACTGGTGACACTATTTGCGCTGTGTGACCTGTTCGCGGCAACGGACTGCGCAGCGCATGCATCGTTGATTCAGCAAGTACACATTTGGAGATTGGCATGAAAACATTTCTATGGATTGTCAGCTTGGTATTCGCCCTGTGCTCCCCCGTCTTCGCCAAAACGATTGTCGCTGCGGCAGACCCATGGCCGCCGTTTGTGGATCCCAAAAATCCAACCGAAGGGCTCTCCCTGGAAATCGTGCGTGCGGCGTACAAAACGCAGGACTACGAGGTGAAAATGGTCTTTGTTCCATGGGCACGCGCAGAAGCCGGGGTGAAGGATGGCACCTATGACATCTTGCCGAACACCTGGCACACCGATGCACGCACCAAAGAGCTGATGTACAGCAAGCCCTATGCGGCCAATGCTGTCAAATTCATCAAGCGCAAAGGTGATCCGTTCGAGTTCAAAGGCCTGGACAGCCTCAAAGGCAAACGTGTGGGAACCGTCCGGGGATACGGCTATGGCGATGCTTTTCTCACCAGCACCGCCTTCACCCGCGAAGAGGTGGTTGACGTTCTCACCAATGTCAAGAAACTGATTGGCGAGCGCATCGACCTCACCCTGGAGGATGAAATCGTCGCCAAGTCCATCGTGGCCAAGGAAGACCCCAAAATGCTGGACCAGATTGAGTTCACCAAAGAGGCCCTGTCCAGCAACTCGCTGTACGTCACCTCCGGCCTGAAAAACCCCAACCACAAGGCCATCATTGACGCCTTCAACGCGGGTTTAGAAACCATCAAATCCAACGGCACCCTGGCCGCCATCCTGAAAAAATACAACATCACCAAGTAGGGCCACCCTGGCACCGCCAAGCCTGGGCTTTAAGCGCCCTCGGCTTGAACGAGCTTTAACTGCGGATGCTGGCGGGTGAGCAACTGGAACATGGCATAGATGGGGCCGGGCATGTTGCGCGGGTCGGTGGGGCTCTCCAGCGCCTGCCAGGTGCGCGACTGCAAGCCGCCCCGGCTCCCGGCCTGCACCGGATACCCCATCAGCTGGGCGGCCTCCACCTGGCTCAGGCCTGCGGCCACACGCGCGGCCTTGAGTGCATCACCGCTGGGTGCGGGCATTTCCATGGGAGAGAAGTTGGACATTGCTTGCGCCTGAAAATCATTGAAACCACTTGACGTGGCACATCCTAAGGCGATTCTGTGCGCCAGTTGAAACCTTTTTAACGAGGTTCGCTGCGGCGCGCAGCGGTGTAAAGCGGCATGACCGCTGGCAACAGCGCCTCAATCTGTTGCACCCGGCTCGCATCCGCGGGGTGGCTGCTCAGAAACTCCGGCACACCGCCCCCGCTTTTGGCCCGCATCATTTTTTGCCACAGCCCGACCCCGGCTCGCGGGTCATAGCCGGCGCGCGCCGTAAGCTCCAGGCCGATGCGGTCGGCCTCGCTCTCGTCCGTGCGGCTGAAGCGGGTCGCGATCAGGGTTTGGTAGGCAATGTCGGCGATATCGGCGGCGCTTGGGCCCAGACCGAATACTTCGGTCCCCACGCCGATAGCCGCCTGTGCAGCCATCGCCTGCGACACCTGCTCGCGCGCGTGCTCACGCAGCGCATGCGAAATTTCATGCCCCAGCACCACGGCCAGTTCGTCATCACTCAGGTTCAGCGTCTGGATGAGGCCCGAATAGACCATGATCTTGCCGCCTGGCATGCAATAGGCATTGAGTTCATCGCTATGGATCACATTGACCTCCCACTGCCACCCCGGCGCATCGGCACGGAAGGCACGGGTTTGCGGTATGAGGCGGGCTGCGATAGAGCGCACCCGCTGGCGCAGCGTGTCGTCGGTATTGAGTGTGCCTGCGGCGGCGGCGTCGGTTTTCAACTTGCTGTAGGTTTGCGCCGCCATCTCGTCGAGCTGCTGCGAGGAAACCAGCAGCAATTGGCTGCGCTGGGCGCCCACCACGCCTGCGGAGGTGGTGGTCTGGCACCCTTGCATGAGCAGTGCAGCCATGCAGACCAGGATGGCCGGTGCTATATGCCGTATGTGCCGTAGATGCATGATTTTTCGTGGCGGCAAGGAGGGGCGTTGCATGGGGTGCGATGCCAGGATCTCAGGGCTGTGGCATCAACTTTTGTGAAAGATCCCGAGCTTGACCAGAATAAAAATCAGCAGCACGGCACCGGCAATTGCGATAAGAAAACGCAAAAGTCCCCCCATGGGAGTGATCCCCAAAAAGCCAGCAATCCAGTAGCCCAGCATGGAGCCCACCACCCCCACCAGCACATTGGCGACCCATCCCATCTGGGCATTGGTCTTCATGACCATGCTCGCCAGCCAGCCCACAACGCCACCAATAACCAACGAGACAATCCAACTCATTTTTATGCTCCTCGCAGGATGGCAACCCTGCCATTCTTCAGTGCATGCTAGGTGCGCAGGCTCCCTCGGCCCTGCGAAATGTCAATAAAAACCCCCTGCAACCCGGCGCAATCCTGGACTGGATACCATCGGTTATTTAACCAAACGGTCAACTTATGCAAAACACAGGGAATGTACGCAGCATTGTGGCCATGCTGCTGGCGGTGGGCTTTTTTTCGCTGATGGACGCCGTGCTCAAAACCCTGGGCTCCAGCTACCCCGCCATGCAGGTGGCGGCGCTGCGGGGCCTGTCCGCGCTGCCGCTGGTGTGTGCGTATGTGCTGTGGCGCAAACAAACCCGGGGCCTGTTCAAGATCCGCTGGCCCTTGCACCTGCTGCGCGGGGTGATGAGCGTGCTGATGCTGAGCTTTTTTGCCTTCGCCCTGCGTGAGTTGCCATTGACCGAGGCCTACACCCTCTTCTTTATTTCCCCGCTGCTGATCACCCTGTTGTCGATCCCGGTGCTGAAGGAAAAGGTGCAACCCCTGCACTGGATCGCCATTGCCGTGGGTTTTGCCGGCGTGCTGATTGCCATGCGCCCGGATGGCAGCGCCTTCTTCTCCCTGGGCGCCCTGGCGGTGCTGGCTGCCGCCGCCCTGTATGCCACCTCCGCCGTGACGGCGCGGGTGCTCAGCCGCACCGACTCCAGCGTGCAAGTCGTGTTCTGGACCACCGCCCTGATGGCCCTGGGCGCCAGCGCCCTGGCCGCGCCGCAGTGGGTGGCGGTGCAAAGCGCGCACTGGCCTTTGATTGCCGCCCTGGCCGTCACCGGCTTTTTGGGCGGCGTGGCCATTACCGAGGCATTCCAGTCGGGCAAAGCCTCGGCCGTGGCACCCTTCGAGTACACCGCCCTGGCCTGGGGCATGGGCCTGGACTGGGTGTTTTGGCGCACCGTGCCGGATATCTACACCCTGGTGGGCGGTGCTGTCATTGTGGGCAGCGGTTTGTATTTGATCCGCCACGAACGGACCCAGAAAGTGGTCGTGGCACCCTAGTCCCGCGGTCCAGCCCGCGCCTCAGGCCGAACTGCTGGCCGCGCTTTCCGCCGCTTCCAGCGCAAAACCTGCCGCACGCCACTCGCTCACACCGTCGGTGATCTTCTGGGCCCGGTAACCATGGGCCAGCAGGCGCTGCACGGCTTCGTCGGACAGCATGCAAAACGGTCCCCGGCAATAGGCAATGATGTCCCGGTCCCGTGGCAACTCGGCCATGCGGCGCTCCAGTTCGGCCAGGGGCACGGAGCGGGCATGCGGCAGGTGGGCCGCATCGAATTCCGCCTGCGGCCGCACATCAATCACCACCACCTCGCCCCGGCGCGCCTGGGCCAGTAACTCGTCGTGGGTCAAGGAGGTCAGATGCTGCGGGTCGCTCACCAGCTGCTGCAGTGCCTGGCGCATTTCCCCCAGGTGCTGCTCGGCCACGGTGCGCAGCGCGATACCGAGCTGGGCCACCCCATCGCTGCTGAGCCGGTACAGCACGTATTTGCCCTCGCGCCGGGACTGCACCAGGCAGGCGGCTTTCAGCGCCTTGAGGTGTGCGCTGGCCAGCTTGACATCAATGCCCAGCTCGGCCGTGAGGGTTTCGACACTTTTTTCACTTTGCGCCAGCATCTCCAGCAACTCCAGCCGTTTGGGGCTGGCCAGGGCCTTGCCGATGCGGGCGACCTGTTCGTAGAGTAGGTCTTTGAGCTGGCGTGTTTTCATGCGGTTTACTGTACCAAATCGGGCTGGGGTGAGCGGCTGCGCAAGACCGCCAGCCCCAGCACCATCAGCAAGGTCAGGGCCAGAAAGGGCAGCACCGTCAGGTTGACCGCACGCCAGCCCCAGTGGTTAAGCAGGCCCCCGGCGGAAAAAGAGGCCAGGCTGACGGCGCCAAACATCAGGAAGTCATGCGCCGCCTGCACCTTGGCGCGCTCACTCGGCTGGTAGGCCTGCGTCAACAAAGTGGTGCCGCCGATGAACAGAAAATTCCAGCCCACACCCAGCAGGACCAGCCCGGACAGAAAGTGCAAAAACTCCACGCCGCTCAGGGCCACCGCCACATGGGCGGCCAGCAAAACCACGCCCAACCCCATGATGCGCAGTACACCATAGCGGCGGATCAGGTCCCCGGTAAAAAACGAGGGCGCAAACATGCCCAAAACATGCCACTGGATCACGGTGGCCGCATCCCCCAGCGACTGGCCGCAGATTTGCATGGCCAGCGGGGTTGCGGTCATGACCATCACCATCACCGCGTAACCCACGGCCGACCCGGCTAAGGCGGTCAGAAACACCGGCTGGCGCATGATCTCCGGCAAAGGCCGCGCCGGGCCGTCACTGGGCGCGGCCACCGGCGCAGCCAGGGTCAGGCGGCCCACCAGCAGCAGCGCCACCAGGCTCAAGGCGGACAGCGCCAGATACGGCACCGTATAAGGCACAGGGCCGATGGCCTGGGTCCAGCGGGCGATGTTGGGGCCCGCCAGCGCGGCCACCACGCCGCCGGCAATCACCCAGGAAATCGCCCGGCTTTTGAAGGCATGGCTGGCCGCATCGGCCGCGGCAAAACGGTAGTACTGGGCAAAGCCCTGGTAGCCGCCCACCAACATGTTGGCCGCGACAAACAGCCCAAAGTCGTTCCGCCAGATCGCCGTGGCGGCCGTCAGCCCGGCCAAAATACCCAGCGCCGTGCCCAAGGCAAAGCCGTACTTGCGGCCCAGGCGCTGCATCAGCAAGGACGCCGGAACCATGGTGGCGGCGGCGGCCACCATCATCATGGCAATGGGCAGCGTGGCCAGGCTTTTGTCGGTGGCGAGCTGGAGCCCGACCAGCCCCGACAGGGTCATCACCAGGACCGAGGCGGTTTGAAACAGCGCCTGCGCGGCGGCCAGCAAGGCCACATTGCGTTTTTCAGTAGCAAAAAGGTTCATGGTGGGCACCTTCAAAACACCAGCACTTGCTCAGCCCACTCAGACCAGTCGGCCAGCTCGTCCAGCGAACCACGGTGCGCCCCCTCCATCAACTCGGCAGCCGTGATGCCTCGGGCGTCCATGCAGGTGCCGCACACCCCCACCGACTGCGCTGAGGCCCGCGCCACCTTGCCCAGCATGAGTTGCAGGTTGTAAAAACCCTCCGGCACTTTCTGGCCGCCCTTGGCGGTGACGGCGGCGTCGCCCATCAGGAACACCCGCACCGTGTTGCCTTCGCGTTTGCCCAGGGCGCCCGCCAGGCGCAGGCCGTTGTAGCTGCGCTCATCGCCATAAGGCGCGCCGTTGAGAATGAACAGAACTTTCATGGTGACCCCATCAATAACAATCTAACGATTATTAGAATGTAGCACAAGGCCGCGAAAATGGTCGGGATTTTTTACAGCACGGCCCTTCGGATACCCACGCGCTGGCGCAACGTGCTGATTCCAATGGGTTTTTTGGGTGTGGCGTGAATACTGCTTGCAGGAATGCGGGAAATTGTTTCGGCGTAAAAAGCAGGCACCAAAGAGCAGAGGGTATGAATCGATGTCGATGACTACTATCGTGACCACCAGGGGCTGGGCACTTCGCGACGCATGAGAGGTGACTGCATGCCATTGCCAATAGCTGTCGGGGCCGCCCAGGCGGTTTCGAGCGAAGATTTTTTGCGCATCTTTGAAGCCATTCCCACGCCTTGCATGCTTTTGGGTCCGAGCCTGGAGATCATTGCGGCCACCCAGGTCTTTCTGTCGGACACCCACACGCTGCAGTCCGAGATCGTTGGGCATCCGGTCGTGGACGTCATTGCGGACGGACCAGACGATGCAGGCTCGGCCAGCGTGCCCCCCCTGAGTGCCGCGCTGGAGCAGGTGCGGTCCAGCGGCCAGGCGGACCACAGACTCTTGCAGCGGTTCGCGGTTCGCCAGTCAGCCACGCAAGGCGGTGCCCTGAAGGCGCACCACTGGAGCGTGCTCTGCACCCCCGTGCGCAATGCCCATGGCGCGGTGGCCTTTCTCTGGCTGCGGTTCGATGCGCTCCACCAGAAACAAATAGCACTGGAACGGGAGATTCAAATACGCAATCAGCTGGAGAAAAATTTGCGCCGCAGTGAGCGGCGCAGCTCCGGCATTCTGGCCACGGCGACGGACGCAGTCATCACGACCGACCGGGACCAACGCATCGAAATTTTCAACAGTGCCGCAGAAGCCATGTTCGGCTGTTCCGCGGCCAGTGCGATCGGCACAACGGTCGAGCGTTTCATCCCGGAGCGTTTTCGTGTATCCCATGACAGGTATTTCCGCCAGTTCATTGCCGGCGGCGACACAACACGGGCCATGGGACCGTTGCGGGCTCTCGTAGGGCTACGGGCCAATGGAGAGGAATTTCCGATGGAAGCCTCCATCTCCAAGGTACTGAGCGACGGCGACTTGTTCGCCACCGTGGTCATACGCGATGTCAGCGTGCGCTACGCCACGGAAGCGGCGCTGCAAAAAACGGCGGAACGCTTGCGGCTGGTCCAGCTGATCGGCCGCACCGGCACCTTCGATTGGGACATTGTCACCAACACCATCCAGTGGTCGGCAGAAATTGCCGCGCTGTATGGCTTACCGGCAGACGCCTTCGAGAGCCAGTACGACGCCTGGCGCGCGCGGGTCCATGCGCAGGACCTACCCGCCCTGGAACAACAGATCAGGGAGTCGCTGCACAGCGGAGCTTTCGAAGGCGAGTGGCGGGTGGTCTGGCCGGATGGCACGGTGCACTGGCTGGCCGGGCGCGCCATCGTCTACAAAAATGAGGTCGGTCAGGCGGTGCGCATGCTGGGGGTGAACATCGACATCAGCGAGCGCAAGGAGCATGAAGAGCGCTTGCGCCGCATGGCCCAGCATGACACCTTAACGGGATTGCCCAACCGCACCCTGCTCTACGCCTTCGCCGAGCGCCTGGTCTCGGCCAAGCGCCGGGTGCAGGACCAGGCCGCTTTTTTGTTCATCGACCTCGACCGTTTCAAACAAATCAACGACCGCTTCGGACACGATGTCGGCGACGCCGTGCTGAAAGAGGTGGCCCGGCGCCTGGCGGCCTGCATGCGCGCCGAGGATCTGGTCGGGCGGCTGGGCGGGGACGAGTTTGTGGCCGTCCTGGCGCCGGTTCGCAGCGAAGAGGTGACCGCCAAAATTGCCTTGCATGCCCTTGACAGCCTCGGGCAGCCTTACCTGGTCGCCGGGCACGAACTGCAGGTGACACCGAGCATTGGCATCAGCCTTTTCCCGCAGCACGGCACCAGCGTCGACGACCTGATCAAACATGCCGATGCGGCCATGTATGTGGCCAAGCAGCGCGGCTGCAACAACGTCCAGTTCTACCAGCACGCATTCGATGCGCGCAGCGAAGAGACGCGGCGTATTGGCGCCCGGCTCCACCAGGCGCTGGAGTTGCACGAGTTTGAGCTGTACGTGCAGCCGGTGGTTGATCTGGCGACAGGAAAACCCGTGGCAGCCGAAGCCTTGATCCGCTGGCCGAGCATGGCGGTGCCCCCGGCACGTTTTCTCCCGGCGTCGGAAGCGGCGGGCATGATGCCGGCCCTGGGGGTCTGGATTTTGCAGGAAGCGGCGCGCCTGTGGCAGCACTGGCGTGCGCGGGGGATTAGCGCCTTTCCGGTCACGGTCAACCTGTCCGGGAGCCAGCTGCGCCAACCCGACTTCCTGAAAAACCTGGTGCAGGTGATGGAGGAGTACGGCATGCAGGGCGAAGACCTGGAGCTGGAAATTACCGAGGGCATGCTGGTCGACCACCTCGAAGAGACCCTGGCCCTGCTGCGCAGGATTCGGGAGAAAAAAGTGCTGCTGACCCTGGATGACTTCGGGGCCGGCTGCTCCAGCATGGACCACCTGACGCAATGGCCGCTCAATGTGGTGAAGCTGGACCAGTCGATTGTTCAGCACCTGGGGCACGACTGCAAAAGCGCGCTGATTGCCGAAAGCGTCATCAATATGGCCGCCTCGCTGAATCTGTCGGTGGTGGCCACCGGCATCGAGTCGCAGGAGGCGCTGGACTTCCTGAAGTCGCACCATTGCCATTTTGGGCAGGGCTTTCACATTTGCCACCCGCTGCCCGCCGCTGAGTTTGAAACCTGGTGCTTAGGGCTCGCTACGCAATAACAGGCGGCGTGATCGGCGCCACTTGCTCGGGGTCAGGCAAACAGGCCGTGCAGACACCAGCCCCCACCTTGACTGCCTTGGCCTGCCCAGCCGGTCGCGGTAAATCCACACCAGCCCGGCTTGCACGCTGCGCGCCACAAAGTAGTCGCGCAGGCCGCGCCGTCCTCCAGCCAGCCCGACTCCACCCGCTGCGGCCCGGCCAGCAGGGTGAGTGGGCCCTGGTACTGCGGGCACCCCGCCTGCACCAGCAGCCTGAGCGGGGCGGCCAGCAACCAGCTGGGGTACAGGGCCAAATCGTCCGAGAATTCATGGTGTTTTAGGCCTCCATCCCCCGTATTCATTGCGCAAGCAGCTCCTTTTTTTGTAGCAAAAGTTATCCCCTCAGCCGCCGACCAGGGCCGCCACTGCTGCATGCGCTCGGGCCGGTGGCCGGCCTGGGGGCGCACGCACAGCACCTGCTGCGGCCCCAGCCGGGCACCCAGGCGCTCCAGCATCTGGTGCAGGCTGTCGCCACGGCGCTGTTCGTCCGGCAAGAGGCTGAAGGTCTCCCCACTGAGCGGCTGCGTCTGCAGCGAGCGCAGCCACAGGTACAGCACACCCAAGTACCGATGCCGGTGGGTGCGAGGTGGTGGCTCCAGGGCCGCGATGCGATCGATCAGCTCCAGTGGCGTGAGGACCAGCTCGGCCACTTTGGCGCCTCTCTTTAGCTCAGCAAGCGCTCCAGAGCAGCGCGGTCGTGTGCCTCAATGCACCCGCCGACATCGACCGAGAAGCCGCTGTGTTCGTAACCCTGCATCTCTTTGGCCTACGTTCCGTCTTTCGACGTTTCATTTGGTCTGAACGATAGCCCAGTGGACGGTTCATCTGAACGAGGTAAGCACTGCCTTCCAGCCCGTCAAAAACCAATCCCATCCGCCGCCTAAAAAATCTGCCGCCACGCCCTGGCGGTTCATGCTGACGTCGCCACCATGCACCAGCACTGACGTCCTACTGGCGCCGCCGGTCCTCGTAGTGCCGCTCGGTCTGCCGATACTGTTCCTGAGTCTCGCGGTGGAGCGCGTTGCCGGTTTCCCGCTGCTTGTCCATCATGCCGTGGGCATTGCCAAGGGCCGCCTCGGGCCCGCCGGACTGGCGCTGCAGTCCGGCCCCAAGGGCCTGCATGCCCTGGTCGTGGGTCTGCTTCTGGGCGGCGGTCATGACGCGGTCGGCGGCGATCCATTCCGAGCTGCCGTCCTTGTAGAGCGCGCACAAGTCGCCGTCCGTCCGCTGTCCGATCAGCGTGACGGTCTCGGTGATGCCGTACCAGCGGATCGGCACGCTGGGGCCGCTGCGGCTGGCGAACCGTTTGTCGCAGCCGCTGCGGATCTCCGTGCGGCCGGGGACCTTTGCGCCGTCCACCATCGGCAGGGCCGAAAAATCGCTGGCCGACGCCCCGGAGCTCGCCACAGCCGTTCTGCCGGAACCCGCGGCGGCGGGCGCCGCACCGGAGGTGGCGGCGGCGGCAGTGCGCATCATGGCAAAGGTGCCGTTCTGGGGCTGCCCGTTGACCATCACCGTGTAGCTGCCATCGAAGCGGCCCGCGCCACAGGTGCCGCTGACTTCGATGTCGAAACCCTCCTGCATGCGACCGCGCAGCGTGCACTGGTCGCCCACGACGCGCCCGCTCAGCGGTCCCGTCGCGTAGAGCGGGGGCTGCGTGCGCAGGAAGCCGGTCAACCGCTCACCTGCGAAGGTGAGCGACAGATCGGCCGTCGACGAGACGCCCACGGCCCGGTTGGCGATCTGGCCGCCATAGCTGAGGGTGACAGGTCGGCCCTCGGCCGCCGCCAGGGCTTCGGGCGTGATCCGGCCCAGGCTGTCAATCACCTGTGCGTGCCCCTTGCGCACGGTGTCCAGGACGGCCGACGGACACGCCCCCTGGCGGACCTTGCCGGAGGCCGCCGCCTGCTGCCGGGCCGCCGCACGGGCGGCGTTGCGTGTAGCGACCTGCCGGGCGCGCTCGTCGGGCGCCACGTTCAGGCGGGCCAGCAGATCGTCAAAGGCGGCCTGCAGTGCCGTGGTGTCGAGCCCGCAATGCGCCATGTAGCCGGCCGTATGGCCGACCCCCTGGGCCACCTCCTGCAGCTTGCCGGGCTGCGTCGCCTGCAAGTCGCCCGCCCCCTGGGTAGTGGCCTGCGACCACTGTTCGGTGTAGACCGGGTTGCCGCTCCAGCGCTCGGTGGATTGCGCCTGCGCGGGAGCGGGCGCTGCGGTGAAGAAGGTGATCAGGACGGGTGCGATGTAGCGCAACATGGTCTCTTTCCTTTCCTTGTTTACGCAATCAGGTGAACGTGTGTGCTACGGCTTGCTGGAAAGCCGCTGGATGGATCGAGCATGATTGTTCCCTGTGCGGTTGGTTTGCCGATTATTGGGGTACAGATCTTAGCGTGAAGCCTCACCTGTGGACGCGGGGCAAGCCCGCGTCCACAGGTGAGGTGGCGGGCAATGTTTCATGGTGCAGGCTTCACCCAACTGCTGTGGTGCGCACGGGCCGACAACCTGGGTGACGTGCTGGCCTACCCCGTGAGCTCCCCCCTGACGCAGACAGCTCCAGGCAAAGCACCGCTGCCGGTGGTTGCGTGCATGGTGCAACGCCTTTTGGGCATGGCTTAAGGCACACAACTGTACATTCATGCAGCATTAATGAATGCTTCGGCAACACGCCTCGCGTCAGTGCCGCGGATCTTTGCCCATCCCGTGTGTCGCCCCGCGCTCCGGCCCCACTGACTTCGGCGTCTGTCCGAAGTGCCGCGCAAAGGCGGCGCTGAAGCTGGCCGGGTGCTGGTAGCCGACGGCGTAGGCCGCCTGCGCCACCTGGCTTCCGGATTGCAGCAACACACGGGCGCGCCGCATGCGTATTTCGAGCAGGAACTGGTGCGGCGTTGCGCCGAACAGGTCCCGAAAGCCCTGCTTGAACTTGCACTCGTTGAGCCCGACCGTGGCGCTGAGGTAGGCAATTGTCAGCGGACGGTCCATGTGGCTTTGCATCACATCGCGGGCGCGCGTGAGTCTCTCGATGTCGGCGGTGCTCAGGCATGCGGACGGGGCGGCAGGCGCCGAAGCCGACATGAGCGGACGCAGGTGTTCGGCCGCCAGTGTCAACGCGGCGATATGCAGGTCCAGCGGCGTCGTCTCTCCGGGTGCCAATAGCGGTCGGAGCAATGTGCTGCACCACGCTGCGGTGGTGTACTCGCCCAGCGGGCGCACCCCGTTGCGATTGGCGAGGCGCGCCACGGCCGCTTCGCCCAGATAGCGCGAGAGCGCCGCCCCGCTCAGGATCAGCCGCAACTGGCGTACCGCCGTTTCCCCATTGAAGCGGCGTTCGCCGCGGCTCTCGTTGAAAGCGGTGAGTGTCGTATGCCCGGCCCGAAAGCGCAGGCGCAACCCGTCCTTCGCAACAAAGCCGGACTCGCCCGAGAGGCCGAAGGTGATCACCAGCGTCGGTCCGCCGCCGCTCAGGACGGTTTCTTCGGCCAGTTCCCGGGTGGGGAGGTAGTGGGAGCGCACCACGGCCAGCCCATCGTCGAGCGCGGTGCGCTCAATCCAGCAATCGCCGAAGCGGTCGGGCAAGGCCACGCGCCTCGCGCCCGGTCCCGAGGCGCCAGGGTCTGCCGCGTCCGTTGCGCGCACGAAGTCAGTCATGGCGCCACACCTCGCTTTGCTCCCGTTTGCATACGAAATCCTCCTGAACGCCATCGATTTTATATGAGAACAGTTCTCATTTGCAAATAACATAGAGCCCATACAGAACCCAAGGAAAGCAAGCGATGCCCACGATTTCCCCTCGCGCAGCCGGACTGCTGGCGCTGATAAGCGCGGTCCTGCCTGCCGCCGCGCAGCCGCCGCAAGAGCCGGAACTGCCGGTCGTCACGGTCACGGCGAACAAGCAGCCGCAAGCGCTGGAGCGCGTCCCCGCCAGCGTTTCCGCATTCAGCGGCGATGAACTGGAGGCCGCAGGCATCGACAGCCTTGAAGGCGTGGCCCGGATGACGCCCGGCTTCACCTTTCAGGCATCCGGGCAATCGGGCCTGCAACCGCCGGTGATGCGCGGCCTGACGGCCAACACCATGGGGTTTTCGTCCTCGGTCGCGCTCGTGGTCGACGGTGTCCCGACCCTGAGAGGACAGGGTTTTGACGACAATCTGCTGGGTATCGAGCGGGTGGAGGTGCTGCGCGGGCCGCAGTCCACGCTGTACGGACGCAATGCCGAGGCCGGCGTGGTCAGCATCGTCACGCGCAAGCCGGGGAACGATCCCTATGCCGTCGTTTCCGCCGAGGTCGGCAACCGCAACAAGCGTGTGCTGCGCTTCGATGCCAGCCACGCGCTGGTGCAAGATACGCTCTACCTGGGTGTGGCCGGTGAGTTCTTCGGGCAGGACGGCTTCATCGACAACGCTTTCAAGGGGCACAAGGAGGACGACCGCGAACGCCGCAATGGCCGCCTGGCGCTGCGCTGGACGCCCGATCAGCGAACCGATGCCACGCTGCGCTATGCCCAACAGGAATACCGCGACCAAGGCTCGCTGTGGGGGGCGGCAACGGCGCCGCGCGGCACGGTTCGCTCCGGCACCGACAGCTGGAACGGCTCGACGGCGCGCACCGTGTCGCTCGACGTATCGCACGAGCTGGTATCCGGCCTGCGTCTACGCTCAGTCACGGCAAACAACGAATTCACCGACCGCATCAAGCAGGACATCGACTTCATGCCTGCGGACCTGCAGCATGTGAGCCGGGACCACCATTTCCGGACCTTGTCGCAGGAACTCCGCCTGGAGGGCCAGTGGGGCCAGGCGCAGTGGCTGGCGGGATTCTACGCAGACCGCGACGATCACGATCTGCGCTTCGGGCAGAAAATTCCGCTGGGGACGACTACGACCTCCGCCACGCAAAAAGGCAACTCGACGGCACTTTTCACCCACTGGAGCATCCCGCTGGCGGATCGGTGGTCGACCACCGTCGGCGGCCGCATCGAGCAAGACGAGGTGCGCTTCACCCTGGCTGGAGGCGGCGAACAGTCGCGCGGGTGGACCCACTTCTCGCCCAAGCTGGCCCTGCAATACCAATGGCGCCAGGATGCGCAAGTCTATGCCAGCGTCGCGGACGGCTTTCGCGCAGGCGGTTTCAATGCTTTTGCACCCGAGGCCTATCGGCGTTACCAGCCGGAACGGGTGCGCTCCTTCGAACTCGGCGCCAAGGGACGGCTCCTGGAGCGGCGGCTGCGCTACGGCGCGGCGGTCTACCTGATGGACGTGCAGGACATGCAGGTCCAGCAGATCGGCTTGCCCGGTCAAATGTTCCTCACCAATGCGGCGTCGGCACGTCCGGTGGGCGTCGAGGCTGAGTTACGGTACTTGCTTGGCTCGGGCTGGCAGATTCAGGCTGCCCTGGGACTGAATCACACCCGCTTTCGCGAGTTTCAGGACGGCGCCAACAACTACAAGGACAAGCACAACCCGCTCGCACCGGATGCCACCGGACACCTCGGCCTGCGCTACGACGCAGCGCAAGGCTGGTACGCCCAGGCTCACCTCAATGGCGCCAGCAAGGTTTATCTCGACGCCGCGAACAACTATGGCCGTGCCGGGTACGGTGTCGTCAACCTGATGGCGGGCTACACCTTCGGACACACCGAGCTGTCCGCCTATGTCCATAACGCCGGGAACAAAACGTACGACACCATCGGCTGTCTCAATGGCATCGCCACCATTTACAGCCCGCCGCGCGAGCTGGGCGTGCGGCTGACCTGGCGCATGTAAAACAGAGCAAAACACATGAATCCTGAACAGAAACACCCGCTGCGACGCTACTGGGATCTGGCCGCTGCGCCCATCCAGGCGCAAGCACTGAACACGGCCCTGTCGTTGGGCATCTTCGAGCATCTGCCCGAGCCCAGAACCCCCGACGAACTGGCAGTGCAATTCGGTCTGAATTCCAGAAACACCGCACACCTGCTCGAACTGCTGTGGGCCATGGGACTGCTGGAGCGATCCGCGCGCCCCGCCCTGGACCGGATCGGGGGTTCGGAGCCCGTGTACCGCCTCGCGGAGGTCGGGCGCGCGTATTTCCTGGCGGCCTCCCCTGCCTGGTCCGGCGACGCCTGGCGCTACCGCCAAGCGCGCCTGTTACAGGCTGCCGGTCTGCTGCAGGAACAGGTGCAACAGGGGGCGCAAGCCGAAGGCGGGCAGGCCCTCGAACGCATGGCCGAGCAGTGGGCCACGGCCGCGCGCGGACAACTGGCCCAGGACCAGCATGCGGCCACCGTACCGGCCGCGCTGGAGATCATGCTGCGCGTACCGGAGTTCGCGGCGGCGGCGAATCTGCTTGATCTGGGCGGCGGCCCTGGCTGGGTGGCCATCGAACTGGCGCGGCGGCAGAGCGGGCTTTGCGGCGTGGTCTTCGATTTCCCCGAAGCGGTGGCGGTGGCGACAGAGAACATCGCCGCCAGCGGCCTTGCCGACCGGCTTTCCGTGCTCGGCGGCGACCTGGCGATCGACGCTATCGGCCGTGTTGGCGGCGGCGATTACGACCTCGTCTGGTGTTCCTCAGTGCTCCACTTCGTGCCGGATACCGAGGCGGTCCTGCGCAAGATTCTGGCGGCGCTGCGGCCGGGCGGCGCACTGGTCTGCGCGCACGCCGAGATCGGCGACGAGCCGGCCGCAGCCGCCGAGGTGTTGCAGTATTACCTGCCCATGCTGATGCAGGGGCGCCATGTCGGCCGCCAGGGCGACATGGCGGCGGCGCTGCGGCGCCTCGGTTTCTGCCGCATCGAGACCTTTGCCTGCGCCCTGTTTCCGATGGCGCCGCTGCAGGTCGTCGTCGCCCGCAAGGACGCATGAACATGGCCATCTCCCGCATGCGCGCGCACCATGTGCTGTTCGGCTGGATCAACTTCGCGCTGACGGCCCCGGCCGTCTATCTCTGGCTGGGGCTGCCGCTCGTCATGCGGCAGCAGGGCTGGTCGGGTGCGGAAATCGGGCTTTTCCAGCTGGCGGGCCTGCCAGCCGTATTCAAGCTGTTTCTGGCCTTGCCAATCGAGCGCTGGCGCTCGGGACACCGTCCTTACCTGCACTGGGCGTGGCTGACCGGCGGCGGCTATCTCCTGGCCCTGCTGTCCCTGGCCGCGCTGGGGGCGGATACCCACAAAGGCATCCTCTTCGCGCTGACGCTGCTGGCCGCCCTGTGCGCCACCTGGGCGGACATCCCGGTCAATGCGCTGGCCATCAGGCTGTTTCCCCCCGAAGAACGCCCCCGCGCCGGCGGCGTGCGCGCAGCCGCCACTTTCGCGGGGGCGGTGGTGGGCGGTGGCGCGATGCTGCTGGTACAGCAGGCTTTTGACTGGACGACGCCCTTCCTGTTCTTGGGCCTCTGCCTGGTCGCGGCGTTGGGGCTGCTTGGATTCGTCCACGAGGATGAAGACGTCTCCTGCCCCCGCCGCTCGGCGCCGCTCGCCGTGTGGTGCGGCTTCTTCCGTCAGGCCGGGGCAGGCATCTGGACCGTGGCGCTGCTCGGCTACTTTCCCTTCGTGGCCGCCGCCTGGATCTATCTCAAGCCACTGCTGCTCGACCGCGGCTTTGCGGCAACCGAGGTCGCCTGGATCGCCGGTGTCGGCGGTGGCGCCCTTGGGGCGCTGGCGAGTTTCGCCGCCGGTCTTGTGCCGCGCGCGCGCGTGCTCCGGGCACTACCGCTCTCCGCTGGCGCGAATGCCCTTGCGCTCGTACTGCTGGCCGCCGCTGCCGGGTACGGGTCGCAAACCTGGCTGGTGGCCGCCGCCGCATTCCTCGCGCTCGCCATGGGCGTGGCTTCCACATTCGCCTTCGCGCTGATGATGGAATTCGCCCGCGATGGCTGGCGGGCAGCCGACTATGGCCTGCAGGCCAGCCTGTTTACGCTCGGCCGGATCTTGATCGCGCCGCCGGCCGGGCTGTTGCTTGACCGCCTCGGTTACCCCGGCATGCTGGCCGCGCTCGCCGTTGCGGCACTGGCGTTTGCACTGCTGATATCCGCTCGCCGACGGTTCGGTTTTCCCCTCGTCACTCCTGCGCCTGACAGCTTGGGCCGAAGCCCGCGCAATGCTCGCGTTGAACTTCGCGCTACACCAACCCTTTGATGCCCGGCACCGCCCGGGAGAATTGTCACTCCATGCCCAACCACCCCACTTCGAATCCCACAGACGCAGCCCGAAATTCCGGCATGAACTTCCCCGTGAGTGCGGCGCCCGGACGCACGGGCCACACCGTGCTGGTCCTGGGAGGCTATGGCGCCGTCGGGGGCGCCATCGTCCGGGCTCTGCTGCTGCACAGCGACTGCGCGATTCTGGTCGCCGGGCGCAGCCTGGAGCGGGCCAGGGCATTCGCCCGGCCCTTGGGGCCGCGTGTGGAGGCCGTTGAGCTGGAGGCTGGCGGATCGTTGGTATCCGCAGGCCTTCTGCCCAGCGTGGACGTTCTGGTGAACTGCGTCGAGGAGGCCAGTGCGCGGTTCGCCGCGCAGTGTCTGGCCGCCGGAGTCCACTATGTCGATATTTCGGCGACGGCCTCGGTCCTGCACAACATCCATTGCCTATGGGGCTCGGCGGGAGAGGTGCGCTCCAGCGCCATCCTGAGCGTCGGCGTCGCGCCAGGGCTCACCAATCTGCTGACCCGCTGGGCCCTCGACCGCCTGGGGCCCCTTCGGCATGCGGACATTTCTGTCGTCCTTGGCGCTGGCGAGGTACACGGGCAAGCCGCGATCCGCTGGACGCTGGAGAATCTGGGCCGCGACTTCACCGTGCTGACCGCTGCCGGGCGCAAGGTGGTGCGCGCCTTCGGCGAATCGCGGATCGGACAGTTCGGGGCGCCCTACGGCAGGAGGAGGACGTACCGCTTCGATTTTTCGGACCAGCACACCGTCCCCCGAACGCTGGCGGTGGACTCGGCCGCGACCTGGTTGTGTTTTGACTCCCGGCTCGTCACGCAAGCATTCGCCTGCATGGCACGCCTGGGGCCGACCCGTCTCCTGCGCGTGGCTGGCCTGGCGAAGGCCCTGGCCTGGGCGGCGGACCGCTTTCCACTCGGCAGCGCCAGGTTCCTGGTGCAGGTCGATGCCACCAGCCATGCGGACCAGCATGCAAGTTATGCCGTGCATGGAGACGGTGAAGCGTTCAGCACGGCGCTGGTGGCGGCCTATGTGACTGCCAGACTGTTGGCTCGCAGCATCCCACCGGGAGTGCACCACATTGAGGAGGTGATTGGCCTCGAAGAGCTGCTGAAGGCATATCCGCAGCACCTTCGGCTTGCCACCATTGAAGCCCAGCGGGCGGCTTGATCCGCGGATGCAGGAACCGGTCCCTCGCTGCGGCAATGCGCACGACGTGGGTTGGATGGGACAACCGCTTCGCCTGGTGCTGTTCATGGCGCCCGCAGGGGTGGGGCTGCCACCTTGTCAGGTGTGCGAAATACTTTGCCCAATGTCCGGCCAGCGCCGCCGGATGTACACCCAGGAACACAAACCCAGACTCATCATCAGCAAAGAGGCCGTGGCCAGCCCCACGGTGGAGTGCATCACCAGCGGTGCAATCACCCCGGCCACCAAGCCGTTGGCCGTCGAGCCCACAAACATCTGCAGGCTGGAGGCCATGCCCCGGCGCTCGGGGTGCAGGTCCAGCACCAGCAAGGTCACCACCGGCACCATCAGCGCCCAGCCAAAGGCAAAAATGGCAATCGGAAACAGCGCCCAGCTGACATGGGCCTTGAACAGCCCGTTGGCCACCAGGTTCAGCACCCCGATGCCCAGCATGATGGCAAAACCATTGCGGATCTGACGCTTAGGCGTTTGTTTGCCCGCCACCCGGCCGCTCACCAGCGCACCGCCCATGATGCCGCTGATGGTGAGGATGAAGAACCAGAAAAACTGCTGGGGCTGCAGACCCAAATGCTCCCCCAGAAACACCGGCGCACTCAGCACATACAAAAACATGCCGTTGAAGGGCACGCCGCTGGCCAGCGCCAGCAGCACAAAACGCGGGTCAGAGCCCAGCTGCCAGTAGCCAGCCAGCAGGTTTTTGACATTGAAGTGCTGGCGCTGCGTGAGGTGCAGGGTTTCCGGCAGCAGCCGGTAGTTGGCCACCCACAGCACCACCCCCACCCCGCTCAGAAACCAGAAAATCGCCTGCCAACTGGTGTGCACCAACAGCCAGCCGCCGACCATGGGCGCAATAGCCGGGGCCACGCCAAAAAAGATGGTGACCTGGCTCATCACCTTTTGCGCCTGCGAGGGCGGGAACATGTCGCGGATCACGGCGCGCGACACCACAATGCCGGCGCCGGTGGACAGGCCCTGCACGGCGCGGAAAAAAATCAGCTGGCCAATGCTTTGCGACAAGGCGCAGCCCACCGAGGCCAGCGTGAACACGGTCAAGCCCCACAGCACCACGGGGCGGCGGCCAAAGCTGTCGGAGATGGCGCCATGGAACAGGCTCATGAAGGCAAAGCCGAACAAATAGGCCGACAGGGTTTGCTGCATCTGCACGGCGGACGCGTCCAGCGACTGCGCGATGCCGGAAAACGCGGGCAAATAGGTGTCGATGGAAAACGGCCCCAGCATGCCCAAGAGGGCCAGCAGAACAGCGAAGGCCCACTGCGGGGCACGCCAGAGTTTTTGTGCGTCGGGGTTCATGAGGGGCGGGTCTCTAAAGTCATGGCAGCATTTGAACATGGCGGCGCACGGGCCCTCATCTACAATGCCAATCACCCTTTTTCAGGAGATATGTCACATGGCCACCATCGACAATTTGGTAGAAGACTTCGGATCCATGCTCACGGAGGCGGAAGTTCTTTTGAAGCGCTCCGGCAATGAAAGCGGCGACACCGCCCGCGCACTGCGCTCGGAAGTGGAAGCCAAGCTGCTGGCCGCCAAGCTGCGTCTGCAAGAGCTGGAAGGCAAGGCCATCGACGGCGCCAAGGCCGCCCAAAAAGCCACCAACGCATACGTGCACGAGAACCCCTGGCAATCGATCGGCATTGCCGCAGCCGTCGGCCTGGTGGTGGGCCTGCTGATGAACCGCCGCTAAACACTGCACACACCGGCATGAACGCCCCCCAGGATTCTGAAGCCACCGGCCTGAAAGCCTCCGCCACGCGGGTGGCCAACAGCGCAATGGAGCTGCTGCGCACCCGCCTGGAGCTGGCCAGCATCGAGCTGGCCGAAGAGCGCGAGCGCCTGTATGTGCGGCTCGGCCTGCTCTTTTCCGGGGTACTGCTGATCGTCTTTGGTGTCTTGGGCGTGGGCGCACTCCTCATGGTGTATTTCTGGGACACCAACCGCATCGCCGCCATCCTGGCACCCACCCTGGTGTGCATCGCCATGGGTGCACTGCTGCTCCAACGCTCCAGTGCGGTCCGCCGCAACGGAGGCATTCCGTTTGCCGCCACCCTGGCCGAACTGGACAAGGACCGCGCCGCCATCACGGCCCAAATGTCGGCCCCGCAGTCCACCAAGCCCCAGGAAGCCACCCCAGCGCCATGAACAAACTGGACGAATACGCCGAGCGCAAGGCCCTGCTGGTCTTGAAGTCCGACCTGGACCGGATTCGGCTCACCATCGCCGTGCGCCAGGTGCGCGCCATCTTCGCACCGCCCGTGGCTCCCGAACGCGCGGCATGGGCCGCACCGTTGGCGGGCACGCTGGTGGGCCTGGCTTTGCCGATGGTGGGTGCGCAACGCCTGACCCTCATCGTCCGCTCCCTGTCCGTGGCGATGACGGTGTACCGGGCAATTCGCAACTGGCGCGCATCCAGACCGGTTTGATTGGCTTGAGGGCAGCCCACGCATGCTAAGCTGCCTCCTGATCGTTTCTATGTGCCAATGCACGCGACACAGGAGGTATGCATGCCAGGACTTTTGCCCCAGATCGACCCGGACGGGTTGCTAGAATTTTCGGTCGTTTACACCGACCGCGCCCTCAACCACATGTCGCAGCGCTTTCAGGGCGTGATGAAAGACATTTCCAGTATCCTGAAAGAGGTGTACCACGCCCCCTCCGCCGTGCTGGTGCCGGGCAGTGGCACTTTTGGCATGGAAGCCGTGGCGCGCCAGTTTGCCACCGACAAAAAAGTGCTGGTCATCCGCAACGGCTGGTTCAGCTACCGCTGGACCCAGATTTTTGACATGGGACGCATCCCCGCCGAGTCCACCGTACTCAAGGCCCGCCGTGTCGGCGACGCCAAACACGCGCCCTGGACGCCCTGCCCGGTGGAAGAAGTGGTGGCCACCATCCTGGAGAAAAAACCCGATGTGGTGTTCGCCCCGCATGTGGAAACCGCCGCCGGCATGATCCTGCCCGACGACTACCTGCGCACTGTGGCCAATGCCGTGCACTCCGTGGGCGGCCTGCTGGTGCTGGACTGCATTGCCTCGGGGGTGATGTGGGTCGACATGGAAGCCACCGGGGTGGACGTGCTGGTCAGCGCACCCCAAAAAGGCTGGAGCGGTTCGCCCTGCTGCGCCATGGTCATGTTGAGTGCACGCGCCCGTGCCGCCATCGACAACACCACCAGCACCAGCTTTGCCTGCGACCTGAAAAAATGGCTGCAGATCATGGAAACCTACGAAGGCGGTGGCCATGCCTACCACGCCACCATGCCCACCGACGCACTCACCCGCCTGCGCGAGGTGATGCAAGAGACACGCGCCTACGGCTTTGAGAAAGTGCGCGCCGAGCAAATCGCCCTGGGCACGCGGGTGCGCGCCTTGTTCGAGAGCCGGGGCATCCCCAGCGTGGCCGCCCCCGGTTTTCAGGCCCCCGGCGTGGTGGTGAGCTACACCGAAGATGCAGGTATTCAGTCCAGCAAAAAGTTCCTGGGCCAGGGCCTACAAACCGCAGCCGGCGTGCCGCTGCAGTGCGACGAACCTGCCGACTTCATGACCTTTCGCGTCGGCCTGTTTGGTCTGGAAAAATTGCACCATGCGGACCGCACGGTGGCGCATCTGGAGGCGGCCCTGGACCAGATTCTTTAAGCTGAAGTTCTTCCCAGCTTTTGGCTAAATCTCCTTTGAAATCAATGCGTTAGAGCTTTCTTTTGTGCGGATATGTAGACATGTAAATTATTG
>MESI01000030.1 GCA_001770935.1 Burkholderiales bacterium RIFCSPLOWO2_12_FULL_61_40 | reverse complement strand
CACCCGCATCGTACCAATTTGGCGCGATCAGCCCATCTTCTTGTGCCTGTAAGTTATTGTTTTTATAGGACTATTCGCTTAAGTCAGTGCCATTGGGGCCAGGCTCGATTAATCTTTGGGAAAATTGGAAAAGTGGAAAAGTGGAAAAGGGGCCAGGCTCGATTAATCGGGCATGGCCGCGCACCGCCGGTCAGTCCGAAAACGCTCCAAAATGAACCGCGTCGTCCGGGCTGCCGCGCAGTGTTTCGACGCAAAAGTCCGCCACCTCCTGCAGCACGGCCTGCACCGCACGGTTGGCCGCCGCGACGCCACCCGCCGGGTCATCACCGGTGGCCGCAACCGACTGGTCGAACTCTCGCCAGCCCAGCACGCGGCGCGTCTTGTCGTCCACCAGGGTGGCGCGCAGCGTAAAACGGGCGCGGCTGGGGTGGCCCAGAAATTCGTGTTGCAGCCGCAGGATCTCGGTATCCAGGCGCACCTGGCCCGTGGCCGTGCTGGGCATCAGCACCACGGCATGGAAGGCGCCGGTGTTTTGCAAGGCCGCGACCAGCAGCGGTCCCAGCATGCGCGCCGGCGGGTCCACCCATTCGCTGTGGGCAAAATAGTCCAGCCTGTGGGGCTCGCGCAGGTAGATGATGCGTTGGCTGTCAAAACCCGCAGCGGCGCGCGGCGGGTTGATGAGCAGGGTGGGTGCGTCCACCGGCGCAGGCGCCCTTAGCGCACTGGGCAGGTTGTCCAGTGCGTAAAAAGTGGCCGGTGGTGTGGGGGCCGTGCGCAGGACGCTGCAGGCGGCCAGGGGCAGCAGCAACAGGCCAGCGATGGCGCGCCAACCCTTGGAGGCGCGCCCAGGGGAGTGGTGCTGCGTCATGGTTTGGCCTCGGTTTCTCCCGGGCCTGCCGGGACCGGTTTGCGGCCGAACAGCAGGCCGCGCGGGTCCCGTTCGGTTTGTTCGCTCAGGCGGCGCAGCGAGATGGTCAAATCGTTCAGTTCGCCCAGCAGACGCTCCAGTTCGGGCAGGGTTTGTGTGCTGAAGTGTTTGACGTCGCTTCCCACGGCATCCACCGTTTTGGTCGCGCTGGCGCTGGTTTTGGCGACTGCATTGCCCATTCTTTCGACCGCGCTGGCGCTACGCCCGATGCGCTCCACCACGGCCTCCATGTGGGCCGACGCCTGCGCCGTGTTTTTCAGCACGCTTTGGAACGCAGCGCGGTTTTCCTCGCTGAGAAGGGCGTTGATGCTGTTCGAGGTGCTGTCCAGCTTGGCCAGCACATTCGTGAGCACATTTTCCAGCCGCGCACTGAGGGAGGGTCTGGTGTCAATCACCGGGTAACGCGCGCCCGCAGCGGCACGCAAGAGCGGTGCGTTGGGCGCGCCGCCGCTGAGTTCCACATACACAATGCCGGTAATGCCCTGCGTTTTGAGCATGGCCACGGTGTCGACCTTGATGGGCGTGCCGCGCTCGATGGCGAACAGCAGGTTCACCCGCGCCGGGTTGCTGGTGTCCAGCCGGATGTCTTCCACCTTGCCCACATCGACGCCGTTGTATTTGACCGGCGCATTCAGGTTGAGCCCGGCCACCGACTCTTCTTCCACAGCCAGGTAACGGTCGTATTTTTTCTGGAACGCGCCACCGGAGGCCAGCCACAGCACGCCGCCGATCAGCACCGCGCCGAGCAACAACACAAAGCCACCGACCAGTGCGTAATTCACCTTGGTTTCCATGGTGCGCTCTTAGTGCTCGTGTTGGGCCTGTGCATATGCGGCGCGTCCGCGTGGCCCGTCGAAAAATGGGCGGATGCTGGCATGGTCCATGTGCGAGAGTTCGGGCATCGTGCCCAGGCCTTGGACACGGCCGTCGCCGAGGACGGCCACGCGGTCGGCCACCTGCCACAGCAGGTCCAGGTCGTGGGTGACCATGACAATGCTCAGGCCCAGCAGATCGCGCAGCTTGCGCACCAGGGTGTCAATGCCGGCGGCGCTGTCCGGGTCCAGGCCGGCGGTGGGCTCGTCCAGAAACAGCAGTTCCGGCTCCAGGGCCAAAGCGCGGGCCAGAGAGGCGCGCTTGAGCATGCCGCCGCTCAGCTCCGCAGGGAATTGCGCCCCGGCCTCCGGTGCGAGGCCGGTCAGGGCGAGTTTCCAGGCCGCGATCTCGTCGATCAGGGTGTCGCTGAGGTCGGTGTGCTCGCGCAGGGGCAGGCCCACGTTGTCCAGCACGGTGAGTGCGCTGAACAGGCCGCCGTGCTGGAACATCACCCCCCAGCGCTGGCGCAGCGCCCGCGTTTGTGCGTCGTCAAGCTTTTTCAGATCCACCCCCAGCACCCGGATGTGGCCCGCAGTGGGCTGTTGCAGCAGGACCATTTCGCGCAGCAGCGTGGACTTGCCGGAGCCGCTGCCGCCAATCAGGGCGAAGATCTCCGCGCGGCGGACTTCCAGGTCCAGTTCGGCGTGCACCACATGGCCGCCAAACCGCGTCGAGACCTGTTGGACCTCGATGACGGTATCTGGCGGTGTGGCCGCTTGGGGCATATCACAGGTCCAGCGCGCTGAAGGCGATGGAGAACAGGGCGTCGGCCACAATCACCAGAAAGATGGACTGCACCACACTGTGCGTGGTCTGGCGGCCCACACTGTCGGCTCCACCGTGGGTGCGAAAGCCCTGAAAGCAGCCCACGGTGGCCACAATGGCGGCAAACACCGGCGCCTTGCCGATGCCCACCAGGTAGGACGTGGTGCTGACGGCTTTGACGAAACGGTCGAGAAATTCAGCAAACGTCACGTCCAGCTGCGCGCGTGCCATGACCATGCCGCCCATGACGCCGCAGATGTCTGCGTACACGGTCAGCAGCGGCAGGGCGACCACCAGGGCCATGACCTTGGGCAGCACCAGCAGTTCCAGCGGCGCAATGCCGATGGTGCGCAGGGCGTCGATCTCTTCGGTCACCGCCATGGTGCCGATTTGCGCGGCGTAGGCCGAGCCCGAGCGCCCGGCAATGATGATGGCGGTGATCAGGGGCGCAAATTCGCGCAGCATGGACACGCCCACCAGATCGGCCACAAAAATGTTGGCGCCATAGCGCCGGAGCTGTTCGGCGCTCTGGTAGGCCACCACGATGCCGAGCAGAAACGCCAAGAGCCCGACAATGGGCAGCGCGTCGACGCCCGCCGTGCGGATGTTGTACAGCACGGGGCGCCAGCGCAGGCGCGCCGGGTGGGCGACACCGATGCAAAAGGCATGCGCACTTTCACCAACGAAGGCCAGCTGCGCCACGGCCTGCTCCAGCGCCGCCTGCGCCGTACGGCCCAGGGTTTCCAGCGCCGTTTGCGGAGGCGGGGCCGTTGCTTGCGCGGGGCGGGCCGGTTCCGCCAGATGCTGTGCCACGGTCTCTTGCAGTTTGGCAAATTCCGGGCGCAGGCCCTGCAAGCGCACCTGGACGCTTTGCGCCCGCAGACCTAGCAGCAGTTTTTGCAGCATGTGCGCACCGGCCGTATCCATGGCCTCTATGCCTGTGGCATCGGCACCCGCCTGCGTGGTGTTGGCAAGGCGGAGCGCCGCCATTTGGCGGCCTAGCTCGCCGATGCCACGCACCGTCCAGGCCCCGGACAACACGAGGTCTTGCGGGCTGGTCTGGGTGACGGCGGCAGGTGCCACGGGGCGGGGGGGCTTCATGCTGCGAAAGGCTAGATGAACCACCCGGCCCCGCGCTTGCGCAAGCGCACAAAAACGCCCAGGGCCAAGCCACGCGCCGGTTCACCTCAGGACCGCGCCCGCCCGTTCCGCACGCAGACAGAGTGCGCAAGTGCGCAGCGGATCGCAGTCTGAGGCCAAAGCGAATTGGAGGCAGGCCTGGGCATAGGTGGCGTCATGTTTGAGTCGCTCGGGATCGATATGGCAGCCTTGGCCTGCCATCAGCCATTTGAAATCGATTTCCACCAGCATCTCGTGCCGCTGGTGGTGCGCCAAATCGCCCCAACCCTCACCGTCCAGGTGGTACGCCTGTGTGTTCATGTGGACCTCCATCGGCAGGCACCTGCCGCAACGGCCGTGCCTGAGATGCAATATAGGAAGAGGGCGCCGGGCCAAAGGCCGGATCAGGGGGGGAGAAGTGGGTTTGTCCGGCCATTATCAAGCCATTTTGGCTTGTAGCCCGCGTGGGATAAGCGCATGCAGCTACTAAATTAATAGCAAACAAGGCGTGCAAGACCCCGTTCAGTGCCGGACCTTGCCGTCCTCGGTCAGCATGGTCATTTCCACAAACTTGGACCCGGTGTTTTTCTGTGGACCGAACTCCATGGTCATGCCGCCCAGGTTGTAGTTTTGCATGCCCTGGATGGCGGTCAAAAAACCCTCGCGGCTCAGGTTCCTACCCGCACGGCGCAGGGCTTCCGTGAACACCTTGGCGGCAATAAACCCTTCGATGCCCGAGTAATTGGGGGTGGTGGCGACCAGGCCGGAAGCCTGTATCGCGGTGATGTATTCCGTGGCAATGGGGGAGGCTGCGGTGTAGGGGAAGGGCATGACCTGGCTGACAATCACCCCGCGCGCCACCGCACCCAGTTCACTGCTGAGTGCCTGTGTATCCACAAACGAGATGTTGTAAAAATTGCCCCCGTAGCCCGCACGCCGGGCCAAGCGCACCAAGGTGGCGCACCCCTTGTACACACCGATTTGAATGATGGCCTCGGGACTGGCACCCAAAATACTCTTGAGCGCCTGCGCGACGTCGGTCGAGTGGGGCTCCACGCTGCCTGCCGCCACCGGCTTCAGGTTCAGCGGAGCCATGGCGCGCACCACATCGTCCAGACCGGCTTTCCCGAAGGCGTCGTTTTGGTAGAACACGGCAATTTTCTTGATACCCACGGCCGTCATTTGCTTGATGATCGCAACGGTTTCCTCAAAGTAGGACGCCCGCACATGGATGGCGTAGCGGTTGAAGGGTTCTCGCAAGGACTGTGCGCCGGTGAAGGGGGCAAAAAAAGGTACTTTGGCTTCGGTGGCCAGTGGCAGGGCCGCCATGCTGGTGGGCGTGCCTACATACCCAAACAAGGCGAATACGCCTTCGTTGATGAACTGGCGCGTGTTGGCCACACAGCGTTCGGGGTCCAGTGCATCGTCCAGGCGCTTGAGTTCGATGGGGCGCCCGTTGACCCCCCCTTTGGCATTGACTGCCTCAAAATACAGACGGGCACCCTGGTTGTATTGGCTACCCAGGTATTCGGAGGGGCCGCTCAGCGGGGCGGACTGCCCCAGCACAATGGTTTTGTCCGACTGGGCGGTGGCCCATGGGCACAAACCCAATCCGGCGATGCTGGTGATGATCTGGCGGCGATGAATCATGGCGCGTATCCTTTTGAGAGTGGCCGAGTGTGATTCATCGCCAGCCTCAAAAGGCTAAGGGATTACCCTTTTTCTGGTTGGCAAGAGAAGGTCTGCACATCGGCGGTGCACGCCA
The DNA here is from genome assembly GCA_001770935.1 of Burkholderiales bacterium RIFCSPLOWO2_12_FULL_61_40. Classification (GTDB taxonomy): domain Bacteria; phylum Pseudomonadota; class Gammaproteobacteria; order Burkholderiales; family Burkholderiaceae_C; genus Allorhodoferax. Next base: position 29,016 of record MESI01000030.1, on the reverse strand, counting down.
GGGCGCCTATCGCCGATGGCGGTTTACTCTGTCAATACGCCCCGCCACAAGGGCTCTACCCAGGTTTTTTCAAGCTGCCCCAGGCGCTCGCTCAAAAGAAGGCATTCGCGTTCCAGCTGGTTCAACCGCAGCTGCAACTCTTTGCCCGCCAGATCCAGCTCAAAACGTTCCCGCGGACGCAATTCGGTGGCGTCGATTCCCCAGAACCCCAGGGCATTCCAGGCGACCCGCAAGCGGTTCAAGCGCAGCACGGCGGCGTCCACCACCTCCAGGATGGGGCCGACCCGGCCCTGCATTTTCAAGGTGATGGCCAGTTGCCTGGCCTGTTCCGTGCGCAGGTCGATTTGTTGCAAGGCAGACAGCTCTGCCGGGTTAGGCAACTCCGTTGCAGCGGGCAGAAACTCCCCCGCTGCACGGGCCAGATTGCAGATGAAGCTGCTCCATTGCGGGTCAAATTCGCCGGGTACCACACGCAGTGCAAAGTCAGCACGGGTGAGCGGCGCACGGGGTGTGCGCAAGATGCCCAGCGTCACCTCCACCACGGCCAGCAGGCGGCCCAGCGGGGAGATGCTGGGCCCGGCCAGCCGCGCGGGATAACCGGAACCGTCGAGCCGCTCATGGTGCTCGCCAATGGCGCGGCACAGGGCCTCGGGGTAGTCGGTTGTCGTGCTGAGCAGGAGTTGCGCGACGCGGGGGTGGACCACCAGATGCTTGTGGCCTGTCAAATCCAGGGGTCCGGAAAAATCCAGGTACTGCGGTTGGATGTAAACCTCTCCGATGTCGTGCAGCAGTCCGCCCAGCATCGCCAGCCGGACGTCCACCGACGCGCCAGGACCGCTGGCCATGGCGCCAGCCAGTGCCATGGACACCACCGCATGCGGAAGCGTGCTCGGCCGGGTGGCCATGGCCGTCGTCAGCAGCAACTGGGCCACCGAATGCAGTGGCAACTGCTTGACCTGTTGCAGCAGCACGGGCGCCCAGGGACGCAGTGCCACCGTGAGGGGGGTCTCGTCGTCCAGGTAGGCCTTCAAATCGTCATGCAGACTGAAGAGGGTGACGCCATCCTCCACGGCGAGGCAGGCTTCCAGCGGGCGCTGCAACTTGCGGTCCAGCAGGCGCTGCTGCAAAGCGGAGGAAACCGGTTGCCCCTTGGCCCAGAGCTTGAGCCCCCGCACATCAACGATGTCTTGCGAGGCAACAATCGAGTAGGTTTCACTTGCCTTGACGATGGCGCTGAGGGCCTCGGGATTGGCTTGTGACGAAGTGAACTGTCTATCCATGACCCAGACTCCCGTTTGGTTTTTCTATTGGATTGGCGGGTTCATTCTGGCATGGAAGGCGTGTCCTTGCAAAACTTTCCATAATTGGCGGTTTTTATAGAGGGTCCTTCGGACCTGTGCGACCGTCTTTTTTTTTGTAGCCCACCCATGCCGAATCCCGCCATCCCGGCCGTCTTGCAATGTGACGGTCTTTGTTTCCACTATCCGCAGCGCACACTGTTTGCCGGGCTATCGGCCCGCATACCGCCTGGGGTGACACTGGTGCGGGGGGGCGACGGCAGCGGCAAAACCACCTTGCTGCGTTTGCTGGCGGGCACTTTGCCCGCCCAGGCCGGCGCACTGCAGGCCAACGGGGTTTCCTTGCAATCGCAACCCGAAACCTACCGCCAGCAGGTGTTTTGGGCCGACCCCCAGTCGACTGTGTTCGACCAGGCCAGCCCCCTGGACTATTTCAAGACCGTACAGCGCAGCCACCCCAGGTTTGACGAGGCCTTGGCGCACGAACTGGCGCAAGGGCTGTCCCTGGCGCCGCACCTGGACAAGCCTTTGTACATGTTGTCGACCGGGTCCAAGCGCAAGGTCTGGCTGGCGGCCGCTTTTGCTTCTGGTGCGGCCGTCACCCTGCTGGACGACCCCTTTGCGGCGCTGGACAAAACGTCCATTGCTTTTGTGATGGAGCTTTTGCACGATGCGGCGGACCATTCCAGCCGTGCCTGGCTGCTCGCCCACTACCAGGCGCCGGGTGACGTTCCTTTGGCGCTGACCATTGATCTGGGCGATTGAGCCCCTACTTGCTCTTTTCTTATTTGCCCAGGAGCGCCCACCATGGCACCACGCTTGCCGACGTATTTCATATCCCACGGCGGGGGGCCGTGGCCTTATATGGACGATATGCGCCCGATGATGCAGGAACTGGAGCGTTCGCTGCAAGACATGCCACGCCAGTTGGGTGGCACACCCAAGGCGGTGCTGGTGGTCTCGGGGCACTGGGAGGAGTCGGAGTTTGCCGTCATGTCCCATCCCCGGCCTCCCATGGTGTACGACTATTCGGGGTTTCCGGCACACACCTATGAGGTGGTCTATCCAGCGCCCGGGTCCCCCGCGTTGGCGCAGCAGGTTCTGGCCCTGATCGCCGCCGCCGGTTTGCCCGCACGGCTGGACGCCCGGCGCGGTTTTGACCATGGCACTTTTGCGCCCCTGGTGGTGATGTACCCGCAAGCCCAGGTTCCCGTGATCCAGGTCTCTATGAAAGCCGGGCTGGATCCCGCCGCGCACCTGGCTTTGGGGCGTGCGCTGGCGCCTTTGCGCGATGAAGGGGTGCTGATTGTTGGCAGTGGTTTGAGTTACCACAATCTACGCCTGTTTGGACCCCAGGGCCGGGCGCCGTCGCAGGCTTTTGACCATTGGCTGCAGGAGACGCTGCTGGCGGTGCCGCCTGCAGAGCGCGAGGCCCGTTTGTTGCACTGGGCCGAAGCCCCTGCGGCGCGAACGGCCCACCCGAGAGAGGACCATCTCATTCCCCTGATGGTCGCTGTGGGGGCTGCGCATGCCGACCCGGCCACCTGCGTGTACCACGAAGAAGGTTTTTTTGGCGGTGTGGTGGTGTCCAGTTTTCGCTTTGACGCCGCGAACACACCGACCCGCAGCGCGCCTACGCCGCCTGCTTGACGCCGGGAGGGGCTTTGTCCGCCGGGGGGCGCGTGCCGGTGCGCAAGGCCAATCCGCCGGCTTGGCGTTTTTGTTCACCCAAAGACGCCTTTCCGCTGGCAACACCAGAGATCGCACGCAGTTCCTGCACGGCGATCCCCAGGCCTTCTGCATCCTGAATCTTGGCAGCGTGTTTTTGCAGCACCTGGTAGGCGTTGTCAATCAGCCGGGCGCTGAGTGTTTCCTTGCCGTGCAGGATCAGGTTTTTGACGGCGGCGGTGGGGTTGCCGCCCATGCTCAAAGCCATGGCAACCTCCGCGTATTCCAGCACCGTGGTTTGGCAGGTCCGGATGCGCTCGACGTAGGGCGGGTGCAATTGGGCGCTGGCCGCCAGCAATTCGGTCAGGGAGCGGTTGTTGCAAAAGCGCAGGCCAATGGTTTCCACCACTGAATCCACCTCGTCGAGTTGAATCGCCTTGTTGGCCAGATGCGCCATGAGCGCCAGCATATTGCTGGCGGACTCAAAGTCAAAGTCGACATTTTTGACGGTCTTGGCCAGTGATCTGACGGCCTCCACCGATTGGGCAAACTGGTGCTGCTGTATCAGGTTCAGGGTGGTCACAATGGCCGCCAGGCGGTGCTGGCGCGCATTGTCCGGGTCTTTTTCAATGAGGCGCAGAAAGTCGTCGTGGCAGCGCTGCAGCCCTTTGCGGTCGGACAGTTCCAGGCGGGTGAAGGCCAACAGCACCAGGCTCTGGCAGTCGAACATCTTGGAGTCCAGGCCCAGGCGCACCGTGCGGTCCAGCAGCTTTTCGGCCTCGGTGTGGTCGCCCGCGTAGTAGGTCATCATGGCCAGGTTTTGCAAGCGGCTGATGGACGCCGGTGTCATGGTGGCCGCCATTTTGTAGGTTTCCAGCGCCTTGTCGAAGCGGCCCAATTCGAAATGGGCGCGGCCCATGACATCGTAGGCATCGGTGTAGGTGGGCTCTGCGCTGATCAGGTTTTCCAAGGTGCTGGTGGCCTGGGTCATTTGTCCCGCGTCCAACTGCGCGCGGGCCACACCCAGCTTGGCCCAGGGCAGGGTTTTCGCTTCCACCACGGCTTTGTACAGGGCTTGCGCTTCGGCAAAACGGCCCACACGCAGCATCAGCTCGGCGCCCACGCGTGCGGCATACAGCCAGAAAAGGCCTTTGGATTCAAACCGCTCCACACACAGTTGTGCGGCTTGCTCAAACTTCTCTTCTTCAATGGCACCGAAGATGGCCTGCAATGACACTTTGCGCACCCGCGCCTGGCGCAGCCGTTCGGCCAGGTGGCTGGCCTTGTGGGGCTTGAGGAGGTAGCCGTCCAGCGCCGACTCGGCGGCTTCTGCCACCTTGGCGTAAGTGGCCTCCCCGGTGATCATGATGAACACCGTGGAGAAAGGTAAAAGCTGGTTGCGGCGCAGGTCGTCGAGCAAGGCCTGCCCGGAAATCGCCTCGGCGGCGAAATGCTGCTCGCACAGCACAAAGTCAAAGCCCCGAAACTCCAGCTGCCTGCGCGCGTCCATGGCGCGGGCCGCCTGGGCGACGGTGCCCATTCCAAATTCGCGCAATTGCGAAATCAGGATGGAGCGGGAGGTCGGGTTGCCGTCAATAACCAGCGCTGAACATGCCGACAGGTCGTCGTCAAATGTTGCCATTGCGACGACCCGCAGGTGCCCCTAAAAAATGCCACGCTTTCAACACAAATAGCCTCCAATGGAGAGAGTTGCCAAAATAATAGCACTCCGCCGAGGAGGCGCGTGGATTAAACGCGGTGGCCTGCGTTGGCCACTGCCAGCGCCGTCATGTTGACAACGCGCCGAACGGTGGAAGAAGGTGTCAGCACATGCGTGGACGCCGCGGCGCCCAGCAAAATCGGCCCCACGGTGACGCCGTGACCGCCAGTCATCTTGAGCACGTTGAACAGGATGTTGGCCGCATCCAGATTCGGGCAGATCAGTACATTGGCTTCGCCATGGAGCTTGTTGTCCATCAGTGCGGCGTGGCGCATGTCTTCGGACAGGGCGGCGTCGCCGTGCAACTCGCCATCACACTCCACATCGGGGGCCATTTTGCAGAACAGGGCGTGGGCTTCGCGCATCTTGATGGCGGACTTGCGTTTGGAGGTGCCGTACATGGAATGCGACAAAAACGCCACCTTGGGCGGCATGCCAAAGCGGCGCACTTCATCGGCGGCCATGAGCGCGATGCTGGCGAGTTGTTCCGCATCGGGGTCTTCATTGACAAAGGTGTCGGCAATGAACAGGGTGCGCTTGTCCAGCATGAGGGCGTTGAGCGTGGCCAGGCCGGAGGCACCGGGGCGCACACCAATGACGTCGCGAATGTGGTCCAGGTGCACATCAAAGCGCCCCACCAGGCCGCACAGCATGGCGTCGGCATCGCCCAGCTTGACCATCAGGGTGGCAATGGTGGTGTTGGAGCGGCGCACGGCGGCCTTGGCGGCATCAATGGAAATGCCGTTGCGGCCCATCAGGCGGTGGTAGGTTTCCCAGTATTGGCGGAAACGCGCGTCGTCTTCGGGGTTCACGCACTCCACATCCTGCCCCAAACGGATGCGCAGCCCGGCTTTCTCGATTCGGGCGGCGATCACGGCCGGGCGGCCAATCAGAATCGGTTGGGCCAGGTTTTCGTCCACAGCGAACTGGGCGGCACGCAGCACGCGTTCATCTTCGCCTTCGGCATAGGCCACGCGCTTGGCGCCCATGGCCACGGCCTTGGCGGCGGTGAACACCGGGCGCATGAACATGCCGGTCTGGTAGACAAAACGGGACAGCTGCTGGCGGTAGGCCTCCATGTCCTGGATGGGGCGCACCGCCACACCGGACTCTTCGGCCGCTTTGGCCACGGCCGGGGCGATGCGCAAAATCAGGCGCGAATCAAACGGTGTGGGAATCAGGTAGTCCGGGCCAAATACCAGTTCCTTGCCGGCGTAGGCGGTGGCCACTTCTTCGCTGATGTCGGCCTTGGCCAGGTCGGCAATTTGCCGCACGCAGGCCAGTTTCATGGCCTCGGTGATCTTGGTGGCGCCGCAGTCCAGTGCGCCCCTGAAGATGTAGGGGAAGCACAGGACGTTGTTGACCTGGTTGGGGTAGTCCGAGCGGCCGGTGGCGATGATGCAGTCCGGGCGCACGGCCTTGGCCAACTCGGGGCGGATTTCAGGCTCGGGGTTGGCCAGCGCCAGGATGATGGGCTTGGCGGCCATGGTGACGACCATATCCTGCGTCAACACACCGGCGGCGGAGCAGCCCAAAAACACATCGGCGCCGTTGACCACATCGGCCAGGGTGCGCAGTTCGGTGGTCTGCGCAAAACGGGCCTTGGACTCGTCAAAACCACCGCTGCGGCCGTGGTGGATCACGCCTTTGGAGTCGCACACATAGATATTTTCCCGGCGCACGCCCAGGCCCACCATCACGTCCAGGCAGGCCAAGGCCGCCGCACCTGCACCAGAAACGGCCACGCGCACCTCGTCGATGCGTTTGCCCACCAATTCCAGCCCGTTGAGCAGGGCGGCACTGGAGATGATGGCGGTGCCGTGCTGGTCGTCATGGAACACCGGGATGTTCATGCGTTCGCGCAGCTTTTGCTCGATGTAGAAGCACTCAGGCGCCTTGATGTCTTCCAGGTTGACGCCGCCCAGCGTGGGCTCCATGGCGGCAATCATGTCCACCAGCTTGTCGGGGTCGTTTTCGGCCAGTTCGATGTCGAACACGTCGATGCCGGCGAATTTTTTGAACAGGCAGCCCTTGCCTTCCATGACCGGCTTGCTGGCCAGCGGGCCGATGTTGCCCAGGCCCAGCACGGCGGTGCCGTTGGTGATGACACCCACCAGGTTGCCGCGCGAGGTGTATTCGGCCGCCAGGGAGGGGTCGGCCTCAATGTCCAGGCAGGGGTAGGCGACGCCGGGAGAGTAGGCCAGGGACAGGTCGCGCTGGTTGAACAGCGGTTTGGTGGGGGTGACAGAAATCTTCCCGCGGGTGGGCGTGCGGTGGTAATCGCGGGCGGCTTCACGCAGGGCGTGTTCTGCGGGGGAGAGTTCTTTGCTCATTCGGGTCTTTCCGGGTTTCAGGGACCCATGAGGCTACCGTATGGCCCCGTATTTTGAATGCCAAAAGTATGCATTTTGGTTATGACCTTATGAGTCATTAGTGAGGCTAATGCAGCAGGTCCACCAGGGTGCGGGCGATGACTTTGGTGGCGCGGCGCAGGTCTTCCAGGTCGAGCCGTTCATCGGAGCGTTTGGCGTGCGACTCCAGCACGGTGCGCGGGCCTGCGCCGTACACCACACCGGGGATGCCCGCTTCACAAAACAGGCGCACATCGGTGTACAAGGGGGTGCCCAGGGCCGGTATCTCTTCGCCAAACACGGTCTTGCCGTGTTTTTGGATGGCGTCCACCAGGGGCTGGTTGCCTTCCAGCGGTTGCAGGGCATTGCACAGCAGGATGCGCTTCACCTCCACCGTGATGCCGGGGAGTTGGGCCGCCGTGTCGGCAATGACGCTGCGCAGCGTGGCTTCCACCGCCGCCGGATTTTCTTCGGGGATCATGCGGCGGTCCAGCTTGAAGCCCACACGCCCGGGGACCACGTTGGTGTTGGTGCCGCCTTCGATCATGCCGACGTTGAGGTAGGGGTGGGTGATGCCTTTCACGCCGGAAGTGACTTGCTTGTACAGCACGTTTTGGGCGTACAGCGCGGTCAATATCTGGGTGGCACCCTGCAAAGCGTCCACGCCGGATTCGGGAATGGCGGCGTGCGCTTGTCTGCCACGCACCGTGACTTCCAATTGCAGGCAGCCGTTGTGCGCGGTGATCACCTGGTAGCTAAAACCCGCCGCAATCATCAGGTCGGGGTGGACGATTTGGTGTTTGAGCAACCACGCAGGCCCCACTTCGCCACCAAACTCTTCGTCGTAGGTGAACAGCAACTCTACGCTGCCGTGCGTGGGCTTGGCGACGGCCTCCAGCGCCCGCACGGCGAAGGCGTAGGTGGAAAAGTCGCACTTGCTCACGGCGGCCGCACGCCCGTAAATCTTGCCGTCTTCAATGTCGCCACCGTAGGGGTTGTGGGTCCAGCCTTCGCCGGGGGGCACCACGTCGCCATGGGCGTTGAGCAGCACGGTTTTGCCCGCGCCATAGTGGCGGCGCACCACCAGATTGGTGATGCTTTGCAGCCCGGCGGCATGCACCTCGGCTTCGGGCACGGCGTGTTTTTCGGCTTCCAGGCCCATGGCGTGCAAGAGGTCTGCCGTGCGCTCGGCGTGCGGGGCGTTGTTGCCTGGCGGCGTGTCGGTGGGCACTCGGATCAGTTCCTGCAGAAACTGCACTTGTTCGTCAAAGTGCGCGTCAATCCAGGCGTCGAGTTGTTCGTAGGTGTTCATGGGTGTTGTTCTCACAAAAAATGACGTGTTGGGGGCGGGAGGCTCAGGCGGTCTGGTCTTGCGCCAGTTGCTGCAGCAGCCGGGCAAAGGCCTCCACGGCAAGCTGCATATCGTCGGCCGTGGTGGATTCGAGCGGGTTGTGGCTGATGCCGGAGTTTTGCCCGCGCACAAACAACATGGCCTGGGGCATGATTTCATGCAGCTTCATGGCGTCGTGGCCCGCGCCGCTGGGCATGCGGTACACGGGCACGCCCAGAGCAGTCACAGCATCTTCCCAGCGGGCCTGCCAGGCGGGGGCGCTGGGTGCGGCGCTGGCGCGCATCGTTTCGGTCAGGCTCAGGTGCACGCCGCGGCGCTGGCAAATCTCTTGGGCGGCCTGCACCACGTCTTGGGCCAGCGCATCCCGCTGGGTGTTGGACGGCGCGCGCAGGTCCAGCGAGAACTGGCAGCGTCCGGGTACCACGTTGATGGAGCCGTTGGGAACCTGCAGCAGGCCCACGGTGCCGACCGAGTCGCCGTCCTGGGCGGCGCGTTGCTCCACCAACAGCACCAACTCGGCCACGGCGGCGGCGGCGTCGCGGCGGCTGACCATGGGCGTGGTGCCGGCGTGGCTGGCCATGCCCGTCACCTCGCCCTGGTAACGCACACTGGCATTGATGGAGGTGACGATGCCCAGCGGAATATCCAATGCGTTGAGCACCGGGCCTTGTTCGATGTGCACCTCCACAAAGCCCTGGTAGTCGTCGGGCTTGCGCTTCAGGCCGGCAATGTCGTTCACGCACAGGCCCGCGTGCTGCATGGCACTGCGCATGCTGATGCCGTCCGCGTCCAGCTGGTCCAGCCAGGCGGGGTCAAAGTCGCCGGTGAGCGCGCCCGAGCCCAGAAAGGTGGCTTTGAAACGCTGGCCTTCTTCTTCGGCAAAGGCGACGATTTCCAGGTCGAAGGGCAGGCGTTTGCCCGCCTTGTGCAGTTCTTGCACGCAGGCCAGCGGCACATAAACCCCCAAGCGCCCGTCGTACTTGCCGCCGTTGCGCACCGTGTCATAGTGGCTGCCGGTGAGTAAAGTTTGAAGCCTTTTAGGGCTCTGGCCCCCGTCAATAGTGCGCAAGAAGCTATCTTTTTCATAGCGACCGACGACATTGCCCACGGCGTCGATGTACACGCTGTCGCAGCCCGCGTGGCGCATGTCCATGCTGATGCGCTGCGCGCAGGCGCGGTGTGCGTCGGTCAGGTAGGTGACGGTGAGCTGGCCCTGTTCGGCATAACCGGGGTCGCTGTACTGGGCCAGGGTTTCCTGCCAGTCCCACACCCGATTGCCCAGTTCGGGGGTGAAACCAAACTTGTCGTTCAGGCGGATTTCGGCAATGCGGTGGATGTTGCGCAGGCACTCCTCGCGCTCAAAGTCCGGGTGGCCCTGCAGGCGGCGCGCAAAGGTGGCGATGATCTCGCGCTTGGGCAGTCCCACCCCACGCGGCCCCCGCACCGCCAGAATGAAGGGAAAGCCGAACTTGGCGTTGTAGTCGTGGTTGAGCTGCTGGATTGTCTCGAACTCTTGTGGCGTGCATTCGGTCAGCCCCGCCTTGCTTTGTTCGTTGCTGGACTCAGGCGTCAGGCTCTTGTCCACCATGGCTTTGCCGGCCAGTTCCGGGTGGGCGCGGATGAGGGCCAGTTGGGCCTCCAGAGGCGCGTGGGCCAGCACCTGTGCCATCGCGTATTTGAGTTGGGCCAGGGACTGAAAGGGCCGCTGTACCAATGCGGCTTGCGCAATCCAGGGCGAGTGTTCGTACAGGCCGTCCAGCATGGCGGCGGCGTCATCCACGGACGCCTGGTTGAGCTGCTGCAAGGTCAAGGGGGGGGTCAATGCCATGGTGTGCCGGTGCGGTGGGTAGGGGGTCAAGCCTGGTAGGGGTGGGTGGTTTTCCAGTGCCGCGCAATGTCAATGCGCCGCGCCACCCACACCTTGTCGTGCTGGGCAATGTGGTCCAAAAAACGTTGCAGCGCGGTGATGCGCCCGGGGCGGCCCAGCAAGCGGCAGTGCATGCCGATGCTCATCATGGCGGGCTGGTTCAGCCCCTGCGGGTCACCCTCGGCGTAGAGCACGTCGAACGTGTCTTTGAGGTACTGGAAGAACGGGTCGGCGTGGGAGTAGCCCTGGGGCAAGGCAAAACGCATGTCGTTGCAGTCCAGCGTGTAGGGCACGATGAGCTGGGGCACCACGCTGCCGTCGGTCTTTTGCACCTGCATCCAGAAGGGCAGGTCGTCGCCGTAGTAATCGCTGTCGTATTCAAAGCCGCCGTAGTCGGCCACCAGACGGCGGGTGCGCGGGCTGTCGCGCCCGGTGTACCAGCCCAGGGGGCGCTCGCCCGTGAGTTGCTCGATGGCCTGCATGCCCAGGCGCATATGTTCGCGCTCCTGCACCTCGTCCATGTTTTGGTAGTGAATCCAGCGCCAGCCGTGGCAGGCAATTTCGTGGCCCAGTGCCTTGAACGCCGCAGTCAGCTCCGGGTGGCGTTGCAGCGCCATACCCACGCCAAACACGGTGAGCGGCAGGCCGCGTTGTTCAAACTCGCGCAGGATGCGCCACACGCCAGCGCGCGAACCGTATTCGTAAATACCTTCCATACTGATGTGGCGGTCCGGGTAGCTGGCGGGGTTGAACATTTCGGACAAAAACTGCTCCGAACCCGCGTCGCCGTGCAACACGCTGTTCTCGCCGCCTTCCTCGTAGTTCAGCACAAACTGCACTGCCACGCGGGCCTGGCCCGGCCATTGGGCGTGCGGTGGCGTGCGGCCATAACCCACCAGATCGCGCGGGTAGCTGTGGGTGGAATCGTAGTTTTTCATGCGTGTCATGCCCGGGAAAGGGGGCGCTCCGTGAAGGTCAGGGCTTCTTCCACATGGCGCAAATGTTCGTCCATCAGGGCCAGGGCCAAGGTTTCATCCTTGGCCTGCAGGGCTTGCACGATGGCGCTGTGTTCCTCGTGCGAGTGTTCGGCCGAGGTGGTGCTTTGGTACATCAGCGTGATGAGGGCGCAGCGCGAAATCAGATCGGTCAGCATCAGCGCCAGCACCTGGTTGCCCATGCGCTGCGCCATGCACACATGGAAATCGCCCAGCAAAGAGGTGCGCCCCGGAATATCGCCGCGCCGCACGGCTACTTTTTCCTGTTCAATGTGTTCGTACAGTGCCGCAATATCGGCGGCAGTGGCCTGCTGGATGAAGGCGCGTGTCATGCCCGCCTCCAGCATGCGGCGCACCGCAAACACCTGCTGCGCCTCGGCCACCGAAGGCGCGGCCACAAAGGCGCCCCGCGCGGGTTCCATCTGAATCAGCCGGTTTTGAGAGAGCGTGAACAGCGCCTGGCGCACGAGGGTGCGCGAAACCCCAAACTGGTCGGCCAGCTTTTGCTCCGACAATTTGGCGCCCGGCTGCAGGCGGTGCTCGACGATGGCGCGGGTCAGTGCGTCGACGATGAAACCGGTGGTGGTGGAGTCCATTGCGGGATGATAGCGGCAATCCACAAAAGTGTATACACTTTGTAAAATCCACCAACAAGGAATTCGATATGGGCTTGAGCACACACGTTCTGGACACCATGCACGGCACCCCCGCCGCCGGCATGCATGTGGAGCTGTACACCACGCAGGGGCAGGTGGCCACGCTGGTGAAAAGCTTTGTCTTGAACCAGGACGGCCGCAACCCGGACGGGCTGCTGTACGACCACACCAGCCTCAAAAAGGGCACCTACCGGCTGGTGTTTGACGTGGCGAGCTACTTCAAGGCCGCAGCAGTTGCGTTGCCCGAGCCTAACTTTTTGAATCTGGTGAGTTTGGATTTTGGCGTGGCGCACGAGGATGAGCACTACCACGTGCCGTTGCTGGTGAGCCCTTGGAGTTATTCGACTTATCGGGGGTCTTGAGGGGGGCTGGGATTTTTGGCTGATGCTAACTTGGCTGCCGGTTGGCGGCGTAAGCGGTGCTCGCTGAATTCAGATGGTTGTCTGGTTTGGGCCAAAGCGGACCAATGCGTAAGACAGCTTTATGCCGGATCGGATTTCGATTCATTTGAGCCCGTCTTCAATTGCATGCCGTCAGCAAAAGGCTGGGGGCAACCGCTCAGGACGTATCTGGATTAAGGCACATAGGGGTCAACAGCAGCCTTCACGGACGATTAGCTGGCGGTATGGATCCCAAGCAGTTGTTGTCGATTGAGCATGCGGCAAAATGGCAGTTGATACTCTTAGATCAATCAAAGACGGGGAGAAAATGCAGTTCGTAACCAATGGCCCCGATATCCCCGATGCGCTCTTGCAGGCGCACGAGGAAGGCCGCGTGGTGTTTTTCTGTGGGGCGGGCATTTCCTATCCCGCAGACCTGCCGGGCTTCCAGGGGCTGGTGGAGCAAATCTACGGGCTGAACGGGACGGTACGTTCGGACATTGAGCAAGAGGCCTTCAAGCGCTGGCAGTTCGACGCCACACTTGATCTGCTCGAACGGCGCCTGCCTGGGCAACGTCTGGCTGTCCGTCGCGCACTGGCACAGGCGCTCAAACCCAAATTGCGCCGCAAGGGCGCCACCGATACGCAGGCGGCACTGTTGCGCTTGGCGCGTAGCCGCGAGGGCACACTGCGCCTGGTCACCACCAACTTCGACCGCATCTTTCACGCGGCGGCCAAACGTACGGGCCAAACGTTCCAGGCCTACGCTGCCCCGATGCTGCCCATCCCCAAAAACAGCCGATGGAACGGGCTGGTCTACCTGCACGGCTTACTGCCAGAAAGGGCTGACGACACGGCCCTGAACCGTCTGGTGGTCACCAGTGGCGATTTCGGCTTGGCCTATTTGACGGAGCGCTGGGCCGCCCGTTTCGTGAGCGAGCTGTTCCGTAACTACGTGGTCTGCTTCGTGGGTTACAGCATCAACGACCCGGTGCTGCGCTACATGATGGACGCACTGGCCGCAGACCGGATGCAGGGCGAAGTCACGCCGCAGGCCTGGGCATTGGGTGATTGCGAATCGGGACAAGAGCACCGGAAGACCATCGAGTGGGAAGCAAAAGGCGTCACGCCTATTCTCTACAACGTACCCGCTGGCAGCTACGACCATTCAGCGCTGCACCAGACTTTGCACGCTTGGGCAGGCACCTACCGTGACGGCGTGCAAGGCAAAGAAGCCATCATTGTCAAGCACGCCTTGGCACGGCCGCAGGACAGCACGCGGCAGGACGATTTCGTCGGGCGGATGCTATGGGCTTTGTCGGATCAATCGGGCTTACCGGCGAAACGTTTCGCCGACTTCAATCCTGCCCCTTCACTGGACTGGCTGCTGGAGCCCTTCGCGCACGAGCGTTTCGGGCACGGCGATCTGGCCCGACTTGGCGTGCCGCCCCAAGACGAAGTGGACACCAAGCTGCGCTTTAGCTTGGTTCGACGGCCTGCGCCCTATGACCGCGCACCGCCGATGCTGCTGGCCTCCGGAGGTGCCACCGGCAGCCAGTGGGATGACGTGATGTTCCATCTGGCCCGCTGGCTGGTGCGCCACCTGGATGACCCGAGGCTGGTCATCTGGATTGCGGAACGTGGTGGACAGTTGCACGACCGTTGGCCGTGGCTGATCGAGCACGAACTGGATCGCTTTGCTTCACTGGAGCGTGATGGCAAAACCTCCGAGCTGGATGAAATCCGCTTGCACGCCCCCAAGGCCATTCCTGGCCCCCTGATGCGCACCTTGTGGCGCCTACTGCTCAGTGACCGGGTGAAATCACCGTGGCACGATCCCGATCTGTATCGCTGGAAAGGACGTCTTAGGCGGGAAGGTTTGACTACCACGCTACGTCTGGAATTGCGCGATTTGCTCGCACCCAAGGTGGTGTTGAAGAAGCCGTTTCGCTGGGGGGGCGACGACTCGAACAGCGCTGACGAACCCACGCGGATCAAGCAATTGGTGGACTGGGAACTCGTGCTGGCCGCTGATCACGTGCATTCCGCTCTGCGCGACTTGGCTGACGAGCACTGGACATCGGCCCTGCCGCTCCTTTTGGAAGATTTCCAACAGCTATTGCGTGATGCGCTTGACCTGTTGCGCGAGCTGGGCAAGGCTGACGATCGCAGCGACCGATCACACTGGGATCTGCCCTCCATTACGCCCCACTGGCAGAACCGAGGATTCCGTGATTGGGTAAGCCTGATCGAATTGCTGCGCGATGCGTGGCTGGCGGTTCGCGCCATCGACAGTGCGCGCGCGACACGAATCGCGCAGAGCTGGTTTGAAATGCCTTATCCCGCCTTCAAACGCCTGGTCCTGTTTGCCGCCAGTCAGGAAGGTTGCATCCCGCCCGAGCAGTGGGTGGATTGGCTGCTGACCGAAGGCGCGTGGTGGCTGTGGTCCACAGATACGGGGCGGGAGGTGTTCAGGTTGTTCGTTCTGCAGGGGCGGCGTTTGGCAGGAGCCGCTCAGGAACAACTGGAAGCAGCCATCTTGGCGGGTCCGCCACGCGAGATGTACCGGGATGATCTGGAAGCAGATCGGTGGCAAGACTTGGTGGCCCGCTCCGTCTGGCTGCATCTGGCCAAGCTGACCACATCGGGCCTCGCACTGGGAGCGCCCGCAGCGACACGCTTTGCGGAAATATCCAATGCCTACCCGCAATGGCAGTTGGCGACTAATGAGCGTGACGAGTTCTCACACTGGATGAGTGGTACTGGCGATCCGGACTACGAGGACAGCCGGGACGTCGACATTGCTCCCCGTAAGCGGCAGGAGCTGGTGCAATGGCTCACAAAGCCGACGCCCGAACAGCGGCCTTTCTACGAAGATACGTGGCGTGACGTTTGCCGCACGCGCTTTTTCCACAGTCTGACGGCGCTATGCGATCTGGCACGAGATGGCATGTGGCCCGCTGGTCGATGGCGCGAGGCACTGCAGGCTTGGGCCGAAGAAGGCATGTTGTTACGCTCCTGGCGATACGCCGCACCGCTGGTGCAGACCATGCCCGATGCCGTACTTCAGGAGATTGCCCACGGTGTTACGTGGTGGATGGAAGCAGTATCCAAATCGATCAACCGCCACGAGAACATACTGCTGGACCTCTGTCGCCGCGTGCTGGCGCTGCCGATTGATGCGGGTACTGGAATGACGCGCAACGGCGAACCAATTGACCAACCTGTCACGGAAGCCATTAACCACCCTGTCGGGCATGTTGGGCAGGCCCTAATCAACCTGTGGTTCAAACAGAACCCGAACGACAACGATCTGCTTCCAGCTGACATCAAGCCCATGTTCACCACACTGTGCGACGTGCAGGTGGACCGATTCCGCCACGGCCGGGTACTGCTGGGTTCGCGGCTGATCGCATTTTTCCGCGTGGATCGCCCGTGGACTGAGCAATACCTTTTACCACTTTTTAGTTGGAGCAATTCGGCCGAAGCAAAATCTGCGTGGGAAGGCTTCCTGTGGTCCCCCCGCTTGTATCAGCCCTTGCTCATTGCCTTCAAGCCTCAGTTCCTGGAAAGCGCAAACCACTATGCTGACCTTGGCGAGCATCGCCAGCAATTCTCCGCGTTCCTGACCTACGCGGCATTGGGCCCGACCGAGGGATACACCGTAGATGAGTTCCGATCTGCTATTGATGCGCTTCCACAAGAAGGATTGGAGGAGTCCGCGCAGGCGCTCTCCCAGGCGCTTGAAGGTGCAGCCGACCAGCGTGAGGACTATTGGAGAAATCGTGCTCAGCCTTTCTGGAAACAGATTTGGCCAAAGTCCCGCGACTTGGCTACTCCGCGGATCGCCGAGTCCTTGACCCGGTTGGTCATTGCTGCCCGAGGCGAGTTTCCGGCGGCATTGACTGCGGTGCAGGACTGGCTGCAACCGATCGAACACCCGGACTACGTCGTACACCTGTTGCACGAATCGAGTTTGTGCAGACGGTTCCCCCTGGACTCCTTGCTGCTGCTAAATGCGGTGATTGCCGACCAACAGTGGGCGCCTCGGGAGTTGGGTCTATGCCTAGACGAGATCGTGCAGGCCGCTCCAATTCTTGCGCAAGATGCTCGTTACCTGCGGCTCCGAGAGTATTCGCGTAGGCGGGGCATATGAAAACAGGGTAATTTGGCCGCTGATGGTCGCGCACCATGATGACCAAACCCTGGTCGGTAGCGCCAATGTTCGATCCATCGGATCGCAGAGGTTCGCGCGGTCCTCTCGATGAGCGGCGTATGTGTCACCCTCGACCTTTCGTTGAACTCGGGCCGCCACCTGCCCTGCGAATGGGTGTAATACGGCCTCTGCCGCTGTTTGGAGGGTGGCCGGTGAAGGACAGCAACAGTTAAGGTTTATAGGATGCCCGCCCGTGCAGGCGATGAACATCGCTTTGCCCACTGACGAGGGTGGGCGTCGTATAAACCTTAACTCAACCTGCCTGTGGGCGCTGGAAATTGGGTGCCGCCAGTAACGGACGGATTTCCTTTGAGCCATGCAATTGCTACGGTATTCATAGCTGCTTACGCATATCCTACAAGGGCTACAGCCTGATTTTTTATAAATTTTCACGGAAAAATCGTCAGCCTTCCGTCGTTCGACCGATCATCCCCGCAGCGGACTGGCTCCCTTGCATAAGCCCGCCCCCGCGCTACTGCAAAAAAACCATCGCCCCCTTCTTTTCGGCCGCCTTGGGCAGGCCCGCCTCTGTGATTTCACCGCGTGAATCCAGCCGGGCATTGTCGAAGCCGGTCATCAGTGCGTGGCGCATGTCGCGTGGGGCCCAGATGCAATGCCCTCGCCCCACCCGATAGGATTTGTTTGATAATTCCCCAATGCACATTTCACTGGCCTCTCAGTTGCCCAAGATTGCCGCGCTATGCGAAAGGCATGGCGTTGCCCATCTGGAACTGTTTGGCTCGGCGACCGGTGCGGAATTCAATTCCGACTCCAGCGACTTTGATTTTCTGGTGGAATTGGACACGCAAATCCCGGGTTCGCGCGCAAAGCGCTGGACCGAGTTGGCCGATGCCCTTGAACTATTGTTGGGCCGCCATGTGGATCTGGTGAATCCGCGCTACATCCGCAACCCGTATTTTTTGCAGGCTGTGAACAGCAGCCGCACCGTCATTTATGACCGACAAAACCCCTAAGTTGCTGGTTGATGCCTTGGGCGCCATCGATTCGGTCGGTGACTTTGTCAAGGGCGTCTCATTGGTCGAATATGTTGCTGACAAGATGCGTCGTTCGGCCGTGGAGCGGCAACTGGAGATTCTTGGGGAGGCTTGTTCGCGGTTGGCGAAGCTGGAGCCCACTTGGGTCAAATCGGTGGCCAATTTGAAACTGGCCATTGACCTGCGTAATCGCATCATTCACGGGTATGACTCCGTGGACGATGAAATCGTCTACTCACGGCCATCGGTGATCTTGACAGCTTGAAAGTAGATTTGTCTCGGCTACTTGCAGAGCGGGGTTGATTGCAAGGTCATGAAAACAGGGCGATGGCCGCATGCATACGCGGCAAAAAATGCTGCATTTGATGTCCCTTCACTAATGCATTTGCTACGTTATTCGTAGCTGCTTACGCAAATCCTGCAAGGGCTTAAGGCCGATTCTTCATAAATTTCTGACCGAAAAACAGACGGCCTCAAGCCTTGGGCACGCCCTACTGCAAAAACCCCATAGTCCCCTTCTTCCCCGCCGCCTTGGGCAGGTCCGCAGCTGTAATTTCATGGCGTGAACCCAGCCGCGCGTTGCCAAACCCGGTCATCAGCGCGCGGCGCATGTCGCGCGGGGCCAGCTGGCTGAGCTGGTCCAGCAGATCGTCGCGGGGCTCGGGCGCAAAGCGTTCGCCCCAGCCGTGTTCGCTGCGGATGCTTTGGTACAGGTTGCGGGCAATCTGGCGGGCGGCTTCCAGGGATGGTGCCGCCACGGTGAACACGTTCATGCGGTTCAGAATGGGCGCGGGAATGGCGCGCTCGTCGTTGGCGGTGGTGACCCAGATCACCTGGCTGGCGTCAATGGCCACCTCGGCAAACTCGTCGGTGAAACTTTGGGCGGTGTCGTGCTCCAGCAGGCTGTACAGCGCGCCCATCGGGTCGTACTGCGCGTCGGCGCTGGCCTTGTCAATTTCGTCCACCACGATCACCGGGTTGGCGTATTCGCCGTCCACCAGCGACTCAAACACTTTGCCGGGTTTGGCGCCTTTCCATTGCGAGGAGGAGCCCGACAGCAGCCAGCCCGCCGTCATCGAACCCATGGGCACCAGGCTCATGCCGGTGCCCAGCAGGTCGGCGAGTTTTCTGGCGAAGTGGGTTTTGCCGATGCCCGGAGGGCCCAGCAGCAACATGGGGGTGACTTCCAGGGCGTCCCGGCTGTCCTGGGCCAGCGCGACATGGCGCTTGATGTCGTCCAGCACCTCGGTGAAATTGGGCAGCAGCTGGTACAGATCTGCCATGTCGGGTATGCCCGAAGGTTTGACGGAGAAGCGTTGGGGGCCCCGCTCCAGCATGCGCTGGTAGGTGGCGCGCAGGTTGTCGTGCTCGTGGTCCTGGAGCTTGGCCAGCTTGCGCTCGACCTCGTCCGGCTGGAACACCCGGCGCATGTGCGCTACGGGGAGGTGGAAGGGAGAGGACTGCGGTACAGAGTTGCGAGATTCCATGACGGCCTCCTGTGCAATAACTATGAACCAATCACCACAGCCCCATTGAAGCACAAGTTGACCGAATTGTTAATGCAATAAAAACCCCATGTTGTGTGTGCACTTCACGGCTTGCGGTCCCGTTCAAACAAAAAAAACCACCCGAAGGTGGCTTTTGGAAGGCTGGAGAAAATCAGGCCTTGGGCGCCAGCGTCGTTTGCAGTTCGCCGCTTTCGTACATTTCCATCATGATGTCCGATCCGCCGATGAACTCGCCCTTGATGTAGAGCTGGGGGATGGTGGGCCAGCTGCTGTATTCCTTGATGCCGGCGCGGATGGCGTCGTCTTCGAGCACGTTGACGGTGGTGATGCCTTTGGCGTCCAGGCCACAGGCTTTCAAAATCTGGATGGCCCGGCCGGAAAAGCCGCACTGGGGAAAGCTGGCGTTGCCCTTCATGAAGAGAACCACGTCATTGGTTTTTACCAGTTCGGCTATGCGTTGTTGGGTGTCGCTCATTTCAATATTCCTAGTACTTCAATACCCGCGATTATTTCACCATCCACCTGCCCGTGTCGGCCGGGAAGGAGGCAATGCCGTGCGCAGAAGGGATATTGCTTGGGGTTTGGAGCTTGGGATGTTAATGAAATTGCGGTGTTGCATGAATGAAAGGTCAATAATTGCTTAAATTCTTTATAAATTAGCTGTTATTGCTATTTTTAATCAATTTAAGCTTGTACATCGCAATCCGATGCCTTGCCGCCCTGGTTAGGATAAGGGGCACTGGTGCTGTGCCTGTTTTTTTTAGGAATTTTTCCCATGTTGTCCAACCCTGCCACCAAATACCGCGCCTTCCCCCCAGTACAACTGGCCGACCGCCAATGGCCAACGCGCACCCTCACCGCGCCGCCCATCTGGATGAGCACCGACCTGCGCGACGGCAACCAGTCGCTGTTCGAGCCCATGAACGGTGACCGCAAGATGCGCATGTTCCGTACCCTGTGCGCCGTGGGTTTCAAGGAAATCGAAGTGGCTTTCCCCAGCGCTTCGCAAACCGACTTTGACTTTGTGCGCACCCTGATCGAAGGCGGCCATGTTCCTGAGGACGTGACCATCGAAGTGCTCACCCAGTCGCGTGAACATCTGATTCGCCGCACCATGGAGTCGCTGGTGGGCGCGCGCCGCGCCATCGTGCATGTGTACAACGCCACCGCGCCGGTGTTCCGCGACGTGGTGTTTGGCATGAGCCAGGCCGAGGTGCTGGAGATGGCGGTGTCGTCCGTGCGCCTCATCAAACAACTGGCCGCCGAGCAGCCGGGCACCGAATGGGTGCTGCAGTACAGCCCCGAAGTGTTCACCTCCACCGAGCTGGAGTTTGCGCGGGACGTGTGCGATGCCGTCACCGCCGAGTGGGGCGTCACGCCGACCAACAAGGTTATTTTGAATTTGCCCGCCACCGTGGAAGTGGCCACGCCCAATGTGTACGCCGACCAGATCGAATGGATGCACCGCAACCTGGCGCGGCGCGACAGCGTCATTTTGAGCCTGCACCCGCACAACGACCGGGGCACGGCGGTGGCCGCCGCCGAACTCGGCATGATGGCCGGCGCCGACCGGGTGGAAGGCTGCCTGTTTGGCAACGGCGAGCGCACCGGCAATGTGGACGTGGTCACGCTGGCGCTCAACCTTTACACCCAGGGTGTGGCGCCGGGGCTCGATTTCTCCGACATCAATGCCGTGGCCCGCACCGTGGAACACTGCAACCAGTTGCCCATCCACCCGCGCCACCCCTATGTGGGCGACCTGGTGTTCACGGCCTTCAGCGGCTCACACCAGGATGCCATCAAAAAAGGCTTTGCGGTGCAACAACCCGGTGCGCTGTGGAACGTGCCCTACCTGCCCATCGACCCGGCGGACGTGGGCCGCAGCTACGACTCGGTGATCCGCGTCAACAGCCAGTCGGGCAAGGGTGGCGTGGCCTATTTGATGGAAGCTGAGTTTGGCGTGGTTATGCCCCGGCGCCTGCAGGTGGAGTTTTCGGGCGAGGTGCAAACCCATACCGACACCCACGGCGGCGAGATGACGGCGCAAGACATCTGGAACCTGTTTGACTCCACCTACCTCAGCCCCGCGCAAGCCAGCATCCGCTACGTGGAGCACCACCTGTTTGACCATGCCGGTGTGGAAGGCAAACACCATGTGCAAGGCATCCGCCTGGCGCTGGAGGTGAATGGCCAGCCCATGCTGCTCAGCGGCGAGGGCAACGGCCCCATCGACGCGGCGGTGCATGCGCTGCAAGGGATTGGCGTCAAGGTGCAGGTGCGCAGTTTTGAAGAGCGCTCCACCAAAGCCAGCACCGACGCCGGTGACGCCCAGGCTTGTGCCTTTTTGGAGCTGACCCCTGCAGGCGGTGGGGCCGAGCGCTTTGGCGTGGGCATGGACACCAACATCGTCACCGCCTCCATCCAGGCGCTGGTCAGTGGGGTGAATCGGCTGGGGCTGGTGCGTGCTGACGTGGTTCAGGACAAGGTGGCCTGAGCAAGCTGACATTTTTTGACGGACTATTGTCAATTGACGAAAGGCTGTCAAAATATGTCCAATGAGCGCATTGACCGACCCCTGGCACTTTCCCCGTCCGGACCTGGCGCAGGCCTACCTGCAAGGTTTTGACTTGGGCCTGACCTCCGCGCGCGGCCTGTTTGCGCGCAGGCGCATGGGCAAAAGCGAGTTTTTGAAGCACGACCTGCTTCCAGCCGCCCTGCAATCGGGCTATCTGGCGGCCTACACCAACCTATGGGACGACACCGAGCACCCCGGCCAGGCCCTGGCCAGTGCCATTCTTTTGGCATGCGAGCCCAAGGGACTGGGCAAATTCTGGGCAGAGCTGAACACCCCCATTTCCAATCTCAAAGGCAGCGGCAAACTGCCCCTGGGTCTGGAGGGTTCGGTCGAGCTGGACTTGTCCAAAAAAGAAAAAGCGGCGGTGCCCGCCATCCAGGCGGCTCTGCAGGTGGCGGACCGGGCCAAGAAACGTTTGTTGCTGGTGATTGACGAAGCGCAGGTGCTGGCCGCGCCCGAGCACAAGGCCATCGCCCATTCGCTACGCGCCGGCCTGGATGTGCGCAAGGCGGGCATTAAGGTACTGTTTGCCGGTTCGTCCGAGGCGGCCTTGCGGGAGATGTTTTCCCGGGCCTCGGCCCCGTTTTACAACTGGGCGCCTCTGGAGCCCTTCCCCCTGCTGGGGGCCGAGTTTGTCGAAGCCACGGTCGCCCATATGGCCACCGTGGCCAAACATCCCTTGGCCATGGACGAGGCACTCAGGGCATTTTCTGCACTGAAGGAGACGCCCGAATTTTTCCGTTGGTACGTCGAGCGTTACCTGATGTACCAGCAGCAGGGGTCCGAACAGGCGCTGCAGTACACCCTGTCGCGCGTGCATGACGGCACCAGCTACGCCAAGACCTGGAAAGAGCTTGGCCGGGCCGACCGCGCGGTGCTGCTCCTGGCCGCCCGTGGCGTGCAGGACCTGTACGGCGCCCCTGCGCTCAAGCAATTGCAGGAGTTGTTGAACGCCCCCGAGGTGACCGCTAGCGCGCCCCGCACCTCGATTCGCCGCCTCACCGGCCCCAAGCTGCAACTGATGGCCCGCGTCGATCATGGCGCTTACCGCTTTGAAGACCCCGAGTTTCAGGCCTGGGTGGCGGCGCGGAGAACCATTGAATGAGCGAGGAAAGTACAGCGATGGAACCCATGTATGCCATTTACCACCAGCAAACCGGCAACGGTATCTGGTACTGGTCGGTGAGTTTTTCGCGCAATGGGCAGATGTATACCAAGCGCTTTTTCGATCTCAGCCACGGTGGCTCGGACTCCGCCAAGGCCGCAGCCATAGCGTGGCGCGACGAGGCCCTGGCCACGACTCCGGCGCTCACCATGCTGGAGTTTTGCCAGAAAAAGCGCAGCAGCAATACCAGTGGCACGCCCGGTGTGCATTTCATGAAATCGGCAGCCCAACCCCTGGGATTTTGGCAGGCCAAACTCAAAATGGGGGGCGGAAAATACCTGAGCAAGACCTTCGCCGTGCTCAAACACGGCGACCACGCAGCGCATGAACTGGCCCTGGCTGCGCGCGCCGAAATGGTCGCCAGCGCCCAGGACAAGCCCTACCTCAAACACCCCCTGGCCAAATTGCTGGCGCCCAAAATACGGGGCAGCACGAAACTTCCGGAGGAAGACGCCAGCAGCCCTTAGGTCGTGGCGACGGATCATTTCCCGGTTTGGCTGGGCGGGCTGCTGCTCTGCGGCTGGATTCTCGCCATGCGTTCCAGAATGACCGCGGCTACCCGCTGGCTGGCAGGCAAAAAGGTGTGGGCGACCGGAATGTGCACGTTGTCGGTGAGCCAGTCGGCCGACACCTCAGAGACCGACACCACGCCGTCATGGGGCGCATCGCGGAAGGGGCCGATCTGGGTGGAGGCGCCCAGCACCCCGGCGATGCCGGTGACGGGCGCCGTCACCGGGCCGATGCCTTGCATGCGTGGGTCGTTGGCCAGGAGTTGGCCGCAGTCCCCCGTGAGGGCGCGAAACAGGCGGTTGCCTTGGAGTTTGTGTGCCAGGCGGGACGCGCGAACGGGGGAGCCCAGCAGAAAGACGTGGGTGGGTGGGCGCACCTCCTCGGACAGGGCCGCCAACGCGGCACGCAGCAAGACGCCGCCCAGCGAGTGACCAATCAGAATGTAGTCCCCCTGGCTGGCCAGTGTGGACAGGCGGGCGGTGAGTCGGGCGACGATGGGGGCGAAGTTCTGCACCGTCACCACGTAGCCGAAGGTGCAGGTCTGCATTCCGGCTTTGCGCAGTTGCCGCAGCAGTGGCCATCCAGAGAGCGGGGAGCGTCCCATACCATGGACAAACAGGGCCTGCATTGGAGCGGGGTGCTGCATGTGCGCCAGAGTGGATGAAGGTTCAAGGCGGCTCTGCATTTGCTATGAGTATAGGAGCTGCTCACGCATATTCCATGCGGTCTGGAGGCCTAAATGACCACCAATCCTATGCCCAAGGGCCATGCTGCTACCAGATCCAGAACATCAGCGCCCAGGTGTAGTCCACCAGTGCCAGGGCGGGGAGCAGGGCGGCCAGGGCGAGCAGCTGGCGGGACTGTGACGGTGCGTAGCGCTGGCATATGCCGTGGGCCAGAACCAGCGTCCACAGGTTGGCGGCGGTGAGCAGCAGCAGGCGCACGTCGTTGGCCCAATGGACCGGAATCCCCTCGTTTTTCAGCAGGTTGACCGTCAGGGCCGACAGGCCCAGAAAGATGCCGCAGCCCGCCAGCGGGATGAGGGCCTGGCTCAGGTGGTGGAAGCGCTGTGTGCGCCAGGGGCCGAGCACTCGGGTGGTCCAGGCCAGGGGCAGCGCCAAGCCGATGCCCATGACCAGTCCCATGCCCATGACGTAGGCGACCAGCAAACCACCGTCCAGCCAGGAAAACACATCGCGCTGCTCGGGGTAATTGGTCAGCAGCCACCAGGGGGCGTTTTCGGCAAAGGGCCACAGAATGTCGCGGTCAATCAGCCACTCCGCCAGCCATTGCTTGGCTTCGCCAAAGTGGGGGTTCACCGTCCACTGGAAGGCCCCGATGGCGATGCCCAGCAAACCCACCAGGATCAGCAGGGTTTGCCAGCCGCTGGCCAGGTGTTCACCCAAAGCCACCACCTCGGTGTTGGGCGAGCGCACGGTCAGGGCGATGGCATCGCGGTGGCCGCTGCAGCGACCACACATATGGCAGTCGCTGGTGCCTTCCATTTTGCGCATGGCCACCAGCGGCGCGCAGTTGATGGGCTGGATACGGATGGTGTGGGCGCTGTGGGGGGCATAGGACGCCCGCCAGGCGGTGGCATCCACCTTGTAATGCAGGGGCGAGAGTTTGCTTAGAAGGCCAAACACCCCGTTCACGGGGCACAGGTATTTGCACCATACCCGCTTTTCGCGGCCATACAAATAGCCAATCACGATGGCAGCCACGGTAGAGCCACCCAGCACCAGCAACACCGCTTTGGGATATTGGTAGACGCTGACCATCTGGCCGTAGACGGTGGTGCCGGCGAAGGCCACAAAAGGCCAGCCGCCCCAGCGCACCCAGCGCGGAATGGCACGGTTGCGCCCTTTGCTGCTGACCCATTCCGACAGCGAACCTTCGGGGCACAACACCCCGCACCAGACCCGCCCGACCAAGACCATGCTCAACAGAACGAAGGGCCACCAGATGCCCCAGAACACAAATTGGGCAAACACCGTCAGGTGGGTGAAAACGTGGGCGGTTTCGTCCGGCAGCGGTAGCACCGCTGGCACAATGATCAGCGTGCCATAGAACAGCACCACCACCCACTGGCCCGCGCGTATCCAGCGACCGTGTTGGCGCAGCCAGTCTCCGAGGGCGGCGGCAACCGAGTTCAGAGGGCTGCTTGTTTGCGGGCTGGACGCGAAATCCACTGCACACCACCCCAGTAAGCACAAAACACCAGCAGCACCATCAGCGAAGGCCGGGCACGGTAACCGGTGAAGGATGACACCACGCCGCCAAAGATGGTTCCGTCGTCCAGCAAAGCGGAGCTGTCCCACACCTGCGACAGCAGGGCTGGCAGGGTCTGTATACCGATCAGGCGTTCCACGCCGTTGATGAGCAAGGCGCAGCCCAACAGCAACAACATGATTTCGGTCCCCTTGAAGAAGGCCCGCCAGGAAATCAGTTTGCCGCCCAATTGCAACAGGTAAAAGGTGCCCCACGCGAGCGCCACCCCCAGGCCCAGCGCCAGCCAGAAGGAGCTGGAGCCGAAACCGTTGCTGCCAGTGGCCAGACTGCTCAAAAACAGCACGGCCTCACTGCCCTCACGGGTGATGGCAATAGCAGCCAGAGAGAATACGCCCCACCAGTTTTGCTGCCGGGTGCTGTGGTCCAGCGATTGTTCCAGGTCGCGTTTCAAGCGCTGGCCATGGCTGCGCATCCAGAACACCATCTGCACGATCAGGCCCGCGGCCACCAGCATCAGCGCGGCCTGGAAGTACTCTTGGCCTTCATCGGATAAAACGGAGTTCAGGGCATCAATGCCCAGGCCCAGCAGGAACGCGCCTCCCAAACCTGTAATGACGCCCAGCCACAGGTATTTCAAACCAGGCTTGCCGTCCGGGTTGTGCGACAGCCAGGCATGCAAAATCCCCACGACCAGCATGGCTTCGACGGTTTCCCGCCACATCACGAACAGGATTTGGCTGAAATTTTGCATGGTTTACTTGGCAATAATGCTGCCCTGGCCGGTCTGGATGTGAAAGTCATCGAAGAATTTGTACTCCCCCGCATCCAGCGGAAAAATCACCACAAAGGAGTGGCCTCCCGGGTTCAGCGCCTTTTCCTTGCGCAGTTGCAAGCTTTCGAACTCGATGGCTTCCGTGCCGGTGTTGAAAATCTCGATCTTAAACTTTTTGCCAGCCGGGACTTGCAGCTTTTGCGGTTTGAACACGCCGTTGTTGCACTCCAGCCGGAATGTCAGCAAGTCTTGCGCCGCCAGCGCACCAGTCAGCGGTGCCATCAGCAGGCAGGCCAGTGCGGCCAAGGCGAGTCGTTTGTGCATGGTGAGTCCCGGTGCCTGTGAAGTTTAGTAGCCGCCCTTTTTGCCCGTTCCGGCAAAGGTGAAGTCGTAGTTCAGGTCGAACGCCTTGAACCAGGGGGCCACGCCGGTTTCCTTGTCCACATGGCGGCCGAAATGTCCGTGCGCGCTGTCGGATTGTGGGGGTTGCACGGTGAACTTCAGCTTGTACTTGCCGGGGCCATCAAGCTTGACGTTGTCGCCGTAATGGGGGCCGTCGCTGGCCACCATGGGCATCAAGTTGCCTTCTGCCTTGAAGGTGCCGCCGACCTTGATGATTTCAAATTTGATCGCCAGATTGGGCATCCAGTCGCCTTCGGCAAAGCCGTTGGTGTTTTTCTTGGTGGCATGGATATCGGCTTCCAGGTGAATGTCGGACTCCTCCACCTTCTTCATCATGCCGTCCGGCTCCATCTTGACGGGCTGCAGGTACACCGCACCAATTTCCATGCCGCTGACGATCTGGTGCTTGCCGATGGGGGTTTCTGCGGCCTGGCTCAAGGGGGCGGCGAGGGCGAGGCTTGCGAGTACAGCGCAAAGAACTTGTTTTTTCATGGTGCGGACACTTTCACAGTTGAAGATAGGGCAGTTTAGCATATTCAATGCGAATTACTCGTATTAAGGTTTGCAAAAAACGCGCCTTCACCTGGACTTATTGCATATGCCGAATCGTGCCAATGGGCATTAGACCAGGACAAAGCGCAGGCACTCAACGGGAATCGCTACTTGAGCAGCGCGAACGGTCCTGCGCCAGACAGTACGACCCCATTGCCAGTCTGCGTCTTAACCTGCAGATTGAACTGACGGCCCGAAAGCTGGTGCTGAGCTACGACGTGCATTGGGTCTGCCGTAGCCATCCAGATGTCGTCACGGATGCCATCAAAGCATTTCCGACTGTCCGGCGCATTGAGGCAGGCCAGCGCCGATACGAGACTCGGGGCCGAGTACGCCGCAAACCTGCTTCCTCTCAGTTACGGCAATGAAGCGCAAGAATTCGCCGAACCCTCCGAGAGTTTTGACGCAATGGCGGCGACGCTGCTTGCGACGCATTCAGAATGCCGCAGGTAAGGAATGTGCGGTTGGTTCAGGGAAGTGATTGTTTGCCAGTTCTTAAAGCAAAAAGCGTTTAGGCGTATTCGGCCAGCGCCGTCTTCATTTTCTTCATGGCGGCCACTTCGATCTGGCGGATGCGCTCGGCGCTGACGCCGTATTCGGCGGCCAGGTCGTGCAGCGTCATGCCGCCCGAGTTGTCGTCGTTCACCTTGAGCCAGCGCTCTTCCACGATGCGGCGGCTGCGCGCGTCCAGGGTATCCAAGGCGGCGGCAATGCCGTCGGTGGCCAGCACGTCGCGCTGGTGCGCTTCAATCACTGCCATGGGCTCGTGGTTGGTGTCGGTCAGGTAGGCGATGGGGCCAAAGGCGTCGTCGCCATCATCCGAAGGGCTCGGGTCCAGCAACACATCGCCACCGGACAGGCGCGTTTCCATCTCGATGACCTCTTCGGGCTTGACCTTGAGTTCGCGCGCCATGGCGTTGATTTGGTCCGGGCTCAGGGTGTCGCGGTGGGTGCCTGCGTCAGCCGCAGCATCGTCCGACTTGAAACGCTGCTTCATGGAGCGCAGGTTGAAAAACAGCTTGCGCTGGGCCTTGGTGGTGGCCACCTTGACCATGCGCCAGTTTTTCAGGATGTACTCATGGATCTCGGCCTTGATCCAGTGCATGGCGTAGCTCACCAAGCGCACGCCCTGGTCGGGGTCGAAGCGTTTGACGGCCTTCATCAGGCCCACATTGCCTTCCTGGATCAGGTCGCCGTGGGGCAGGCCATAACCCAGGTACTGGCGGGAAATCGACACCACCAAACGCAAGTGAGAGAGCACTAACTTACCGGCTGCGTCCACATCGTTGTGCAGTTTCAGTTTGCGCGCAAACTCTTGCTCTTCTTCCAGCGTGAGCATGGGCAGGCGATTGGCAGCCGTGATGTAGGCATCCAGATTACCCAGCGCTGGCACCATGGACCACGGATTGGCCAAGGCCAGAGCGGTGTTTGGGTTTCCCATTTGCAGTGTCATACCAGAACTCCTTATGTTCATGCGCTGAATATTAGCACTCTCTGTGATCGAGTGCTAATGGATAAGTTCAATTCCTCAGGGCAATTGCATTTGAAAAATATTGATAGGCGAGGTGAAGAAATGATGTCCACTCAAGCATTTTTTGCTGCGAGTGAACATACGTATGATGCAAGCCTTCTCGATACTGCCCGATCCCCGCACCGGCCCAGCGCAACGCCACGACCTGCAAGAAATGATTGTCATGGCCCTGAGTTCTGTTCTTTGCGGCGCAGACACCTGGGTGGATGTGGCCGAGTGGGCCGGTGACAATGAAGACTGGCTCAAAAAGTACCTCGTGTTGAAAAACGGCA
>MESI01000029.1 GCA_001770935.1 Burkholderiales bacterium RIFCSPLOWO2_12_FULL_61_40 | reverse complement strand
CCCCCCGAAACTGAATCACGAGCCGTTTCGTCTCTTTGCCTAGGCTCTCGTACTTGAAGTCCCGCAGATCAGGCATTACCTCCTTCAAATAGCTATCTATCACGGTGTAGGCCGCCGGGTATTGCCCCAGCAGCCCCGCCAGCCAGTCCACCGCATTACTGGCATTCGCCAAGGGCCATAAAGACTCATCCGTTGATTCACCGGTCATGAGCTGCGGGAGGGGCGCGATGACCACCATTTGCCCAAGCCAAGTCTTGAAAATTTGAACTGGATCGCTCTCCGACTGCACCTGAATCAGCGGCAAAGCAATGAGATGCCAGTCCACAAGAAAGTGAGCATCCCCCATGGTCTCAGCGGTCTTGCGCAGGGACACCTGAGCCTGCTCACGCACGAACACGGGCTGTCCATCCAGTTCCAAGCGCTCATCCAACACCCGGAGCTCTTTGAACTTTTCCGGCAGCTCCAATGCCAAGCTGTAGCGGTACAAGCTGCCTTGCAACAGCACTTCCAGCTCAAACCGCATGGGGACGCCAGTCTGCACCATAAAAAAATGTCTCGGACTCACCAACTGCCCCACCCGATTCACGCCACGCCCAATACCCTGCAGCACCAGCAAGGCCTTGGCGATGGAGGATTTTCCGACGCCGTTCTTGCCAACCAGCAAAGACGAGTGCTTTCCCTCGGGTTTCAACTCGAAATTCTGAAAGCTTTTAAAGTTGTGGATATATAAGCGTTGCAACATACTGATTTCCTTCCCAAAACGTATCTGCTGCAATTGTCGGGCACGAAGCACTTATTCCCAAGCCGGATAATGCACTTTGACTACCAAAAAGAAAGCCCGAACCGTTGAAGGTTCGGGCTTTGCAAGGAAGCGTGGATAGGGGGGTTACTTCCGTACCGGCGGCACGTCCGTGCAAGACCCGTGCGCAATCTCCACCGCCATACCAATGGATTCCCCAAGGGTTGGATGCGGGTGAATCGTCTTGCCGATGTCCACCGCATCCGCGCCCATCTCGATGGCCAGCGCAATCTCACCGATCATGTCGCCCGCGTGCGTGCTGCCCAGGATCAACACTTCAGTCAAGTTGCTGTGGTATCTCGCCCGGCGTTTGCTGGGCCTGCAAATCCAGTACCTCCCAGCCCATACCTTTGAACTGGTCCAGCAAAGGCAGCTCCACATGATTGCGCTCGTCCAGCTTGATTTGTTGCTGGCTCAGCTTGTTCATGCCTTGTTCCGGTGGTTAAGCCACTGCCTCCCTAAGGCAGTCAATGTGTATTTTTGGAGTCGGCTGTTGGGTTTGTCGGGCACTGTCATTTGCAGGTACTTGGCATCCAGTGCTGGCCGCAAATACAGCGCAATAAAGTTGGGCCGGTGCGACAAACCCAAAGACATCATCAGCTCTTGCAAGCTCAGCGTCTGTTCGTTCAGCACGGCAATCAATCGCCCGACTTGTTCGGTGACTTGGGCCTCGACTCCGGGGGGGACTTGGTCGGTCAGCTTCTGCCTCGCCCCCAGCACCTTCAAATATGCGTCACCAAACGCAAACTCCAACCACATGTCATTGGGCTCATAGCGCAGCACCGGCTCGGGCACGCCCGCTGCGCGGCAGGCTGCAAAAATACGCTCCACGCCACGGCCCCAGCCTTCAGGCAACACTGCGGGGTTCCAGGTGCGCAAGCGGTCTTCGTACACCCGAATCTGCACCGGTGCGGTCACCGCGTAATCGCGGTGTACCAGCGCGTTCAGCACCGCCTCGCGACCGGGGTCGGCGCCCAGCACCAGCAAATCGCATTCCAGGTCCACCGTACCGGCGTAACTGGCGCCCGCAGGCGCGGGAGTTGCGGCAACAGCAGGTGCATTTGCTACGGTTTTAGGAGCTGCTTGCGCAGGTACTGCGGGGGCTGGAGCCGTATTTGATGCTGAAACTTCGGCTGCAGCGGCGCCAGCAGCACCCTCCACGGTCAGCACCACAGAGCCTTCTCTGACCTTGTCGCCCAGCTTGACCTTGAGTTCTTTGACCACACCGGCCTCTCCATTCGCTCCAACAGGTATTTCAAATTTTGAATGCCAATGCCCGAACTGCCACCCGATGAATGGGCACTACGCGTTCCTAAACTCACCCCGGCGATCAGCGGCGTCATCACGGCGACGCGACGCGGCGCAGCAGGCCTTCGGTGACGATGTTGATCCACAGGATCTGCACGGCCGCCAGAGGCAGCGGAAACCCGCCCACCAGCGCCAGCTACGACGAAGAGGATGCAGATCAGCGGGCTCTTGAACTACCGCACGAAGCCGAGCCGCGGCGGGGCCTATGGCAGCGCGCAGTGGCTCGACACCCGCTTCACCGGCGGCACGCCATCGGCGATGCGGTCTGGCACTCAGCGGCGCAGGTCAGTCACGGCGCACGACCAGCGTGTCGCAGTCTAGCGTGTGCAGCAGGTTCTCGGCCGTGCTGCCGAGCAGGGCCCGCGCCAGGCCGCTGCGGCCCTGCGAGCCCAGCACCACCAGGTCGGCCCCGGTGCTGGCCACGTAGTCGGGCAGCAGGGGTTCCGGCTGCCCGCGCTCGATGAGGCGCTGCAGGCCCGCCGCCACCGGGGCCGGAAGCGCCGCGGCAGCCAGATGCGCGTCGCACTCCTGCACTGCCGCGGTGCGCCAGACGTCGTCGGCTGCCGCGCCGGGGGTCAGCCCCGAGCCGTGCGGCATGTAGGCATGGAACAGCGTCAGGCGGGCGCCTTCGAACCAGTGCGCCGCCAGCCGCAGCGCATGCAGCGAGGGCTCAGAGAAATCGGTCGCCACCACCACGTGGCTGTAGGCGGCGCGGGCGCGCCCGCGCACGTTCAGCACCGGTACGCGTGAGCGGCGCACCAGCGCGTCCACCGTGCTGCCGAGCTGGATGCGCTCCATGCGTGCGTCCTTGGCGATGCCCAGCACGATCAGCCCGGCGCCGTCGTCGTCCACGGCCTGCTGCACCGCTTCGGCGGGCGAGCCGATCACGACCCGGGCCGTGGCGTTGATGCCCTCGGCCTCCAGATCGGCGCGCAGCGCGTGCTCCAGCGTCAGCGCCCACGATTCGGGCCGACGCCAGCTGGGAGCACCACTGGACAGCCGATCGCGTAGCGCCACCTCACCCGGATGAACGGTGTGCACGACGACGAGCTCGCTGTTCCAGGCCTTCGCAAGCAGCGCGGCCCGGGCTAGCGCCCGGTCGCAGCGGCCGCTGAAGTCGGTGGCCATGAAGATCCGGGTCGGCAGGGTCGGCAGGGTCGGTGGGGTCATGTTCATCTCCTGGGATGGTTGGGTGCTTCGTGGGCCGCTGACGGCGCGGCATTGAAGGCAGGCTAACAAGGGGGCGCCCCGGCGGGATTGCGGTGCGTCAACGCAGACCTGCGCGACGGCGCGGATTCGGCTGCGGCCGTCCCGTCGAACTCGTTCATGCGCCCTCCTGCCCGAACCAGCACCCGCGTTCACTGGGAAGCCGCTGTGCTGGTAGGCCAGCACGTCTTTGGCGCCGCAGCTCTCCGCAGGCCCCGCCCGACAAAGGCGCGCAGGATGCGCCGACGCATGAGCGAAACGCTTGGCGGACACAGCGTCGGACGCGGTGATGATGCCTTCAACCTCGGGCCATTGTCGGCAAGCCCACCTTATTCGCAGGGGTTTGACGATAAGCGCCAGGCCCCCCGAGAAGGACCACCAACCCGGCCATGACCATTCCGACTTCAATATTCATGACGCTGCTCTTTCAATTAACTGTCCAAACGCACCCTCAATTCATTGATTGCGAGTCTGGGCGCTTTTTCCGCCTGTATGGGCAAAATTATCGACTGATGGCGTAGCGGTGAATATGGCACCGCAAAGTGCCAGTTGGGGTGAGGCTCGAATTGAATTCTGGTGACTTGCCACCATCGTTATGGCTTGCTGGCCGACGCTATTGTTAAATCAACCATCGCCGCATTGCGCAAACTCAATGCCACCAAGTCCACGAAAAAAAATTCGTCACTAACATTAACTCTTGCCGGCCCACTTTTGATGCCCTCCCTTCCAACGCCTACCTCCGACAACCCACCACTCTGGCATGCACTGGCCGACACCGAGGCCTTGCACGCCCTGTCGGCTGATGCCCGTGCGGGTCTGAGCGAGCCGGAGGTGGTGCGCCGTCTGGCGCACTTTGGCCCCAACAGCCTGCCAGCCTCTCAACGCCGTAGCCCCTGGCTACGCCTGGCGCTGCAGTTTCACAACCCGCTGATCTACGTGCTGCTGGCCGCCGGCGCCATCACCTTTGGCCTGAAGGACTACCTGGACGCCGGCGTGATTGCTGGTGTGGTGCTGATCAATGCCCTGATTGGGTTCATTCAGGAAGGCAAGGCGGAAAAAGCACTCGATGCGGTGCGCGCCATGCTGGCCAGCCGGGCCACCGTATTGCGTGATGGTGAACGGCAGGAAATCGACGCAGCCGCTCTGGTCCCCGGTGACATCGTGCTGCTGGAGTCGGGCGTGCGGGTGCCAGCCGACCTGCGCCTGCTGCAGGTCAAAAATTTGCGTATCAACGAAGCGGCCCTGACAGGCGAGTCGGTGCCGGTGGAAAAAAGCACGGCCGCCGTGGCGCAGGCAGCGTCCATTGGCGACCGCGCCTGCATGGCTTTTGCAGGGACCGTGGTCAGCTTTGGTCAGGCACAGGGCCTGGTGGTCGGCACGGGCCCCTTGAGCGAAATCGGACGCATCAGCACCCTGGTCGGGGAAGTGCCGTCACTGGACACGCCGCTGACGCGTCGGCTCAACCAGTTCGCGCGTCAGATCACGCTGTTTATTCTGGGGGCCGGGCTGATCACCTTTCTGTATGGGTATTTCCTGCGCGACATGCCCATGCTCGATATCTTTCTGGCGGTAGTAGGCCTGTCGGTGGCCGCTATTCCCGAAGGATTGCCGGCCATCGTGACGATCGTTCTGGCCATTGGCACCCGCAACATGGCGCGCAACAAGGCCATCATCCGGCGACTGCCGGCCGTGGAAACCCTGGGCTCGGTCACCGTAATCTGCTCGGACAAAACCGGCACGCTCACCAAGAACGAGATGACGGCGGTGCAGGTCATGCTGCCGGGGTACACCCTGGACGTCAGCGGCGCCGGTTACGCACCGGAGGGCGGGTTTCACCGCGACACTGTGGGCATCGACGCCGCGCAGGAGGCCGGGCTGCAGGCACTGGCACAGTGCGCGGCGCTGTGCAATGACGCATGTCTCAGGCACAAGGCGGGGACCGGCTGGCATATGGTGGGCGACCCCACCGAAGGGTCCTTGCTGACGCTGGCCCACAAGGCCGGCCTCAATGCGCAAGACTCCGCCGCCGCGACGCCCCGCATGGATGCCATCCCGTTCGAGTCGGAACACCGCTTCATGGCGACGCTGCACCATGACCACGATGGCCACGCATTCGCTTTTCTCAAGGGCGCGCCGGAGCGCGTACTCGACCTGTGCGAGCGCGATGCCAGCGGCCAGGCGCTTGATCAGGCCGCCTGGCAAGCGCGCATGGAGCAAGCCGCCCGCGTCGGCCAGCGTGTGCTGGCGCTGGCCCGCTGTGAGCTGCCCGCTGGCACCAGCGCACTGGCCATGGCCGACATCACGCGGCGATTCACGTTGCTGGGGCTGGTGGGCCTGATCGACCCGCCGCGCGAGGAAGCCATTGCTGCGGTGGCCGAGTGCCAGCGCGCCGGAGTGCGCGTGAAGATGATCACGGGTGACCACGCCATCACAGCCGCAGCCATTGGCCGCGAACTGGGCCTGAACGCGGATCACGCCCTCACAGGCGAAGCGGTGGAGTCAGCCGATGACCAGGCGCTGCAACGCGTCGCCCTGGACACCGACGTATTCGCCCGCGCCAGCCCGGAACACAAACTGCGTCTGGTGGCCGCCCTGCAGGCACAGGGCGAACTGGTCGCCATGACGGGCGATGGCGTTAACGACGCGCCGGCCCTCAAGGCGGCCAATATCGGTGTCGCCATGGGGCACAAGGGAACCGACGCCGCCCGCGAGGCCGCTGATCTGGTGCTGACCGACGATAACTTCGCCACCATCACCCGCGCCGTGCGCGAGGGCCGCGTGGTGTTTGACAACATCAAGAAATCACTGCTCTTCATACTGCCCACCAATGGCGGCGAGGCCGGCGTGATCCTGCTGGCCGTCTTTGGCGGGCTGACGCTGCCCGTGACGGCGGGACAGATACTATGGATCAACATGGTCACTGCAGTCACGCTGGCGCTGGCGCTGGCGTTCGCGCCGGCCGAACCCGGCGTGATGGCGCGCCCGCCGCGCCCGCCTTCGGAGCCCTTGATTACACGGACACTGGCGTTTCGCATTGCCTACGTGAGCTTGCTGATGATCCTTGTGACGTTTGCCGTTTTCGAATGGGAGCTGTCGCGTGGCAGCAGCCCGGAGATGGCGCGCACCGCCGCTGTCAACATGCTGGTGGTGGGTGAGTTGGTCTATCTGTTCAATGTGCGGCACTTCACCGCGTCCGCTTTTACGCGGGACATACTCACCGGCAACCCGGTCGCACTG
Organism: Burkholderiales bacterium RIFCSPLOWO2_12_FULL_61_40; assembly: GCA_001770935.1. Lineage (GTDB taxonomy): Bacteria > Pseudomonadota > Gammaproteobacteria > Burkholderiales > Burkholderiaceae_C > Allorhodoferax. The sequence goes on along the minus strand of MESI01000029.1, from coordinate 1,316 downwards.
TGGATGAGCGGCCTTCTCATCGGCCTGCAGTTGCTGTTTACCTATGCTCCGCCCCTGCAGCAGGTATTTCAGACCGTAGCGCTTGATGGCTTCTCCTGGCTGGTCATTCTCAGCCTGGGCTTGCTCAAGTTTTTCGCCGTGGAGGTGGAAAAAGCCGTTTTGCGCCACCTGGACCTACGGAATATGTGAATGACCCTGCTTCAGAAACTGCGCGCACGCTGCCCGACCCGCGAGCAGATCAGCGCCAACCGCTGGCTGGCCTGGCTCGGCCCCTGGCTGCACCAGCCCAAGCTCTGGCACTGGTCACGCCGCGGGGTGGCGCTGGGGGTGGCGCTGGGCGTGTTTTTCGGCCTGCTCATTCCCATTGCGCAGATTCCGCTCTCAGTGGCTGCCGCCATCCTGCTGCGCGCCAACATCCCGGCAGCCGTCGCAAGCACGCTCGTCAGCAATCCGGTCACCTTCGGTCCTATTTATTACGGCGCCTACCGGCTGGGCGTCTGGGTCACGGGGGAGACCAAACCGCTGGAAGCCGAAGTGGTCATCGAGACGCCGGAGCCGCAGGACGCCAGCCTGTGGCATCGCATACGCGCCCTGGGCAAGCCCCTGTTGGTGGGCCTGTCCATCACGGCGGCGCTGATGGGACTGATGACTTATGGATTGATCACCCTGGTATGGCGCTGGCGCACCGTGTCAAAACGCCGCAACCGGCGCCGCCAGCGGCGCCGCGCCTCAGACTGAAGGGCTGCGGCATCATGAACAGTGATGGCCTACATCGTAGTGGGCATCCTGGTAGGTCCGGCGGTTCTGGGTCTGGCGGATGCGCCCGAACAGATCAACCTGCTGGCGCAAGTCGGCATCACCGTGCTGCTGTTTGTGGTGGGACTTAAGCTCGACTTGCGCCATATCCGGCAGATAGGCCCCGTGGCGCTGACCACGGGTCTGGGCCAGCTGGGCTTCACGATTGTGTTTGGCTTCTTCCTGATCTTGGCGCTTGGCAAGGCTGTTCTGATCGCGCAGGACCTCGCGGCGGTGATTGCCATGATGGTCATGAGTTTTATCCTGCCGCGGGTCATGGACACGCTGGCCGAGTCCCAGGAACTGTTATTGATCTATCCCATCGGCTGAAAGTGGGCATCCGAAACAAGCGCAACCGCGCGGGCTGGGATCAGGCTTATATGGAAAAGGTGCTGGAGATCAGCGTGCCATCCATTTAGATGCGATAGCGGGTGCGATTCAAAGTGATGTGGCCGATGACCAGAGTGGATGACCAATCAAGCTGCCGCACGGTGTGCAAGTAGCGGATGCCTCCCTATCGC
>MESI01000028.1 GCA_001770935.1 Burkholderiales bacterium RIFCSPLOWO2_12_FULL_61_40 | reverse complement strand
CTTCGGGCTCCTTCCAACTCCCCCTGGCGCGCAAATACGAAATCCAGCCGAATACCTTTGCCGCCAGATTTACGCCCTTATTGGCAGCCATTCACAGCTAGAGCTGCATACGAGTGCTGGAGGCCTAGCGCATAAGGCCACCGGTGGTAGTGGCACATCCGACCGCTTTCGGGTGGTCCACTCGCGATCCTCGCCGGCCACTTTGGGTCGATTACTGCCCTGGTTGGCCGAACCAATGGTTGATCCAACTTGCACTGGTCAATACGAGCAGACTGGTCAGCGATTCCCCGAACAGATGGTCAACTCGACCGGAATACGTACTCAAAGGCATGGGCGTGCTCAGTTGGGCCTATACGGGCTGTGGTGCGCTGAATGACAGGGATGTCTCAATGCGGCCATCAACATCCGGGAGCGCGGTCTGTATCTGGCGGTTCAGAACTAACAAACTCCATTGCCGGGGAGGGGAAAGCCGGTGCCACAATGAAAAAGGACTGGGTGAGCGGGTGTGCATTCCGGTCCTAAGCCGGGTATGGCCTTACTTATACCGCGCAAGCGGTAGCTGTAGGCTGAGGTGGGGGAAGATGTCAACTAGGGAAGGTGCAGCTTTCGAAACCACATCAAGCAAATTGGATCTCAATTTCTGAGCTACCTATGTGACAGTGAGCGAGGGTAAGATTGGATTGGGTAAGGCTCTTTTGAGCTGCCTGCATATTCCGGTCTCGATGGGGCAGTGATCTGCGGTGAATCTATTGCAATCAACCATACCTTTTACAGTTCGTAGTGAATCGTCCCATGCTTGATATTTCGAATCTCGACCAGCTGAGCCGCCAACTTGTCGAGGTCAAAAAGGCGCTGGAGTCCCTTGACGGGGATATTGGCTCTATCAGCATCGACCCCGGAAATCCGGCCAGCGTCCAGGCTGCCATTCAACGCATTGAGTCCATCATTGATGACAAGCTCGGCCCCTATGCGAGCAACCCGATCATTGGCCCGCTTTCTGCCAAGCTAAAAGTGCAGCACCGAGAATCCATTTTGGCGCAGACTGCGGCGGAACGTTAAGACGCTCAGCATCTGGCGTGCCAACGGATGGATCAAGAACCATGAGAGCGGAGACCCGACGTGATGTGGACCTGTCGTCTACCTCCGTAAGAAAAAGGGGCTGATTTCCATACTTGACATGGTGTCCCGCTGCATGCGAAATCGACTCCAAAATGGCTGGTCTGAATTTGGTTAAAGTTTGTTTTTCATAGGATTTTTTTTGATTTGTGAAATAGTCAAAAGCTCTAACACGCATTCAGGAGTGAAGATGGCCAACGCTATCGGACTATTTGAAGCTGTGCCACAGGATTTCATGAAGTTCGGTCAAGGCATGGCTTTTGAGCCAAGGAAAATCCCTGACTTTCTGGGTTTGAAAAATGAGGATGTTTCCCGATTGGCAGAGGTCGCCATCAGTTCTGTGCGCTATGACCATGCCATGCCGCTGCAAATGCGCGATCGTCTCGAAGAGATAGCGCACACCATCAACATGGTGGCTGGCATGTTTGACGGTGACGTGAATAAAACGGTGTCTTGGTTTAAAGTCCGCAATCCCACGCTGGGAGACGTCTCTCCGAGGGACATGATCCGCTTGGGACGGTACCAGCGGGTGCGAAAGTTCATCATCAATGCCATGGCAGAGCGTAATGCGAAGCCTAGCCCCCGAGGCGCGCGAGTTGGATGAGGCAGGTCGACATCGATGAATTGGTGGGATGCGTTTTTGTGTCAGAGCGCGGCTTTTGTTTGGCCAGCAATTCGACTTCGATCGGCGTAAAAGCTATTGTTGCTGGCGCCTCTGGTGCAGCGCGGTTCATCATCGTGAGCCAAAAGATGCGCTAGGCCAATATGCAAAATATCGCAATTAGGTTGGCCAGGCGTTGCGCGGTGCGAAGGCGCGAGTCCTCGGCGCGGCAGCCGGACTTCAGAATTTTGTGGAATGTCTCAATCTTCCAGCGCATGGCGTACCAGTGGAGCTTCTCGATGGCCTCCGCGCGCGAGCGCACCGGCAAGTTGGTAATCAGCTTCCAGTCGATGGGCTCGGCATCCGTTCACTGGCGTGCAGCATCGTCAGAGTGAGGGCCGGGTAGCGTGCCTGCTTGGCACGTGGGGGCGGGATAGGCACACGGCTGTAGCGAAGTTCCAACATGGCCAGGCGGCAATCTCCCTTGCCGTCACGCACTTGCACCTGGTGCAGACCGCGGCAGCGCACCTGCTGCATATAACCTTTGACAGTGCAGGTACCCGTGCTTCAAGGAACTGCTGGGGCCGTATTGGAGATTGCGGTCCAGCAGAATGAATAACGTCCAAGCCAAGCAAGACAAACCGGAATTGCCGGGTGATTTTGGGGATCACCCATTGGTGTGACCCTGCTTCGCGTCATCTGCGGCGATCCCACTGCTTGCGTGCTTTACGCTGCTCTTTCCAATTTCTCTGCGGGGTACGCCAGAAGTCTTCCCAGGCTGTCGGCAGGTTCGCCATATTGCGAGCGGACCGGACTGGGATTTCGCCTTCGTTCACCAGAACCAGTTCGTTTAATCTGATTTCCTGACTTGTCTGAATCCCACGGAACCATCCAGATCCTCCACGTGATTTATGAATTCGCGGGACTGGGCCACGCCCCCGGTCTGCATGCTCCGAGCACCCTTTCTTCCGAATTCCAAGGTGATCTTCAAGATCGAAGACCCTCAATACCTTTTGAATCGGTAACGGGTGGCCATTTCGGTCAAAGACTTCATAGATTTTCCACTCGGTGCGGATACGCCAGGTGGCACCGAAGTGCGTATGCGCTGCTTGGTATGGCGTCTTGCGAAGCCATGTAAGGCAGATACCGTCCTCATCCACCGTGGTGAAAGGCACCCGAAAACCGACATCGGTCTTGTGTCCGAGACGGTGGGTGGCGGCATGAAGCCGTAAGGCAAGATCGCGAGCCATCCCCAACAGGCCAGCAAACCAAAACCATTGCTCGCCATCGGGGGATACGATGCGAAGGCCGAACGCACGCGCACGCGTGGGCGTTGATATAGACATGAGAACTCCTAGTTGATGTAACTAGAAGTCCGTCGCGCCTCCTTGAAATGCAGGTTTACACATGGCTAAATTCTAGCTGTGGTCACGTAACCGTGGTGTATCGTGTCGAAGAAATTGAAAGCGCATTGATGGCGATTTCGAAAATTCCCACTTGGGTCGGCGGACTCGGTCGTGTCGAGCAACACCAACACCGGTGCATCCTGAGTGGATGCAATGCGCGCTCGCGTGGCGGCGAAATGCCCGCCCAGGATTTCGGCCTCGCTCACCCGCTCGTTGTTTAAGAAACGATAGTCTGTTTCTTACCGTCCGCTGCGCCCCCTGGAGATGGGGTTGATGGAGTGCACCCGCTTGGGCACCGACGTCGCCGGAACAAACAGATCAACCACCTCGACCTCCAGCGCACCAGCCAGGGTGTAGAGCATCGTCAGGGTGGGATTGGCCAGTCCCGCTTCGATGCGGCTCATATAGGTCCGAAACATGCCCGTGCGCTCGGCCAGCTCCTCCTGGGTGAGCGACCTCTGGGCGCGCAATTCCTTGATCCTCAGTCCAAAGGCTTTTTGCGGTGACAAGGTGGTTGACGGCACCCGCGCAGTGTCAATTTGGTATAGTCATTCGTACACACACTAATTCGCACATTAAGAAAAAAGGGAATGGGTATGAACGATGGGATGGAAGCAACGCGCAATGCGTTGGCGCAGTTTTGCGGGGCCTGCGGACACAAGTTGCAAGAGGGCATGAAGTTCTGTGGCGGGTGCGGCCATACGCTGACCCCCATCGCCGCCACTGCCGGTTTTGATGCAAATAACGGATTCACCAGCGGCGACGCCGATGCACAGGCGGCCGACCCCAGCCTGACCCTCACACAAGGCTGGGGATGCTACGGCGCTGGGCTCGCGCTGTTTGCACTGGTCGCATGGTTGATCCTTCCCATGGCGTTCATCACCTACTTGGCCCTGGGCGTGTTCATGTCCCGTTTTGTGATGCGCCGCCTGGTGGAGTGGCATCCCAACTACAACACGCTGCACAACGTGTTCAGCGCCAAAATCGGCATGGTCTTTCTATGGCCGCTGCGGATGCTGATGCTGCTGGTCAAGCTCAGCGCCAACCATGTGCTTTAGCCGCTGAGCGTCACGCATTGCCGTGAGACCTTTCGGGCCAGGGTGGACACCGGCCCGGCCAACTGCGGCATCCTCGCCCCGCTACCCCCTGCATTGCTCCGTCGGCTTTGGGGGGCAGCCCCCTTGCGGCGGTGTTGCCTTCCACCTACCCCCTCGGATTTGTCAGCCATGAACTCCAAAAAAACAGCTTCTTCGTCGAACTGCGCCCCAATCAGCCCGTCACCGCGCCTGGGCCACCGCTGGACAACCGTCGCGGGTCTGGTCGCAGCCCTATTGATGTCCGCATGCCAAAGGCCCGTATCCGACAAGGGCAAGGTGGAGCAGATCATCAACCAGGGCTTGTCCGGCACACCGGCTTGCAGGGATGTTCCCGTCGGTGTCCCGGTGACTAAGGACGTGGCCAACCGCTCGCTGGCGTTGGCGGAACTCCTGGCGCAAGGCCTGGTGCAACCGGGGCAAGTGCACTACACGACCATCATGGGGGAGACCAAAGTGACCGAAGGCTACGTCTTCACCGAGGCCGCGACCGCCTTGGTGCAAAAGCCCAAGGAGAACCTCCCCTCCTGGACCCAACGGCCCCCTTGCTTCCAATTGGGCACCTGGAAGGTCACGACAATTCAGGCCCTGGATACCGGCACGGATGCCACAGGCAAGCTGGTCACCACGGTGCGCGCCAACGTCGCATTCGAGCCCAGGGACTGGCTCAAGGCCACCAAAACCAAGGCGCAGTGGGCACCGTATTGGGCCGATATAGAAAGCACAGAAAAGAGCCAGTGGCTCTACCACCTGCTCAAGTCGGGTGACGACTACTTCTACACCGGCCCCGGCTCGAAACTCCAGTAAAACCATGAGAAAAGCAGCGATGTCTCCCCTTGTCCTCCCGGCCCATCGGGCGATGCACCCGGCAACCCGCGCTGGGCTGACGCTCGGTCTGGTCTTCGCACTGAGCGCCCCCTTGTTTGCGCAAACCAGTCCGCCCCTGCCGGTGAACAACGCGCCCCTGCGCACCACGGCCGATGGGGAGCCCTCCTCACCCAAGCCCGCCAGGCCATCCAAGTTGCCAGCCAAATCCGCGAAATCACCGGCAGCGGAATTGCCGCCAAGAACCCAGCGCACCGCACTGGCACCGCCCAACAAGGTAACCCAGGACTTTTACACCGCTTACCTGTCGGAGAACATGGAGTTGGCCGAGCTGTTGCTCAAGCAGGGAGCGGATATCAATTGCAGCAACTGCGGAGGACCGCCCTTGCTTTCCAGCGCGCTGTCGTTCAGCCTGTTCAAGCGCGGTGGTATCAGCGACCATATCGCCTGGTTGCTCGCGCGGGGCGCGGACCCCAACAAGATGGACAGCGAAGGAACCCCCGCGCTGTACAACTATATCGCTGGTGTCTCTCAATGGGGCGGCGGCCTGTACGCCTTGGGTTACGCGTCCGATTCGCAATTGTTGGCGTGGCTCAGGGCCTTGATACAAGCCGGGGCCAATCCCAAACAGGGCAATCGCAACGGTGCCACGCCGCTGCACGTCATCGCAAAAATGATCCAGGTTATTGATGCGGGCGACGCCAAGATGCAACAGAGGTACCTGGCGTTGATCGACGAGTTGCTGGGCAACGGTGTGGACATCAATGCAAAAACGTGGGACCTGGGGTACACGCCTTTGATGGCGGGCCTGGCATCGGGAGGATTCGGCATGGGCACCTCCGCTTGCAACCACGAAATGGTGTCGTACTTTCTGACGCGCGGCGCCGATCCTGCGGTGGTGGGCAAGGACGGAAAAACGGCCTATGACCTGGCGTTGAAACAGGCAACGCAAGGTGTCAGAAATTGCAATGCCACACTGCGGGTCCTGCAAGGCAGCGCGCCCACGGCAAAGAACACATTGCCGCTTCCAACCCGCGAACCGCAGGCGGTCACCCCGACTGCTGGCGGCGGCCTCGGAAATTTGGCGGGCCCTTGGAAAGGGGTGTTGCGTCTACGCCAGCCTTCGGTCATGGTGGTTCCGGTGGATGGCAGCATCGAGCCTTCCGGTGCGGTCCAGCTCCATGTGGCCAGCAGTGGCATGACGACCCATGGGATGGTGTCCGGCGTGAGCGGCGACAGCATCACGCTGCGGCTGAGGACCCGTGCACCGCAGGGTGCGCATTTCGCCAATGGAAGTGTTGAAACGCCGGAGTTTGTGGTCCATGGGCGGTTGGCGGACGGGGTCTACCGGGGGGACTACACGGCGCCCACGGATTCCGGTGAATTCATTCTGTGCAGTGAGTCGGTCTATCCGGTACGGTCCGAATGCAAACCCAGTTTCATGGAGGCATTGGGCGGGGCGATCGGCGGCGTGCTGGAGGCACTGGGAACAAGTCCCTGATGGGGCATTCCTCATTGTCCTCATTGCGCTGGGATGAGGCACGGCGATAGAGCACGAAGGCAGTCTTGGCTACTGGAAACGATGGGATTGGCTCAAAGTTTCCGCACTTGCTTCATCAATTGCAGTGCGTCATTGACTTGGTGGATCAGACCGGCCTTTTGCAGGTTGGCGATGCAATCGGGCAGTGAACCCCAGTTCTGCCTGTCCTGGTGCACAAAGAGGGAGGCTGGGCGGTCGATGAAGTGGACCACGACATGGGCCAAATCGGCGCGGCCTTCATACCGCTCCAAGCCGGGATCCATTTCGGCGATGAACGACAGATCTGCTCTTCGGGTGCCGTGCACGAGGATGTCCAACTGCGGGGAGCTGGTGGCGTCCAACGCCGGCAGGTGGTGCAGTGCTGCCATGAGGCCGCCGACGGCGAGGTCGTCGCGCTGCAATTGGGCGAGTGCCTTGGCCAGCCGGTGGGCGCTGCGTGGTGTGCCTGAGCGATCGATGAAGTAGACGCTGGAAAGCTGGTTGCTGCGCTGGATCCAGTGGAACCAATCGTTGTGAGCGAAGTAGCGGAGGCACAGGGTTTTGTCTTCCGGATCCTTTTCTATGCAATGCCCATAGGACTTGAGCACCTTGTAAATGGTGGGCAGGCTGGCCTGGGTCTGGGCAGCGATGGTGCTGATGTTGACCCCTGGCAGGGATTGGATGTGACGCTGCAGCAGGTAGGCCACCACGGCTTCCTGGCTGGCCGTGGTAGGTTTTCTGGAAAGGTTGCTGACAGGGATGGCGATATCCGTGGCAAGCACCGTACCCCGCTCTTGTTTGAGTCGAGTGTCGTGCAGATGGATGCGCTCTGCGATGCGCGAGTGGGTGATGCGTTTGAATTGCTCGACTTCCATGCCCACCCGTTTTTTGGCAAGCGTACAGTGGTGCAGGTTGATGTGGGCGTCGGTGAGGTCCGGCTGCGCCAGAAGTACGTAGGCTGCGTCCACCAGCAGGGTGCGCAGGTCGCGGGTGTTTTTGAGGTCGTGCGATTGCAGGATGAAATGGCGACCCTGCGTGTCCGTCATTTCGCTGTTGTCGTCCGGCCTGCGTCGCACGGTCCGTTGCTGGGTCTGTTCTTTCATGCTGTGTTATGTGCGCATTAAATTAATCGCGCACGTTAATTTTAATGCGCACATAAATTATGCAAAATGGTCCTGGGTGCGTATTCCGGAAATCAGTAACCATAGATCCGGCAAAGCACCCACAGTGGGCCATTATGCAAAGAGCCCAGTTATGAGAAGTTCTGCCGCAGCGTTGCTCGGGAAGCCGCGTAAACGCTGGCGATTCCCGATTTTCATAGGGCGCGCTCTTTACATAATTGTGGTTGTCTGACGGCACCTACCGTGTCGTTTTTTTGTCGAGCCTATGTGACTGCCGACGCTCACCGCATGCTGTCCGAGCCACGACAGCGAAGCCTCTGCTTCAGGCAGGCTAACCTTTCGATGAAAGAAAAGGCGCTCGAACACTGAAAGACCTGGGGGCAGGCTGGCCGCTTCCATGCCTCGGACTCAATGCTCGACTGTCTGAAGAAGCTGTGATTATGAGAAGGTCATGACGGCATCGGACTACTTTTGTACGAAGGGCTTCCAACGCTTGCCGACACCCAACTTTTCATAAATGGGATCTTTGCATAATGGCCCTTATGGAAAGATTTACATAAGGGCCAGCTGCCGACTTTCACGAGTGACAGCTATCTGGAGTTTGAAATTTTCCTGATGGCGTCGCCAGGAAGCGGCCAGCCGCCACCGGCTGGACAGTGCCCAAAGCGGTCAGATGCCAAGGGATGGAGCAGTCATTCGCTAGAGACGGCAGTTACAGACAGCGGACATTCGCCACCAAAGTATCGGCTTCACCCACTGGGCGGCACGTGTGCAGCGTTAGCGGCCGTTGTTGATACCATCGCGATCAGCGGCCGCCGGCCAATAGCAGATTTTCTATACGTGATGATTACCGTGAGCTATCGACTTCCAGAGCATTATTTCCAGTACAAAGAACTTTCAAAGACATCGCAGCCCTAGGGAAGCCCAAGTTCCCGCGTAATCTGGTCTGTGATCGGCAAGACTTCAGAGGAGATTGTTTTTTCGCTCTCCAGCGCCGGTATATCCACCTCGCTAAAGATCATGGCCCCATCAATGACGATGATCTCAAATTTTCCCTTTCTGAAAATTTGGGCGAGGGCATCAAAGTCTGCGATTCTCGCGTCAAGCAGCGCGTATAGCTCGCTCTCAAGTTGCTCAATAATACTAAGTTGCTTGTCAAGTGAGTATTGGGCGCTCTCCACGGTCCAGTTGGATTCCTCATAGCCTCGGTTGAGGTTGTCAATTTTCCGGCGAAAAGCCTCAGCCCCTCTGTTGTGTCGCTCCATTCTTTCATCAAAAACTTTGCGGATTGAGTCTCGTACTCGCTCCAAGGCTCGCTTGTGGCGTCCGATGTTGTTTGGTGAGTAATTGCCACTCAGCACAACTTGGCAAGCCCTGCCTGCAGCATACCGTTCGTAGGCAGCAAAGACGCTGTGCTGCATAAGCTTGCGTATTGCTTCGGTCGGCCTGTCAAGTTTTCGCTGCTGGTCATAGAAAACTATGTTGGTTCGCTCGTCGAAGCTTTCATAGTCCATTTCCTTTGCTTTGTGCTGAGCTGCCAGATCTTCCAGGAGCGCGCTCAAGATTTCAAAGCAATCGTCGGTGTTGTTAGTCACGCGATGCAAATTGTCCTCATTGAGCCTTTCGTCCCCCTCACTCATGCTTTCAAAGCAGTCAACGATAACCTCGGAGATTCGCTCAAGTTTCGCTTTGTCGCCAGCAATTTGGCGGTTTCTTATGTCGGTGCAGATGTCAGTGATGTAGCTCAGGCGAGCATGGATTGAGTTGAGCGCCCCCATCGTCAGCAGCATAGGCATCAAGTTTGGGGATATTTGGCCGTCCACCTTCTCCAAGGCCGCGACGGAGGTGATTTTTCCACCCTCGACAACGCTGGTAGTCTGCAGACCGGCCAGCGGCCCCTTCTGAATGGTCATCAATTCTCCGGATGCTCCCGGGCTGAAAACGATGCGATAAAAAACTCCATCGCCACGCGTCCCAAACTGAGATTGGAGTTGCTGGCTTATGAGCTGAGTCCAAGGCGACTGCAAATAGTGGGTTGGATTCTTAACCAGCGTTGGCAACAGCGGGTGCTTGTTAAACTGAACCTTGATTGCCAACTGCAAGTCTTTCTTATGACTTTCTTCCATGTGTAACAGCTCCAAGCGAGCGCTTAGGCAGTATCTCTATTCGCCATGCCCTTGCGCGCAGTTCTAAATACTCGTTTATAACCCGACCGATTGATCGTGTTATGTGTAATAAGCGGGATCTACCGGCACTGAGTGACTGTAATGTCTCTTGGAGTCCCCGGGAAAGAAAATGTTGATCGCCAAGGTCACTGGCTTCATCAGGCAAAAAGCGGGTGCAAAGGTTTTCGAACTACTTGCTCCAAAGCCGACACCGGATCACCTCGGCACGCCGCCCTCGGATGACCGTCATAAAATGCCTATGTCTTCGCTGAAGGCAAAAATTCAATCCCGTTGCGGTGAATTTATTGGCTCGGAGAGCGCCTGATTTAACTGTGGCTTTGCCTTCAGCGTTGGAGATTATGCGTAAGGTCAGTTACTCAACAAAGCGAACAGGGGCGAATGCCGAAGACTTGCCATTGGCTACCACCTGCCTCATGTAATAACAACAAATCCGCCGCCGTATGCACAATCTGCAGTTAAACCGCTAAATGTTGCACCATGTGCCTTCCCAGAAGCATCAAATTTGGTTGCTATTTGTATATCAAATGAAGCTCCGCCGCAGCTAACCTGTAGGACAGCAGTAAGTCTTTCGGGACTTTTTTCGCAGTTTTCTTCATTCCCCGGCGCACAATTATTGCAAACACTCGGACACGGTTGCCACTTATCAGGCCATTGATTGCCGCTTAGTCGCAATCTAATATTTTCATAGCAATAATTTGTTTCATTGACAAGTATTATCAAATATGCTTCACCTATGGTGGGATGAATGGACTTGGGTGGCCCGGCCTCTATTTCATTTGGGGAGGCAGTTAAATCCATTAACGAAGACACTCTTCCAAGTTTTTGATATTTGTTTTTTGTCAACACACCCATTTATATTCTCCTTTTTTCTAAAAAAATCGCCCCTTATATTTGTGTTAGCACCTGAGTACCTATAGTGATGATGAGCGAAGCAATGACATTTGTTTTTTCTCAATGGGCTTTGCATTAGGTAGGGAAAATAGGGACGCGCTGCATATCGGTGCTGTGGCTGTTGGCCATGGACGTTCAGGAACCTGCCGTTTGCGACCGTCGGCTCCCGCTGCACAAGAGTCGGACGACGCGAATTGCCGATGTTTCCCACTGAACGACTGCAATGGAGAAACGGCTACGACGAAGGTCCGTTTTGGAGCGGCAACCCCGAATGCCCGGTTCTGGTCGAGACACGACGACCACTTTGAAGATGGGCAATCCCATAAGCTGACATTGGCGGCGAGTTTGGTCTTGTGTACGAAGGTCGGCAATCGGGCGCTGATTTCGACAGTTGCTATGGCAGCAATGGGTCGCTATGCAAAGCTCACCAAAGCGACCCCTATGCTCAGGTCGCAACTATGCGCAGGTGGTTGGGCTCGGATGGTGCTCACGCGGACGTTGCGCGGCCCATGACGCGTTAGCTAAGAGCCTATTTCAGTAGGCCAGTGGCCCGCCAGGTGATGACGGCGCAGGCCAGGTGCAACATGGCAAGGAGGGTCTCGGGCAGTTTCTCCCAGCGCACCAAAATCCGGCGAAACCGATTCATCCAGCTGTGCGTGCGCTCCACCACCCAGCGCCGGGCCTTGAAACCGACGTCCTTCTTGATCGCTTGGGCCTCTTCGCCCCTGGCGCGGATGTGCGCCGTGAATCCAAACTCCTTGACGATGTCGCGCACTTCATCAAAGTCGTAGCCCTTGTCCAGACACAGCCCCTGGGGCTTGTCTTAGGTAGCGCTGGCCGCTCGGTCATGATGGCGTCCAGCGTGCTTTGCACCAGCTTCATGTCGTGCCGATTCGCACCTTCCATGGTCACGGCAACAGGAATGCCAGCGCCCTCAGTGAGCAAGCTGCGCTTGACACCTTGCTTGCCTCGGTCAGTGGGGTTTGGCCCCGCCATTTGTGTCCCTGCCAAAGGCGCCTTGGTCATGGCTCCATCCATTGCCAGCCAGTCCCAGTCAATGCCTTGGGTTTCATCGTAGCGCAGCAGCCCGGCGCGCCAGAAGCTGGCAAACACCCCCGCATCGCTCCATTCCCGAAAGCGCCGATAGCTCGAACTGCAAGAGCAAATGCCGGTGCCATCCAGTGCATTCCACTGAATGCCAGTGCGCAGAACAAACAAAATGGCTTCCATCGCAGAGCGGTTGGGCACCGGGGGATTGTGGCAACCCAAGGGGTGTGGCTTGGGCGCTGGCAGCAGTGATTCCATCTGCTGCCACCATTTGTCGCTGATACGCCAACCGTCGTCTTTGGCCAAGAGTCCCATATGCACCTCCTTTTGTCTGTGCAATGGTGGCTCCCTTGGAAATATCAAGACCCCCTCAAGCCTACTGAAATACGTTCTAAGTACAGAGCTGGGCATAGTTTTCCATTGGAGCCCGATGGCGGTCGCAATCTGGAAATCACCCTTTGCAACATCCACCGCTCTCTTCACAGTATGACCAATGCCAAGATGGGAAACTGCAATGCTCAGGGCTCGTTCATGCGAGTTCTTCAGACGCCATAACTATGCACAGCCTTCGTGGCCCCAAAGCCTCGCCGCCATAGGGGCCAACGCCAGGCGCTTGCAACCACCTGCGCATAGTTGCGACCTGAGCATAGGGGTCGATTGCTGCCCTGGTCGGCCGCACCAATGGTTGAGACCGCCTATAGCGAGGTCGTTGCGCTGCAATCTGGCCAGTGTGCCTTGGCCAGCCGGTTGGCGCTGCACAAACAGAAGATCACGTCGAGGTTGTTATGCTCAACTTCTCGCGTAATGATTCTTGCTCCCTCCTGCCGAACCTGTGCAAATGTTGCACAGGTTGCTTATTCCAACAGTTCTCCGTCTGAGAAAATGTTCTTGAGGTGAGTGGCCTGGAAGCTGTTGACCCGGTAGTCAACAGAAATGATCACGTCGAGGTTGTAGCGCTTAATTTGGTAGGTCTTAGCATCGCCAGCAGTATGTGCAAAAAGTGCACATACTGACTTTTCATCAAGCTCCGTCTCTTTGAAGATGTTTATTAAGCCGAATGAAGTTGTGCCATATTTCAAAGATGGTAGCTGATAACCCCTCTGTAGGAATTTCGCATCAATTGTGAGAATCAACGGATTCGAATTCTCACAATTGATGCGAAAGTCGTTGATTTGTGAGGCGCATAATTCGCGTCAATTGTGAGAACCTACATTGAGAAAAACAATGACTACAGCGCCAGCGTGCCCGCAATGCGGGCTTGAGAACACCTACCCGGACGAGCACAACTTTGTGTGCCCCGATTGCGCCCACGAATGGCCCCAGGCTGCCGAAATGGAATCGGATACGGGAGAGAGTGATGGCATCATCCGCGACTCCAACGGCAATCCGCTGGCCGATGGCGACTCGGTGCTGCTGATCAAGGACCTGAAGGTCAAGGGTTCATCCATCGTCCTGAAGAAAGGCACCAAGGTCAAAAGCATTCGGCTGGTGTCCGGCGACCATGAAGTGGACTGCAAGACAGACAGCGGCAGTTTCATGCTCAAAGCCTGTTTTTTAAAGAAGGCCTGAAAATGCCCACCCATACCGCCCACCCCTCCACCCACGACACCACCCGCATTGACGATACCCGTATCGGAGCGGTGCGCCCCCTGATCACACCTGCATTGCTGGATGAGTGGCTGCCGGTGCCCGATGCAACCTTGGCGCTGGTTGAAAGCAGCCGTGCCGCCATTTCCAGGGTGTTGCACGGCCAGGATGACCGACTGATCGTGGTGGTGGGGCCTTGCTCCATTCACGACCACAGCCAGGCCATGGAATATGCGCGCCAACTCAAAGTGCAAGCGGATGCCCTGTCCGATGACTTGTTGGTGGTGATGCGCGTGTACTTTGAAAAGCCCCGCACGACGGTAGGCTGGAAGGGCTATATCAATGACCCGCATATGGATGGCAGCTTTGCCATCAATGAAGGGCTGGAAATGGCCCGCAGCCTGTTGCTGGATGTGCTGGCACTGGGACTGCCCGTGGGAACCGAATTTTTGGACCTGCTCAGCCCCCAGTTCATCAGCGATCTGGTGAGTTGGGGTGCCATTGGAGCACGGACCACCGAGAGCCAGAGTCATCGGCAGTTGGCCTCTGGCCTGAGCTGCCCGGTGGGCTTCAAAAATGGAACGGACGGCGGCATCAAGGTGGCAACAGACGCGATTCAGGCCGCCCAAGCCGCCCATGCCTTCATGGGGATGACCAAAATGGGACAAGCCGCCATCTTTGAAACCCGGGGCAACAACGACTGCCACGTCATTTTGCGGGGCGGCAAACAAACCAACTACGGTGCAGACGACGTGAACGCCACCTGCAGCCTGCTCAAAGGTGCGGGATTGTATGAACAGGTCATGATTGACGTGTCACATGCCAACAGCAGCAAGCAGCATCTGCGCCAGATCACGGTGGCGGGTGAGGTTGCCGGGCAGATTGCGGTGGGCGACACCCGCATCACGGGCATCATGATTGAAAGCCACCTTAACGAAGGCCGACAAGACATCGTGCCAGGCCAATCGCTACAGCACGGGGTATCGGTAACCGACGCTTGCATCAGCATGGCACAAACCGTGCCCGTGCTGGAACAATTGGCCAAAGCCGTGCGCACGCGCAGACAAGCGCGTTAAGCCAGCCGCCCAGCCCTGTGCGTTTTAACGGCGCGGGGTCATGGGGCCACGTCCTTCGATGTGGCGGAAATTGATACGGCCCTTGCTCAGGTCGTAAGGCGACAACTCCAGGGACACACGGTCACCCGCCAAAATGCGGATGTGGTTCTTGCGCATCTTGCCAGCCGAATACGCGATCAATTGGTGGCCGTTGTCCAAAGTGACACGAAAACGGGTGTCGGGTAACACCTCGTTCACCACGCCCATCATCTCAATCAGGTCTTCCTTTGCCATGCTTGGTTCCTTGTTTCTTTACGAATTGGTTGGTTTGTAATAAATCAG
>MESI01000027.1 GCA_001770935.1 Burkholderiales bacterium RIFCSPLOWO2_12_FULL_61_40 | reverse complement strand
AGCTTCACAAGGCTCCGATCTGGGACTATCGGCTTCTCCAGAAATCGGGAGATGCAAGGGTCTATGCATGCTCCGTGCCAACTTCCATTTCCCATTGCGCTTTCGCAATACGCACCCAATCCGAGCGACATGGGGTAATATGACTGTACAAAAAATCAGTATGCACCGCATTGGTGCCTGCATTCAAAAAAACGCGGCGTATCACGCACTATTTTGGGAGGTGTCAAAAATGGGCTTGTCTTTGGTGCGCAGTCGCGCCTTATTGGGCTTGGAGGCGACCGAAGTCACGGTAGAGGTGCACCTGGCCAACGGCTTGCCCAGCTTTACCCTGGTTGGCCTGGCCGATGTCGAAGTCAAGGAAGCCCGCGAACGGGTGCGCTGCGCCATCCAGAATTGCGGCCTCGAATTTCCCAACAACAAGAGAATCACCGTGAATCTGGCCCCGGCCGATTTGCCCAAAGACTCTGGCAGGCTGGACTTGCCCATCGCCCTGGGCATTCTGGCCGCCAGCGGCCAGATTGATGGAGCCCGCCTGGGTGACTACGAGTTTGCCGGGGAGCTGTCGCTGTCGGGTGCGCTACGGCCGGTGCGAGGCGCCTTGGCCATGGCCCTGGCTTTGCACACCGGCCAGGTCGTCTCCAGGCTGGTATTGCCGCCGGACAGTGCGGAGGAAGCAGCCCTGGTCCCTGATTCCCATGTGTACCGCGCCCGCCACCTGCTGGACGTGGTGCGCCACTTTGCGCTGCCGAACGCATCACTCCTGCCCGGGGTGGATGCTGACACCGCCGCATTCAGCGACGGCGCGGACGAGGAGGGCTGGACCCGCGTGGTGGCCGCCGCACCCAGCACACGCGCCCATCTGGCGGACATGGCCGACGTCAAGGGCCAGACGGGACCGAAGCGCGCCCTGGAAATTGCCGCGGCGGGCGGGCACAGTGTGCTGCTGTCGGGCCCACCCGGCTCCGGAAAATCCATGCTGGCCCAGCGTTTTGCCGGGCTGCTGCCCGATATGTCGTGTGAGGAAGCATTGCAAAGCGCCGCCATTGCCTCTTTGGGCGGACGCTTTTCCATGCAGCGCTGGGGGCAGCGCCCCACCTGCAGCCCGCACCATTCCGCCAGCGCCGTGGCGCTGGTGGGAGGTGGCTCGCCACCCCGGCCCGGTGAAATTTCCCTGGCCCACCATGGGGTGCTGTTTCTGGACGAACTGCCCGAGTTCCCCAGGGCTGCCCTGGAGGCCCTGCGCGAGCCCTTGGAAACCGGCACCATCACCATCGCACGGGCAGCACGGCGGGCCGAATTTCCGGCGCGGTTTCAGCTGATCGGCGCCATGAATCCCTGCCCTTGCGGCTACCTGGGCTCCAGCACCCACGCCTGCCGCTGCACGCCAGACCAGATCCACCGCTACCAATCCAAACTCAGCGGCCCACTGATGGACCGCATTGACCTGCATGTGGAAGTGCCCGCCATGCCAGCGTCCGATCTGCTGAACGCCCCCTGCGGGGAGTCCACCGACGGCATCCGGCAACGCTGCGCGCAAGCACGCGAACGGGCCAACAACCGGCAAGGCAAGACCAACCACGCGCTGGCCGGACAGGAAATCGACGCCCATGTGCTGCTGGACGCCGCAGCGGCCAAGTTTCTTCAGGCCGCCGCCGCGCAACTGGGCTGGTCGGCCAGAGGCACCCACCGCACGCTGAAGATTGCCCGCACTATTGCGGACCTGGCTGGGGCGCAGAGCACCCAGTTGGCGCATGTGGCCGAAGCCATGCAATACCGGCGGCGGGGGCTGGCGGGCAGCTGATTTGCTATTGATTTTGTAGCTTGCTGCGCTTATTTCATGCGGGCTAAAGGCAATTTTAGTCTTTAACCGGCACACCCGTCTGGCGCAGATAGGCCAGCACGTCCTTGCTCACAGAGCCCACCGCCCGGGCTTTTTCCGCCATTTCCGCTGCACTGGTGAGCTGGCCCAGAGCCGCCAGGGATACGGCTGCCCCCAACAGCCAACGCTGCTCATTGGGACGCGACTGCAGGGCCACCATGTAGGCGTGCACGCTGTCCTGGTGACGCCCCAGGCGCTGGGCGGCATTGGCGCGTACCGCCCACAAATCGGCCTGATTTCCCAGATAGGGCTCCAGTCGGGTCAACAGGTCCCAGACCGCCTGCGGGTGCGACTGCGCCAACTGCATGCGCGCCAACTCCCGCACCGGCAAAACCAGCAACCGGGTCGTGGCCGGTGTGGCACCCGCAGCGACAGCCCGCTCCGCAGTGGCAACCACCTCCTCCATCCATTCGATCGCGGCCTCCCGCGAACCGACATTCCACAAACTCTGTGCATGGGCCACCGCGTCTTTGCTGGCTTGCTGTTGGCGCAGCGCCAGCTGGGCTGCATCCGGCGGAAGGATACGTGCAGGTGCAGAGGCAGCGACCGCAACAGACGGAGCCGACATCTGGTGGCGCTCCTCCGGAGCCTCTACTTTGGCAACAGCGGGCGACGCGGAACGCTCAAGCGCGCGCACTGCTTTTGGGCTCAGCGTCGAATCCATACGCAAGACCACGGAGGTCGAAACAGGACGCGTTGCAGCTTGGGCCGCGTTGTGAACAGGCACATGTGCGACTTGAACCGCAGGCACGCTCAGTGGCGCAGGTGCTGGTATGGGTGCTGAGGCAGCAGACTGTGTTGGCACAGCCACAGCAACCAGTGGCGCTACCGGCTGAACAGGCACTTGCGTTACCGAGATTTCCGACCGGGGCGTTTCCCGGTACTCCTGTTGCCATGCCCACCCCGCAGCCGCAAGCAGCGCCAAACCCAGCACACCGCCCCCAAGCCACCACAGTGTATGGAACCCGCTGGCGGGCACCGGGGTGGACGCAATACTGACCGTGTCCCTGCGCAGGCCTTGACCAAGCCAGACAGCGGTCGGGCGTGATTCCGGCGTCTGGCGATGGTCCAGATCACG
This sequence comes from Burkholderiales bacterium RIFCSPLOWO2_12_FULL_61_40, assembly GCA_001770935.1. Classification (GTDB taxonomy): domain Bacteria; phylum Pseudomonadota; class Gammaproteobacteria; order Burkholderiales; family Burkholderiaceae_C; genus Allorhodoferax. Next base: position 29,647 of record MESI01000027.1, on the reverse strand, counting down.
CAGCATTTTGTTAATGACACTCATGGTCCACCTTCTTGCTTGCCTTCCACTTGGCTCCATGCCAACGCCTTTCGCCGGGCAGCCGAGCCCCACCGCCAAACTGGCAATGACCACGGCCATGCCCAGCGCGAGCGCACGGAGACACCTGGTGTGTCGTGTGCGGCCAGGCGCACATGCGTCGGCGTCACACGGTGCAGGCCTTCACCATAGGCCAACATCAGGCACTTGTGGGCAAGGATGTTGACCAAACGCGGCACACCGCCGCTGCAACGGGCCAGGGCCAGTGCTGCTTTGGGTTCAAACACATGGACATCGGTGTTTTCATCCCGGGCTGCAATGGCCATGCGGTGCTGCAAGTACACACCCACGCGATGCGCCTGCATGGGCCCCAGGTATTCGCTGAAGGTGATGCGCTGCAACAATTGGCGGATTTCGGGAAGGGCCAGTTTGTCGTCCAGCTCAGGCTGGCCCAGCAACACCAGCTGCAGCAATTTGCGTTTTTCGGTCTCCAGATTGGACAGTAGGCGAATACTTTCCACCGTACGCACGGGGATGGCCTGCGCCTCGTCAATACACACCACCACACGGCGCCCCGCTTGCGCATGCGCCAACAAACAGTCGCGCAGTGCGTTCAGCACGTTGTGGCGACTGAAGGGCGAAACCAGTGGCAGGCCCAGCTCATGCACCAAAGCCATCAGCAAATCGTCCGGCCCCATGTCCGGGTTGGGAATGTAGGCGGTGACACATTCGCCCTGCAGCGTCTTGAGCAACTGGCGGCACAAGACGGTCTTGCCACAGCCCAAATCACCCACCACTTTGACGAAACCCTCGCCGCTGCGCAGCGCCACCAGCAGCATGTTGAGCGAAGCCTGCGCACCCTCGTGCGGGTAAAAGAAATCGGTGTCCGGTGTGATCGAAAACGGGGCCTCCCGCAGCGAAAAATGCCCCAGGTACATTATTGGACGGGAGCTTCAGACGGCGGATTGACAACGCTGCCATCCATGCGAATCACCCGCGCGCGGCTGGCGTCCATGTCGTCCAAAGCGGCCCGGGTGCGCCGAGTCTGGGCCTCCCAGTCGGCAGCGGTGCGAATGATGGAAGGCTTGATCAACACCACCACCTCTTTTTTACGCCCGGTGTTGGCCTTGTTTCCCAAAAGAAAAGAAAGAAAAGGGATGTCACTGGTTCCTGGCAGACCGGAAGCCTTGCGGTTGGTTTCCATCTGCATCAGGCCACCAATGGCCACAATATTGCCGTCCTGAATTCGCACCAAAGTGTCGGTTTCATTGACGCTGTTCGATGCCATGGGGAAACGGAAATTGCCGATGCTGCCCAGGTCTATCTGCTTGGTTTTTTCGGAAACCGTGGTGACCGACGGGTGCACATGCAAGGTAATGTTGCTGCCCTCGTCAATCTGGGGCGTTACGTCCAGCGAAATGCCCGAGAAGAAAGAGGTCAATGCAATGGTGGGCAGCGTGGTGGTGGCACTGGTGGTGGCCGTGGCCGATGTGGACGAGCCCCCGGTAACACCGGTCACAAAATACTCGTCCGTCCCGACCTTCAGCACGGCCTTTTGGTTGTTCAGCGTGGCCACGCGCGGGCTCGACAGGATTTGCACATCCCCCCGTGTTTCCAGAAAACCCAGCACCGCCTGGAAACCATCGGTGGCAAGCGCCAGCCCAAAAAGACCACCGCCCGCCTGCGGAATCGAGATGCCATCCGCCAACAAAGCCGCCCCCCCTGTGGAAAAACCGGGCAGGTTGGCCTGAACCCCGCTCACCAAGGTGTTGCTGGTGGTGTTGCCCCCGAGCACGCCCACAGCACCGGTCGCGCCCCCGCCGTTCTTCAGGGCAGACCAGTCGATGCCACTTTGGTAACCATCGCGCAACTCAACCTCCACCACTTTGGCTTCCAGCATGACCTGGCGTTCCACCGCAATCTGAGCCGCCTTCAGAAATTTATCGACCTGGCGCAACTCGTCGGGCATGCCGCGCACCGCCATGATGCCGGCCTGGGGGCTGGTGATCACGCTGCGCCCCTCGCCGGAGCCAACCAGACCGCGCACGGCTCCGGCCAATTCCAGCCAGAAGTCGGTTTTGGAGGAGGTCGACACCCGGCTGCTTTCCGTGCCTTGCCCTGCGCCATTGCCGGCGGCATTGGAAGACGTGCTGGTCGAACTACCAGTGCTGCTGCTTTGCCCCGCCCCCGAGGACACATGCAGCTCACTGTTGCCCGAGCGCTGCGAGTTGGGGTAATTGACCGTGAAGATGCGGGTCTGCAGCGTAGGGGCGTAAATGGTGATGCGCCGTCCATCGATTTTGAAATCGTAGCCATACACGTCGCGAATCGCTTCCAGCGCCTCCTGGACGGTCACACCCCGCAAGGTGACCGACAGGGTGCCGCTGACATCCGGGTGCATCAGCATGCTGTAGCGCGTGTCGGCGACGATGGCCAGAAACACATCGCGGGCCTGCGCGTTGTTGACCAGCAAATCCAGACGCGGCTCCGGCGGTGGCGGCGCTACCGGCGGTGCTGGCTCCGCCAGTGCGTCGCTCACGCGCGCCGGCACGGCGGCTGGCTTGGCCGCTGCCGGGGGAAGTTCCGCACGAATGGCGGCGCTGACATCGGGTGTGCGCAACGGCCGCTCCGCAGCACATCCCGCCAGCAAGCCAATCCCCGCCCCCAGCAGTACACAGCGCCCGGCCCCTGCAAAGCTAAATGCCGACCCCGTTGGTGCAGCGGTTCGAAAGAGGTTAAACATGGGAATGGCTTTTGCGGTCATGGGAGGGTGGCCTCACGGTTGGGCGCTACCGCATGGCGCGGTGGGGGACGCGTTACTGGAGGGTGTACTTGCCTTGGTGCCCGCAGAAACCTGGGCACTAACTTTGGCGTTCTTGTCAGACATTGTTGGAGGCGCTTTTTTTGGAGGCGCTTTTTTGGCCGACTTCGTGGCCTTGGGTGTTTTCAGCACGCCAGGCCCACAGGCCGGTGAGGTGGCTGCTGCGCTGCGCTGGATACCGGTAAACCGCGGCAGCTTGCGCAGGTCTTTGCCTTCACGCAGCCAGACCTCGGTTTCCGTGATGCGCTCGATACGGGCTGCCCCGACGCTTTGTCCGGGCGCGTACAGACGGGTGCCCACAACTAAAAATGGCTTTCCATCACGCACGATCACCGCCATGCCTTCGCTACCCAAAGGTCCGATGCTGGCCGCCGCCCCCGGCCCGGCGCCCAATTCAGACGGCGGCTGGGTGGGGTCACGCAACACTTGCGCATGGACGCCCAAAGACAGCAGCACCAACAGCAGCAGTACCGGCTGGAGAATTTTGGTGCCGATCACGGTTGTACCCCCAGCACATACACCTGCAAATGCAACTCGGGGGGCTGCTTTTCACCCTTGAGCTGCAGCGTCCCCCAGCGCAATACCGGCAGCGCGTTTTCCAGGGTCTTCACGTAGCGCACCAGGTCTGCGTAGGGGCCAGACACCCGCAGGTCCAGCCCGCGCTTGCTCAAGCCCGTCGTGTTCGCAGTGGTCGACGCACCAGCGGCTTCCTGGTTCAGCGTGCCCACACTCACCAGCGTCAACCCTTCGTAACGGCGCAAAAACTGAACCAACACCTGCTCCAGTGCCGGGCCGCCCTCGGCCATGGGCGCCAGCACGGTGATCTCGTGGTTGATGCCTTGAATGCGGGCGTCCACCTCCGCAATCTGGTCCCGCAGCAGCTTGCTCGCGTCCACCGGTTGTCCGGTGCTCTTCAGCTCTTCGCGCAGGCGGTTGACCTCGGTGCTTTGGGTCGCAAAGCGTTGCGTGATCTGCTTGTGCTCCATCTGCGCGGGTGACAGCAGCAGCGTATCGGCCAGGGCCAATGCCAGGGCAATCACCGACACGAACATGAACCCGCGCTCCCGCAAACTGAGGGCATCTATGCGGGCTGCCTGGATGCCCCACCAGAGTTTGAGGGACTTGTTCATGGCTTGTTGCTCCCTGCGGTATTCGCAACCACCACGGGTGCGGCAGGTTCTGCACTCACCAGATTGAAAGACCACACGGCACGCGGGACGGCAGCAGGCGCAGAGGCTGCCGCAACAGGCACAGGGACCTGCGCGGCCACGGTGCTTTCCACCTTGACCGTGGCCAGCTCAAGCCCGCGCAGCAGTGGGCTGGCGGCCAAAGTATCCACCCACCCATTGAGCGCCGCGGGCTCCAAGGTGAAACCGCTGAGCTCAAAACGGGCGGCATCGGCCTTGATTTCCGTCACCCACACCGGCGCCGGAATACTGCGGGCCACCAACTGCAAACGGTCCGAATGGCCCTCGCCCGGATGGAACGCCCCCGCCTGCAAAGCCTGCAGCAACTGCCCACGCTGCTGCAGTGTCTTGTTGCGTTCTTGCAATTGCTGTACCAAGGCAGGGTCCGCCGGAGCCGCACTGGCCTTGCGGCTTTGCAAAGCAACCTGCAGGCCCTCCATCTCGCGGGACTGGGCCGCCATGGTTTGCGTGAACCCCGCGTCGGAATTTTTCAAACTCCAGACCCAGGCAGCGCTCAATCCCCCTCCCAACACCAGAAAAACGGCCAGCGCCAGCGCCATGGTCTGCGCCGAGAAATACTGCTTTTGCTTGAGTAAAAGCGGAGAACACAGGTTGATTTGCTGGGACATGGCAGGGCAATCAGAGTTTTCGGCTTTCGGTGCGCATCAGCACCCCCAGCAAAGGAAAGCACACCGCACGGTCAGCCGTTGGCATGGACTGCAGGCCCGGAAACCATGCATCCATATCCATGCCAGTGACCATCTGCCCCGTTTCACGCCCCAGCCATTCGGCCATCTCTGCCGTGCGCTCCCCCGCATACACCCGCAAACCAGTCAAGGGCATGCTGGACCAGGACCGGTCCCACAAATCCAGCGAGCGTTGCACCTCGACCACAAAGCGCTGCACCCGCTCGTTGCCCATCCCATTCGCACCCGTCGTCGACACGGCGGAGTAATCGGTACCGGCCGACACGCCACCCACGCTGTAGTCCGGCACATATTCACCCACAGGCGTGAACGCATCGTCTGGACCCGCAACCGCCTCTACACCTTCGCTCCAGGTCATGGCCATAAAACCCTCCGGCAACTCCAGCCGACGGGTGTAAAACAACTCTTCATTGGCGCTGATGGTCAGCACCGCCTGGTGACCATCCACCACCACCAGCGCGGCATTGGCCCGGTCCGCCTTGCCATCGCGCGCAGCCAAAGCGCTTTGCAAATTGCGCTGCGCGGTTTCCTGAATGTCGATCACCGGCACGGCCCAGTGCATGGCATTCCCCAGGTCCATCACTTCACGCACCACTGCATTGGTCGCAGCCACCACAAAGAGGTGGCCCGAGCCCTTTTGCTGCCCATCGCCCACACGCATCACATCCAGGGTGATGTCGTCAATATGGGCCTGCACCATCTCCCGAATCTGGTACCTGGCCGCCGAGCGCAGCTCTTCCGGCGCCACCGCCGGGGCATCAATTTGAAGCAACTGGTATTGATCGGGCTGCAACATCACCTGGGCCGCCATGCCCTTCAGTCCCAGGGCCTGCAAGCGGTGCACAAAGGCGTCCATGCTGTCTGCCCCCTGGCGCTCCACACCGATCTGCCGAATTTCAAAGAGCCCGGAATCACCGGCACGCGCCCGCACAAAGGCCAGCGTCTGTGCCGACCAAGACACAATCAATTGGTCTAGCGAGGACTTGCGCTTCCAGGGCCAACGCATGGTCAGCAGGGTCTCCGAGAAGGCGATAGTGAGTCGAGGGGTGTTGCTTGAACCATGGATGGGGTGACTGGCAAAACGTATGCTCTCATTTTAGTAGCTGATGACGCAACCATGAATCATTGAACAGGGCTTTGCGCATTGTCTAACAAAATGAGGGGCTTATCGATTAGTAGTTTTCCCGACGGTAGATCAAGGGGCTTCTAAAAACCCCAAAGGTGGCGCGCCCAACGGGGTTTGCCACCACACCAGTCCAGTTGAATCGCAGCCAGGTCGGCACTGCCGCGGTGATGTTGATGGAGCCTGGGTTACCCGCACCGGGTGCCCGCAGCCAGAGGTTGAAGTTACCCGCAAAACCGGCCACCCCATTGCTATCGACACCCACTAGGCCGCCTTCCAGGTACGCGCGATTGACCACCGCAGGCGCTGCAGCACATCCCGCACCGCTGTTGTTGGCGGTCTCGATGGCACAGGTGTTGGCGGTGATGTTGGGCACGGTAACCGGTGTGAAAGCCAGCGTGGCGACACTGCAGGTATCGGCGGTATTGATGCGCCAGCCATTGGCCGCGCTCTCCCAAAATTCGGCGCGGAAGGTCATGGGCAAATCCAGCAATTCCGAACCATAGGCATTGAGCAAACGGGCGCGGCCGCTACGGATGTTGGCGGTGCTCTCGGTGCCCGTCGCAGAGGATACCCCGTCCCCACCGGCAACCTCGACCGCCCGCAGCCGGATCACAGACGGAACCGTCGGGTTGACTGCAAAGGTAAAGGTGGGAGCGCCAGCGGCCACCCCAGCCGCAAAGGCATTGGCCGCCAGCGCATTGCCGGTGAATGCGCCCACCACCGCATTGGCGTCGCTCAGGGTGATATCCCTTGAAAAATTGGGCGTTGTATTGGCGGAGCCGTCGTAGTTGACCGTTGGCGCTCCCGCCAGATTTCTTGCTGTCACCTGCACCCCCAAGGGCTGACCCGAATAGGTAAAGGCACCCGCCACGCAGCCCTGCGTCACCACCGTATCAAAGTGGTCGGGAATGAATCTCCCCGCGGCCCCGGTGCTGCCGGTACTCCCTGTGGCAACGGTGACACCTGAGCTCAAATAATTGCCGCTGGCAAGCGTCGCCGTCAGATCGATGGTGCCTACCTCACTCCAGTTCAGAGCGGAACTGCTGGCCACACCATTGGCAAAGGCTCCCAAGGCGCCATTGAAGGTGCCATTGGCTGCTCCGACACCGGTGGGCTGGTATTTTGTGAACCCCAGGGTGACTCCTTCAGGAGTGCTTTCTTGTCCGAAATTGGGCGTGGCGTTGCCAACATTGTTGCGGGCCGTGACCGTCGCACTGAAGTTATTGCCCGCACGGATCGGTGACGCGGTGATGGCACTGAAGGCAAAGCTGGCAGGCGCTGCGATAAACGTGTCCGTTCCGGTCATGGTGACGCCTGCCGTTGTCTCCTGGGCATTGAGTGTCATGCTCCCCACATCGGCATATTGGACCGTGGGCGTGGCCACGCCCGAGCCATCAAACGCCAAGGTCACTGCCTGGCCGGTGCCATCACATGCCTGCGCTGTATTGTTGGCGGCGTTGAGTGCGGTGCCGTTCACCCGGACCGGTCGGGTGCCGGACGCCGGATTCACATAGCTGCAAGTGAAGGTGAGTGCACGGCTGGCATTGGCAAACAGGGGCACACATGCGGCGCTGTTGTCCGCCTTTTTGACGGCCTTGAGCGCCACACTCTGGCTCACTTCGGAGACATGGTGGGGCACATCAAACTGGTAGCCGGCTTCCACAAAATTGAGATCGGCGTCACAAATGGAGCCCACGGTGTAATCCTGAGAAACACAGGTGCTGGCAGTGCCCGAGCTCTCGGTGATGCCCCCCGAATTCAGGTTGATGTTCACGGTCTCGGAAAAGGTGTTGGCCAGGCCAAAAATAACCGTGGTTTCCCCGCTGAAGGTGTAATTGCCATTGCCCCCACCGGTGTTATTGACCGGGTTGATGGTGGACACGCTGGACCAGGTACCGTGCCCCGTGCTGGTGGCCATTTGCACCGTGGTGCCTGCCAGGCTGATGGGCGCATGGGTGGCGTCATGTGCTTCGACCGTGACATTGGCCAGCGCGCCACCGCAATTCACCAGCTCACCGGCATGCGCTATGTGAAAGTGGTCCAGGGTCGAGCAAATGGGCCGGGTCAGCGCCATGTCTGCCGCCGCCTGGGTGGCGTTGATATCGGTCGCGTAGATATAGACCTCGTCCAGCGTGCCGTTGGCGCCGTTGGGCGAACCGTTGATGGGGGTCACACCGGAGGTGCGGTTGTCGCCCAGGTACAGGGTGCTCATCGTGGCCAGGGCACCACTGGTGGTGGTGCGGTAGGGTGTGGTGCCCGTGGTGTTGACCAGCACACCATCCAGCATGATCTGCTGTACCGTCTGGTTGGTCCCCGGCCTGAGACTCCAGCTCACCGCAATATGGTGCCAGGTGGCGGCCGCGAAGGTGTAGGCGGTGGAGGTCTGGGCCGTCCGCACGGCCCCTGCACTGTCGGTCAGTGCAAAGCGCAAGGCGCCGTTGGCCCGCTTCATCAAGAAGAAGGGGCGTGCGGCCACCGTGGTGGCGTCGAACAGCATGGCGTCTGACCCACCCGCATTCCAGGCCACATTGGACTTGTACCAAAAATCCACCGAACCGCGGCTGGCCGGGGCGATGGGTGTGGTCACCGCATCCCGGGTGGCATTGGAGGTGTTGTTGGTAAACGTTCCGCCACGGCACAGCTTGCCGCCGACGACATTCGCACTGGACCCCACTTTGGAGGCGTTTTGCACATTGCCGGAGGTGTCCTTGACCTCACCTGCCGTCCCGTTCCAGACGCCTTCGTCAAAACGGTACTCCGCGCTCTTGCCCGCAAGCTGGTTGGCGGGGTACCACAACACGGCGGTTCCTAAGGTGGTGTCGATGAAGGGTTGGTTGTAGGCAAACTGAGTGTAGTCCGTGGTGCTGAGTTGCACGCCGACCGCCGCATTGGTTCCGTTGGATGAACCCGTGGTGTACTGGTATTTGAAGTTGCCATTCACCCCAGGCAAGCTCTCCTGCAGCGCCACCTGAAAGTTGTAGCGGGTAGTCGTGTTGTACAACTTGACGTTCACCCAGGAAATAACGAAGCGCCGATTGGGCGCCGTGCCCAGCAATTCGTACCGGACAGAGGCGCCGGTGGTGCCGTTGGCGGTGCCAGCCACAATATCCAGCCAGTAAACCACCATCAGTTTGCTCGGTACCGCACTCAAGGTGCAACCGCCAGACGGCCCTGGATTGGCCACCGCGGTGATCGGCAGCGCCTGGGAGGTGTAGTCCCGGTGGAAGCCGGACACATCGGTGGGGAAGGCCAACATGCCATTGGAATACACCCGCACCCCGGTATAAGACGCACCGCCAAAGGTAAAAGCAAATCCCCCTGGAAACGCGATGTCAGCCCAGTCATCATCCCCTTGTGGGTAACCGGTGCAAGCCGGGGAGGCTCCGCTGGCATGCCACGCCACACTGGTGGCGGCCCCGGTGGGGGTATCGTAAGCAAAGGTGTCCGAGCGGTAGGCATAAGTGGCCGCCTGCGCGCCACCACCGGTGCCAACACACAGCAGAAACACCAGGCCCGTCAGCCATCGCATCCAACATGACGCCAGGCCCCGTGGACCGGGCCACCAAGGGCCGTGGTAAACAAACAAGCCGTCCATGCTATCGCTCCAATGACGCAGATACACTGCGCTCAATCCGCCCCGCCGTGCCGACTGCCCCCGCCGACGCGGCCTCCGCGGTGAGTTGAAAAATGGTTGTGTTAGGCGGTGGCGCAACTCCTCCCTGGTCCTGGTAGATCTGTGCATCACAGGTGATGGTCACATTGAAGGTGTCAACCACCAATACGCTGGGAGAAGCCGGACACGCTGCGGGCGCCGCCGCCGTCACGTTGAAAATCCCCCACTCCAGTCCCGCACGGGCTGCCCAATAGGCGCGGGACCCCTGAAGGTCTTGCGCGGAGGTGAGGTGCTGGGCGTTGGAGAAGGTCAGCATAAACCCGCCTAGCGCGGCCAGCACCACGACCACAAAAATGGCAGCGATGGCGGCGAAGCCCTGTTGGGTGGCGTGGTGGCGTTTCATGGGGTGTTGTTCACATGGATTTCATGGAAAAGCCCAACCGTCTCATTACTTTGGGTCAAGTCAATGTTCACCTGGAGTGTGGCGTTGCGCTGCAAATTGTTGCCGTTAAAAACAAAGGCGCAGGTGCTCACGTTTTGTGCCAGCACCGGGGTGCCCGCCGGGATGTCCGCCACCAACGGGCATGCAGCGGGCTGCGGGTCCGGCGCCGCAAACGCTCGGGCGCGCCGATACAAGGTGCCAGTGCCGTTGCCATTGGCATCCGTTCCCACATTGGTACAGACATAACTCACCACCTGCTCTGCCGCCGGAATCACATGAAAACGGTTGCTGCCTGACTCCAATGGATAGGGTGTGGCGCGCCCCGCCGTCGCGATTTGTGTCTCAGTGCCAAACACACCCACCCCAGCCACAGCCACCGGTGCGGCGCTCACCCGGTCCGTGTTGGCCTGGGCGTAAGCATCCGCCCCTGGAATTCCCAGGTTGTGAATGGCGATAAGGTCGTTCTCCACGATTCGCTGGTCTGCAGGCAGGGCTGCGTTATCTCCCAGCATATTGAAACTGCTGTCTACCGCATTGAACACCAGCGCATTGGCAGCCGCGCCTGCAACCCGGTAGCGCCCGCCGGTTTTGGTGGGGATGAATTCGACGCACAAACTGGGTGCACCCGTCGTCGGCAGACGCAGGCTGTTGGGCAAGGCCTTGCGGATGTCGCGTGCCATGCGGCGCACCGTGGTGTCGGCCACATCCGTCAACTCGGCGCGCCGGGCGCTGGCGAAATAGGCGTCAATGGGGCTGCGCATAAAGACAGCCACCATGCCGCCGATCACCCCCATGATGACGATCACCATGATCAATTCGACCAGGGTGAAGCCGCGTTGGAATGCTTTGGCGCTCATTGGTAATTGGTGCGACGGCTACGCAAGACCACGGTTTCCCGTCCTCCGGTGACCGTGACGGTGATGTCTTTTGAATTGGTGTTCGCAATCACGTCAAACGCGGCGGGTGCCACGGCAATCTGCACCCCGTAGCCGTTCAGCGCGACTGGCAAGCCTACAAAAACAGCGCCCACAGCCCCTACCACTTCGTCAATGCCGTCGTAATCGTCCACATCGTCGAACAGCGTGCGATTGGCTTCAGGAGGCCCGATGGCCGCGCAGACCGGAGGAACGGCAACGGCATTGACCGTGTCTGGATCGCAAAAAGGCTGCAGCAAAATTTCCTCCATGATCGAATCCGCCAGCGCAGCTGCCTGTTTGCGCACCATGGGGTCGGCGCTGGAGGCCACCACGTTGTCCATGACTGACAAAATACCGGCCAGCCCCGCACCGATCACCACGATAAAGACGATCAGCTCGATCAGGGTGAAGCCCCGGCTGCGCCCGCTAGTTATGGACATACCCGGTGACGGCTTCGACCGTAATATTGGTAGTGCTGGGAATGGTGATGGTGACCGCAGCAGCCTGGTTGGTGCGCCCCTCCGGCGTGTAGTTAAACGCTGCCACCGAGCCAGCGAGTCCGCTGCCGCCACGGGGGGTGTTCGGCAACACGACGGCGGTGTCACAGGCGCCATCGGCAGGGGTGGTGTCCATGGTCAGGGCAACCCCGCCAGCATTCAGGGCCACACACACCGTGCGCCGCTGCGCAATCGCCGTTTTCTGGGCAAAACGCAGCAGCGACATGGTTTCGTCACGGAAACCCCGTGCGTTGAAATCCCCCGCATTGAACATGCGCGGGGCCGCATACACGGCCAGCACACCCAGGATCACGATGACCATGATGAGTTCAATGAGCGTAAAGCCGCGCGCAACCGCACGCCCCTTCAGCCGAGGGTACGGGTTACGGGGGCCTGGCGTCCTAACAGACATGGCGGTCCAATACTTTTGCTATCGTTTTAGCAGCTGTTTGCGCAATATTCACGGGGGCTGAGGTTTGATTGGGCCTGCATTCTCCTGCAAAACCAAGACCCACGCCAGTCGGCATATCCCTGACAATACCCAGCCTCCACCCGACCACGAGCTTACCCAAAGTATGCACCCTCCCGCCACACTCCCCTCCCCCGCCCGAGCGCTGGCCACGCCCGTCGGGATACTGGCCGTGACCATGTTCCTGGTGCCTGCGGCGGGGGTACCCAGTGAGTTGGTTTTGCAAGACACGCTGAAGTCTGCTTTGGTGGCGTTTGGCGTGCTAGGGGCGGCTCTGGTTTTCTTTTGGCAGCAGCGCCACCACACCACACCCTTGCAGTGGCATGGGCTGGTGTGGCTACCCCTGGTCTTGATGGGGTATGCGCTAGGCAGCATGGCGTGGTCGCACACCTACTTGGCCGGGGTCGAAGCCATTCGCTGGTTTCTTTTGGCGCTCTTGCTATGGCTGGGTTTGAACACTTTGACCCGCGAGAATACGCCCACTTTGCTGTGGGGTGTCCATGGGGGGGCGGTGGTGGCATCCCTGTGGGCGGCATTGCAATTCTGGCTGGACTTGGGCATGTTCCCGCAAGCCGCACTGCCGGCCGCCACTTTTATCAACCGCAATTTCTTTGCAGAATATGTGGTGTGCACGTTACCGTTTTCAGTCTACCTGTTAGCCACCATGCGCCCGTCACGCTGGTTGCCACTGCTGGCGGGCACCATCGCCCTCAACGTCGTGGCACTGATGATGACCGGCACCCGATCAGCTTTGATCGCCCTGTGGGTGCTGGCACCCGTGTTTGCAATGATTCTGCTGCGCTACCGCAATCAATTCGCATTGGGCAAGTGGAGTGGGGCTGTCCGGGCGCTGGTGGGCTTGATACTCGTTGCCGGAATCTGGGGCTTGGGGTCTATCCCCAGCGGCAACCCGAAAGTCATTGCGGAAAACACGGGAACCACGGCATTGGAGCGCAGCTTCGTGCGGACCGCCTCCATGGCCAAGCCCACGGAGTACACCGAAGGTTCTTTCTCGATCCGTTCGGTGATGTGGAAAGCCACGGCCCGCATGGTGATGGCCCACCCGTGGACCGGGGTTGGGGCTGGGGCGTGGGAAGTGCAGATTCCGCTGTACCAAAATGCAAGCACTACGCTGGAGACCGATTACTACGCACACAACGAATTTTTGCAATTACTCAGCGAATACGGTCTACCAATAGGCGGTTTGTGTCTGGCAGTTGTATTCGCCTACATGCTGATCGCTGCAGGAAAAACATGGCAGTTGCAGGGTGCGGAGTTGCAAGAGGCGCCGCTGCGAGCGCTCACCCTGAGCAGCCTGCTGACGCTGCTTTTGGTGAGCAATGCCGGGTTTCCGTGGCATCTCGCCAGTTGCGGTGCTTTGTTGGCGGTGTGCTTGGCCCTCTTGGCGGGATCAGACGCCCGGCTTGGCTATCAACAGCCATTTTTTGCCAAAGTATTGCGCTGGTTACCTGCTTACTCCCGCGCTGCACTGGCTTTGCTGGTGTGCTGCGCGGCACTGGCCATCTACATTACCCAGCAGGCGGCAGCAGCAGAATACAAATTGGTGCATGCCATCACTCTCGCTGAGTCGCTCAGGCGGCCTCAGCGTGCTGACAAGCCTCCATTTGCAGTTCGCAAAGCCCAAGTACTGACGTATGTTCGGGAAGGTGTCGCCATCAACCCGCATTACCGTAAATTAACTGCAGAAGTGGCGGAAATTCTGGCCGCCGGTGAAGACTGGGGAAATGCCGTCTGGATTCTGGAATCAACCGCTGCTTCACGGCCGAATGTTCCAGCCATTTGGACTGGTTTGGCCATGGGCCACGCCCGGTTGGGTCACCACGAGTTGGCGCAACAAGCCCTCCAACAAGTTCAACGACTCAAGCCAGACGCCCTAAGCACTCGAACCTTGGAAGCCATTTTGCTCAGCCGCGCAGGCCATGATGAACAGGCGACCCGTATGCTGAACACCTATTTTGACCAGGGAGCATTTGACTTCGACATGATTCAGAGCGGCTACGCCATTGGGTATAAAACGCACAATTGGTCGTTGGCGATTCGGTCACTGGAATTAAGAATCAAAACTTGGCCAGACCATGCGGCAGACGGGTACTTTCGGTTAGGAAAACTTTATGCCGATCCCGCAGTGCAAGATGCCGCGAAGGCGCTTGCGGCCTTCAAAGCGGGACTCAACGCCGCACCCGATGAGCAAAAGGAAAATTACCGCCATCAGGTCCCCGCGCCATACCAAGCGCGGATGTAAAAAAACCACCCATAGGGTGGCTTGATCTGGAAGTCACTTACGGACTATTAAGGGATACCAATCGCGGTGAAAGTTGCCGTGGTGCTTGGAGGACCGGCATTGGTCAACGTGCAAGCCACTGACGCTCCGCTAGCCACAACGCCTGCGGTAATGGAGAAACCGTCAGGCAAACCACCCTGCATGATGGTGCTACTGCTCATGTCAGTGCAATTGGTAACCGCAGCGCCCTTGGAGGTGGAAATGCTGCGTGCTGCGTAGTTGATCGCCGCCGCGGAGGACAAGGCACCCGCCACGCCTTGCGTGGACGCTGCGACTGCGTCACCCTTCAAATCCACAAATTTAGGCAAAGCCACCGCAGACAGCACGCCCAAAATCACGATCACCATCACCAACTCAATCAGCGTAAAACCGCGTTGCACTTGTTTCATCTTGTCTACCTTTAAAAATTGGTTTAGAAACTTTGGGTCGGAAACCAGGCGACCTTGCCATATCCAACGACCATTCGACGCAAATTCTAGTTCAATGGCATCATTTTGTGCATGAACTTTACGGGATAAGTGCCTGACATAAATCAAATTTCACACACAAATCCATTGCAACTTCCATTCTTCTGCGTTAGTTCAACAACTGCCCTTGCCATACATAGGCATCCATCGCTGTGATTTGCAAAGGCCCTGCTGCTGCACCCACTTTGAACCAACTCACTGGGGTGACTGGGGTATTGGTGGGGCTTTCCAAGCCTTGGGAATACATGGGCAGATAGCCAATACAACTGCAATCTGGATCAAACACCCAGCTCCCGGGGGCCACGGTCTCCAGGTGCAAGGCAGCAAACTCACCCGCATAGTTGGCAGGCACCTCTTTGAGCAGCAGAAAGGGATTGCGTTGTTGTGCAACCACATTGGGTCTGGCGGTATGCACCGTTTGCTGCAGAAAATCCAGAACCAAGGCGGTGCGCAGTGCGCCCAGGGTGGATTTGACAGCGGCAAACTCGCCCTGGCTTTGCACCACCCGCACATGCCGCTCAAATGCACCCATGAGCGTCAGCAGCACGACCACCACAATGCCCCACTCCAGCACCCGGCCGCTCCACAAGGGTGCGGCCACGGGACTGGTCCGGTCAACGGCCACGCGCAAGTATCCTGTTAACCGCCGCCCCGGCCCATGGCGGCCGAGCCCATATTCCACAGCGGCAAAAACACGCCCAGGGCCAGCAGCAGCACCAGCACGCCGATGACTGCCATCAAGATGGGTTCGATGGACGCAGACAGACCCTTGATGGCGTAGTCGGTTTCGCGCTCGTACATCTCGGCGATCTCAAACAACAGGCTGTCCAATTCACCTGTTTCCTCTCCCACATTGATCATCTGCAGCACCACCGGCGTGAACACGTCGGTGGCCGCCGCGCAGCGCGCAATACTCTCGCCGCGCTCGATGCCGTCGCGCATTTGCTCGATGCGACCACCAATGAAGGCGTTGTCCACCGTCTGCGCCACCACGGTGAGCGCCTGCACCAGCGGCACGCCACTCTGGCTGGACAGGGCAAAGCTGCGGGCAAAGCGGGCCAGGGTGGCTTTCAGGATAATCTCGCCCACGATGGGGAGCTTGAGCTTGCGGGCGTCCCAGCGGTAACGTCCGGCGGTGGTGCGCAGGTAGGCGCGGGTGCCCACCACCGCAGCGACCGTGGTAGCCAGCAGCATCGGCCACCAATGGATGGTCCAGCTCGAAAACCCCAGCAGCCCCCGGGTGATGAGGGGCAGTTCCGCATTGAAACCCGCAAACACCTTGGCAAACACCGGGATGACAAAGACGTTCAGGATGACGATGGCAATGGCCATGGCGATGATCACAAACGTGGGGTAGCGCAGGGCCTGCTTGATGCGCTCGCGCACATCACGCTCAAACTCCATGTGTTCGGTCAGGCGCTTGAACACCTCGGTCAGGCGCCCGGTCATTTCACCGACCTTGATCATGGAAATATAGAAGGCGCCAAAAAGGTCTATGTGGCGCGCCATGGCCGCCGACAACTCGCGCCCCTGGTCCAGGCTGGAGCGGATGTCCTTGAGCAAGTCGGCCATGGCGGGTTTGGTAGCTGACGCCTGCAGGCCGGCAAAGGCCCGCAAGATAGGCACACCTGCCTTGTTCAGGGTGTACATCTGGCGTGAAAACACCAGCAGGTCGTCCAGCACCACGGGTTTGCGGTTGAGTTTGGCAAACCAGTTGTCCCCTTGGGTCTCCTTGGCCGCCACGGCCAGCGCAATATGCACCGGCGCCACGCCGATGGACATGAGCTGGTCGGCCACGCCGCCTTCGGTCATGGCTTCCAATTGGCCGGTGACGGCTTCACCGCGGCTGTTGCGTCCCCGCCATGTGTAAGTTGCCATGGGGATCAGTCTTTCGCGTCAGCGTCATCAACGTCAAAGCCGATGCGCAGCGCCTCCGCCAGCGAGGTGCGCCCTTGGCGCACCAGCTCCAGTGCGTGGTAGGCCATGGTGTGGCCCTTCATGCGCTCACGCGCAGCACGCATGAAGTTGGCGGGGTCGGACTGCGATGCGGCCTGCGCCAAGTCGGCGTCCATTTCCAGCAACTCATAGACTCCTTGGCGGCCCGCATAACCGGTGCCGTTGCAGACCGAGCAGCCCAGGCCCCGTTTGGGCGTCAGCGTCTCCCCTGTCGCCAGCATGGTGGTCAACCAGGATTGCTCCTGCGGCGTCGGCGTGTGCGGCGCGGCGCACTCCGCACAGTTCAAACGCACCAGCCGCTGGGCAATCACACCCTGCAGCGAGGTGGCGACCATGAATGCGGGCACGCCCATGTCCAGCAACCGGAATGGGGTGCTGATGGCGTCGCGCGTGTGTAGGGTGGAGAGCACCAGGTGGCCGGTGATGGCGGCGCGCAGGCCAATCTCGGCGGTTTCAGCATCGCGCATTTCACCCACCAGAATCACATCCGGGTCCTGGCGCAGACAGGAGCGCAAGACCTTGGCAAAGGTGAGTTCGATCTTGTCATTGACCTGCACTTGGGTGAGGCCGGGCAGGCGGTATTCCACCGGGTCTTCCACGGTGATGACCTTGAGTTCGGCGGCGTTGATCTCCATCAGCGCCGCATACAGGGTGGTGGTCTTGCCGGAACCGGTGGGCCCGGTAACCAGCACCATGCCGGCGCTGCGCCCCAGCACCTCGCGAAAGCGCTTGAGCATGTCGGCGGGCATGCCAATGGTGTCCAGGCGGCGCATGCCCGAGCCCTGGATCAGCAGGCGCATGACAGCGGATTCGCCGTAGGTGGCGGGCAGCGTGGACAGGCGCACGTCGATCGTGGTTTCTTTGAGGCGCACGCTGAAGCGGCCGTCCTGGGGCAGGCGTTTCTCCGATATATCCAGCCCGGCCATCAGTTTGAGGCGCTGGGCCAGCGCGCCACCGATGCGTTTGTCGGCCTGGGTCTGGGTTTGCAGCACGCCATCCACCCGTACACGGATTTGCAGGCTGGACTCCTGCGGTTCAATATGCACATCCGACGCACCTACCTGCACCGCGTCTTCAAACAGGGACTGCAGCAGACGCACCACGGGTGCGCCTTCGATACCCACCGACGCGGTGAGCTCGCCAAAGTCCACCGCATCGCCCAGGTCTTTTTCCAGGGCGCGGGCCAGACCGCTGATCTCGTCGGTGCGCCGGTACAGCCGGTCAAAGGCCAGCGCCAGCTGGCTCTCGGCGGTGGCGGCAATGCCGATATTGCGCTTGAGAATGCGGGTGAGCTCGTCAAAGGCAAACAGGTCCAGCGGGTCGCCCAGGGCCACCAGCAGCATATCGCCCCGGTCTTCCAGCACCAGGGCCTTGAAGCGCCGGGCGCTGGACTCCGGCAGCAATTTGACCACTTCGGCCCGAAACGGGAAGGTCTTGAGGTTGACAAAGGGGATACGCAGCTGGCGCGCCAGGCCGTTGGCCAGCAACTCTTCAGTGATGATGCCGGTTTCGATCAGCAGGCGCCCCACCTTCTTGCCGGTGGTGCGCTGCAGGTCCAGGGTTTGCTGCAGCTGCTCTTGGGAAATCAGACGCTGCTGCACCAGCACGTCGCCCAGGCGCAGTTTTTCAGGGCGTCCGGGGGCGGGTCGCGCGGCGTCCGGCGCAGGTGTTCCATTCGGCGCTACAACGGCCATATTCATGCCCCATTCCTTGTACTGTGGGCAAAAATAATAGCACGCGCCACCCGACTAGATCGCGTCCCCGGCTCCCGCATGGCCGACGGGGCGGATCACATTGCCGTCCACCGTCACCTGCGCCCCCACCGCTGGCGGGCTGTTTTGCTCCAAAGAGCGAAGGCTGCCATCGTCCATACGAACGTCCACCCGGTACGCCAGTTCCTTCTTCATCCGCTTCTCTACCGTGTTGCCGGCCCAGCCGCCGCCCATCGCCCCAATGACGGTGGCGACCGCCTTGCCGTCCCCCCCGCCAAACTGGTTGCCCACCAGGCCACCCAGCACCGCCCCGGCGATGGCGCCGACTCCGGTGGGCGTGGTTTCGCGCTGGATGGATTCGACCGACTCCACCGTGCCGCAATGGACGCATAACACAGGGTGGGGCGCAGGAGTTGCCTGTGGCATGGCGGCCTGGGGCTCCCATGCTGTGGCGTGCGCATCCACTTTTGCTACAGTTTTAGTAGCTGCTTGCGCAGATTTCACATGGGCCAGAGGCACTTTTGGCTTGTAAGTCTGGGCCGGTGCAAGGGTGGGTGCAGGGGTGGGTTCCACCGTGCTGCCTGGGCTTGCCGCCCCACTGGCGGGGGCGGAGAAGCTTTCTGGCGCGGCCAGGGCCAATTCCACAGGCCGGATCTGTACTTGCACCAAAGCGGCCCCCATGGCCAAGGTGGCGGTGCCCAGCACCCCTACGGCGGCCCACAGGTAGCGGGAAGAGCGAGGCAAGGGACGCCCCAGTGCGTCAATGGCGTATGTCATGTTGTTCCTTAAAGATCAGGGCCAGCCACGTCGAGCGCACGGACTGTATGCCCACAACGCCTGGCCCACGCCAAAGGTAAACAGACAAGAAGTCGTCTGTACGTCAGATGTGTAACGGGGCGTAAAGCCCCGCCCTATGGCGCAGGCGCTACAGGTTGGGCGCCAACAGACGCTGCAGGTCGGCCACCTGTATGCCGCGCCGACGCGCGAGGTCTTGCACCTGGTCGTCGCCGATCTTGCCCACATTGAAATAGGTGCTGTCCGGGTGCCCCAGGTAGAAGCCGCTCACGCTGGCGGCCGGTGTCATGGCCAGGCTCTCGGTCACCTCCATGCCGATGTCCTGGCACTGCAACAAGGCAAACATATCCTTCTTGACGCTGTGGTCCGGGCAAGCGGGGTAGCCCGGTGCGGGACGAATGCCCTGGTATTTTTCGGCAATCAGATCCGCCGTGCCCAGGCTCTCTTGCGCAGCGTAGCCCCACAGGTCGGTGCGCACGCGGTGGTGCAGCACTTCCGCAAAGGCCTCGGCCAAGCGGTCGGCCAAGGATTTGAGCAAGATGGCAGAGTAGTCGTCATGGGCCGCTTCAAAAGCCTCGGCGCGCTTGTCCGCACCAATGCCGGCAGTGACGGCAAACATCCCGGCATAGTCCTGAATTTGTATGCATTTTTGGCCGCTAGCCCCCGTACTACCTGCGTGAGCAGCTATTGAATCAATAGCAACTCGGGGTGCCACAAAGTCGGCCAGGCAGCGGCTGGGGCGCATCACGCCGTCGATTTCTTCTTTTTCGGTCTGCTGGCGCAGGCCGTACCAGGTCATGGCCACCTCGGAGCGGCTCTCGTCGGTATAAAACGCGATGTCGTCGTCATTCACCGTATTGGTCGGGTACAGGCCCACCACCGCATTGGCGGTGAGCCAACGCCCTTCGATCAGGCGCTTGAGCATGGCCTGGCCATCGGCATAGACCCGGGTGGCTTCTTCGCCCACCACCTCGTCTTTCAAAATGGCCGGGAACGGCCCCGCCAGGTCCCAGGTCTGGAAGAAGGGACCCCAGTCGATGTATTGGGCCAGCTCCGTCAAATCGAAGTTTTTGAACACGCGTCGGCCAATGAACTTCGGTTTGGTGGGGGTGTACGCACTCCAGTCCACTGGCGTTTTGTTGGCGCGGGCTTTGGCCAGGGGCCACAGGGGCGTCTGCTTCTTGTTGGCATGCTGGTGGCGCACCTTGGCGTAGTCGGCATTGAGCTCGTCCACATAGGCGCCGGCGCCCTCGCCCAGCAGGCTTTGCGCCACGCTCACGCTGCGCGAGGCGTCCGGCACGTACACCACTGGGCCTTCGTAGTGGGGCGAAATCTTGACTGCTGTGTGCACCCGGCTGGTGGTGGCGCCGCCAATCAGCAAAGGAATCTTCTTGATGCGGAAGTAGTCGTCCTTTTGCATCTCGCCGGCCACGTACTGCATTTCTTCCAGGCTGGGGGTGATCAGGCCGGACAGGCCAATGATGTCGGCCCCCTCGACCTTGGCACGGGCCAGCACTTCATGGCAGGGCACCATCACGCCCATGTTGACCACGTCGAAGTTGTTGCACTGCAGGACCACGGTGACGATGTTTTTGCCGATGTCGTGCACATCGCCCTTGACGGTGGCAATCACGATCTTGCCCTTGGTCTTGACATCGCGCCCTGCGGCTTCGTCCTGGCGTTTTTCTTCTTCAATATAGGGAATCAGGTGGGCGACGGCCTGCTTCATCACGCGGGCGCTCTTGACCACCTGGGGCAGGAACATCTTGCCCTGGCCGAACAGGTCGCCGACGATGTTCATGCCGTCCATCAGCGGCCCTTCGATCACATGCAGCGGGCGCCCGCCTTGGGCCAGCACATCCTGGTAAGCCTCTTCGGTGTCCTGGGTGATGAAGTCGGTGATGCCGTGCACCATGGCGTGGCTCAGGCGCTGGCCCACCGGCACGGGGGCGTCTGGCGTGCCGCGCCACTCCAGCTTCTTGCTGTCGTCCTTGGCCGCCCCCTTGGCGTTTTCGGCGATCTCCACCAGGCGCTCGCCTGCGTCCGGGCGGCGGTTCAGCACCACATCCTCGACCCGCTCGCGCAGGGTCGGCTCCAGGTCGTCGTAGACACCCACCATGCCGGCATTGACGATGCCCATGTCCATGCCGGCGGCAATGGCGTGGTACAGGAACACGGTGTGGATGGCCTCACGCACCGGGTCGTTGCCCCGGAAACTGAAGCTCACATTCGACACGCCGCCCGACACCTTGGCGCCCGGCAGGTTCTGCTTGATCCAGCGTGTGGCGTTGATGAAATCGACCGCGTAGTTGTTGTGCTCGTCAATGCCGGTGGCAATGGCGAAGATATTGGGGTCGAAGATGATGTCTTCGGCCGGGAAGTCCACTTCGTCCACCAGGATGCGGTAGGCCCGCTCGCAAATCTCGATCTTGCGCTGGTAGGTGTCGGCCTGGCCTTGTTCGTCAAAGGCCATCACCACGGCGGCCGCGCCGTAGCGGCGCAACAGTTTGGCCTGGTGTTTGAATGGCTCCACGCCCTCTTTCATGCTGATGGAATTGACAATGCCCTTGCCCTGCACGCAGCGCAAACCGGCCTCGATCACGCTCCACTTGCTCGAATCAATCATGACCGGCACGCGGGAAATGTCGGGCTCGCTGGCGATCAGGTTCAAAAACCGCACCATGGCGGCCTGGCTGTCGAGCATGGCCTCGTCCATGTTGATGTCGATGATCTGGGCACCGTTTTCCACCTGCTGGCGCGCCACCGACAGCGCCTGCTCGTATTCACCGTTCAGGATCATGCGGGCAAAGGCCTTGGAGCCGGTCACATTGGTGCGTTCACCCACGTTGACAAAGAGCGAGTTGGCGTCGATCCGAACCGGCTCCAGGCCGGACAGCATCATGGGGGGAAGAGGAATTGCGGACATGCATCTCACCTGTAAAAATGGTTTACCAGGTGAGCGTCGTTGCGGTCGGTTACAACATGGTCCAAGCCTGACGGGGTCTTTGCCACCCGCTGCAACGCTCCTTGGATGTCGTGATTTTACAAGACAGCGTCGCGCCGCAGGCAGTGCGAACGCACGACCAGGCGAGACAACAACGGCAGGGATGATTTAGAAACGGAATCAGTAGTAAAACGCCACCCCGACCTCGTAGTGCCTGCCGCTGAAGGTGTCCGCATCGTGGCTGAATGACTCGTTGACCCAGCGCACACTGAGCCCCAACTGGGGCTTGGCGCTGCTGGTTTTGGCGTCCGACGCTGAAAACAGATACTGCGCTTCCAGCACGGTTCCTAACGTACTGCTGTAGCTCCCGATCTGCGGCATCCCTGCCGCCTTGCCGGAACCCGTCATCTCCGCAGCGGTTTTGCGCAGCCCTGCGCCCAGGCGCAAGGCGTCGGTGAGGTTCACAAACCCCATTAGTTCGACCGGTGTGGTGGTGAATTCCAGGCTTCCGTCCATGCCCATGGGGTCGCTCACGGCGCGGCCGATCGACCCCTGCAAGCGCAGCCCTTCGGACAGCCGGTAATCGGCGCCCACACGGAACTGCGTTCCGGTTCCGGGCTTGATCTCGAAAGGCACCACACTGCCGGAGCCCACCGTTGTGATGGTTCCCGACGCGATGGTGTCGCCCCCATTGGACATGCCTGCTGCCGCAAAAAACCGCCAATTGGAGCCCTCTGCATGCGCCAATGTGCAAGCGCCGCACACCACCAAACCAGCCAAGACCTTGTTCATCACCACTCCCTTTCATTTAAGAGCCGAATTGTTGCACAGGGCGGCTGAAGACTCCCTCTCCGTGGGTCAACTTGTTGCGGCCACCTTTGGGTTACCATGATTTCCATCCAAAGCGACCCCAGCAGCCTCTCAAAAGGAAGTTTCATGACAGCACCTTCCGATGCCCCCACGCCACACCCACCGCCAGATTCAGACGCCGTGGGCCATGAACGTGGTGGCGGGGAGCCCCCCACCGGTGAAGAGCGTGCCGCCCAGTTGCTGACTGCGCCCAAGGCTCTGTCCCAACTCAGCCTGCAGGAGGCGCGCGTCGTGGCGGGCTACATGGTGCCTGCGCATTTCTCCGAGGGGACCTGTTTTATTCGGGAGGGCGACTCAGCGGATACCGGCTTCATGGCGCTGGTCATCCGCGGCGAGGTCATTGTGGAAAATATCATCGTCAGCCGCACCCAGCCCGTCACCATCGCCGTGCTGGAACCGGGTAGCCTGATCGGTGAAATGGGATTGCTGGACAGCGGCCCGCGCTCGGCGTCCTGCACGGCGGGCACAGAACTGTTTTGCGCCATCTTGACGCGTGAAGCCCTGCAGGCCCTGATTGCCCAAAATCCCGCCATAGGCGCCAAGTTTCTATTGGCCATATCGGCGCGGATCGCCGAACGCCTGCGCGAAACGGCCCGCAAACTCCGCCTGTACGCCAAACTGGCGATGGCCATGCAGCTGGAAATCGACCGGATCGTGCGGGAAACGCCGAGTGGCCCCGGCGTTTAAATCACGTTCAAGCCGCTTCTTGGTAAAAGAAATTGCGTTGCAGCGAACGCGCCGCCAGCGGTGCCACGGCCTGGCCGATGGCGCCAATATGGTCCGGCGTGGTGCCGCAGCAGCCACCGACGATATTGACCAAGCCTTCGGCGGCGAATTCACGCACCAGGCGTGCCGTGATGTCCGGGGTTTCGTCAAACCCGGTGTCGGACATCGGGTTGGGCAGACCCGCATTCGGGTAACAGCTGATGAAGGTATCGGGCGCGACGCGGTTGAGCTCCTGGATGTAGGGGCGCATCAGCGCCGCACCCAGGGCGCAGTTCAGGCCGATAGCCAGCGGCTGGGCGTGGCGCACACTGTGCCAGAAGGCGGTGACCGTCTGGCCACTCAAAATGCGCCCGGACGCGTCGGTCACGGTACCGCTGATGATAAGGGGCAGGCGCTCCCCCGAAGCCTCGAAGTATTCGTCCACCGCGAACAGCGCGGCCTTGGCGTTGAGGGTGTCAAAAATGGTTTCCACCAGGATCACGTCGGCGCCGCCTTCGACCAGGGCCTGGGTTTGTTCGTAGTAGGCGGCGCGCAATTCTTCAAAGGTGACGTTGCGCGCGCCGGGGTCGTTCACATCGGGGCTGATGCTGGCGGTCTTGGGCGTGGGGCCGAGGGCGCCACAGACAAAGCGGGGCTTGTCGGGGGTGGAGTATTTGTCGCAGGCGGCGCGGGCCAACTTTGCGGACACCAGGTTCATCTCCACCGCGAGGTCCGACATGTCGTAGTCGGCCTGGGCCACGGTGGTGGCGCCGAAGGTGTTGGTCTCGATCAAATCGGCCCCGGCGGCCAGGTAGCGCTCGTGGATGTCGCTGATCACGTCTGGGCGCGTCAGGCTCAGCAACTCGTTGTTGCCCTTGACATCGCGCGGGAAGTCCTTGAACCGGTCCCCCTGGCTGCCTGCGCCGGTGTAACCCGCGCCACGGTACTGCGCCTCGCCCAGCTTGAAGCGCTGGATCATGGTGCCCATGGCGCCGTCAAGGATCGCAATGCGTTGTTCCAAAATGCCGGGCAGCGCCTGGGCGCGGGTGTAGTTGCGTGGTTTCATGCCGCTATTGTAGAAAAAGGAAGCCAGCCTTCGGGCAGGTAGGTCTATGCGCGGCCGGGCCATGCTGAAGGCCAACGACGGCGCCTGCAGGGGTGAGGCAAATTGGCGGGACAATAGGGGCCTGCGGGCCGCCGCCATCCGCTGGTGTGAATACGCCGGCGTTTCATGGTGTTTTAGGCCTCTAGCCCCCGTATTCACTGCGCAAGCAGCTACCAATTTAATAGCAGAAGTACTTTGTCCTTTCAGCAGATTCTCAGCGAGGTTTTTGGCTACGCGCAATTCCGTGGCCCCCAGCAGGCCATCATTGAGCATGTAGGCGCAGGGGGCGACGCCTTGGTACTCATGCCCACGGGCGGCGGCAAGTCGCTGTGTTACCAGATTCCCGCCATCGCCCGCCACCAGGCGGGGCACGGCGTCACCATCGTCATTTCGCCTCTGATTGCGCTGATGCACGACCAGGTGGGGGCCTTGCACGAAGCCGGGGTCAG
Source organism: Burkholderiales bacterium RIFCSPLOWO2_12_FULL_61_40 (assembly GCA_001770935.1). Taxonomy (GTDB): domain Bacteria; phylum Pseudomonadota; class Gammaproteobacteria; order Burkholderiales; family Burkholderiaceae_C; genus Allorhodoferax. The sequence goes on along the minus strand of MESI01000027.1, from coordinate 4,545 downwards.
CGCTGCCTTTCTCAACTCCACCCTGTCGGGTGAGGAGGCCTACCAGGTGGAACAGCGCCTGATGCGCGGCGAAATCACGCTCTTGTACGCGGCGCCCGAACGCATCACCACGCCCCGGTTTCTGGCGCAGCTCGATTCCCTGTTTGAACGCGGGTGCTTAAGCCTGTTCGCCATTGACGAGGCGCACTGCGTCAGCCAGTGGGGCCACGATTTCCGCCCCGAGTACCGGGCGCTCACCGTCTTGCACGAGCGTTTTGCGGGTGTACCGCGCATGGCATTGACCGCCACCGCCGATGACCTGACCCGCGCCGACATTCTGGAGCGCCTGCAACTGGAGGATGCCAGGGCCTTTGTCAGCAGTTTTGACCGCCCCAACATCCGCTACTCCATAGTCGAAAAACGCGACAGCACGCAACAGTTGCTGCGCTTCATCGAACGCGAGCACGAGGGCGAGGCGGGCATCGTGTACTGCCAGTCGCGCAGAAAAGTGGAAGACATCGCGCAAACGCTGGTCGATGCGGGCATCAAGGCCTTGCCCTACCACGCGGGTTTCGACCCCAAGGTGCGCCAGACCCACCAGGACCGGTTTTTGCGCGAGGAAGGCATCGTCATGGTGGCCACCATTGCCTTTGGCATGGGTATCGACAAGCCCGACGTGCGCTTTGTGGCGCACCTGGACATGCCCAAGAACATCGAAGGCTACTACCAGGAAACCGGGCGCGCGGGGCGCGACGGCCTGCCCGCCGAGGCCTGGATGGGTTATGGCCTGCAAGACGTGGTGAACCAGCGCCGCATGATCGACGAAAGCCCGGCGGGTGAAGAGTTCAAGCAGGTCATGCGCGGCAAACTCGACGCACTGCTGGGTCTGGCCGAAGCCACCGACTGCCGCCGGGTGCGGCTGCTCACTTATTTTGGGGAGACCAGCCAAGCCTGCGGGAATTGCGATAACTGCCTCCATCCACCCGCCGTCTGGGACGGCACCGACGCCGCGCGCAAGCTGCTCAGCACCATTTACCGGATCCAGCAGATGAGCGGCATCAGCTTTGGCGCCGGGCACCTGATGGACATCGTTCGGGGAAAAACCACCGAAAAAGTCACCCAGCACGCCCACGAACGCTTAAGTACCTTTGGCATAGGCGCCAATTTCACCGAATTGCAGTTGCGCGGCGTGCTGCGCCAGCTGATTGCCATGGGGGCCGTGGCGGTGGACGCGCAGGCCTTCAATACCCTGCAACTCACCGAACAATCCCGCGCGGTGCTCAAGGGCGAGGTGGCGGTGCAGTTGCGGGAATCGGTGTCTGCGCCGACCGAGCGCAAATCCAAGCGCAGCACCCGCCTGAGCACGGTGGTCAAAGCGCCGATCAATCTGGACAGCGAAGGTTTGATGCGCTATTCGGCCCTGAAAGCCTGGCGGGCGGAGATTGCCAAGGAACACAACCTGCCCGCTTATGTGATTTTTCACGATGCCACGCTGGCGGCCATTGCACAACGGGCGCCGCAGTCCCTGGACGATTTGCAGGGCATCAGCGGGATCGGGGCGAAAAAACTGGAGGCTTACGCACAGGAGGTGCTGCGCGTGGTGGCGCTGGACTGATTCCATTTCCATATCAAGGCGATATGGCAACGGAATGCGCAGCGCCGTCAACCGCTCAGCGGCGGCGGAAGCAACTTTCGTAAGACATGGCTGCACCGGACATGGTGTTTTGCAGGCGCTCTATGGCCCGGCTATGGCGCGCACCGTCGGCAGCATCCGAAACATGCTGGCGGTGGTGCTGAATCAGGGAGTTGAGCTTGGAACGGCAAGCGTCCAAAACCCCCGCAAAGTTCAGGGCAATATACGCCGAGTGATCTGCATTGGTTTGACGGAATTCGTCCGACCAATAGTTGAAAAGTTGCCCTTTGTAAGTGCCTTTTTCGGGTACTTTGATGAGATCTTTTTGCATGTCAACGGTACAAACAGGTAAGAAATAGATGCGTTCAAAGAACCTCAGCAAAATTTCCAACGTGCTGACTTCCCTCCTGCATCCGCCTGTGCCTATGACGCATGGGGCCCCTTAACGGTTGACAGCGCCTGCAAGATTTGTAGACAAGGCGCTCTATCCGCAGAGAAGGCTACTGCATGAAACCCATGCTGCGGGACTCCCGCACCTCCGGCTTGATACGGTGCTCGGCCTCCAACTGCTCCAGGAATTCCAGCGGTTCCATCTGCGCATCCAGAATCAGCGCCTGGCGTTGGACCGCCGCAAAATCCCCAGGGCACAAATGCTCCAGCGCCGCCAGGCGCGTGCGCATGGCGCCCGCCAACTGGTGCGCATCCCCCTGGCAGGCCTCGGTCACAAACAGGGCTTCACGCTGGGTCCGCGTCAAGGGTTTGAATTGGATCTTGAAGGTAAAACGGCGCAAGGCGGCCTGGTCGATGCGGTCCATCAGGTTGGTGGTGCAAATGAAAATGCCGTGGAAACGCTCCATGCCCTGGAGCATTTCATTGACCTCGGTGACCTCGTAGGTACGCTGGGCGCCGCGGCGGTCCTGCAAAAAACTATCGGCCTCGTCCAGCAGCAGAACCGCATCTTCCGCCTCGGCCTCGTGGAACATGGCGGCCATGTTTTGTTCGGTCTCGCCAATGTATTTGCTCATCAGGTCGCTGGCTTGCCGAATCAGCAGAGGCTTGGCCAAGGACGTGGCGATGTGTTCCGCCAACGCGGTTTTGCCGGTGCCCGGCGGGCCATAGAAACACAGCGTGCCGTGGGCGCGCGCCTTCAAGGCCTGTACCATGCGGGAAATTTCATAACGGCTGCTCACATTCAGCAGCGCCAGGTCGTACCGGGTGGCGGCCTGCTGGCGGGCGCCGTCCATGGCCCGATTGCCCAGGGCCAGGTCGGCATTGCGGAGCTGGCGTTCAATCAAAGCCTCCATGCCCTGGGGCTCCGTCTGTGGCGCGGCGGGGCTTGCCAGCTCGGCAAAACGCACGGCCGTGCGGATTTGGGCCGGTGTCAGCCCCTTGCGGCTGGTCAGGCGCGCGACAAAGGCGTCGGACACCTGGACGCCCGCCAGGGTTTTGCGCACCACCCCTTCGCGCGCTCCGGGCGGAGGGGATTTGAGCTCCAGATGGTAGGCAAACCGGCGCCGGAAAGCCGGATCAATCTGCTCAATCCGGTTGGTCACCCAGAGGGTGGGCACGATGTTGGACTCCAGGATCTGGTTCACCCAGGCTTTGCCACTGACGCTGCCATTGGGGGCTGCCACCGCGTCTGCACGCGCCAACAAATGGGCGGTTTCGCTGGAAATGGGCGGAAAAACGTCTTCCACTTCATCAAATAAAAGCGCGGCCTGGGCGCTGCCCTTGAGGAACACCTGGGCGATCTGCAAGGAACGGTAACGGTCCCGGCCACTGAGGGAGTTGCCGTCACGGTCGGCGTATTCCACCTCAAACAACTCCAGCCCCGCCGACTGCGCCACCACCTTCGCCAACTCGGTTTTGCCGGTTCCGGGGGGGCCGTACAGCAACACGTTGACGCCCGCCTCCTTGCGCGCCACGGCATGGGCCAGGAGGGCGCACAGAACCTTGGCATCCTCGGCCACAAAGGCAAAGTCGTCCAGCACCAGGGCGCTCTTGGACGACAACCGGGTGAAGACCGCCATCAGTTCCGCCTGGTCGCGGTAATGCCGCATCAGCACCGGCGGCAGCTTTTCGCTGACCTTCATCAGGTCGGCCAGGTCGGTGATGTTGTGTTCGGAGATCAGGTTTTCCACGAGGCCAATGCGCTCCAGGCGGGACCCGGCGCGCAAGGCATCGCCCAGTTCCTGTGGGCTGACCCCCGCCACCTCGGCCAGGGCCGCAAAGGCTTCCGGCGCGTTGTTGACCTTGAACTCCACCAGAATGCTGCGCATGTCCCGCTGGTAACGCGCCAGGGTTCCGTACAGCAGCAAAGCGCGTTCCGCTTTGTTCAGCTGCAACAGACCCGCCAGGGCATTGATGTTTTTTTCGACCAGTGTGGATTGCTTCTTCAAGGCATGGCTAAGCCATTCACCGGTGGCCGCCAACACCGAAATCAGGTCCTTGGGCTGGTCCTTGGCGTACTCGTCCAGAAAGAAGAACAAAGTGGCTTCGTCATAGGGGCCACGCCAGATGCCGTGGTGTTGGAGAAACTCCTGGGGGTCAAGCGCCTCGTGCCCGCGCCAGAGTTCGTTGCCCAGGCAACGGCGGGTCAAAAAATCGCGCAAACGGGACAGTACCGATACCGGCCACACCAGATGCCTGCCGGCCAGCCCCACGATGCCATTGAAATCGCGCCGCACATTGAAACTCGCGCCCTGGCGTGACGCCAGGGTCAACACAAAATGCGAGCACATCAGGTCCATCACCGGCGCTTCGCCCAAGCCCGGCGAGGGAATCAAGTGCCCACCTAAGGGCTGAAACAGCAAACGCTTGGCCATCAAACGCCTCCTATATAGGGGTGTGCCGGATTTACGATAACGCAGACTGCCCTAAGATGGAAGTCCTCACCAAAAATATTTGATTTGAAGGAATCGGTCAAAAGCCGA
>MESI01000026.1:167752-179107 GCA_001770935.1 Burkholderiales bacterium RIFCSPLOWO2_12_FULL_61_40 | reverse complement strand
GCCAGAGTGATTCCGCTATTTCTTCCCTGTATTGAACTTCCATCAACTACGATCTACCGGCTTACGCTGGCGCACTAGCTGCCTGCGCTTATTCCACGGGGGCCAGAGGCCAAAAAGACTTAAGGATTAGCTGAACGCGAAGTGTTCGTTGTCCATTTGCATGACCGAGCGCGTGGACGACAGCGCGCCGGAGCGGTGGCTGTTGGCGCGGGGCATCATGCGCTCAAAGTAGAACTCGGCGGTTTGCAGCTTGGCGCGGTAGAACTCCTCGGACTCGGCGCCCTCGCCGCTGGCCAGCAGTTCTTCGGCCTTGGCCGCTTGCAGCGCCCAGTAATAGCCCATCATCACGTAGCCGGAGTACATCAAATAGTCCACGCTGGCGGCGCCCACCAGTTCGCGGTCCTTGGGGGCGCGCAACATGATGGCGGTGGTCAGCACGTTCCATTCGGCGGCCCGCAGGCCCAGGTTGCGCGCCATGGCGCCCAGCGGGGTGCGCGCCAGCATGTGCGGGCGGGCAAACTTGAGCATGGTGAGGGTGAAGTCACGCACGCACTTGCCTTTGGAGCCCAGCAAGACCTTGCGGCCCAACAAGTCCAGCGCCTGGATGCCGGTGGTGCCTTCGTACAAGGTGGAAATACGCGCGTCGCGCACGATTTGCTCCATGCCGTGTTCTTTGACGTAGCCGTGGCCGCCAAACACCTGTACGCCCAGGTTGGCCGCTTCCAGACCCATTTCGGTCAGGAAACCCTTGAGGATGGGGGTGAAAAAGCCCAGCTTGTTGTCATATTCCTTGTATTTGGCCTGGTCACCCTCGGCCCCTGCGTTGAACATGTGGTCGCCCAATTTCAAAACGCCGTAAATCATGGCCCGGCCGCCCTCGGCGATGGCTTTTTGGGTGAGTAGCATGCGGCGCACATCGGGGTGCCAGATCAGTGCGTCGGCCTTGTTCTCGGGCTCTTTTTTGCCGGACAGGGCACGCATGGAGCGGCGGTCCTTGGCATAAGGCAAAGCCCCCTGGAACGAGGCCTCGGCATGGCACACGCCCTGCACTGCCGTTCCCAGGCGGGCGGTATTCATGAAGGTGAACATGGCTTCCAGGCCCTTGTTGGGCTCGCCCACCATGGTGCCTACTGCGTCGTCAAAGTTCAGCACGGCGGTGCTTGATGCGCAAATGCCCATCTTGTGTTCGATGGAGCCGCAGCTTACGGTGTTGCGTTCGCCCAGGGAGCCGTCTTTCTTGACATTGACCTTGGGCACCACAAACAGCGAAATACCACGCGTGCCTTCGGGTGCGTCGGGCAGGCGGGCCAGCACGATGTGGACGATGTTTTCGGTCAGGTCGTGTTCACCGGCGGAGATGAAGATCTTGGTGCCGGTGATCTTGAACGTGCCGTCCTTCTGGGGCACAGCTTTGGTTTTGACCTGGGCCAGATCGGTGCCGCACTGCGGCTCGGTCAGGCACATGGTGCCGGACCAGGTGCCCGCCACCAGGGACGGGATGTACTGCTGCTTTTGCGCCTTGTTGCCGTATTGCAGCAAGGTGTTGATGCAGCCCACGCTCAGGCCGGGGTACATGGTGAAGGACCAGTTGGCCGTGCCCATCATCTCGGATTTGAAGATGTTGAAGGACATGGGCAAGCCCTGGCCTCCAAATTCGGTGGGGAAGGACAGCCCTTGCCAGCCTCCTTCCACGAACTGCTGGTAGGCTTCCTTGAAGCCCTTGGGCGTGGTGACCACACCGTCCTTGAAGTGGCAACCTTCCTGGTCGCCCGAGTGGTTCAGGGGGGCCAGCACCTCTTCACACAAGGTGGCAGCGCCTTCCAAAATGGCATCCACCATGTCGGGGGTGGCGTCGGCGCCGTTGGGCAGGCTGGCGTAGTGCGCGGGGTAGTCCAGCACTTCGTTCATCAAAAAACGCATGTCGCGCAGGGGGGCTTTGTACTGTGCCATGGGAGTGTGCTTCTATTAACGTTCGATGATGGCAACCACGCCCTGGCCACCGGCGGCGCAGATGGAGATCAGGCCACGGCCAGACCCCTTTTGCGCCAGCATCTTGGACAGGGTCGCAATCAGGCGGCCACCGGTGGCGGCAAAGGGGTGACCCGCAGCCAGCGAGCTGCCGTTGACGTTGAGCTTTTTCATGTCGATCTTGCCCAGGGGCTTGTCCAGGCCAAGCTTCTCTTTGCAGAACTTCTTGTCCTCCCAGGCCTTCAGGGTGCACAGCACCTGGGCAGCAAAGGCTTCGTGGATTTCGTAGTAGTCAAAATCCTGCAACTTGAGGCCAGCGCGTGCCAGCATGCGCGGCACCGCGTAGGCTGGGGCCATCAGCAGGCCTTCTTTTTCGTCGTAGAAGTCCACCGCAGCCACTTCGCTGAAAGTGATGTAGGCCAGCACCGGCAGGTTGCGCGCAGCCGCCCATTCCTCGCTGGCCAGCAGCACCACCGATGCGCCGTCGGTCAGGGGGGTGGAGTTGCCGGGGGTCAGCGTGCCTTGCTCGGGGCGCACCTTTTTGTCAAAACAGGGCTTCAGGCTGCGCAGCTTCTCCATGCTCAGGTCGGCGCGCAGGTTGTTGTCCTTGCTCACGCCCTTGAACGGGGTCATCAGGTCGTTGAAAAACTCGGCTTCATAGGCCTTGGCCAGGTTCTGGTGACTTTTGAATGCCAATACGTCCTGGTCTTCGCGGCTGATGTCCCACTCTTGGGCCATTTGTTCGGCATGCTCACCCATGGACAAACCGGTGCGTGGCTCGCCGTTGCGGGGCAAGGCGGGTTGCAGCAGCATGGCGGGACGCACCTTGGCCAGGGCAGTCAAACGCTGGGGCATGGTCTTGGCGCGGCTGGCTTCCAGCAAAATCTTGCGCAGTTTTTCGTTCAGGGCAATGGGCGCGTCGGAGGTGGTGTCCACACCGCCGGCAATACCGCACTCGATGTGGCCCAGTGCAATTTTGTTGGCCACCACCATGGCCGCTTCCAGGCCGGTGCCGCAGGCTTGCTGCAAATCAAACGCAGGGGTGTCACGCGACAGCGTGGTGGACAGCACGCATTCGCGCACCAGGTTGAAGTCGCGAGCGTGCTTCATGACCGCGCCACCGACCACATCGCCCAGGCGCTCGCCGTGCAGGTTGAAACGGTCCACCAGGCCTTGCAGCGTGGCGGTCAGCATCTCCTGGTTGGACGCTTGGGCATACACCGTATTGGAACGGGCGAAGGGAATGCGGTTGCCTCCAACGATGGCGACACGGCGGATGGTAATGGTCATGGTGAGTTCTTATAAAAATGGGAAAACAACAAAAAAAACAGGGCCCGGTTCAGCGGGTTTGGTAGCTCAGGTGGCCGCGCAGGTGCGGTTTGTCGCCCTTGGCGTTGCGCACTTCAAACAAGGCGTTCTGGGCCAACGGTCCCTTGGCATTGCGGGTGGACCACAGTGCAGCGCGGGCGGGCAAGAACAGCGGGGTTTTGAATTCCACGGTCACCTCGGCCTGGTCCACGGGCTGGCGCGGCATCAGCGCCGACAGCGCCCGCGCCTTGGTCCACAGACCGTGCGCAATGGCCTGGCGAAAGCCAAACAGCTTGGCCGACACCGCAGACAGGTGGATGGGGTTGAGGTCGCCCGACACCAAGCCATAACGCCGCCCGATGTCGGCTGGTGCAGAGAAATCAGCCTGGTGCGACAGCGGCAACTCGGAACCGAGCGCACTGGCAAACGCGGACCCCACGGGGGCTTTGACACCGATGCGCAACAGGGTCTGGGTGGCTTCCCACACCAGCTCGCCGTCCCGCGAAATGGCCATTTCCAGGTTGAAAATCTGGCCTTTTTCATGGGCAATCAGCTTGCCCGTGCGCATTTCCACGCGCAAGGCGTCCCCTGCATTCAGGCGCTGGTGCTGCTGGATGCGGTTGGCCAGGTGCACCGTGCCCATGGCAGGCCAAGGGCAGTTTTCAGACCCGAAAAACTCCATCGCCAGCGGAAAGGTCAGCATTTGTGGGTAGGTCAGCGGCACGCCGTTGGCTTCCTGGAAGCCGCACACCTTGGAATAGGCGGCGATCTCGGCGGCGTCCAGCACCACATTCGGGCGCACATAGCTGACCTTGGGCAGGGCCTTGATGGCGCCGGGCCGCTTGGTGCTGGAGCGCAGCGCGCCCATGTACATCTGGGCCGGGTGGGAGGGCTTGTCGATTTCAATGGTTTTCATGAAAGGCTCCGTTGGGTGCGCGAAATCAGGCGCCGATCAGGCTTTGGCCGCACACGCGCACCACATTGCCGGTCAGCCCGCTGGAGGCGGGGCTGGCAAACCAGCCAATCGCCTCGGCCACGTCCTGCGGTAACCCGCCCTGGCTCATGGAGTTCATGCGCCGACCGGCTTCGCGGATGGCAAAAGGCACGGCGGCAGTCATCTGGGTTTCGATAAAACCTGGTGCCACGGCGTTGATGGTGATGCCGCTCTTGGCAAAAATGGGGGCGGTGCTTTGCACCATGCCCGCCACACCGGCTTTGGACAGCGCGTAGTTGGTCTGGCCCAGGTTGCCCGCAATGCCGGAGATGGACGACACACACACAATGCGCCCACCAGCTTTCAAGGCACCCGACTCGACCAGCGCGTCATTGATGCGCTCTTGCGTGGACAGGTTGACGTTGACCACCATTTGCCAGAAATGCTCTTTCATGTTGGCAATGGTCTTGTCGCGGGTGATACCGGCGTTGTGCACCACCACGTCCCAGCCCCCATCGGCCTTGGCGGCGTCCACCAGCTTTTGCGGGGCATCCAGCGCACCGATGTCCAGGGCAATCGCAGTGCCACCAATCTTGGCGGCCACTTCATCCAGCCCGGCCTGGGCTTGGGGCACGTCCAGGCAGATCACCTGGGCACCTTCGCGGGCCATGACTTCGGCAATGGAGGCGCCAATACCGCGCGAGGCACCGGTGACCAACACCTTTTTGCCCGCCAGCGGCTTGGCCCAGTCGGCCGGAGCGGCCTGGGTACCCACGGCCTGTCCGATGCGGATGACCTGTGCCGACACATAGGCGCTGCGGGGCGACAGTAAAAAGCGCAAGGTGGATTCGATTTGGTCTTCCGCGCCTTCGGCCACGTACACCAGTTGCACCGCAATGGCTTTTTTGAGTTCCTTGGCCAGGGACCGGCTCAGGCCTTCCAGCGCGCGCTGGATGGTAGCTTGGCGCGGGCTCTGGCACAGCTCGGGCGGACGGCCCAAAATCACCACCCGGCCGCAAGGCAGCACCGAGCGCGCCGCATCGTGGAAGAAGGTGTACAGCGCGTCCGACTGGGTACTGTCCGTGAGGCCGGTCGCATCAAACACCAGGGCCTTGACCTTTTCGCCCGGCTTGCCGTCCACACCCCAGCGGCCCGTCATCAGGCCGGCCTTGTTGGCAATCGGCATCCACTGTGGCAATTGCGCATGGGCCACGGTCTGCGCGCCCAGGGCTTTGAACACCGTTGCGAGCGACTCCAGCAACTGCGGCTCCCCGCCTCCACCCAGCAAAACCGATCCCTTGACCACCGGCTGCCCGGCCTTGTAGCGCTCCAAAGGCAGGGGCTTGGGCAAACCCAGTGAGTCAGCGAGCTTGGCACCCAGGGGGGAATTGGCAAAATTGAGGTAGGAGTCAGTCATGGTGTGTCTCTGAATGGTGAGTTTCGGTACGTGTCGGTACCAGCGGCCCGGATGATGCGTTTCTTGCTCGGTACCGTCAAGTACCAAATGGGGTATTCTTGGATATTAGGCGTTAGACCCTAACCCCCAACACACAATACGGCCATGGACGCATCCAACCCCAACTCTGAAGCCACCGAGCACCGCCAACGGCTGTTTGACGGCATGGCGCGGGCCGTCGCCGCCAAGGGCTATGGCACCATCACCATCGCCGACATCGTGCGGGAAGCCTGCGTCTCCCGGCGCACCTTCTACGAGCACTTTGACACCAAGGCCGACTGCCTGATCGCCCTGTACGAGTCGGCCAGCCGCTACGCGCTCAACGCGCTGCGTTCTTCGATCGACCCGGCGCGCACCTGGCAAGCCCAGGTGGACGAGGCCATGGCGGCCTACTTGGGATGTCTGGCGGGCAACCCCATGTTGATGCGCACGCTGTTTATCGAAATCCTGGGCCTGGGAGCGGGCGGTCTGGCGGCGCGCCGGGGCGTCAACCTGGAAATCGCAGAATTCATGCTCAAGATCATCAATGCCGCAGAAGGTGCTGCGGTATTGACGCCCGACATGGCCATGGCGGTGGTAGGGGGCATCAATGAACTGGCGCTCCAGCTCATCGAACAAGACCGTGCGCAAGACATGAAACAGATCGCCAGCGCGGCGGGCGCTTTGCTGCGCGCCGTGGTGAACGCCGCATTGGTCGACACAGCGACTCTTCCCCGTGAGAATGGATGCTCCATCCAATAATGCCTTGGCATCATTTGCCTAGGCAAATTTGTAGAACCGGCCCACAAAAGAGATCACGCCAAGAACATCAGGAGACTGCGGCGCAGATATCGACAGATTGCCCACTGACGGACTGCACCAGGTAATTGCCCGCAGTGTCAATCGTGAAGACAACCTCCCCCATATACAGCGATGTTGATGGTCCGGCCGGGATGTCCGTCGGATAGAGTATGACAACGTTGTGGCCCGTGAGGGCGACCGTCTGTGTCCCATCGCTGTTGTACGTGGTGTGGTTTGCCGCCCCGTTGGATTTGGTCTCGAACGTTTTTTTGTTTTTCCAATTGGTGAAGCGCAGCACATAGCCGGTCCCCGCTTCGATGGTTCGGGTAATGCCGAACTTATCCTTGGTCTCCCTTAGGTCATAATTTCCAACATTCCAGCCTTCAATACGCAATTTGAAACCGTTGCAGGCTATTCCAGTTGGAAAATTAATGGTGAAGTCGGGTGGAGTTTCCGCCATGGCCAGGCTGCTGCAGCCCAGCGTGGCGGTCATGATGCATGCCGCAAGAAGGCGGTTTTTCAATAGGTTCAGGGTTTTCATGGTGTTCTCCAAAGAAAGTAGCAGCCCTGGGCGTTGAGTGGTGCAGCACAACAAACACTGTCGCAGACACGCCCAGTCCAAAGAGCGAGCGCTGCGATAAAAATCTCACCCGCGCTCACCATTCGGCGCCGTGCATTCCTGAAAACGAATGACAAAACGCAAATAAAAACTGAGCCCCCAAAGGGCCTGCAGGGCCGCCGTGAAGCGCTGCGATAGCTTGATGTTCGCGTGTGGGGTGATGTGGTGCAGCCGTTGGGCGCACCAGAACTGGCGTGCTGCGTCACCACCACGCCAGACTTGTTAACAAATCGGATTGACTTGAAACAAGGGGTGTGCTGAGATGGAAGCCGCGCGAGGCAGTCGCGCTAGCGAAACCAACCCGAGGGAGCTTCAGTTGAACCACCTACGCCGGAAATTTGAGCCGGCCATCTTCGCACCTGCCATCGCCCTGTTGAACCGCATGGGCTACAGCAAGAAGTTCACGCTGCTGTGGCTGGTGTCCCTGGTCGCGATTGCGGTGGTGATTTATGGCCTGTTCGTCAACCTGAACCGCGTGATTCAGCCATCGCTGCGCCAGCTCGAAGGCCTGGCTTTGATCGAACCGCTGTCGCGCACTGTGCAGCAGGCGCAACTGCACCGCGGACTCTCAGCCGCGCTGCTCGGGGGCAACGCAGCGCTGCGCGAGCGGCGCGCCGCCCAGGAAGCCCAGCTGGCGCAGGCATTGCGCGTAGTGGCCCAGTCCTTGCCCGCAGCGCTGGCAACGGGTGGCGCTCTGCGCCTTATCCAGGAAGACTGGGAGCGCCTGCGCACCCAGGGCCTGGAATGGACGGCGCAAGAGAACTTCGCCGCGCATACCCGGCTGATCGAACAGCTCCAGCTGTTTGAGATTTCGATCGCCGACAGTTATGCACTGGTCCTGGACCCGGAAATTGCCACCTTCTACCTGATCGACACCGCCATCAGGCGCATGCCGCACGCCCTTGAATACCTGGGCCAGTTGCGCGCCTACGGCACCGTGGTTCTGGGCCAAAAGTCGATGACCCCAAGCCAGACCGCCAAACTGCACGCGCTGCAGGCTCAGCTGGACAGCGCGCTCCAGGAACTGAAGGTCAACATCGAAAAGACCGGCAGCCACCATCCTGCAGTGCGGGCGTCGCTGCTGGCCTCCTATGAGGGCCTCGCCGAATCGGCGCGGCAGGTTTCGGATCAGGTGGACTCGGACTTGCTGAGTGGCCTTTTTGCGATGCCTTCAACAGCCTTTCTGAACATGGCCACTGCGGAAATCGACAAAGGCTATACGCAACTGCACGGCACCCTGTTGCCCACCGCCAGGACCTTGATCGAGTTGCGCATTGCCCAGGCCCAAGAAGCGCTGTTCTGGACGGTGGGCGGCGCTCTGTTGCTGTTTTTGCTGGTGGTCTACCTCGCGGTTGGCAGCTACTACGCCATCGTTGGCAGCATCCGCTCCTTGGTCCGTTCCGCGCACGCGCTGGCCGAAGGCGATTTGAGTCGGCGGGTCACACTGCGCACCCGCGACGAGCTGAGCCTGGTGGGCGACAGCGTCAATCGCATGGCCGACGGCTTCAGCGCCATGCTGGCCGAGCGCACCCAGGCGCAGGAGGTGCTGGCCCAGAGTCAGCGGCGGCTGCGCGCCATTATCGAAACCGCGCTGGACGCCGTGGTGCAGATCGACGCCGCAGGCACCATCACCGGCTGGAACGTACAAGCCGAAACCATCTTTGGCTGGAGCGAGGCCGAGGCGCTCGGTCGCCCGCTGCACGAAACCGTGATCCCGCCGCAATACCGAGTAGCCCATACCGAAGGCATGCAGCGCTTTCTGCGGGGCGGTGAGAAGTCCATTCTCAATTCACGCATCGAGATCTCCGGGCTGCACCGCAGCGGCCACGAATTCCCCATCGAATTGACGGTCACCCCGATCACCACCGCCCAGGGCTATGAATTCAGCGCCTTCATCCGCGACATCACCCAGAAGAAGCAATCTGAAGGCTTGATCTGGAAACAGGCCAACTTCGACGCATTGACCGGCCTGCCCAACCGCCACATGCTGTTTGACCGGCTGGGGCAGGAGATCAAACGGGCCGAACGCGCCCGCCTGCCCATGGCCTTGCTGTACCTGGATCTGGACCGTTTCAAGGAGGTCAATGACACGCTGGGGCACCGCATGGGCGACCTGCTGCTGCTGGAGGCAAGCCGACGCATCAGCGCCTGCGTGCGCGACACCGATACCGTGGCCCGCATGGGGGGAGACGAGTTCATCGTCATCCTGACCGAACTCAACGAAGTCAAAAAGATAGATGGGCTGGCCCAGAACATCCTGGACGCCCTGGCCCAACCGTTCAAACTGGAACAGGAGAGCGCCTTTGTCACAGCCAGCATCGGCATCACGCTGTATCCACACGATGCCACGGGAATGGAGACCTTGATCCAAAGCGCCGACCAGGCCATGTATGCCGCCAAGAACACCGGGCGCAACCGGTTTTGCTATTTCACCCAGGCCATGCAGCAAGCGGCCCTGTCCCGCCTGCGCATGACCAATGACTTGCGCGGGGCGCTGGCGGGCGAGCAGTTCCGGGTCTACTACCAGCCCATCATGGACTTGGCCGCGGGCCGCATCACCAAAGCCGAGGCCTTGGTGCGCTGGCAGCACCCGACGCGTGGACTGGTCAGCCCCGCCGAATTTGTGCCGCTGGCCGAGGAAACCGGCCTGATCCTGGAGATCGGCGACTGGGTGTTCAGGCAAGCGGTGCACCAGGCCAAGCAATGGCGCAACCGCTACGACCCGCAGTTTCAAATCAGCGTGAACATGTCGCCGGTGCAGTTCCACAGCGCCGAAAGCCCATGCCAGGCTTGGCTGGCCTACATGCGCGAACAGGAGGTACCGGGGCAAGCCATGGTGATCGAAATCACCGAAGGGTTGTTGCTCAAAGAGGACGCCGGGGTGAAGAACACACTCCAGCAATTCCACGCGGCGGGGGTCAAGATCGCGCTGGATGATTTCGGCACCGGCTATTCATCGCTGTCCTATCTGCAAAAGTTTGACATCGACTACCTGAAGATAGACCAGTCCTTCACCGGCAAACTCGAACCCGGCTCCAGCGCCCTGGCCCTGTGCGACACCATCATCATCATGGCGCACCGGTTGGGCATGCAAGTGATCGCAGAAGGGGTGGAGACACAGGCACAGCGCGCCTTGCTGGCTGCTGCCGGATGCAACTATGGCCAAGGGTACCTGGTCTCCAGGCCGGTGCCCCCAGAGGCGTTTGAGGCTTTGTTGCGAACAGACCAGGCAGCACAGGATGCGGACGCAAGGGCGGCGCAACGCACGCCTCTTTAAGAGGCATAAAAAGGGGAAAAGGCAAAAACCGCCCCCACAGCATCCATGCGCCTTCCCAGCCCTTTATGCCCCGCAAGCCGCATGGGATATGCCTAAGAAAAAAAAGAACACTAGCGGACTGGCACCACAACCACCGGCGTAAGCCCCAGGCGCTTGGCGCGGCGTGCAAACCGTCGGTCATCAAAGCTCATGAACTCCGTGCAGCCGCTGCTGGCCAGCAGGTGCAGCGCGTCGGCAAAATCCAGCCCGTCTTTGTGCAAGGCCAATGCATCGGTCACGCGTGCCCATTCTTCGACCGTCA
This sequence comes from Burkholderiales bacterium RIFCSPLOWO2_12_FULL_61_40, assembly GCA_001770935.1. Lineage (GTDB taxonomy): Bacteria > Pseudomonadota > Gammaproteobacteria > Burkholderiales > Burkholderiaceae_C > Allorhodoferax. Next base: position 168,464 of record MESI01000026.1, on the reverse strand, counting down.
CGTTGGCAAGACCCAGCAAGTGGTGGACAACACGACCAAAATCATCTGCTGCAAAACCGTAAAAAGCGCGCAACACCCATTCCAGCTCCAGCACCACCGTGATCGGAACAAATACCTGCTTGGTTTCGGTCAGCAAACGGTGGGCTATGGGGCGCTGTTTTTCCGCCTCGGGGTCTGCGGGGTCGTCCACATAAAACCGGGCCAATATATTGGTGTCAAGAGCAATCATCGGCACCTTCACGCATGGCCAGCGCCACGTCAAAATCGGCCAGACTGCGCTTGCCCGGTTTTTTGCACACCAGCATGCCAAAGCCGTCTTCGGCCTGGGTGGGGGCCAGCTGGCGCTTTACCTCGGCATGGATCACATGTCCCTCCAGCCGAAAATCAAGTTGACAGCCCGGCGTAATGCCCAGTTTGCGCCGAATGTCCGCCGGTATGACGACTTGGCCTTTGTGTGAAACGGTAACGGTCAGCATGGTGCATCCTCATCTTACATGGTAAGACGAATTTAGCGAAACGCTGCACGGGTGTCAATAGCTGTCCCATTTCAGGAAAGCAAGAAAGGGGCCCCAAAAAGGAAAAAGGGGCCAGGCTCAAGAAAGCAAAAAGGGGCCAGGCTCGAATTACCCACGAATTACCCACGAATTACCCACGAATTACCCACGAATTACCCACGAATTACCCACGAATTACCCACGAATTACCCACGAAT
>MESI01000026.1:51284-167695 GCA_001770935.1 Burkholderiales bacterium RIFCSPLOWO2_12_FULL_61_40 | reverse complement strand
TACCCACGAATTACCCACGAATTACCCACGAATTACCCACGAATTACCCACGAATTACCCACGAATTACCCACGAATTACCCACGAATTACCCACGCAAGAAAGGGGCCAGGCTCGAATTACCAGGCTCGAATTACCCACGAATTACCCAGGCTTTGTTGCGGACAGCTGCGGCAGGGGTGCATGGATGGAATAAGGTCCGCTATACCAAATATTTTCGCCATAACGAAAGTATTTGGTATAGCGGACCTTATTCGCTATAGTTTCGCCTTAACGAAACAAATATCGCCAAAGTAGCTTGGCGCATCCTAGTTTCGGAAAGGCGAAACAATGGCACGTAAACTTCCCAGCGTCGATACCACCGCAACCCCCTTGATCAGAAGCCTGGGCGACTTGGGCAAGGTGGTGCGCAACCAGCGCGCACAAAGCCAGATGCGCATTGACGATGCAGCGGCCCTCAGCTTCGTCTCCAGCGACGTGCTGTCCCGCTTGGAAAATGGAAAGCCCATTACCCTGGACAAACTCCTGCTCGTGCTGGACGGTCTGGGCTTGCGCATGTGGGTGGCCCCCGTCAAAGACATCGCGCAAGTGGAACTGGCGCTGCATCCCACGGATGGAACTGCCCCTCAGCCCCGCCATGACTGACTACACACTGCACCTGTATGCCGGTGAATCGCTGGTCGGCGCCCTGGCGTTCGATTCGGCTTCGGAGTCGTTCTCACTGGAATATGCCCCCGAGTGGGCCCAAAGCCCGCAAGGGTTTGCACTGTCGCCCCACCTGCCCCTGTCGGGTGGTGCCAGCTCGGCGACCCTTCGTCGTTTTATTGAAAACATCTTGCCCGAAGGCCGGGCGCTGGACGTGGCGTCCATGTACTCCAATATTCAGAAGAACAATATTTTTGGTCTCATCCGCCAATTGGGGCGGGAAACCGCCGGCGCATTGAGCTTTCTGCCCGCAGGCCAAACGCCCCGGATGCAGGAGCCTTTGCGGCGCCTGGTTTCACGCGAAGAACTGCAGATGCGCATCGAGACCCGAAACCACATGCCCTTCACCGTGTGGGACGGCCGGGTGCGGGTATCCGTGGCGGGCTTTCAGGACAAGCTGCTGGCGCTGGTGGACGATGGCGGCATCTTTTTGGCCGACGGTGCCCTGGCCTCCACCCACATCCTGAAACCGGAGCCCCTAAACCCGAACACACCGCACATGGTGGCCAATGAGCACTTCTGCATGCGACTTGCCAGCCGCATCAGCCTGCGCCGGCACGGGCAAGACCATGCGGCCCGCGTAGACATCCTGCGGATGCCCTCGCCCGTTTTGGCCATCCAGCGTTTTGACCGCGCAAAAACACACACCTCAATCGAGCGCATTCATATCATCGACGGCTGCCAGGCGCTGGACATGCCCGTGAGCGCCAAGTACGAGCGCAATTTAGGCAACGGCACAGACGTGCGCCATATCCGTGACGGGGTCAGTTTTGAGCGCCTGATGCATATACGCCCCACCTGGAACAGCCCGCCGTGGGCATCCAAAGGCTGGTGCTGTGGGCGGTCACCACGCTGTTGCTGGGCAACAGCGATGCGCACGGAAAAAACATCTCTTTTTATTGCGGCAAGGCGGGGCTGCGCGTAGCGGAACTGTACGACCTGGTGAGCATCGTGCAATACGACGCACAGCAATACGAGCACGATCTGGCCATGGGCTTTGGCGACCTATTCACCCTGGCAGACATTCGCGCCTATGCACTGGCCGACTTTTGCGTGCGCAGCGCCATTCAAAGGGCCTTCTTTGCGCGCGAACTGAGCACCCTTTGCAAAATCGCCCTGGAGGAATCCCAGGCCCAGGCATTGGATCCGATCTACCAGGCGGGCGAGGTGCCGTTCGTCCAAAAAGTCGCGGACTTCGTGACTGAGCGGGCAACGGTGCTGTTAAAAATGGCGCCGGAAATATCCAGGTTCAAAAAGGAACATTTCTAGCGCGACTTCAGCAATTGGTGAAATAGGAAGGGGACAGGCTCTGCTTCAAAAGTTATCCCCCGCAGCATCCATGCGCCTTCCCAGCCCTTTATGGCCTGCAAGCCGCATGGAATAAGCGTGGGCGGTTTTGGCCTTCAAACCACGTTTTCGGTCTTGTCTTTGGGCTTTCGTGCGCAAGCTTTGGCAATCAAATCGGCCTGCAACCCCCGAATAACGTGCGTGAGCAGCTATAAATTTCATAGTAAAAACCTCCCTTTTGCCGTGTCGTTTTGTCATCGTACTTCTTGCCTCTTCCGCAGACTCTCTGACCTCACCCTCTGCACCGGACATAGCAGGCACGCCATCGCACTCCGTGGCACGGCGCGCTATTATTCGCTGATGACCTCACTCCCTCTTACTGAAGACCTGCAGGCGCAGCTGCTGCAAGCCGCCCGCGCCGCGCGCCTGAAAGCCTACGCCCCCTATTCCAAATACCTGGTAGGTGCTGCGGTGCTGGACGACCAGGGCCGCATCCATGCGGGCTGCAATGTGGAAAACGCCGCCTACCCCGAAGGCGTGTGCGCCGAAGCCAGCGCCTTGAGCGCCATGGTGCTGGCCGGCAGCACCCACGCACGGGCGGTGCTGGTGGTGGGCACCGGGGGCGCCTGGGTGACACCCTGCGGCGGATGCCGCCAGAAGCTGCGCGAGTTTTGCGCGCCCGACGCGCCCATACTCAGCGCCAACGACACCGCCATGGGGCCGCGCTACACGCTGGCGCAGTTGCTGCCCGAAAGCTTTGGACCCGACCACCTGATCACACCATGACCCACCCTTCTGTACTCCCCGCACTGCACACCATTGACCGCCTGGCGCCCAAGGCGCACCCCCGCATTGCCGTGGTACTGGGTTCCGGCTGGGGCGGCCTGACCGCCCATGTGCAAGACGCGGTGCGCATTCCCTATGCCAACCTGGAGGGCTTTCCCCAGGCCACCGTGGCCGGACACAGTGGCGAACTGTGGCTAGGGCACATTGGCGCGCACCCGGTGGCAGTGATGAGCGGGCGCAAACACGGCTATGAAACCGGTGCCGTGGACGGCATGAGAATCCCTTTGCAGGTGCTGCAAGCGCTGGGTTGCGAAGTTTTGGTGCAAACCAACGCCGCAGGCAGCTTGCGCGCCGACATGCCGCCCCAAAGCCTGATGGTGCTCAACGACCACCTCAACCTGCCGCAGCGCTCCCCCCTGGTGGGCGAGAGCGGCTCCGAACGTTTTGTCAGCATGGTGGATGCCTACGACCCGGCCTTGCGCGCACAAGCCCTGGCCCTGGCGGCACAGCGCGGCGTCTCCCTGCATGAGGGGGTGTACGCCTGGGCCTTTGGCCCGCAGTTTGAAACCCCTGCCGAGATCCGCATGATGGCGCGCCTGGGCGCCGACGCCGTGGGCATGAGCACCGTGCCCGAGACCATTTTGGCGCGCCATGCGGGCCTGCGGGTGCTGGCCCTGTCGCTCATCACCAACATGGGCGCAGGCCTGTCTGCCGAACACCTGAGCCACGCCCACACCCTGTCCCAGGCCCAAGCCGGTGGCGACCTCGCCAGCGGCGTGCTGGCGGCCATCATTGGCGGCCTGGACCTCAACCCAACACCCTCCCAACCATGACATCCCCATCCACCACCGACTACCGCGCCGACCTGCAGGCCAGCGCCCAACTGGCTCTGGCCTGCCTGGACCTGACCAGCCTGAACGACCACGACACCGAAGCCGACATCGCCCGCCTGTGTGAGCGCGCCCAAGGCCCCTTTGGCCCCACAGCCGCCGTCTGTGTGTGGCCCCGTCTGGCGGCCTTTGCGCGCGCCCAGTTGCCTGCATCTATTGCAGTGGCGGCGGTGGCCAATTTTCCCGATGGCAGCGCCGACGTGGAGCGTGCGGTGCGCGACACCGGCGCCATTGTGCAAAGCGGCGCGCAAGAGGTGGACGTGGTGCTACCCTACAAAACCCTGATGGCCGGTGACGAACGCACCGTGGCGCAACTGCTGAACGCCGTGCGCAAGGCCTGCCCCGGTTTGCTGCTGAAGGTGATTTTGGAAACAGGCGAACTCAAAGACGTGACGCTGATCGCCCGTGCCTCGCGCCTGAGCCTGGACGCGGGGGCCGACTTTCTCAAAACCAGCACCGGCAAAGTGCCCGTGAGCGCCACACCTGAAGCGGCCCGCACCATGCTCAGCGCCATCGCGTCCGATGCGAACGCGGCAACACGGGTGGGCTTCAAGCCCTCGGGCGGCATCCGCACCGTGGCCGATGCCGCCGTCTACATGGCTTTGCAGAGCGAGCTGTTGGGACCGCAGGCCCTGACCCCCGCGCGTTTTCGGATTGGCGCCAGCAGTGTGCTGAACGACATTGAAGCCATTTTGGGCGGCCGCGCCGCCCCCGCTCCCGCCGCTGCGGGCACCTATTGAGGCGCCCCTATGCTGGCCCAAGAAATCATCCGCCGCAAACGTGACGGCCACACCCTGCAGAGCCCGGAGATTGACGCTTTTGTGCAGGGGCTGACCACCGGCGCCTGGAGCGAAGGCCAGGCCGCCGCCATGGCCATGGCCATGTTCCTCCAAGGCATGGGCAGCGCGGAAACCATAGCACTGACCCGCGCCATGACCCGCTCCGGCATGGTGATGGACTGGAGCAGCGCGAACCTGAACGGTCCCATTCTGGACAAACACTCCACCGGCGGCGTGGGCGACAAGGTCAGCCTGATGCTGGCGCCCATCGTGGCGGCCTGTGGGGGCTTTGTGCCCATGATTTCGGGCCGGGGCCTGGGCCACACCGGCGGCACGCTGGACAAGTTCGACAGCATCCCCGGCTACCAAACCGCGCCCGACTCCGCCACATTGCGCCAGGCACTGCAGACAGCGGGCTGCGCCATCATCGGCCAGACCGCCGAGCTGGCCCCTGCGGACAAACGCCTGTACGCCATCCGCGACGTCACGGCCACGGTGGAGTCGGTGGCGCTGATCACCGCCAGCATCCTGTCCAAAAAACTGGCCGCCGGGCTGCAAGGGCTGGTGATGGATGTGAAGGTGGGCAACGGTGCCTTTGCCAGTTCCCCGGCCATGGCCCAGGAGCTGGCGCAGTCGCTGGTGACGGTTGCCAACGGTGCGGGATTGCCCACGCGGGCCTGGATTACCGATATGAACCAGGTACTGGGCGATGCCTGCGGCAATGCCGTGGAAATGCAGGAGGCGGTGTCCTTCCTGAATGGCAATCGCCAGGAGCCACGCTTGCTGGAAGTGACCCGCCGCCTGAGTGCCGAACTGTTGGTGCTGGGCCGCCTGGCCCTGGACGAGGCCCAGGCCTTGCGCCAGGTGGACAAAGCCCTCAGCAGTGGCAAAGCACTGGAGCACTTTGCCCGCATGGTGAGCGCACTGGGCGGCCCGGCGGACTTTTGCGAGCGTGCCAGCGATTACCTTCCCCTGGCCCCCGTGCAATTGGACATTTGCGCCAGCCGCGCTGGTTGGGTCAGCGGCATGGTCACACGCGACATTGGACTGATGGTCATTGAACTGGGCGGTGGCCGACGCAAGGCCAGCGACAGCGTGGATGCACGCGTGGGCTTTACCCAGTTTGTACAGCTGGGGCAACGGGTGGAGGTGGGCGACCGCCTGGCGGTGGTACAGGCCGCCGACACCGCCGCCGCACAGGCCGCCCGCCAGCACCTGCCGACGCTGATAGACATTGCCGACCAGCCGCCCGCCACGGCCCCGGTGATGGTCTCGCGGCTGGAGGGCTAGGCATGGCCCGCGCAATCGTTGTCATTCTCGATTCCTTTGGTTTGGGCGCGGCGCCGGACGCAGCCCGCTCGCAGGATGTGGGGGCCAACACCTTCGGCCATATCGCGCAGTGGCGCCAGCAGCAAGGCCAGCCCTTGCAGTTGCCCCACCTCATGCAACTGGGCTTGGGGCAGGCCGCGCAGGCCTCCAGCGGCGTCTGGCCCGCGGGCTTGGCGGCGGTGCCCCACCCGAGCGGTGCGTTTGGCGCGGCCAGTCCCGTCAGCTTTGGCAAGGACACCCCCAGCGGCCATTGGGAGCTGATGGGCTGCCCCGTGCCTTTTGACTGGGGCTACTTTCCCAAAGTGGCCGATGCCACGCAGTCGGTGTTCCCGCCTGCGCAGATGCGGCGCTGGTTGGCCCAATGCGGCCTGAGCGGTAGCCTGGGCAACTGCCATGCCAGCGGCACCGAGATCATCGACCGCCTGGGCGACGACCATGTGCGCACCGGCCAGCCGATTTGCTACACCAGCAGCGACAGTGTGTTTCAGGTGGCGGCGCACGAAGAGCACTTTGGCTTGGAGCGCCTGCTGGAAATTTGCGATGCGGCCAAACCCATTTTTGATGAACTCAACATCGCCCGCGTAATCGCCCGGCCCTTTGTAGGGTCCGCGGGGCGTTACCAGCGCACCGCCAACCGGCACGACCTGACCACGCCCCCGCCCGGCCCCACCCTGCTGGACCACCTGATCGCAGCGGGCCGTGAGGTGCATGCCGTGGGCAAGATCAAGGACATTTTTGCGGCGCGGGGTATCAGCCACCACCGCAAAGGCGAGAACAACGCCGCGCTGTGCACGCAGACTTTGGCTGCGCTGCGGGAATGCCCCGACGGCGGCCTGGTGTTCACCAACCTGGTGGACTTCGACATGGTGTTTGGACACCGCCGGGATGTGGCGGGTTATGCCAAGGCGCTGGAGGCCTTTGATGTGTTTTTGCCGCAATTGCTGGGGCAGCTCCGAGAAGGTGACCTGCTGGCCCTGAGCGCCGACCATGGCTGCGACCCCACTTGGCCGGGGTCGGACCATACCCGGGAAAACGCGCCTTTGCTGTTTGCCGGACCAAGCAGCCCTGTAGGCTTGAATCTGGGGCTGCGCAGCAGCTTTGCAGATTTAGGGCAAACCCTGGCGCGGCATCTGGGGCTGCCCGCCCTGCCCTACGGTCAGCCCTGCTGGAACTGAGCCGGACCGAAGGGCCGCGCCCCCCCGGCACGGCACCGTTCAGATCAACGCCGCTCAGACCAGGGTGACGCCCGTCTTGCTCTGTAAAAACTCCCTCGTCACGCCCGGCGCCAGCTCCACCACTTTCAGCCCGTCCGGGGTGACATCCATCACCGCCAGATCGGTAATGATGCGGTCCACCACGCCCACACCCGTCAGGGGCAAGGTGCACTGGGGCAGGATCTTCATGTCTTCGGTGCCGTCTTTCTTTTTGGCGACGTGCTCCATCAGCACAATCACGCGCTTCACACCTGCCACCAGGTCCATGGCGCCGCCCATGCCCTTGACCATCTTGCCGGGGATCATCCAGTTGGCCAGGTCGCCTTTTTCACTGACCTGCATGGCACCCAGGATGCTCAGGTTGATCTTGCCGCCGCGGATCATGGCAAAGCTCTCGTGGCTGCCAAAAATGCTGGAACCCTTGATGGTGGTCACGGTTTGTTTGCCGGCGTTGATCAGGTCGGCGTCTACCGCGTCGGCGGTGGGGAAAGGGCCAATGCCCAGCATGCCATTCTCGCTTTGCAGCCAGACTTCCTTGTCTGCCGGTACAAAGTTGGCCACCAGCGTGGGGATGCCGATGCCCAGGTTCACATAAAAACCGTCTTCCAGTTCTTGGGCCGCACGGGCGGCCATTTGGTCTTGATTCCAGCTCATATTCAAACTCTCCTAGTCAGTTGGGGACAGCGCTTGCCGCTGCGCGGCTGCAGACTGTCCCGCAAAGTTATTTGGTTTCGGTGATGGTGCGTTTCTCAATACGCTTCTCAGGGCTGGCATTGAGCACAATGCGGTGCACATAAATGCCGGGCAGGTGGACCTGGTCAGGCGGGATGTCACCGGTTTCCACAATCTCTTCGACTTCCACCACCGTGGTCTTGCCGGCCATGGCCACCGCCGGGTTGAAATTGCGCGCGGTGAAGCGGAACTGCAGGTTGCCCGATTTGTCGGCGCGGTGGGCCTTGACCAGGGCCACCTCGGGCACCAGGGCGCGTTCCATCACATAGGTTTCGCCGTCAAACTCGCGCAGCTCCTTGCCGTCGGCCACGATGGTGCCCACACCGGTTTTGGTAAAGAATGCGGGGATGCCCGCGCCCCCTGCGCGCAGCTTTTCGGCCAGCGTACCTTGTGGGGTGAACTCCAGTTGCAACTCACCGGCCAGGTACTGGCGCTCGAACTCTTTGTTCTCGCCCACATAGCTGGAGATCATCTTTTTGATCTGGCGGGTTTCCAGCAGCTTGCCCAGGCCAAAGCCGTCGACACCGGCGTTGTTGGAGATGACGGTCAGGTCTTTGACACCGCTGTCTTTGAGTGCGTCGATCAGCGCCTCGGGGATGCCGCACAGGCCAAAGCCCCCTACCGCCAGCAACTGGCCGTCCTGGACAATGCCTTCAAGCGCCTGCGCGGCGCTGGGATAAATTTTGTTCACAGTGCTTTTCTCCATTAAAGAAACAATGGCGCTACGATACTACTTAATGCCATACGTAGTTCTCCGTAAAGCCCAACCCTAGCCCCCCACCGCGAGCGCCCCCCATGGACACCGATTACCGCCTGGCGTTTGAACTGGCCCCCGTGGGTTTGGCGCTTTCCAGCAACCGCAGCATCATGGACTGCAACCAGCACCTGTGCGACATGTTTGGCACCAGCCGCGAGCGGCTCATAGGCCAGTCGTTTCAGGTGCTCTACCCCAGCGCCGACGAGTACGAACGCACGGGCGCGCGCATTGCGCCCATATTGAACCGCAGCGGCACCTATGCCGACGACCGCATCATGAAACGCGTGGAGGGCCGCTTCAAGGGGGAGACCTTCTGGTGCCATGTGACCGGCCGCGCACTCAACCGCGATGCGCCCCACGAGGCGGGCATCTGGTGTTTTGAAGACCTCAGCGCCCGCCGCCCGGTAAAGGCCGAGCTGACCGCCCGTGAGCGGGAAGTCGCCGCACACCTGATGCAGGGCCTGACCTCCAAACAAATCGGCAAAGTGCTGGCCATCAGCCACCGCACGGTGGAGATTTACCGCGCACGGCTGATGCGCAAATACAAGGCCTCCACCACGGCGGATCTGGTGCACAAGCTGATGGCAGGATAGGGGCCTACGGCTCCCGCAAGGCAAATATTTCGAAGTCTTCCACTGGCAATGGTCGGCTGAAAAAATACCCCTGGTAGGCATGGCAGCCTGACCGGGCCAGGAAATCGCGCTGGTTTTGGGTTTCAACACCTTCGGCGATCACCCCCAGGCCCAGGCTTTCTGCCAAAGTGACAATGGTTTTGGCAATCGCTGCATCGTTCGGATCTACCAACACGTCATGCACAAACGACTGGTCGATTTTCAACTGGTCCAGCGGCAAACGTTTCAGGTAGGCCAGTGACGAATACCCCGTACCGAAGTCATCCAGCGAAAACCCCACGCCCCGGGCTTTGAGCGCGTTCATCTTGTCAATGACTTCGCCTACGCTTTCAACCAACAGGCTCTCGGTCAACTCCAGTTTCAACCGCAGTGGATTGGCTCCGGTGTTTTTAAGTACGGTGAGCACCTGCTCCACAAAATCAGCCTGCCGGAACTGGTGGGCGCTGACATTGACCGCCACCGTCAAATGGGCCATCTCGGGCCGCACAGCCCACTGGGCCAGGCGGGTGCAAGCAGTCTCCAAAACCCACAATCCCAGAGGCAAAATCAAACCGGTTTCTTCGGCCAGGGGAATAAAGTCTGCCGGTGACACCATGCCGCGCCTTGGATGCAGCCAGCGCACCAACACCTCAGCACCTGTCACATACCCCATACCTGCGACTTGGGCCTGGTAGTGCAGCATGAACTGCCCGGCATCCACCGCCCCGCGCAAATCGTCCTCCAGAGCCACCTGCTCCATCACCGCGATCTGCATGGCCGGATCAAAAAAACGCAAGGCATTGCGCCCCTTGTCCTTGGCCTTGTACATGGCAAGGTCGGCCTGCTTCAGCAGATCATCAATCGACGTCTCCTGCCCGCGGAACAAGGTGGCTCCAATGCTCGCCGTGCTCCGGTGTTCGATGTCCGCCAGCAGATATTTCTGCTGCAGCGCATCCAGGATTTTTTTGCCTACGGTTTCGGTTTGGGATGCTGCATCTTCGATATCCTCACTCAAGCTCCCAAGCACCACCACAAACTCGTCGCCGCCCAAACGCGCGACCGTGTCACCCTCCCGTACACAAGCCAGGAGGCGTTGCGCCACCTGTTGCAGCAGCTGGTCCCCCTTGTCATGGCCCAGCGTGTCATTGAGCATCTTGAAATGGTCCAGATCAATAAACAGCAGGGCACCAAAAGTCACACTCCGCTGGCCCAGTGTCATCGCCTGTTTCAAGCGATCCATCAACAGCGTTCGATTGGGCAAATGGGTCAAAAAATCAAAGAAAGCCAATTCTTCGATCTTGTTCTGCGTGACTTTGCGATCGGTAATGTCCTGGTGCGTGCCAATGTAGTGGGTCACCTTGCCATCCCGGTCCTTGACCGCCGAGATCGTGAGCCATTTGGGATACACCTCACCATTCTTGCGCCGGTCCCAAATTTCGCCCTGCCACCAGCCTGTGCGGTGAATGGTCGCCCACATGGCCTGGTAAAAACTGATGTTGTGCCGGTCCGATTTGAGCAGGGCAGGCGTATGGCCAACCGCTTCCTCCGACGTGTACCCGGTGATCTCTGTGAACGCTTGATTGACCCGCAAAATCACACTGTTGGCATCCGTAATCAGCATGGCTTCTTGCGACTCGAAGGCGGCAGCGGCGATACGAAGATCCCGCTCGGCTTGCTTGCGTTCGGTCATGTCACGCAAAGCGCTGACGAACAAGGGGCCCTGCGCTGTTGCGATCCGGCTCAGGCTGATTTCCACCTCACATTCACGGCCATCCTTTCGCAGAGCCTGTAACACCAATCCCTGCCCCATCCGCCGGGTCACCGCAGACGCGGCAAACCCTGCGCGCAGCGCCGGGTGGTTCCCACGCATGCGCTCTGGAACCAAGATCTCAATCGGACGACCTATCAGTTCATCAGCGCAATACCCCAACAGGCGTTCGACTTGCAGATTGGTTTGGACAATGTTTCCCTGACCATCGCTGATCAACTGGGCATCTGGACTGGCATCAAAAATGGCGCGTTGCCGCGCTTCGCTGGATAGCAGTTCCTGATGGTGGCGGTCGGCAAGGCGATCGGCAATACGGCGACGGCGTTGGCAAAAATAAAGACCCAGGCAGGTTAGCAGCGCCAACAAAGCAAACATCGCAATAGGAACACGGTACGCGGCATGCCACGGCGCAAAGATGGTCTGCAAGTCCCGGGAAACTGCCACCACGAGCGGCTTGTCCATGACCATGTTGGCAGGCTGAATGGTTTGAAATGCAAGCATCCGCTCTTTGCTGGAGCGGTAAGTTTGCCCATCGGGCCCACGACCCTCACCATGAATAATGGCAGCCCATGCATCTGGGGTGTGCAAAACCGAATCCAGCAAGGTCTTGGCGAAATCCGGATCAAAAGACGCGTAAACGACTCCAGCAAATTCCCCCTTTGGCCCGGAAACCGTGCGCGCCATCGCCATGGCGTAAGTGTTGGCGGGAGAAGGGATGGGCGCAATGAGATAGACCCTGTGTGCATCGTTGCTTTGGGCAGCCAACTGAAACCATTTCTGCTGCAGGACACTGGTGCCGATCAAATTGTCACGATCTGATGCAGTGACGGTGCCGTTCGCCTTGGCAACCAGCATGGTTCCCACCCCGGGGAGCGTTTCGCTGAGAATTTGCAACTGCCGACCAAGCCGCATGCGGCCATCCACTTCCGAACGCCAATGGGGCAGGTCGTCGCGGACCCTTTCAAGGGCCTTGCTGGCCGCCACCAGCTGCGTCAGCCTTTCCCGCTCGGTGCTGCTGATCGCCGCATAGCCCTGGTACTGCGAATAAGCAATGAAGCCCCCCACCATGAGCAAGGTGCCCAGGACGAACAGCCACTCCACAAGAAAGCGGTGGCGGTGGAAGGACGGCGATGTGCTCATGTTTACATTCGTATTCGCACCCTAAATGCCCCAAAATACCCTAAATGGTGAACACTTTGACCGCGGCCACCAGCCGCTGAGCCCGGTCTCCCATGCTCATTGCAGAAGCACTGCTTTCTTCCACCATGGCGGCGTTTTGCTGTGTCATTTCATCGAGTTGCGCCACCGCATGGCCAACCTGCGATATACCCTGGGTTTGCTCCCTGGAGGCGGTGGTGATTTCGGCAATCAGGTCATTCACTTTGCGCACCTGCTCCACCACTTGCGCCATGGTCTGCCCCGCATCGCTCACCAACCGGGAACCGCTCTCGACGTTGGCTACAGAATCCTCAATCAGGCCCTTGATTTCCTTGGCCGCCGCCGCTGAACGTCCGGCCAGGCTGCGGACTTCACTGGCCACCACGGCAAACCCCCGTCCCTGCTCTCCGGCACGGGCGGCCTCCACGGCGGCATTGAGCGCAAGAATATTGGTCTGAAAGGCAATCCCGTCAATCACGCTGATGATGTCGGCTATTTTGCGGCTGGAAGCCGAAATCAGCGCCATGGTGGACACCACATTGGCCACGGACTCACCCCCCTGGTTGGCCACTTGCACCGCCATACTGGCCACTTTGCTGGCTTGCTCCGCGGTGTCTGAATTCTGGCGAACCGAGGCCGTCTGCTGCTCCATCGCTGCGGCAGTCTGCTCCAGATTGGACGCTGCCTGCTCGGTCCGGCTCGACAAGTCATGCGATGCTTTGGAGATTTCCGCGCTGGCCACCTCAACACCCGAGGCCTGCTCATACACGTCGGCGACCAGGGAGTGCAGGTTCAGTCCGGCCTGGTTGATGGCTCGGGCGATCAGACCGATCTCGTCACTGCGGTTGAGGTTCAAATCGGCCGCAGTCTCCCCACTGGCCACCTGCTGCGCCACCTCAAGAATTCTGCCCAAGGGAGCGGTAACCTGCGCCTCAATGAACCAGCCGGTCAGCAGCAGCGCTCCTGCCACCGTAGCCCCCAGCAGGGCCAGGGACCCGCCATCCAGATTCAGCAAGGCCAAAATTGTTGCCATGACCATACCCAAGGCCAACAGGGGCAAGCGTACACGCCAGGCTGCCGGCAACAACTGCAAAGCGCTGGTCCAGCGCATCAGACCGGTGCGCACAATCAGACCCCGGTGAAAGCCAATGCCTGATGCGCTGCCGTCCTTGAAACGGGCATACAGCTTTTCCGCCGCCTCGACTTCGGCACGGTCCGGCCTGGTGCGCACCGACAGGTACCCCGTGACCTGCCCGTTGCGGCGCATGGGTGCGGCATTGGCACACACCCAGTAGTGGTCGCCGTCCTTGCGGCGGTTCTTGACCAACGCCCGCCAGGACTGGCCCTCTTTCAAGCTATGCCACATATCGGCAAAGGCCTCGACCGGCATGTCCGGGTGGCGCACCAGGTTGTGCGGCTGCCCCACCAACTCTTCCGGGGAATAACCACTGGCACGAATGAATGCCGAATTGGCGTAGGAAATATGGCTGGAGGGGTCGGTGGTGGACAGAAGGGTCTCACCACTTGGGAACTGGTATTCGCGCTGGGTGACCGGCAGATTCGTTCGCATGGAATGTCTCTTTTTGAATAGCAAGTGCTACAGCGCGGAACTCTAGCAACTTATTCAAATTCGTGCTGACGGGCTGCCAATACCAACAGCGCCGCCGTATCCACCAGGTCATGACGCGAATGCTTGTATAACGCCCCCACCCTGCGTCAACTCTTTTGCGGGTAGCCGGTGATCTCCTGAATGGCCAGGTACAGCGGCTGCAAACGCTGGTACATGCGGCAGTAGACCCGGCGGTACAACTGCTCGTAGGTGTGGACGTGCGCGGGCTCGGGCTGGAACACCTGGCCGATGCGGGTCATTTCCCGGATGGCGGTGGCAAAGTCCGGGTGCAGCTGCAGGCTCACCGCCGCCAGCACCGCAGCCCCCAGCCCGCTGGTCTCATACAGGTGCGGGCGCTCGCAGGGCAGGTTGAAGATATTGGCGGTGATCTGCATGGCGGCATCGCTTTGCGAGCCGCCACCTGAGACCCGCACCTTGGTGATGCGGGTGCCGCCGCGCTTTTCGATGCGCTCCTTGGCCTCGCGCAGGGCGTAGGCCAGGCCCTCCAGAATGGCGCGGTACAGGTGGGCGCGCTGGTGTACGTCGCCAAAACCGATGATGGCGCCCTTGGCCTCGGGGCCGGGCACCTTGATGCCAGGGTTCCAGAAGGGCTGCAGCATCAGACCCTGCGCGCCCGGCGGCACGGCGTTCACCAGTTCATCGAACAAGGTCTCGGGCGCCACGCCGCGCTCCTTGGCCATTTGCTGCTCGTGCAGGCCAAACTGTTCCTTGAACCAGCTCACCATCCAGAAGCCCCGTGTGATCTGGATTTCGGTGTTGTAGTGCCGGGGCACCGCCGCCTGGTACGGGGGGATGAAAGGCGTGGCCTCCAGGTAACGCGGCGTGGTGGTGTTGACCGTGGCCGTGGTGCCGTAAGACAGGCAGGCGATCTCGGGGGTGAGGCAACCCGCGCCAATGACTTCGCAGGCCTTGTCGGCAGCCCCGGCAATCACCGGCAGGCCTTCGGGAATGCCCGTTTCCAGCGCCACTTGGGCACCCACCTTGCCGATGATGGTGCCTGCGGGCACCAGTTCGGGCAGCATGCTGGGGGTGATGGGCATGGACTGCCATTTCCAGTCCGACGCCGCCGCCCAACAGCCCTTTTTGTAGTCAAACGGCACGTAGCCCACCTGGCTGGCCACCGAATCGACAAAGCGCCCGGTGAAGCGGTAGTTGAGGTAGCCCGAGAGCAGCAGGTATTTGTCAGTTTTGGCCCAAATTTCCGGCTGGTGCTGGGCGATCCAGTTGGCCTCGGCCTCTTTTTGAAAATGCCGCACCGTGTCGCGCATGCCAATGAGCTTGAAGGCCGCCTCCCACCACCACCTGAGCTTGGGGGGGGCGTCCGCGCGGCGCTGGTCCAGCCAGATCATGGCCGGGCGCAGGGGTTTTCCGGCTTTGTCCAGCGCAATGGTGGTGCCACGCTGGGTGGTGATGACCACGCCCGCAATCGAACTTTTGGGCACATTGGTGTTGGCCCAGAGGTGCTGGCAGGCCTGGCACAGGGCCTGCCAGAAGGCCTCGGGCTCGTTCTCCACCCAGCCCGGCTGGGGGGACTGGTAGGTATCAATGGCCACCTGCGACTTGTCCACCAGATTGCCATGCACATCAAACAGCAGGGCACGCACGCTTTGGGTGCCATTGTCAATGGCCAGGATGTAGGTCTTAGGCATGGTCAGCATATCTCCATGGGTTTTCTTAGAAACGGGCGCCGTCGCCAGGCAGGGTGTAGTGCGCGGCCACCAGGGCGCGGTAGCGTTGCAGCTCGGCACTCCAACCGTCGTCGCCCCATTGCAGGTATGGCTCGCATAGCTCCCGTATCCGCGCGATCAGGTCCAGCCCCCCGCGTGGCAGCAGCAGCCCCAGCCGGGTGCGGCGCAGCAGCAGGTCGTCCAGGTGCACCACCGCCTCGTGCCGGGCGGCAATGGCCAGCTCGATCCACAGCGTCTGCGTGCCGGCAATGGTTTGCAGATCGCTGGCCTGCGCCTGCGCTGCCAATTCGGCGGCGCGGTAACCAAAACGCGCCGCCAGCCGGTGGCGCACCGAACCAGCCCACTCCGCTCGGCCCGTGCTGGGGGTGAACATTGCCGCCTGGTCGCGCGCAAAGGGCTTGCCGACACGGGGGGCTGCCAGCGCCAGCGCGTCCTGTGCCATGAGGCGAAAGGTGGTGAGCTTGCCGCCGGTCAGCGTGATCAGGCCCGACTCGTCCTTGACCACATGGTCGCGCGTGGCCTTGGAGGCCTCGCCCTTGCCATCGTCCACCACCGGGCGGACACCGGCGTAGGTGGAAATGACATCGGCACGGCCGATGTGTGCCTGCGGGAACTGGTCGTTCACGGCTTCGATCAGGTAGTCCACCTCGATGGGTGTGATGCTGGCCTCCACATTGAGATCGCCCTGGTGGTCCAGGTCGGTGGTGCCGATGAGGGTGCAGCCCTCCCAAGGGTAGAGGAACACCGGGCGGCCATCGCGCACATGCACCATGCTGATGCTGTGCTGCACTGGCAGCCGGGCGTGTGGCACCAGCAGATGGCTGCCGCGCAGGGGGCGCAGCAGGGGCTTGGCGCCCAGGTCGGCGCGCAGGCGGTCGGCCCAGGCACCGGTGGCGTTGACCACCGCGCGTGCCCGCACGGCATAGCTCTGGCCGCTGAGTGCGTCCTGCACCTCCAGGCCACACACCTGGCCGTCGTGCAGGGTCAGGCGCTGGGCCGCCACATAGTTCAGGGTGGTGGCGCCGTCTTTTTGGGCCTCCATCAGCACGCGCTGCACCAGGCGGGCGTCGTCGGTTTTGGCGTCGTTAAACACCAGGGCGCCGCGCAGCTGGGGCGGGTTCAGGCCCGGCGCCAGCGCGCGGGTGCGCTCCAGATTGGCGTAGAAGTGGCCGCGCTGACCGGCCATCAGGTCGTACACCACCAGCCCGGTTTGCATCAGCCAGCGCCCGGGCTTGCGGCCCTGGCAGTCGGCATAGATAAAACTGAGCGGCTGCACCAGCTCCGGGGCTTCCCGCATCAGGCGCTCGCGTTCGCGCACCGAGTGCAGCGTGGTCTGGATGTCACCTTCTTTGAGGTAGCGCAGGCCGCCATGCACCAGCTTGGACGAACGGCTGGAGGTGCCCCAGGCAAAGTCACGTTGCTCCACCAGCAGCACCTTCCAGCCCCGGCGGGCGGCTTGCTGCGCCACACCCGCACCGGTGATGCCACCGCCTATGACCACCAGGTCCCATTCCTGGGTTTGCAGCTGGGCCAGTGATACGGCGCGCTGGCTGGCGGCGTGGTTCACTGCGCCCATGGGCCTTCGTCCTGTAGCAGCTTGCCGGGGTTCATGATCTTTTGGGGGTCGAAGTGGCTACACAGTCCGGCCAGCGTGGCCATGCCCAGCGGGCCTTTTTCCACATGCAACTGGGTGGCGTGGTCGCGGCCCACGCCATGCTGGTGGCTGACCGTGCCGCCGTGGTCGGCAATGGCTTGGGCCACCGCCGCCTTGAGCTTTTGCCAGCGCTCGAAATTGGGCGCAAAACCACCGGGCGCGGTGGCCCAGACAAACTGCGAATAAATGCTGCTGCCCTGCGGGTACATGTGCGACAGGTGGGTGAAGGCATGCACCCGTTCGCCGTACTCGGCGAACACATCGCGCGAGGCCTGCTCCATGGCCAGCATCAGCGGCTTGACCTGGGGCCAGTCCACCGCGGTTTCAATCGTGTCGGCGCTGTAGCCCGCGTCCCACAAGGTGTTGCGCAGGTAAGGGCCCTTGAACCGGTTGGCCACCCATTTGGAACCCATGGCCGTGCCGATGTACACCGCGCCATGCTCGCCCAGGGCGCGGCGCGCTTCGTGCAGGGCATTGCGGGCCGTGTTCTGGTCTGCGGTAACGCCCAGCATCAGCATGCACTTGCCCTTGCCGCAGCCGCGCAGGGCCAGGTAGCGCTCCATCCAGCCAATCAGCTTGGCGTGGCCTGCCAGGGTGAGGTTGGTTTCGGTCTCGATGGCGTTGGAAAGGCGCAGCATCGACAGCGGCAGCTTGCGCTGCACCAGCGTGCGCACCGCCCCTTCCGCCGCGTCCCAGTCCGGCAAGAAAACAGCATGGAAGCTCTCATGCTCTGGGACAGGGGTGATTCGCACCGTGGCCTCGGTCAGCACGCCAAAGCGGCCCTCCGAGCCCATCACCAGCTCGCGCAAGTCCGGCCCTGCGCTGGCGGCAGGCAAGGTGGGAAGCACCATTGTGCCCACCGGGGTTTCCATGCGGCCCCCGGCAAACAGCTGCTCAATGCGCCCGTAACGCAGCGACTGCTGGCCGCTGGAGCGCGTGACCACCCAGCCACCCACCGTGGAGTATTCAAACGACTGCGGAAAATGCCCCAGTGTGTAACCGTGCTCCCGCAATAGCGCCTCCACCTGGGGCCCCGCCGTGCCCGCGCCAAAAGTGGCCAGCTGGCTGCGTTTGTCCAGACGCAACAGGCGGTTCATGCGGCTCAGGTTGAGGGACAGAATGGGCCGCTCACTGATGGGACAGTCCAGATGCCCGGCCACGCTGGTGCCACCGGCAAAGGGAATCACCATCCAGTTGTTGGCATGGGCCAGATCCAGCAGTTCGCGCACCTGTTCGGTGGACTCAACAAAGGCCACGCCATCGGGCACCGGCGGCAACGCGCCAAAACGCTTGCGAATCCAGTCGGCAAAACTCTCCCCCAGCGCCATGGCAAAACGCGTGGAGGCGTCGGTCTGGATGAGGGGATGCGCCCCTTCCAGGCGCGAGGCGGGTATTTTTTTCAGGATCTGTTTGCGTGTGGCATCCCGCCCTGGGTGGCCCGGACCCAGGCGCTCGGCCATCATGGCGCGCGCGCCCTCGTTCAACTCCATTGAGGTGGCGTCATCGCCCCAGCCGTTCCATCGCCGCATGCCTTGCTCCTTGTTGCCTATCGATGCCACGGACTGTAGGCCAGAGCCCCCCTTTTGCCATTTCGCGATGCCGCCAATCGATTGTTCTATCGCGCCAAACTACCCACAGACCGAACACACCTTTTCTCCCGTCTGAGCAACCGCTCAGACCATATCCAGAATCAAGCCCCCAGGACCTGTTTGGCGCCTTGCAAACAAGTGTCTAATACCGCTTTTTGCATGGGGAGATATCGCTTGACGAGCAATATTGCGCTGACAGTATTCCAGGGTTTGGCTGGAGACCACAACAATTTGGGCATCCCCGGCGCCGCGTCCCTCGGCGACATGCTGGCGGCACGCTTGGGGGCAGTGGTGACCTGTATTGGATCGCCCGGTCCTGCTCTGAGCATGGACTGGGAACCTGAGCTTAAAGCTGCCTTGTCGGCTTTACGGCTTATGGAAAAGCAGCTGGACTCTATTTTCCGACAAGGTCAGGTTCCAGTCACCGCTCTGAGTCGTTGCGCGGTATCCCTGTCCACCTTGCCGGTGGTGGCACGGCATCGGCCAGAGGTGTGCGTGGTGTGGTTTGACGCCCACGCCGACCTGAACACGCCAGACACCACGACCAGTGGGTATTTAGGGGGTCTGGCTTTGTCTGGCCCTCTGGGCTTGTGGGACACGGGCCTGGGTGCCGGGTTGCGCGGCGAGAACGTGGTCCTGGTGGGCGCGCGTGACATCGATCCGCCTGAACAAGCACTGATTGATGCAGGCCTGGTGCGCTGGGTGCAATGCGGCCCCGACCTCGCAAATCGATTGAGAGACGCGGTTGCGGGACGGCCCGTCTATGTGCACCTGGACTGTGATGTGCTGGAGCCGGGCATCGTGCCAACCGAATTTAAAGCGCCCGGTGGACTCAGTCTGGCTGATCTGTATGCGACAGCTGAACTGCTGGCGATGCATGAGGTCGTGGGCCTGGAAATATCGGAGTTTCAGAGTGTTTGGGAAGAAGGCGAAGAACCCGTGTCACCCGCCAACCTCATAGACGCACTGCAGCCCCTTCTAGACCGATTGCAAATCGCATCCCCGCAGCGCGCGCCTCTTCCTAACAGCCAAGCACCCGAAAGCGGTAAAACCTCATAGCGCTTTCAGGTTATGTCTGCACTATTGCCTTGCTTTGTGTAGCCTTGTATGCCAACGGGTTGGCGCCACATAGGAAGACAACGATATCGCAGCCACAGGCAATGGTGTTCCCCAGTGCAGGTTCACCACGCTGTCCCTGAAGGTGGGTGGTGCGGCTTGCGAGCGCAGGCTCCATTCGCGGTTGCCACAAAAGCAGGCGCGCCATCCAAGGTGTTGACGAACCTACGCAGCCAAACCCAAAACGTTCGCCCGCGAGGTGAGCTGGAGTCCGCAAGCTGCGCCGCCCGCCTTGCGCGAGGTGGACACCCGAGACCGCCATCAAACAATGCCCCCCGCCTGCCAAAGGTTTCCACAGCCAACCCGGCACAGCGCGTTTTCAGCCTCCAGCCCCCGTGGAATAAGCGCAAGCAGCTATCAAAAGAATAGTAAAAGTGAAACCAGCGCTATGCCGCTCTGGCGTCTCCGGCGGTCGGCGGCGCCGTCAGCGGCAAGACAATCTCGAAACGGGTGCCCTGCCCTGGCTGGGAATCCAGGGTGAGCTGGCCTGCCAGAGATTCCTGGACCAATTGCTTGACCAGGTACAGGCCCAGCCCGGTGCCCCCGCTACCCAGGCGGGTGGTGAAAAAAGGCTGAAAGGCGCGCGCCACCACTTCGGCGCCCATGCCCAGCCCATCGTCCCCCACGGTCAGTTTGACCTCGTGCGTTTGGGGCATCAACTGGGCGCCGATGTGAATGCCCAGTGGCGTGTCCGCCTTGCGACCATGCAGCACGGCGTTGTTGACCAGGTTGGTGATGACCTGCTCCAGCGCGCCCGGATAGCTGTCAAGCCGGATGTCGGCGGGCACGTCGGTGTGCACCTGGACCGGCTGGTGTTTATAAGACGGTTCTATGGTATGCAGGGTCTCGTCCACCAGTTCCGCCAGGCTGAACTCGCGCCTGCGCAAGCTGGTTTGGTCCGCCGCCACCTGCTTGAAGTCGGCCACCAACTCACTGGCACGGTACACATTGCGCTGCAGCAAAGCGCAGGCTTCGTTGGCCGAATGGACAAACTCCTGGAGCTGGGACTTGCGCAACTGGTTGCCAGCCACGGCCGTGCCCAGGGTATTCACCTGCTCGGTCAGGGCGCTGACCACCAGCGTTGCGTTGCCCATGGGGGTGTTCAGTTCGTGCGCCATACCGGCGATCAAAGCGCCCAGGGCGGCCAGCGGTTCGCTGCGCTCGATATGGCTCAAGGCCTCGCGCAGATCGGTATTCGCTTGCGACAGGTCTGCGGTGCGGGCGCTGACACGGGCCTCCAGCTCGTCGTTCAACTGGTGCAGCGCGCCCGACGCGCGCCGGGTGGCAAAGGTGGCAACGCTGCCCAAGGCAAAAATTCCCACCACCACCGCCAGGCCCACACTCACAATGCCCCGGTCGATTTCGCCCGCAATCTGGTCGACGGGCACCGTGACTTCGATGGCGCCGCGCACATCGCCCACCTTCCAATCGCGCCGGGGGGAGTCGCTACGTGCGTTGTGGCACTCCACACAACCGCCCTGCATGCGGTCCGCCACCACATAACGGAACAGGCGCTGCTTGCCGCGCCGTTCCAGCTGCGACTGAGGCTGCTCAGGGTTGGCAATGAGCGCGTCCAGGGCACGGGTTTCAAAATCGTCATAGGTTTCGGTCGCCACGCGGTTGGGGAAGGGGTAGTGGCTGTACAGGCGGATCGACATGCCCGGGTATTCGTTGGCAATGGTCTTGCCCAAAGACTTGACCAGGGTGGCAGGCAGTGGCAGCGTGTGCTCACTTTGGTCAAAATCGAAATTCAGCCGCATGCCCGCCTGGGTGGCCCGGGCTGCAATTTGCGCCGTATAAAACTGCCGCAAATTGACCACCTGGCTGGCCACCGCTTTGGCGGTTGCGATGCCCGCAGCGTCCACCGTCTGCCCCTGCACATGCATGAGGATGGCCAGCACGCCCAGCAGCATGGCCGCACTTGCCAGCACCAGTGGCAACAACATCTTTCGCGTCACGCTGTCGAGTTGGAGGGGCTGCATAGGCATCACATGGGCAAAAATATTACCAATCCAAGGGGGGCGTCGGGCCAAGCGAAGTATCGCACCTTCGCACCACCTGAACCCGCGCGCTCCAGTGAAAGGGCCGAACCGTCAGCGCATCCATGCGAAATCCCACGGGCGGGTCGGTGCAATTCGGGTAGCGTGCATTTTTTTCACCCCATGGCACGGACCCCAGTCAGGAGGAGAAGCATGAACGCATACCACCACCATGTATCAGGATTTTTTTCCAACCGCGATGACGCCAACATCGCCCGGTCCCAACTCATTGCGCGGGGGTTTCCCCCCGAACAACTGCAGATTTTCGTCACCGACACCGTGCCCTCGGAACCCCTGCCCCAACATGACAGCAATGCGGTGCTGAAAGACGTGCTGGTGGACAGCGCCGTCGGCACCGCCATCGGCACCGGCCTGGGCGCCCTGGCCGAAGTGGCGCTGGTGGCTGCGAATGTGACCCTGTTGGTCGCCAGCCCCCTGGTCGCCCCACTCGCCATGCTCGGCTGGGGTGCATTCCTGGGCGGAACACTGGGAGCCGCCGCGGGCACGGTATCCGGCTCCGTCGGCGTTCCCGGTAAAAAAGAAGGATGGCTGTCCGAACTGGTGCGCGACGCCATCGCCAGCGGGCAGATCGTCTTGCTGGCCATCACCCGCACCGAGCAGGAAACCGCGACGGCGCGGGAGGTCATTGAGGCAGCCGTCGGCGAGGCCAAGGACATCCGCATCCCCTGAACGCAATCAGGTGCTGAGTTGCACTTCAAACGCGGAGAAATGGTTGGCCAGGTGCATGGCATGCGCCTGCTCGTACTCGGGCTTGCTCAGGTCTCCATAGGCGAAATGGGGGCGAAGCGGCACTGTGGTTCCTTGAAACTCCCGGATAGCCCGCTGCAAGCGCGCCACGGCGGCCACGCTGTTGGTGCCTGCGTCCAAGGCTGGCGCGCCTGGAATGGGTTCCGCCAAGTCGTGGCTCATTTTTCCGCGCCAGGAAAATACCTTGAACGCCGCTGCACCCACCGTGTTCTGGAATATCGGCGACTTGGGGCTGGGAAAACCCGTCAGGGAAAATTCAATGCTCTGTGCGCAATGGTCCAGGGTTTGCGGCAAGGTCCACGCGGCGGCGGATTTCAGTGTTTTCGCCTTGGTCAGGCGGTCCAGCTCGCGCAATGCGTCGTTGAGCGATGTGAATACCAAGCGGCGGTCATCCATGGAAGACTCCTTGCAAGCGGAAGTGGTGGCGACAAGCCCCCCTGCCACCGCTACGCGGGAAGCCGAGGCCAGAAATGTTCTGCGGGAAAGGTCGGTGGGTGTTGTCATGGTGAGGGGCTGAAACAGGGTCTGCGCAGCGAACGCGTAGCGCTTCTTGCGGTTCGGATGCACACACCGATGGGAGTGTAACGACCCACGGCAGTGCCGAGCGTTTCCAGATCTGCAGGCTGGGCAGCAGTTGCGTGCGTTGGTTGAGCACACCGACGCGAAGGCTGGCCCGTGAGTTTTTGGCATTTTCCTTGTAAATGAGAGTTGTGCGAATGGGAGGCTAGTTTTGCTATAAAATTAATAGCTATTCACGCATATTACACGGGGGCTAGAGGCCATTTATTTGATAAATATGTAAAATACCACTCCCACCTATCCCGCAATTTTCATGTCCGAAAAAATCCCCAACGCAATGGCAGAGAAGTTCGCAGCCATCACGAAGCTTACCGACGCCTTCAGTGCGCAGCATCTCAACGAAGAGTATCGCCAGACGATCCATCGGGTCGTCGGTGCCTTGGCGAGAAAACGCCCATCACCGCTGTTAAAAGGCAAGGAAAGCGTCTGGGCGGCCGCTGCGGTGCATGCGGTCGGGCGGGTCAATTTTCTGGATGACTCCTCGCAGTCGCCGCACTGCAAATCGAAGGTCATCTACGCATATTTCGAAATAGGCGAAAGCACCGGGCAAAACAAATCCAAGGAAATTCGCGATGCCCTCAAGATGGGGCAATTCTCACCCGAATGGACCCTGCCCAGTCGGCTGGCCAACAACCCCCTGGTGTGGATGCTACAGGTCAACGGCTTTATGGTCGACATCCGCAACGCCCCTGCTGACTTGCAACGGATGGCCTTTGAAAAGGGGCTGATTCCCTACGTGCCTGCGGACCAGCCCGATCCTGAATGAGCCACCTTTCGCACCATTCCGTGGTGCAGGCCACCACTATCGTCCGGGCGATGGACGGCAAACACAAAGAGCAACTTGCCGATGAGTTGTTCCGCGTCCAGCCCAATCTCCTCGGCACTGTTCTGGTTCAGACGCGCTTGGGGGTATCGCCGGAGAAAATGGAGTTTTTGCTCAACATTCTGTTCGTTTGCTTTCAGGCAATGAAAGTATCGGGCCTGAGGTGGCCCCTCATTACCGAAGACGAAATAGATCGTCAGTCGCAGCGGTTTGTCGGCAGTGTCCAATTCACCGAGAACTTGGGAGAGAACCTGCGAAACCCGTCAATGCGGCAGTACGTTGAAGACCATCCCGAAAAAGAACTGCTCGCCTACGTGCAGGTGGAGACAATGAACTGGTTGAAGCGAATCGTGCAGGAAGAAACCGACAAGTACGTGATATTGGCAGCATGGAATATCGTGAATTGCATCGCTTTTTCCTCTGTGATCACAGCAAATTCGAAATGAATTGCATGGCTGAGTGGTTCAAAGCGAGACCATGTGCCGAATGTACGAGAGCTTTTCTTCCGACAAACCGTGGAGTTGCTCCTCCGCGATGCGACCTTCGCGAACCAACCTGGCTAAGGCAAGAATCAGCTGCGAATAGCGGTAGTCGTACTTCTGCTCGATTTCGCGCTGATGCTTGGCCAGAAACTCTCGGACGGCCCACATTTCGTCTGGTGTTGTGACAGCGGCGGCCTTTGCCTTGAACTTCGCGGTGATGTCGGCCAGTTCGGCCTGCAGCGCCGCTTCGAAAACGCGCCGCGACAGCTTCTTCTCGGACTCTGACCACTTGAGGTCGTGCAAGCTGTACTCCTGCTGGACTCTAACGATTGGCGTTTATCCGCCGCGTTGCAATGTTTGTAGAAACCAAGAACACCTCCCGCGAAAGATAAACCATGTTGGACTGAACCGCCTGCTGAGGCAGTCACGACAAGGGGTTTGAAAGTTTCACCCCGTTTTTTTGATCAGATTATCACCGGGCTTTCGGCGCCTTCAATTTGCTATCAATTAAGTAGCTACCCCCGCACATTCCACGCGGGCTATACCCCTATTTAGGCAAAAATATAAGCCAATACACCAGCAGCAGGTTGAACAGCACCGACACCGCCAGCCCCACCTTCCACAGGGCCGTGGGGTCGCGTTGCATCAAAGGGGTGCCCTGGGGGGCGCTCAAGGGGCGGGAGGCGCCGCGCTCCAGGGCGAGCAGGAATTCTTCGGCGGTCTCGAAGCGCTGGCGCTGGTCGAGCGCCACGGCTTTGAGCACCACATGGTCCAGCCAGATGGGCACCTGGGGGTTGTGGCGGCTGGGGGGCGTGGGGTCGCGGTAGTAGCGGCCCACCTGGTAGGGCAACACGTCGCCGTAGGGCAGTTTGTGGGTGAGCAGCTCGTACAGGGTGACGCCCAGCGCAAACAGGTCGCTTTGGGCGGTGGGCAACTCCTCGGGCGGGTCTTCCGATGGCCCCACTTTGGTGCCTGTGCCCGCGCTTTTGACCCGAAAGCCCCACTGTTCGGGGTTGACATAGCTGGGGGTGCCCGCGTGCAGCGCCCGCATGGCGGCGGGTTCACGCCCGCTCAGGGCCACGCCCAGGTCCAGCACACGCAATACGCCGTCCTCCCCCTGGTGCAGGTTGGCGGGTTTGATGTCGCGGTGGATGACGCCCTGGCGGTGCAGGCGGCCCAGCGCCTTGAGCGCCTGCACGCCCACGCCCAGCACATGGGCCACGCCCAAAGACTGCTTGCGGTCGAGTTGCTGCTGCAAGGTTTCGCCGCCATGCCAGTCGTACAGCAGGTAAAAGGCGCTGCGTTTCTGGCCGGTGGGCAGGTCTTCATGGATGTGGACCAGATGGTCCGCCGCACGGGAGGACTGCATGCGCTTGGCCAGCCAGGCTTCATGCGCCAGCATGGTGCGTTCCTGCGGGTCGTGTGCACGGGCGGGGTGCAGGGTTTTCAGGGCGTACAGGGTTTGGCTGGCCGGGTCCCGCACCTGGTAGAGCACGTTGATGCCGTTGTCAGCCACGGGGGCGGTCACCAGCAGGCCGTCGATACGTTCCCCGACTCTGAGCTTGGCCGGGATGGACAGGGCCTGGGCGGCCCGGTTTTCGTCTTGCAAGGTGGCGTCCAGCAGGCCCAGCACACGCACCACCAGGGCGGTGACGTTGTCGCGGCTACCCGCTTTGAGCGCCGCGGCCACCAGCGCGCCGCTGGCAACCTGGGCGCTGACGTCCTGGGTGAAGCGACCGATCCGCGACGCGGGAATTTCACCGTGCACACCGTCGGTCAACAGCACAAACACGTCGCCCACCTGCAAGTCGCCCTGCACATAGTCCACCACCACGCGGTCTTCCAGCCCCACGGCGCGCAGCAACTGGTGCTGGAAGTCGGGGTGTTTGACCACATGGTCGTGCGTCATTTGCAGGGTTTCGCCGCCGCGCAGCAGGTAGGCGCGTGAATCCCCCACATGCGCCAGCGTGTAGCTTTGGCCGCGCAGCACCAAAGCGGTGAGTGTGGTCATACCCATGGCGGGGTGGCGGCGCTGGTTGATACCGGCCAGCCAGGAATTTTGGGCCGAGATGATGCGGTCCAGCGCCACGGTGGTGTCCCAGGTTTGGGGCGTGCCGTAGTAGTCGCGCAGCAGGCTGACCACGGTGGTTTGCGCGGCCTCTTTGCCCATGCCGCCCCGGCTCACGCCGTCGGCCACGGCGGCAATGGCACCCATGCCCTCCTGGTCGCGCTCGGGCAGCATCGCAGCACAGAAGTCTTCGTTGCTTTCTTTAGAGCCCGCCAGCGAGCAAAAACCGATGTCTATTTCAAATGCCATGCACCAAGGGTAAGCAATATCAGTGCCCATGCACAAGTTCAAAGCAGCGGGTATTCCCTGAATATGTGCATCGAATGTGGCCAGCGGAAGAAGCATTTGGCACGGTGCTTGCTTTGCATAAACCAGACCTTAGGTGGACATCAATCTGGAGAACCCTGATGAAAAAATCGAAACTGGTGATGGTAGGCAATGGCATGGCAGGTGTGCGCACCCTGGAGGAGCTGCTCAAGGTGTCGCCCGAGCTGTATGACATTACGGTTTTTGGCGCCGAGCCACACCCCAACTACAACCGTATTTTGTTGTCCCCCGTGCTGGCCGGTGAGCAGACCATTGACGAGATCGTGCTCAACCCGTGGGACTGGTACAAAGACAACCACATCACCCTGCACGCCGGCTGGAAAGTCACTTCGGTAGACCGCGTCAAACGCATCGTGCACGCCGAAAACGCCACCGGCGAAAAAATCAGCGCCGAATACGACCGCCTGCTGATGTGCACCGGCTCCAACCCCTTCATCCTGCCCGTGCCCGGCAAAGACCTGGAAGGCGTGATCGCCTACCGCGACATTGCCGACACCAACGCGATGATCGATGCCTCCACCAAGTACAAAAACGCCGTGGTCATCGGCGGCGGCCTGCTGGGCCTGGAGGCCGCCAATGGCCTGATGCTGCGCGGCATGACCGTCACCGTGGTGCATGTGATGCCCACGCTGATGGAGCGCCAGCTCGACACCACGGCCGGCAAGATGCTGCAAAAGTCCCTGGAAGACCGGGGCCTGAAGTTCCTGATTGGTGCACAAACCCAGGAGCTGGTCGGCAATGCCGACGAGGGCAAGGGGGGCCGGGTCAAGGCCATCAAGTTCAAGGACGGCACCGAAGTCGCCGCCGACCTGGTGGTCATGGCCGTGGGCATTCGCCCCAACACCACCCTGGCCGAGTCCATGCGCCTGCACTGCAACAAGGGCATTGTGGTGAACGACACCATGCAGACCATCACCGATGCCCGCATCTACTCGGTGGGTGAATGCGCCGCGCACCGCGGCATTGCCTACGGGCTGGTGGCACCCCTGTTTGAGCAGGGCAAGGTGGCGGCCAACCATTTGGCGCAGTTTGGTATTGGTCAGTACAAGGGCTCGCTGACCTCGACCAAGCTCAAGGTCACCGGCATCGACCTGTTCAGCGCAGGCGACTTTGGCGGCGGCGAAGGCACCGAAGAGCTGGTGATGAGCGACCCTTTTGGGGGTGTTTACAAAAAACTGGTCATCAAGGACGACAAGCTGGTGGGCGCCTGCCTGTACGGCGACACGGTGGACGGCAGCTGGTACTTCAAGCTGCTGCGTGACGGCCGCAGCGTGAGCGACATCCGCGACAAGCTGATGTTTGGCGAATCCAACATCGGCGAAGGCGGACACGAGGGCCACAACAAGGCCGCCACCATGCCCGATGACGCCGAGGTCTGCGGCTGCAACGGCGTGACCAAGGGCACCATCTGCAAGGCCATCAAGGAAAAAGGCCTGTTTACCCTGGACGAGGTGCGCAAGCACACCAAGGCCAGCGCATCGTGCGGCTCCTGCACCGGGCTGGTGGAACAGATTTTGATGTTCACCGCCGGTGGCGACTACTCCGCCACGCCCAAGACCAAGGCCATGTGCGGCTGCACCGACCATGGGCACCACGCCGTGCGCGAGGCGATTGTGGCCAACAAACTGCTCACTATTGGTGAGGTCATGCACTTTTTGGAGTGGAAAACGCCCAATGGTTGTGCATCGTGCCGCCCGGCCATCAACTACTATCTGATCAGCTCCTGGCCCAAAGAGGCCAAGGACGACCCGCAAAGCCGCTACATCAACGAGCGCAGCCACGCCAACATCCAAAAAGACGGCACCTACAGCGTCATTCCGCGCATGTGGGGCGGCGAGACCACCGCCAGCGAGTTGCGCCGCATTGCCGATGTGGTGGACAAATACAAGATTCCTACCGTCAAGGTCACCGGCGGCCAGCGTATCGATTTGCTGGGCGTGAAGAAGGAAGACCTGGTCAATGTCTGGAAAGACATCGGCATGCCCAGCGGCCACGCCTACGCCAAGGCCCTGCGCACCGTCAAAACCTGCGTGGGCAGTGAGTGGTGCCGCATGGGCACGCAAGACTCCACCCAGATGGGCAAGGACCTGGAAAAAGCCATGTGGCGCATGTACGCACCGCACAAGGTCAAGTTTGCGGTGTCGGGCTGCCCGCGCAACTGCGCCGAGGCCGGTATCAAGGACGTAGGCATCATCGGTGTGGACAGCGGCTGGGAAATGCACATCGGCGGCAACGGCGGTATCAAGACCGAGGTGGCGCACTTCTTCACCAAGCTCAAAACCGCCGAAGAGGTGCTGGAGTACACCGGTGCCTTCATGCAGCTCTACCGCGAAGAAGGCTGGTACCTGGAGCGCACCGTGCATTACCTGAACCGCGTGGGCATGGACTACGTGAAAAAGCAGATTCTGGAAAACGCCGAAAAGCGCAAAGCCCTGTGGGCCAAGCTGCAGTTCAGCCTGGACGGCGAGCCCGATCCCTGGTTCGACTTCGAAGAGGCCAAGGTGGACACCCGCCAATTCGAGAAGCTGACGGTAGAAGCCTAAATTCACCAAAACCTTAAGCCAAATAGACCTCTAGCCCTTATGGAATAAGCGTAAACAGCTAGCAAAACGATAGCAAAAGTAAAAGGAATGATATGACTGACTGGAAAAAAATCTGCCTGGTGACCGACATCCCCGTCCTGGGCGCCCGCTGCGTGGCACGCCCCGTGGGCATGGACGTGGCGGTGTTTCGCAACGACAAGGACGAAGTGTTTGCGCTCCTGGACCGCTGCCCGCACAAGGGCGGCCCCCTGAGCCAGGGTATTGTGTTTGGCTCCAGCGTGGCCTGCCCGCTGCACAACTGGGTCATCGGCCTGGGCGACGGCTGCGCCAAGGCGCCGGACGAGGGCTGCACGCCCAAGTTCAGCGTGAAGGTGGAAAACGGCGTGGTGCACCTCGATGGTGTGGAGCTGGCCACCCACGCCCTGGACCTGACCCGCCCTCTGGCAGGCCCCGCGCTCAAAGAATCGGTTGCGGCCTGAACCCGCGTCGGCCCCTTGGCAGCACAGCAAGAGACCCCATGATTTTCGGCCGCACCCAACGCAAGCCCATCTCCATCCCGGCCAAGCCCGTCGCACAGTGGAAATACACCACCTGCAACTACTGCTCCACCGGCTGCGCCATTGAGATCGGCCTGAACGACAAGGGCAAGATCGTGACCAGCCGCGGCCATGCCGGGGCCGACGTGAACCGTGGCAAGCTGTGCATCAAGGGCCTGCTGGAGCACGAGCTGTTTGACTCGCCCGGTCGCGGCACCATGCCGCTGATGCGTGAGAAAGCGCACCTGCCGTTCCAGCCCAGCCACTGGGATGCGGCGTTGGACAAGACGGCCGAAAAGATCAAGGAAATCCAGGCCAAGTACGGGCGCGACTCCTTTGCCATCGTCTCCACCGGCCAGTTGCTGACCGAAGAGTTCTACACCCTGGGCAAGCTGGTGCGTGGCCAGATCGGCACCAACAACTACGACGGCAACACCACGCTGTGCATGGCCTCGGCCGTGTCAGGCTACAAACGTTCGTTTGGCTCGGACGGCCCGCCGGGCTGCTACGGTGACTTTGAGCACACCCACTGCTTCATGGCCTTTGGCTCCAACCTGCCGGAGCAGCACCCCATCATCTACTGGCGGCTGAAAGAGGCGCTGGAGAAACGCAAGTTCCCGCTCATCGTGGTGGACCCGCGTGTCACCATGCTGGCGCAGTTTGCCGATATCCACCTGCCCATCACGCCGGGCACCGACACGGTGCTGATCAATGCCATGCTGCATGTCATCTTCAAGGAAGGCCTGGAAGACAAGGACTACATCGCCCGGCACACCCAGGGCATAGACGCTCTGCGCGCCCTGGTGGCCGAGTACGACCCGGTCACCGCCCAGCACATCTGCGGCATTGACGAAGACCGCATCCGCACCGTGGCCCGCATCTATGCCAAGGCCCCTGCCGCCATGAGCATCTGGACCATGGGCATCAACCAGTCCACCCACGGTTCGGACGGTGTGGTCGATATCAACAACCTGAACCTGATCACCGGCAACATCGGCAAGCCCGGCGGCACCAGTCTCTCGATCACCGGCCAGTGCAATGCCATGGGCACACGCGAATGGTCGTCCTGCTCCGGCCTGCCCGGCTATCGTTATCTGGAAAAAGACCAAGACCGGAAACACGTAGCCGACTTCTGGGGCATTGACGAGAGCTTTTTCCCGGCCAAACGCGGCCTGGCGCAGACCGACATCTTCCCGGCCATCGAAACCGGCGAAATCAAGGGCCTGTGGTTGGTGGCCACCAACCCCATGACCTCCATGGCCAACCAGCCGCGCATCCGCAAGGCCATGGAAAACCTGGAGTTTCTGGTGGTGCAAGACGTGTACGAAGACGTGGAAACCGTCAAGTTCGCCAATGTCTACCTGCCCGCCGCCGTGTGGGCCGAAAAAGAAGGCTGCCACACCAACACCGAGCGCCGCGTCAACCTGACGCGCAACGTGCTGCCCGCCCACGCCGACTCCAAGCCGGACTTCTGGATCTTCAACCAGATGGCCAAGCGTTTCACCGACCGCAACACCATCCATTTCCCCGACACCGCCGAAGGTGCGTTCGAGGAAATGAAAGAGTTGTCCAAGGGTGAAGGCCGCACGCTGGACATCTCTGGCATGAGCTACGACCGCATCGAAGCCGCACGCGGCATCCAGTGGCCCTACTCGCAAGCGCAAGCCGATGCGGACACGCAAAAGATTGGCCTCTCGGACCCCTTTGAGATGCAGCTGCGCATGCCCTTTGACGGCAATGCGCGCTTGTACACCGACGGCGTTTTCCAGACCTACAGCGGCAAAGCCAACCTGATCCCCATCCCGTTTGTCAACAACAACGAGTGCCCCGACACCGAGTACCCGTTCTGGCTCAACTCGGGCCGCGTGGTGGAGCATTTCCACACCCGCACCCGCACCGGCAAGATCGGCAACTGCAACAAGTTTTCACCCACGCCCTATATGGAGATGAACCCCGATGCGGCCGAAAAGCTGGGCATCGAGCACCAGAGTTATGTGCGCGTGGTGAGCCGACGGGGTGACGCGGTGGTGATGGTGCAACTGACGCAACGCGTGGGCAGCAACATGCTCTTCATCCCCTTCCACTTCCACGACTGCGTGAACCGCCTGACCCTGGGCCTGCTGGACCCGCATTCGCGCCAACCGGCGTTCAAGCAAAACGCGGCCCGGGTGGAAAAAATTGACCAGCAAGAGGCGGCGCGTTTGAATTTGGAGCGCAGGGCTTTTTAGACGGGGTAGTTCAGCGGTGCGCGGCACCTGCGCGCGTCCGTGGGGACGGCAAGTTGGAAGCAGTCGCCTCAAGACGCTCGGCCAGCCAGACTTTAATAACCGACTGCCTTGTCACGCCCATTTTGCTGGCTTCGCGATCTAGCGAGTCAATCATCCACGTTGGAAAATCGACATTCACCCGTTTTTGCTCTTGCAGCACGCGCTTAGCTTTGGACAAGTCCAAAGAAGCCGTAATGTCGACACCGTCGTCAAACTGTTGCTCGAACTTTTTAGCTTTCATAAAGTACCACCTCTTCTGTACGTGCGCGACGCACGGATATCAATCGGATGTTGGGCCCACGGTAGGTAATGACGGCCGACCAATGCTTCCCATCAATAAGCCCAATCACCAGATACCGAGGTTCATCATCAGTTCTTGCCGGAACCTCCAGCAACATCGGGTCATTCCACAGCCCCTGAGCCTCAACAAAATCGATGCCATGTTTCGTGCGATTGGATTCGCTTTTTGCGGCATCATATTCAAAGGAGTTCATGGTATAGAAAATATACCTTAATTGCTGTCAGAATGCCAGCCGACTTGAGCGTCCAACGTCACTTGATGTCGGCACCAGATTTGAAGATGATGTGGTTTTACGCTTTACTCAAATCATCATGCCAAACACTACACCAGAACCCACCCAGCGCCTGAATGTTGATTTGCCCAAATCGCAGTATTTCGCGCTCAAGTCGTACGCGCTGCACCACGGGACTACGGTATCGCAATTGGTGCGTGATTCGCTGCGCGGCATTGTGGAGTACGACACCTGGTTCAAAGCCAAGGTGCAAACCGCTCAGGCTGACCCGCGCCCAGCCATTGACGCAGAAGAGTGGGATGCCGTCCGCGCCCAAAAGCTGGCACGACGTAAAGCGCTGGCTGACAAGGCATGAAGGTGCTACGCAAGCCGACCCGAACTTCCCCCGCAGACGTGGCCGCGTGGCAGGCACGCTAGACCATAACGGTCCTTGAGGTGCTCCATGCGGCTATGAAGTACACGTAATGCTCCTCGCTTTCGGTTACACGGCACATGGGCAGCGACATGCTGTTCATCCACTTCCACGACTGCGTGAATCGCCTGACCCTAGGCCTGCTGGACCCGCATTCGCGCCAACCGGCGTTCAAGCAAAACGCCGCACGGGTGGGGAAAATTGATCAGGCCGAAGCAGCGCGTTTGGATTTTGAGCGCAGGGCTTTTTAGACTGGGTAGGTCACCGGGGTGGCAGGGGCTTGGGGCAGGCCCCTGCGATTGAAGATTGGCTTCGGAGGAAATTGACCGGCGGCTACAGACCCAAAGCCGACTTTCGCGCCGCTCTTAAGCAGTCGTTAACGTTCGGCGACGCCGAGTACCAGTGCTAGAAGGAAATACCAATTCGGCAGTTGTCGGCGACACACGATGTGAACTCGCCGCCTCCGCCGTTTGGATACGTAACTCGCAGGAAGTCGCCACTTGCGTTGAAGTGGATGCCGCCAAATGACATGTCCAATCGCTCTACTATGAGTGCTTTTGGTGGATCAACGCGCAACACAAGATGTATTGTCTTATGGGCTTCGCGGATTGTGATGGTCTTGCCCTTTACTTCAATATCCCATGCTGTCGTCGCCGCTCGCCACTCGTTGTCTTCGATTACGAGGCTAACGTTGCCGAATTGGTCACTGAAAAGCCCGGAGAACATGAACGGCTCGCCATCGACTTCTGGAGACTTGATGCTAAAAAGTGGATGACCTCCGACTTCGATTGGAATTGGGCAATTTTTTAGTCGTACTCCGCCAAACTGCAATTCGGGGTACCCCTCAATGAAATCAAAAAATTCTCTGGTATGCCCTACTTGCTTGCACTTGGGGCTGCGCATTGCAAGTTTGACTCGTGCTTTCGACCACATGCCTGTCGTTACCTTTGAATGACACTGTGGACATAGGAGAGCAATTGCTTCGGCGTCGTGCCGCCTAGCATCTTTGAACTCTGGGTCCACATGCTCATACTGAACGATGCCCAGCCCACAGACTACGCAGCCAAAACCACATCTTTGCCGTACCAAGCGTTTCACATCGGATGGGATGTCCCGACTTAATCCATGTGCGTTCAGTGACATTAAGGGCGATTCTGTTGGAGTTTGTGTGGTCTGGCGAATGAACAAATGATGGATTCTTTAAACGACTATATCCCAATGGGATTACGCACTTGAAAGACCGCTCCCGCCGCACAACCGACTGCCACGCGCTACAAATTAGTAAATCGAATCAGGTAGTTTCTTGGGACCGGAACTGCTGGCGTCTTTGACCGGAATGCATAACACACCAGGACCTAGAAAAGGCACCCATTTACCGGCACGCTCCTTGCATTCGCGCACACCATTGATGCATATCAAGGAATATCGCCATGAAAGACAACACCTCCCTACACAACGCACGGATCGCGGAGCCTGCATCTGCCCCAACAGGGGGCGGATGTGGAAAGCCGGAGTGCGGTAGTGGTGGCTGCGCCTCCAAAGCGCCCCAAACTGGGGAGCGCAAGATCTGGGAGATCCGCACCGAAGAACAGGTCTACGCCTTTTTGAACGACAAGACCCATGCCGACACCAACCGCTACGGCCAGAAGATCGATCTGATAGACCACACCCAGGGCAAGTTGCCGGTCGGCCGGTCCATGTTTATCAACGAGAACCCGGCGGTGGGCACCAACCCCAACCGCAACAAACAGCACGGTTTTTTCTTCACGGCCGACAACTGCATCGGCTGCCACGCCTGCGAAGCGGCCTGCAGCGAGAAAAACGAGAACCCGGCGCATCTGGCTTTCCGCTCGGTGGGTTATGTGGAAGGCGGCAGCTACCCCGACTACAAGCGCATGAACATCTCCATGGCCTGCAACCATTGCGATGATCCGGTGTGCCTCAAGGGCTGCCCCACCCGCGCCTACACCAAGCATGTGGAATACGGCGCCGTGCTGCAAGACCCCGAAACCTGCTTTGGCTGCGGCTACTGCACCTGGGTCTGCCCCTACAATGCGCCCCAGCTCGACCCGGTCAAGGGCCAGGTCTCCAAATGCAATATGTGCGTGGACCGGCTGGAAGTGGGCCTCAA
This sequence comes from Burkholderiales bacterium RIFCSPLOWO2_12_FULL_61_40, assembly GCA_001770935.1. GTDB lineage: Bacteria > Pseudomonadota > Gammaproteobacteria > Burkholderiales > Burkholderiaceae_C > Allorhodoferax. Next base: position 132,495 of record MESI01000026.1, on the reverse strand, counting down.
GCCCGCCTGCGTGTCGGCCTGCGTGGGCAATGCGCTGGACTTTGGCGTGATCGAAAACATCCCCGGCGGGCGGGAACAGGCGCGTGTGGAGATTCCCGGCTTCCCCAGCTTTGAGATCACCCACCCCAATATCCGCTTCCAGCAGATCAAGCAGCTGCCCGACGAGATGAAGCGCACCGACTCCATGCCGGTGAAGTACCACAAGGACGACAAGGGCCGCTACCGCCCCGCCATCGACCAGAAGAAGGGCAAGGCCCAGCACTGGAATCTGGCGCGCCTGAGCTCGCGCGAAAACCCGCTGGTGCTGTTCACGCTGGCCGCGCAAACAGCGGCCGGGGCGTTTGCGCTGGCCTTTTTGGGTGCACAGGCCGGGCTGGCGGGCTTTACCGCCTTTGCCCAGTCGGCCCTGTATGTGCCGCTGGCCCTGGTGTGCTTCCTGCTGGTGGCCTTTGGCCTGTTCATGTCCACCATGCACCTGGGCAAGCCGCAGCGCTTTTACCGGGGCTTCAACAACCTGCGCCATTCACCGGTGTCGCGTGAAGGCCTGGGCATTGCCGTCTTCATGGGCATGCTGGGCCTGCACATGGTGTTCAGCCTGCCGGGCAACAGCCTGTTCCAGGCGCTGTTTACCGCCGTGTTGGGGCGCGACACCACGGTGCTGATCAGCAACCAACTGGCCGGCGCCTTCGCCACCGTGCTGGGCTACCTGGCGGTGCTGGGCAGTGCGGCCGGGCTGTACTACATGGTCAAGTGCTACCGCATCAAGGCCCGCCCCTTCTGGAACCACTGGCAAGTGGCCACGGCCTTTGGCGGCAGTGCGCTGTCTTTGGGCGCCTTGCTGGTGGGTACGGTCACCATGGCCACGCTGGTCTATGCCGGTGAGAGTGTGCTCAATGTCGCCAGCGTGAGCGCTGCCGTGTTGTGCCTGGGCATGCTGGTCGAGGGCATTGGCCACACCGCGCACAGCCGTGCCATGGGGGCGGCCGAGCACGAAGGCGGCGCGTCTTACTACATCCAGACCACCACCTTTGGCAAAACCTATGTGCTGCGCAATGCCCTGCTGGGTGTGAACCTGCTGCTGGCCTGTGCGCTACTGACCAGCATGCTGGTGCTGGACACGGTGAACGCCACCACCCTGCTGGGCCTGGCCGTGGTGGGCGTCACACAGATCGCCACCAGCCTGATGGGCCGCGCCCTGTTTTACGTGCTGGTGATCCCCACCACCATGCCCGGCGCCTTCTTCTGGAAGAACAAGGGTTTTGAAGACCATGCCCGCGACATCGGCCTGGCCAATATGCCCCAGGTGGGCGTGGCACCTTTGCGCCATTGAACGCCCTGGAGTAGACCATGCAACTGGAAGACTTGCTGCAAAAAACCTGCGTCATCGGCGTGTCCTATTTTGATACCCAAGGCGAGCTGATGAAGCAAAACCAGTGCGCAGGGCAGGTGGTCAAGGTGGACGCCGAAAACGGCATTTCCATTGCCCTGCGCCACAGCGACCCGGCCGTGGCGGCGGCCGATTTCATCGTGCCGCCCAACCTGGAAGCCTGGTTCAAAGCCCCTGCGGGGCGGTACCGGCATGCGCCGTCGGGCATGGACATGGAAAACCCCGACTACCTGGTCACCTGGAATGTTTTTCGCACGCAAGACCACACGCTGGACGGCCAACACACATGGTGGGAATGGGTACCCAACACCGAGCGCCCGCAAGTGGGAGCAAGTGCCGACAATCCCCATCCATGACATTTCCCCAAGAAACACGCTCCACCTGCCCCTACTGTGGCGTGGGTTGCGGCGTCATCATCACCGCCCAGGGCGGGCAGATCACCGGCGTGCGGGGCGACCCCGAGCACCCGGCCAATTTCGGCCGCCTGTGCACCAAGGGCTCCACCCTGCACCTGACCGCCAGCGCGGCGGTGACGCGGCAGGCCCGCCTGTTGCAGCCTATGCAGCGGTTTGCGCGCGGAGAAGCCGCCCAGCCCGTGTCCTGGGACGCCGCGCTGGACCACGCCAGCGCAGGTTTTGCCAACATCATCCGCAAACACGGAGCGGACGCGGTGGGCTTTTACGTCTCGGGCCAGTTGCTGACCGAAGACTATTACGTCTTCAACAAGCTGGCCAAGGGCCTGATTGGCACCAACAACATCGACACCAACTCGCGCCTGTGCATGAGCAGCGCGGTAGCCGGCTACAAACAAAGCCTGGGCGCCGATGCGCCCCCGGCCTGTTATGACGATGTGAACCACGCGCAGTGCATCTTCATCACCGGCTCCAACACGGCCTTTGCGCACCCCATTTTGTTCAGGCGCATCGAAGACGCCAAACGCGCCAACCCCGCGCTGAAAATCATCTACTGCGACCCCCGGCGCACCGACACTGCCGAGATTGCCGACCTGCACTTGGCCGTCCAGCCCGGCACCGATGTGATGCTTTTCAACGGCATGCTGCACACCATGCTGTGGGAAGGCTGGCTGGATACCGCCTACATCGCCGCCCACACCAGCGGGTTCGAGGCGCTCAAAACCCTGGTGCGCGACTGCACACCCGAGCTGGTGGCCCAGATCTGCGGCATCAGCCAAGACGCCCTGATTGAGGCGGCGCGCCTGTTTGCCACCTCCCCCGCCACCCTGAGCCTGTACTGCCAGGGCCTGAACCAGTCCAGCAGCGGCACGGCCAAAAACACCGCGCTCATCAATCTGCACCTGGCCACGGGCCAGATCGGCAAGCCCGGCGCCGGGCCGTTTTCCTTGACCGGCCAGCCCAACGCCATGGGCGGGCGCGAGGTGGGCGGACTGTCCAACCTGCTCAGCGGCCACCGCGACCTGGCCAATCCCGCGCACCGCGCCGAAGTGGCGGCCCTGTGGGGCGTGGCCGAGGTGCCCGCCCAGCCGGGCAAAACGGCCGTGGAGATGTTCCAGGCCGCCGCCGATGGGGAAATCAAGGCGCTGTGGATCGCCTGCACCAACCCGGCCCAAAGCATGCCCGACCAGGCCACCGTGCGCCGCGCGCTGGAGCGCGCCGAACTGGTGGTGGTGCAAGAAGCCTTTGCCAGCACCGCCACCGCCCGCTTTGCCGACCTGCTGCTGCCCGCCAGCACCTGGGGCGAGAAAGAAGGCACGGTCACCAACAGCGAACGGCGCATCTCCCGCGTGCGCGCCGCAGTCAACGCCCCAGGCCAGACCCGCCCCGACTGGCACATCGCCACCGACTTCGCCCAGCGCCTGGAGAAAGCCATTGCGGCGCAACCGACAACGTTGTTCGCCTACACCACCTCTGAGCAAATCTGGCAAGAACACCGCGCATCCACCCGAGGCCGCGACCTGGACATCAGCGGCATGTCCTACGCCATGCTCGAACAGGCACCCCAACAATGGCCCCTGCCGGAGGGCCAAACCCAGGGCAGAACGCGCCTGTACGAAGACGGCATTTTCCCCACGCCGGACGGCAAAGCCCGCTTCGTTGCCACGCCCTACCGCCCGGTGGCCGAACCGCGCGAATCCCGCTACCCGTTTTCGCTCACCACCGGGCGCCTGCGCGACCAGTGGCACGGCATGAGCCGCACCGGCACCCTGGGGCGGCTGTTTGGCCATGTGAGCGAGCCCGCCATCCAGATACACCCGCAGGACATGGCCCGCCACGGCCTGCAAGACGGCGAGCTGGCCTACGTCACCAGCAAGCGCGGCACCATTGTGGTGCCGGTGCAGGCCAGCACCGAGCTGGGCCGCAACCAGGCCTTCATGGCCATGCACTGGGGGGATGAATTTTTGAGCGGCCAGGCCAGCACCGGCCACCGGCTGGCGGGCATCAACGCGCTGACCACCTCCGCCTACTGCCCGGACTCCAAACAGCCCGAATTCAAACACACGGCCATCAAAATCCTGAAGGCCGACCTGCCGCGGTCCCTGCTGGCAGTGGCCTGGTTGCCGCCTGGGCAGGTGCTGGCGGCCCGTGCCGAGTTGCAGGCCCTGATGGTGCGCTTCCCCTTTGCCAGTTGCACCCTTTTTTCCAACAACGCCCCCGCCGACGGTTCCACGGTGGAACGCAACGGCGTGCTGTTTCGCGCCGCCGGGCACGAGGCGCCCGCCGACGAGCTGCTGCACCAGATCGAAACCCTCTTGAACCTCGCCGGTCCCCACATCCTGCGCTACGCCGACAAAAAACGCGGCCAGCGCCGCACGGTCAAACTGGTGGATGGCGAGGCCAAGGTCACGCTGGAAGGCTTCATGCTGGCCGGTGACACCAGTGCCCAGAGCTGGATCAAGACCCTGCTGCAAGACGAGCTGCCCGCCCACTCGTATGGCCGCGCCCTGCTGGTGCCGGGCGCCAAGCCGCCGGTCGCCGTGGTGTCGCGTGGCAAGGTGGTGTGCACCTGCTTCAACGTGACCGATGTGGCCATTGAGGCGCATCTGGGCCGCTGCGGCGGCACCGACAAGGAGCGCCTGGCCTCGCTGCAAGCCAGCCTGCAATGCGGCACCAACTGCGGCTCCTGCGTGCCGGAACTGCAGCGCAGGGTGCGCGCCAGCCCACACTAGGCGGTGTCAAAGACGTGATAACAATTCTTGCCCGCCATCTTTGCCCGGTACATGGCCTGGTCCGCCTGGCGTAACAGCTGGTCAGAATCCACCTCCCCGGATTGCGGAAAAAAGGTAACCCCCAGGCTGGCCGAAACCTGCAAAATGCGCTCACCAAACTCTACCGGATGGGCCGCCGCAGCCAAAAGCCGCAGGAGCAGCGGATCAGTGGAACCCACATCCACCAGGTCCAGGAGCACCGCCACAAACTCATCTCCCCCCAAACGGGCCAGAGTGTCGCCCTCGCGCAGGGACAGCCGCATGCGCGCAGCCAAAGCAGCCAGCAAATAGTCGCCCGCGTCGTGTCCAAAATTGTCGTTAATCGCTTTAAAACCATCCAGGTCAAGGTAGGCCACCGCCACCAGTTGCTCACGGCGCTGCGAACGCGCCAGCGCCTGCTGCAGGCGGTCTGCCAGCAACACCCGGTTGGGCAGGCTGGTGAGCGCGTCGTAATGGGCAATATGCTCCAACTTCTTCTCGTTCTCCTTGATGGCGGTAATGTCCGAAAACAGCGCCACATAGTGCTGCAGCTGGCCGTGGGCATCTTTCACGGCGCTGATGGTTTGCATGACCGCAAACACTTCGCCATTTTTCCGCCTGTTCCACACCTCGCCGTACCAGTAGCCCTGCGCGTTCAAATCGCGCCACATGCCGGCAAAGAAATCGCTGCGCTGGTGCCCTGAATTCAAGATACGCGGGTTCAGGCCTTGCACCTCGGCACGCTCATACCCCGTAATGCGGGTGAAGGCGTCGTTGACCTCCACAATGCTGCCCTGGGGGTCGGTGATCATGATGGCTTCGCGGGCGTGGAGAAATACGCTGGCAAACAGACGCAGCTCGTTTTCGGCATGCTTGCGATCAGTGATGTCGTGCCCAATGCCCAGCACCCCGATCAAGCGGCTTTGCCCATCAAAAATGGCCGTCTTGGTGGTCTCCAGCAGTTCACGGTGGCCATCACTGGCAAAGCCCACCCACTCTTCGTTGACTGACGCTTTGCCCCGCGACATTGCCAGCTTGTCGTGTTTACGAAAGAAATCGGCCAACTCCGGCTCCACAAAATCGTAATCAGTCTTGCCGACGATGTCCTCTTCCACTGCGCCAAAAAATTGCTCGAAACGCTGATTGCAGGCCAGGTACACCCCTTCAGGGTCCTTGAGCCACACCAGGTCGGGAATGGCGTGCGTGAGCGTCTTCAGCAGCGCCCGGCTCTCCACCAACTGGTCTTCGGTTTGCTTGCGCTGGGTGATGTCCTTGAAGCACCAAATCCGCCCCGGCTGCTCGCGCACCAACAAAGCCCGTGTATAGCGGGTAAAAACGCGTCCGTCTTTGAAGCGCAAGGTGTCATGCGCCTCGTCCTGGCTGTTATACAGGCTTTGCACCGTGGCCGCGAATTGCTCTGGCTCCAGCAACTGGTCCAGAACATGGGCCAACAGCGCGCCGTCCTGGCGGGTTTGGGCGATCTCCTGGGGCACGCGCCACAGCGTTGCGAAGCGCTGATTAAAACCCAGTACCGCACCACTTTGGGAGACCAGCAACACCCCCTCATCGATGGACTCCATGGTCGTGCGCAGCAAGGCCTCGCTGGCCTGGAGCTGGTCTTCGGCCCACTTGCGCGCGGTAATGTCGCGCAAGGTATTGATGATATGGGGCACCCCCTGCAAAGGAACAAGGACCGCGGTCAGCGAAGCCACGCAGGTGCTGCCATCTTTCAGCCGGAACTCGCTTTCCACGTTTTCGCAATACCCCTGGGTGCGCAGGGGTTCGACCATCGCCTGGCGGTCCTGCAGATGCACCCAGATGCCCAACTCCAGCGTGGTCTTGCCAATCACCTCTTCGCGGGTATAGCCAAACATGCGCACGCAGGCCTGGTTCACATCGGTGATCTGGCCGTCGGCAAAGCGGCTAATCATCATGGCATCGGGGTTGTGCTCAAAGATGGTTTGCAGCCGGACATTGGTTTCTGCCAGCGCCAGCTCGGCCGCGCGATGGGCCTCAGACGCGCTGGAGGTGTGAAGGTCACACCGGCGATCATGAAAGGAGCGCAGCAGCAGGCAAACCGCCGCGCTCGATAATGCCAGCATCAGGACGTACGCCACCACAGAGGAAAAGGCTGCCGACGGGTACACCAAAGTGGGCAACACCCCCACCACTTCTGCCACACCCAGGGCACCGGCCGCCCCCAACGTCAGGGCCGACATCACAAGGGCCCAACGCACATCCAGCAACCAGCCCGCCAGCAAAATGATGACGGGATAAGCCACGCCGACGGAAGTGCGCACGCCACCCCAAAAAAGGGCAAGAACCGTGACCAACAACCACGCGCCCCAGACCAGCACGCGCACGGCGCCCACCAGACGTCCGAGCCATACCAACACCCCGCCCCCCACAGAAATCAGAACCCCCAAGGCGGGCACCAGCCAATGGAAATCGAAGTTCGGTGTCATGCCGCGCAACAGCGCAAAATAGGCTACCGATCCCGCCGCCAGGGCAGCCAGAGCGAATTTCAAAAACGCGGGCGAGGGATTGCTTCCAATCTGATTCTGGACAGGCACACCTGACCAGCCAACCGTTGGGAAATGAACAGCCATTGCAAGCTCCTCAGTGTTGCCCCTATTTTTAAGACCCATCGTACACCCAAGAACCCAGCCACAGACAATAAAAAAGCAGGGTGCGGCAGGGCTCAGAAAGCAGGCCTCCATTCAAACCGGTCGTTTATTCGGCCCTACTGCGACTCCTGTGTGCCAGAACTACAACGCGGGGGGGCTTGCCTGTATCCCCTATGGCGAAAAGGTTGATCTAACACAGTCAAATATTAGGGAAAACCCTGCAAAATCGAACGAAGCCATGCGAATGGTCAACACATTCGCATTTCACACGAATTGACAGAGATTGATTCCATGAACTTGAACCGCCGAAATTTTGTCGTCTTGGCTGCATCCTCCACGCTGCTCTCGCCAGCCCGTGCACAAATCACCGATATGAGCGACGCCATCAACAAGGCAGGCCGCCAGCGCATGCTGTCGCAGCGCATGGCCAAAGCCTATCTGGCCATAGGTCAGCAGGTTCAGGTGCCCGCGGCCAACCGCGTGATGGAACAGTCCATGGCCCTGTTTGACCGGCAATTGGTAGAGCTGAAAGCCTACGCGCCAGCGGGAGCGGTGCGAGACACCTATGTGCAACTGGAGTCAGAGTGGTCCGCTTATAAGGCTCTACTCATTGGAGCGGACCCCTCGGAAGCCAACGCAGTCAAGCTGCTGGCGCTGGATGCCAAGGTGCTGGAATTGTCCAACAAGGGCACCGGACAACTGGAACAGCTCTCTGGCAAACCCTTTGGCAAACTGGTGAATATTGCAGGACGCCAGCGCATGCTGTCCCAGCGTTTGGGCAAATATTATTTATCCGCATCCTGGAACATTGATTTCGCCGCTTCCGGCGTGGAAATGACCAAAGCACGGTCCGAGTTTGTCGCGGCCATGGACATCCTGCACAAGGCACCGGAAACGAGCCCAGAAATCAAACAGGAATTGATTCTGGCCGATGGACAATGGCTGTTTTTGGACATGGCCCTCAAGGCACGCCCCAGCTCCGGTGGCAAAGGTGCCAGCAACGTCTTCGTGACCAGCGAGAACCTGCTGCAAGTCATGGACAAAGTGACTTCCCTGTACGCCCGCACCAACCGCGCCTAATTCCGTTCCCCAATCATTTCTGTCTAGGCGTCGAGCCGCAGGCAGTGCTTTAACACGACCAGGCGAGACAACAACGACAGGGATGATTTAGAAATGGAACAAGTCGCGGACAATGGCGGCATGAGCATAGGCAAATACATCAAAGAAATTGGACGTGGTAAAGACGGCGCACGCGCGCTGACCCGCGAGCAGGCGGCCGACCTTTTTGGCCAGGTGCTGGACGGCACGGTCACCGACCTGGAAATCGGCGCCTTTTGCCTGGCCATGCGCATCAAAGGCGAAACCGCCGAAGAAATGGCCGGTTTTCTGGATGCCACACACCAGCGCCTGCACCGGGTTCCCGCGGGCGAAAAGCCCACCATCGTCATCCCCAGCTACAACGGCGCCCGCAAACTGCCCCTGCTCACGCCGCTGCTGGCGCTGTTGCTGGCGCGTGAAGGCCTGCCGGTGCTGCTCCACGGCACCGCCACCGAATCCAGCCGGGTTTTGACATCAGAAGTGCTCTCAGCCCTTGGTGTACCTGCGCAAGCAGCTATTGAATCCATAGCACCAGGACAGATTGCCTTTGCGCCAACCGCCCTCCTGTGCCCCGGCCTGCAGCGCCTGCTGGACGTGCGCCGCGTGGTCGGGCTGCGCAACCCGGCGCACAGCCTGGTCAAGCTGATGAACCCCTGCGAGGGCAAAAGCCTGCTGGTGAGCAGCTACACCCACCCCGAATACGCGCTCTCCATGGCCGCCACCTTTACGCTGATCGGCGCCAACGCCCTGCTGCTGCGCGGCACCGAGGGCGAGTCCGTGGCCGACCCCCGGCGCACCCCCAAGATGCAGGCCTTCCTCGGCGGCCAGCCCACCGACTTGCAGGCCTACCAGGCCGGTTCGCTGACCACCCTGCCTGAGTTGCCCCTGTCCATTGATGCCGCCAGCACCGCCACCTACATCCGCCAGGTCATGGACGGCGCCCAGCCGGTGCCCGCGCCCATCGCGCAGCAGGTGGCACACATCGTGCGTCTGGCGGGGGCGCTGTAGGCCCAGGCACACGCCAGCCCCTGGGCGCTACGTCTACACTGCGCCCCATGCAAAAATTTGACGTTGTTGTGATCGGCGCCGGAGCGGCCGGTTTGTTCTGTGCCGGAGTCGCCGGGCAATTGGGTTTGAAGGTGCTGGTCATCGACCACAGCGAAAAGGTGGCCGAAAAAATCCGCATCTCGGGCGGCGGCCGCTGCAATTTCACCAACCTGGACACTACAGCCGCCAACTTCCTGGGCGACAACCCGCGCTTTTGCCGTTCGGCCCTGTCGCGCTACACGCCGCGCGACTTCATCGCCCTGCTCCAGCGCCACCAAATTCCCTTTCACGAAAAGCACAAAGGCCAGTTATTTTGCGACCGCTCGGCCGAAGACATCATCCAGATGCTGCTGGCCGAGTGCGCCAGCGGCGGCGTGACCCACTGGCAACCGTGCGGCGTGAAATCATTGCGCTTTTTGGACTCCAGCCCTTATGGAGCCTGCGCAAGCAGCTATGAAATTGAGAGCAACCTGGGGACCGTGCATTGCGCCGCCGTGGTGGTGGCCACGGGCGGTTTGTCCATCCCCAAGATCGGCGCCACCGACCTGGGCTACCGCATCGCCCGCCAGTTCGACCTGCCGGTGGTCACACCCCGGCCCGCCCTGGTGCCGCTGACCTTTGACGAAGCCGCCTGGGCGCCTTTTGCGCAACTCTCGGGCCTGTCTCTGCCCGTGCAAATTGCCACCGGCGGCAAGAAAGACAGCGTGGCGTTTCTGGAGGATTTGCTGTTCACCCACCGGGGCCTGAGCGGCCCGGGTGTGCTGCAAATCTCCAGCTACTGGCAGAGCGGCACGCCCATTCGCCTGAATCTGCTGCCCCAGACCGACGTGGCCAAACATCTGCGCCGCGCTAAATCCACCTCCCGCCGACTGATCGCCAACGAACTCACAGGCCTGGTGCCCGCACGACTGGCGGACACCTGGGTGGCGCAGGGAAGCGCGCTGGGTCACCAGTGGGATCGTCCCATCAACGAAGCGTCCGACAAGGCTTTGGCGGCCTTGGCCGAGCGCCTGAGCCGCTGGGAGCTCACCCCTACCGGCACCGAAGGCTACAAAAAGGCCGAAGTGACCGCGGGCGGCGTGGACACCAAGGCGCTCTCTGGGCAAACCATGGAATCGCGCCAAAGCGGCCTGTACTTTATCGGCGAAGTGGTGGACGTCACCGGCTGGCTGGGCGGCTACAACTTCCAGTGGGCCTGGGCCAGCGGCTATGCCTGCGCCCAGGGACTGGCGGGCAAACTCCTGCCTGGCAGCACACCTGGCCACAGCGCTTGAAATAGCGCGTTCAAGGCAGTGCAAGAAACGCTATAATCGCGGGCTATTCTGGCAGTTCCCCGTCGGCCAATACTAGTTATGACGGGAAATCCGCTGAACGTGGCATATGGGGCCCGATCTTCCCCGATGACCTTTGATCAGCACAATTTGGAATTCATTACGTAATGACAACAATCCGTGTAAAAGAAAACGAGCCCTTTGACGTCGCACTGCGTCGCTTCAAGCGCACCATTGAAAAATTGGGCTTGCTGACCGACTTGCGCGCCCGCGAGTTCTACGAAAAACCCACTGCAGAGCGCAAGCGCAAGAAGGCAGCCGCCGTCAAGCGCAACTACAAGCGTATTCGCAGTATGCAATTGCCTAAAAAGCTGTTCTAAGACAGTCTTTCAAAGCCAAAAAAGCTCGCTTGGGGACGCTCCAGCGGGCTTTTTTTATTTGGCACACCCCTATTCGTATTCAGGAAGCACATATGACACTCAAAGAGCAAATCACCGAAGACATGAAAACCGCCATGCGCGCCAAAGACAGCGAGCGCCTGGGCACCATCCGTTTGCTGCTGGCCGCCTGCAAGCAGCGTGAAGTGGACGAACGTGTGGTGTTGGACGACGCTGCCGTGGTGGCCATTGTGGACAAACTGATCAAACAGCGCAAAGACTCCATCGAAGCCTTCCAGAAGGCCGAGCGCACTGATCTGGCCGACAAGGAAGCTGCAGAAATGAAAGTGCTGCAGGCCTATTTGCCACAACGCATGGGCGCCGAAGAAGTCTTGGCCGAAGTGAAGGCCATCGTGGCCGAACTGGGCGCCAAAGGCCCTGGCGATATGGGCAAAGTCATGGGCGTGGTCAAAACCCGCCTGGCTGGCAAGGCCGAAATGGGCACCGTGTCAGCAGCGGTGAAGACTGCGCTGGCCGGTTAAGTTTTTTGCTTGCGGGGCTGCAAAAGCCCCGCAATGGCAATCAGCTTTGCAATAAAAATCAGTTCCCCGCCACCTTCATCCGGTTCACCAAAATCGAGCCCACGGTCTTCGCACCGTAGTTGTAAGTATCCGCACCCACGGCCACAATGCCCTTGAGCATGGCCTTCATATTGCCCGCGATGGTGATTTCGTGGACCGGATAGGCAATGCGCCCTTTCTCCACCCAAAAACCACTGGCGCCGCGCGAATAGTCTCCGGTCACGTAGTTCACGCCCTGCCCCATCAACTCGGTGACAAACAGGCCCGTGCCCAGTTTTTCCAGCATGGCATCCAGCGTGTCCGACGGTTGGGTGAGACGCGAGGCAAAAGTCAGGTTGTGGGAACCGCCCGCATTGCCGGTGGTTTTCATGCCCAGCTTGCGGGCCGAATAACTGCCCAAAAAGTAACCTTGCACCTTGCCGGCATTGACCACCTGGCGCGCCTGCACCCGCACACCTTCGTCGTCAAAGGGTGAGCTGCCCTTGCCGCGCAGCACAAACGGGTCTTCAAAAATGTCGATGTGCCTGGGAAACACCTGTTTGCCCAGTGAATCCAGCAGAAAAGAACTCTTGCGGTACAAAGCCCCGCCGCTGATGGCCTGCACAAAGGCCCCCAGCAGCCCTGCCGCCAAGGGGGATTCAAACAGGATGGGGCATTCGGTGGTGGCGATCTTGCGCGCCTTGAGGCGGCTCAAAGCCCGCTCGGCGGCGTAGCGGCCAATGGCCTGGGGCGACGCCAATTCCTGCGCGGAGCGCATGGAGCTGTACCAGGAATCGCGCTGCATGTCCTTGCCCTTGCCCGCAATCGGCGAGACCGACATGGAGTGGCGCGAACTGGCGTAGCCGCCGCGGAAATTGCGGGTGTGGGCACTGAAAAAATGCGACTGCTGGGCCGACACCGCAGCCCCTTCGCTGTTGGTGATGCGTTTGTCGACCGACAGCGCCGCCGCTTCGCACTCCATCGCCAAACGGGCCGCTTCTTCGCTGGTCACGGCCCAGGGGAAGAACAAGTCGAGACCGCGTTCGCGCTCCGCCTGGGGTGCAATGTCTTCCAGTTCCGGCAGGCTGGCAAAGGGGTCCTCTGCGGTGAAGCGTGCAATGTCAAATGCCGCCTGCACCGTCTGGGCAATGGCCGCTTCCGAAAAATCCGAGGTGCTGGCATTGCCCCGTCGGCACCCCATGTACACCGTCACGCCCAAGGACTTGTCGCGGTTGCGCTCCACATTTTCCAGTTCGCCGTTGCGCACCGACACGCTCAATCCACAGCCCTCGGACACCTCGGCCCCGGCGTCGGTGGCACCCAGCTTCTTGGCATGGGCCAGCGCCGTGTCCACCAGGGACTCGAAATACGGCCGACTGTAGGCAAAACCGCTGTCTGCGGGTTTGGCTTGGGGGATAGATGCTTTTTTGGGGGATTGGGGTTTCTTCATAGCGGAGGCTATGATACTTGGCTATGTCACGTAAACTAAAAAAAGGCTATTTCGTCAAAGGCCAATTCGTCGCCGAAGGTAGCGAGCTTGATCTCGAATACAAGCGCGAACTCAAAGGCACCGACGAGGCCAGCCGCACCGACCTCAAACGCGAGAGCACCGAACTGCAAAAACTGGGTGAAGAATTGCTCACGCTGCGCGCTGACTTGATGACGCGCCTGGCTTTGCCCGACAAGCTGGTGGACGCTTTGGTCGAGACCAAGCGCATCACCAACTTCGAAGGGCGCAGACGCCAGATGCAGTTCATAGGCAAGCAGATGCGTTTGCTCGACAGCACCACCTTGGACGCCATCCGCACCGCCCTGGCGGAGCAGCACGCGCCCAGTGCCAAAGAGACTTTGACCCTGCACCAGGCTGAAATCTGGCGCGACCGCCTGATTGCCGACGACGACGCCGTCGGCCAATGGATCAACCTGAGCCCGGGCACCGACAGCCAGCAATTGCGCTCGCTGATTCGCCAGGCCCGCAAGGACGCCAAACCCGAAAAACCGGGCGAGGCCCTGCGCCACGGCCGTGCCTACCGCGATATTTTTCAATTGGTGCGCGAGCAATTGATGCAAGAAGACGACGGAGACGCCGCGTGAACACGAGCAGCCAGCCTGGCCCGGACGCCGTCAAAATCGGCATTCTTTCCGTCAGCGACCGCGCTTCCAGCGGTGTCTACGAAGACAAGGGCCTGCCAGCGCTAAAAGACTGGCTCAGCCGCGCCCTACTGAACCCCATCACTTTTGAGGCCCGGCTGATTGCTGATGAGCAGGCCACCATCAGCGCCACCTTGGTTGAACTGGTGGATGCAGGCTGCGCATTGGTCCTCACCACGGGTGGTACGGGTCCTGCGCTGCGCGACGTCACGCCCGAGGCCACCTTGGCCGTGGCCCACAAGGAAATGCCGGGGTTTGGTGAACAGATGCGGGCCATCAGCCTGAATTTTGTGCCCACCGCCATCCTGTCGCGCCAGGTGGCGGTGATTCGGGACCACAGCCTGATCATCAACCTGCCCGGACAGCCCAAATCCATCGCCGAAACGCTGGAAGGGCTGAAAGACGCCGACGGAAAATCCGTGGTTCCCGGCATTTTTGCGGCAGTGCCTTACTGCATCGACCTGATTGGCGGCCCCTACCTGGAAACCGTGGAGTCGGTGTGCAAGGCCTTCCGGCCTAAAAACGCCATTCGTCGCGCGTGACTTGAGCCAGGAACACCATGGAACCGGCTTTGCCGGGCCACCGGTGTTGCCCCCTACTTCCCGACCAGTTGGTTGAGGCGCTCCGCCTCAAAACACTCGGTGCGTGCCGCATCACCCGGCACACAATCGGGTCGGCATTCGTTGTCGGTACGTTGCGCAGACAGGGTTTCAATCGCCTTCCACAACAGCGCGATCTGGTGCTCCTGCCCGGAGGCCGAATCGATCAGGCCGCGCAAAGTCTGGCTGACGGGATCGTCTTCCTGGGTAATGCCATAGGCCGTGAACTTGGGCTGGGAGTGGGTGACATCGGCGCTTTCGCCCGTTTTGGAAGGGATGATGCGCGCCGGAATGCCCACGGCGGTGGCCCCTGGAGGCACCGGCTTGATGACCACCGCATTGGAGCCGATCTTGGCCCCGTCTCCCACCACAAAGCCGCCCAGCACCTTGGCCCCTGCACTCACCACCACATCCTTGCCCAGCGTGGGATGGCGCTTGGCGCCCTTGTACAGCGAGGTGCCGCCCAAGGTGACGCCCTGGTAAATGGTGCAACCATCGCCAATTTCGGCGGTTTCACCCACGACCACACCCATGGCGTGGTCAAAAAACACGCGTTCGCCGATTTTGGCGCCGGGATGAATCTCGATGCCGGTGAACCAGCGCCCAAAGTGCGAGATAAACCGCCCCAGCCATTTGAAGCCGTGCTCCCAGCACCAGTGGGCGCGGCGGTGCAATACCAGGGCATGCAAGCCGGGATAACAGGTCAGAACCTCCCAGGTGCTGCGGGCAGCCGGGTCGCGGTCAAGAATGCACTGAATATCGGAGCGTAGACGAGAAAACATGGCTGCTAGTCTATCCGCTCAACACATCACTTACCGCCTGCGCGGTTTATCGCGACGTCTTTTGCAGAATCGCTTTGGCGATGCCGCGCAAGATGTGGATTTCTTCCTGCGTTACACCACCGCGGTTGAACAACTGGTTCAGGCGGGGCATCAGTTTCTTGGGTGCTGCCGGGTCCAAAAATTCCAGGGCCACCAGCGCCTGCTCCAGATGGGTGAGCATGCCGGTGACCTGCGCCGCATCGGCCAGGTTCGCTGAGGGTGCTGCACCGGCCGTCGCGGGCTCCGTGGGCATGCCAAATCCACCCAAAGCCAGGCGCCAGTCGTAGGCAATCACCTGGATGGCCGCACCGATGTTGAGCGAGCCAAACCGGGGGTTGCTGGGAATGCTCAGGCACACATGGCAACGGTACACATCTTCGTTGCGCATGCCAAAACGCTCTGAGCCGAACAAAAACCCAACCCCCTGCTGCACCCCGGCGCTTGCCGCTGATTCATGTGCCAAATCAGCCTCCAGCCCTTGTGGATTGTGCGCAGGCAGCTGCGATTTTGATAGCAACTCGAAATGTTCACGGGGTGCCACCGTGGGCGGGCCGAAGTCACGCGGTGTCATGGCGGTGGCGCACAGATGGGTGATGCCGTCCAGCGCCTCGTCCAGGGTGTCCACGATGCGACACTTGTCCAGCACATCCAGCGCACCGCTGGCGCGTTGGATGGTTTCCTCCCGGCGCAAAACATTGGCCCAGCGCGGCGCCACCAGCACCAGGTCGTCAAATCCCATGGTTTTCATGGCCCGCGCCGCAGCGCCTACATTGCCGGCGTGGCTGGTGTTGATCAGAATAAATCGGGTGTGCATGGGAAAAGAAGGCGGGGCCGTTAAAATGGCGCTATTGTCGCCGCCTGCATCGCCAGGCGAATCACCCGTTCTTCATCAGTTGGGGACAGAGCTGAAGATCTGTCCCCATAAATCACAATTTATTTATGTCGCTTAATCTGCACCCCATGATCAATGTGGCCGTCAAGGCCGCCCGCGCTGCGGGTTCCGTCATCAACCGCGCCGCGCTGGATATCGAATCCGTTCGCATCTCGCAAAAAAAGGTCAATGACTTTGTCACCGAGGTCGATCATGCGGCAGAAAAAGTGATCATTGAAACCCTGCTGGCCGCCTACCCCGGCCACGGCATCTGGGCCGAAGAGTCTGGACGCGAGCACGGTGCACAAGACTCGGAGTACGTGTGGATCATCGATCCGCTGGACGGCACCACCAATTTCATCCACGGCCTGCCGGTCTATTGCGTCAGCATTGCGCTGGCGGTCAAAGGCAAGGTAGAACAAGCCGTGGTGTACGACCCCACCCGCAACGACCTGTTTACCGCCACCAAAGGCCGTGGCGCCTACCTGAACGACCGGCGCATCCGGGTTTCCAAACGCACCCAGCTCAAAGAATCGCTGATTTCCACCGGCTTTCCGTTCCGCGAAGGCGACAATTTCAAGAAATACCTGGCCATGATGGGCGATGTGATGAAACGCACCGCCGGCCTGCGCCGCCCCGGCGCTGCCGCGCTGGACCTGGCCTATGTGGCCGCCGGTTACACCGAGGGTTTCTTTGAAACCGGCCTGCAGCCCTGGGATGTGGCCGCCGGTTCGCTCCTGGTCACCGAAGCCGGTGGATTGGTGGGCAACTTCACCGGTGAGGCCGAGTTTTTGGACCAGCAGGAGTGCCTGGCAGGCTGCCCACGGGTGTACGGCCAGCTGGTCAGCATTTTGGGCAAATACAGCAAGTTTGCGGGCGCCGGAGAAAAAGCCGCATTGCGCCAAACTGCGGATGAGTCTCCCTGTGAAACCGCAGAAAGCGGGGATGCCACGACGCCCCCAAGCGAAGAGCAGGCTCCCTTATAAGGCGCCAAACCGGCTGGGCGCGGCATTGATTTGCAGGAGCTCCACCGGGGCGGGCTTGCCAAAGAGGTAGCCCTGGAAGGCCTTGCAGCCGCTGTCCAGCAAGAACCTGCGCTGGCCCTCGGTTTCCACGCCTTCGGCCACCACCCGCAAGTCCAGGCTGTCCGCCAGTGTCAGTATCGTGCGGGCAATGGCGGCATCGTTGGGGTCGCTGAGCACATCGCGCACAAACGACTGGTCAATTTTGAGCTGGTCCAGCGGCAGCAGTTTGAGATAGGACAGGGACGAGTACCCTGTACCGAAGTCATCCAGCGCAAAGCCCACGCCGATGGAGCGCAGCTCACTCATTTTGACAATGGCGTCGTCAAAGTCGGTCAACAGCAGGCTTTCGGTGAGCTCCAGTTTCAAACGGTAGGGGTTGGCGCCGCTCTCGCGCAGCAAGGTCAGTATCTGGCTGGAGAATTCGGGATGGCGGAACTGGCGCGCACTCACATTCACGGCGATGGTCAGGCGCCGCGTCTCGGCACGCAGGCTCCACTCCACCAACTGCGCACACGCAGCCTGCAAAACCCATTGCCCCAACGGCAGGATCAATCCGGTTTGCTCTGCCACCGAAATAAACTCCGCTGGTGACAGCAATCCACGCTGCGGGTGGCTCCAGCGGACCAAGGCTTCCACGCCGGTGGTGTGCCTGTTTTCGTCCACCACTGGCTGGTAATACAGCACGAATTCGTTGCGCAAGAGGGCCTGGCGCAAGTCCGCCTCGACGGTGGCACGTGCCGAGGCGGCAGCCTGCATGGCAGGGTCAAAAAAGCGGGCGGTATTGCGCCCCGCCGCCTTGGCCTGGTACATGGCCAAATCGGCCCGCTTGAGCAACTCGTCAATGGTGAGCCGGTTGTCCTGGAACAGGGCAATACCGATGCTGGGCGTGCTGTGGTACTCGTTGCCCCCCAACTGGAAAGCCTTGTTCAAGGTCGCCAGGATCTTTCGGCCAACCCCTTCGGCATGGGTGGCCGCTTCATGGGGGTCGCTGCTGAGTTTTTGCAGCATCACCACAAACTCATCCCCGCCCAGGCGCGCCACCGTATCCACGTCGCGCACACAGTCACCCAAACGCACCGCCACCTGCTTGAGCAGCTGGTCCCCCATGTCATGCCCCTGGGTGTCGTTCAAGTCCTTGAAATTATCCAGATCGATGAACAGCAGCGCACCCGTCAGCCCTTCGCGGTCGCAGAAAGCCAGCGCATTTTGCAGGCGGTCAATCAGCAGGCGGCGGTTCGGCAAACCGGTGAGGGCGTCATAAAACGCCAGGCGTTCGATTTTGTCTTCGTCGCGCCTGCGGGCCGAGATGTCGCGCCCGATGCCACGGTAGCCCGTGAAACGCCCGTCGGCATCAAAAATAGGAGAGCCGCTGATGGACGCCCACATCAGCGAGCCATCGGCGCGCCTGCGTTGTACTTGGAAATCACGGAAGGTTTCATGCGCCTCCAACTGGGCGCGGTGCGCTGCCCATTGGGCCGCGCTGACCCCTTCCACCCCCGAATCCCAGCGGGTGTAACCGATATGGCGCTCCTGGTGCATGACATTGGAGGCCTCCAGATTGCCTTCCATCCGCACAAAACGGAACTGCGCGTCTTGCTCCCAATACCAGTCGGAAGACAGTTCCGTGAGTGCGCGAAAGCGTGCCTCGCTGTGGCGCAGGCCCTCCTCCGCCTGTTTGCGCAAGGTGATGTCGGTGGTAAAGCCATTCCACAACACGGAACCATCGGCCTCGCGCTCGGGTATGGCCTGCCCCAAAAGCCAGCGCACTTCACCGTCCTCAAAGCGCAGCCGGTATTCGTGCATCCAGGGTTTGAGTTCCTTGCCGGAAATTTTCAAGGAAGCCAGCAGACCGCCCAGATCCTCGGGATGGTGCAGTCTCAGGGCGCAACTGGCATCTTGCATGACCTCTTCGGCGGTCAAACCCCGGTAGATTTCCCGCACGGGGTCCGCCAGGTACAAGAATTTGAATTGGCCATCCGTTTGTCGGCGCAGCTGAAACACCATGCCCGGCGCCCGGCTGGTGATCTTTTGAATGAAGGCCAGTTGCTCCTGCAATGCCAGTGCCGCTTCGCGCTCGCTGGTGATGTCTTGCACCACGCCAAAGTCAAACGCATCCCCGCCATCGCCCCCCGACCAGCGCTGCATGCGGGAGCGCAGCCAATGCACACGGCCATCCGGGTGGCTCCAGCGGTACTCTGTCTCAGAGCCATCCATCCGGGCGCGGGCCGCTTCAAAGCGCTCCCGGTCTTCCGCCAGGATGCGGTTGCGTCCCGTGTCCGTGTCCAGCACCGTCCCCACGTCGAGTCCGGCCAAGCGGTACAAACCATTGGACCAGCGCACCGCATTCGAGCCGTGGCCGGACGTCCAGTAGCCCACCAACGCCAGGCTCTCCAGGGACTCAAACAGGCGGATTTGCTGGCTCAAGCGGGTATTGATCGCTTTCAAAAGCTGCTCACTCGCCAGCAACTCGGCCTCAACGGCACGTTCGGCGGTCACATCTTTGACATAGCTCAGCACATAGGACGAGCCACCAATCTCAATCCGCGACGCATTGAGTTGCAAAATGATTTTTGTGCCGTCGCCTTTGACAAAGGGCAAATCCAGGTTGCGGACTCTTGCGGAATTGGTCAGCGGGCGCAAGCCCACTTCCCTGTGGTGCTCCGTGCGCCAGAATCCGAGCTCAACCGCGGTCCTCCCCAAAACATCTTCCAGGCTCAGGCCCGTGAGGTGGGTCCACTCTTCGTTGACATCGACATAGACACCATCCACTTCACGCGTCAGCGAAATGGCGGCCGGGCTTTGGCTGAACATGGCGGCCAGTTGTTGCTGCGCCCGCATGCGCATTTCCAGGGTCTCAGCGGCACCGGAGCCGTCCCAAAATTTCACCACCACCCGGCCGGGCGCCAGTTGAAAAGCAAAAAAATGGAAAGATTTGCCAGAGAGAAGTTTTTCGCCCAGCACACTCGTGGGGCCCAACACCGTGCCGGTGCGGGCCACGTTTTCCAAGGCGGACGGAATCTCCGTCACTTGCATGCCAGGAAACAGGTCCACAAACGCTTGGCCCCAAAAGGGGGCGCAAGCTTTACCCAAAAGCTGGTCTGCCATGGCGTCGGAGCCGACAAACAGCAAGCGGCCATCGTCACCCAATGTGCATTCCAGCTTGCCAAGCAGCGCCCCCGAGGCGTCCGCCACCGATTGCAGGCGCGCTTGCGCCTCCTGCAACTCGCGCTGCAGGCGCTGAACTTCGTTCGACAGATGCTCTGGAACAGAAGGCATTTCAGGACCGTCGAAGGTCAACGACGGCTCGGGTCTTCAGGCCCGAACGCGCTGGTACAGCTTGCGCCCGTCCTTGGACGCCACCGCCTTGAGGGTTCCCTTGCGCGCCGCACTGTATATCCATGCATTGGCGCGATTTTTGATGGCAGCGCGCCCCGAGTCATCCAAATCCAGCTTCTGCGAAGCGGCCTCCAGCAACTCTTCCAGCCCCAGGCTCTTGCGGCCAAAACACCCCAGCCAGAACGCCGTGCCGGTGGCTGGCAAGGCTTTGCCTGCCTTGCGCTGCACCGGTTTGGACGCCTTTGTTTTGGATTTCACCGTCCCCACAGCCTTGCCTGGCTTGGGTTGAATGGTCTCGGCATTGATGACCCGTGCCTGCACCACGGAGACATCTTCCACGGTTTGCGCCGCCGGTGGTGCGGTGTACACCAGCGCCGTCGTGGCGGGTTCCACCCCGATCAGGGGCTTGAGGCCCGCAAGGGCTTGTTCAAGATTCGCCAAATGCTGGCGGGTACGCTCAATTTCTTGCGCAATTTGGTTGGCAGCTTCAAAAAGTGTTTGCATCAGACTCGTCCATATTCACCCAACAACAGGCGGTTTTTTTGTTGAAACCCAATCATAGTCTCGGGTGACGCGTATAGCTATCATCAACGCCATGAGTTTGTTCACCTCACTTCGCTACCTGGTCGCCCTGCACCAGCACCGGCATTTCGGACGCGCCGCACAGGCATGCCATATCACCCAGCCGGCTTTGTCCAACGCCATCACCGCGCTGGAGAAGGAGTTCGGGACCGCCATCGTGAAGCGGGGCCGCGCCTTCGAGAGTTTGACCCCGGAGGGGGAAAGGATACTCATCACGGCGCAAAGGGTGCTGCACGAGCAGGAACTCCTGCGCCAAGATCTGCAAAGCACCGCAGACCAACCGGTAGGGGCGGTGACGATTGCCGCCGTGCCTTCCGTGATGCCCATCGCGGCGCAGTTTGCCGGCATGCTGCAGGCACGCCATCCCGGCCTGTCCCTGGTGCTGCGGTCCATGAGCTCACCGGACATCGAGGCGGGCCTGGAAAACCTCTCGGTGGACATTGCGCTGGGCTACACCCAGCGCTTGCAGTCCAAGGCGGCCAGGATGACGGCCATAGCCCAGTACACGGAGCGCTACTTTGTGCTGCGCCGGGCAGATTCCCCCGCCAAAAAGGGCTTGCGCTTGCACAAGCGCCCCATGGCGTGGGCAGATGCAGCACGGCTGCCCTTGTGCCTGCTCACGCCGGAAATGCACAACCGCGCAATCATCGATGCGGCCTTGGCGCAAGCGGGCTGCAAGGTCCAGGCGGCCATAGAAACCGATTCCATTCTGGCGCTCGGTTTGAGTGTGATGGCGGGCCAGGTCAGCAGCATCTTGCCGGGCGCGCTGGTGGGGGTGCTGCGCGGTTATGCGGAACTGGAAGCGATCCCCCTGGTGGCGCCGGAGGTA
The DNA here is from genome assembly GCA_001770935.1 of Burkholderiales bacterium RIFCSPLOWO2_12_FULL_61_40. Lineage (GTDB taxonomy): Bacteria > Pseudomonadota > Gammaproteobacteria > Burkholderiales > Burkholderiaceae_C > Allorhodoferax. The sequence continues at coordinate 110,751 of MESI01000026.1, read as the reverse complement.
CTGACGCCGATTGGCTTCATGTTTGCGTGCACCGAGCGGCCCTCGCACGCCCTGCGCTGTGCGCTCCATCTCGCCAACGATGCCGACTGGCTGCGCCATGCGCAGGCCCATTCCGGCATGCTGCAATCCACGGGCCGCGCATCGGTGGACAAGACGCCCTAGTCCGCATCAGCCCCGCAGAAATCAGCGCCTCTGGGCCATTCAACATTCAAAGTCTGAATAGGGCCAAGTTCAAAGGGAATTTGACCCGTTGCAGCCCCGTCGTTGACACTGTCTCACGCCCTCACTCCGAGAGTGGCCTACAAGGAGACAGCCATGTCATCGGTCGTGGATGGAACGCCTCCGCCAGAGCGGATTCAAGCCCTGGTGGCAGCCAAAAAACAGTTGCCGGGAGCGCTGCTGCCCATCCTGCATGACATCCAGGATGCCCTGGGCCATGTGCCCGCCGCCGCAGTGGGCCTGATCGCCAGCGAGTTGCACCTGTCGCGGGCCGAGGTGCATGGTGTGCTCAGCTTCTACCACCACTTTCGGACCGAGCCGAGCGCCCCTACCGTCCTGCAACTGTGCCGGGCCGAGGCCTGCCAGGCCATGGGTGCCAACCGCCTGTGGGCGCATGCCTGCGACACGCTGGCGCTCGACGCCAGCCAAACGGCGCAGGGCGGCACCAGCGCGGACGGCGCCATCACGCTGGCGCCGGTGTACTGCCTGGGCCTGTGCTCCACGGCCCCGGCTCTGGCGCTGAATGAACAACCCCATGCGCGGGTCGATGCCGAGCAGTTCGACCGGCTGGTGGCAGCGGCAAGGAGTGCCACATGCCGGTGAAAATTTTTGTACCCTGCGATTCAGCCTCTCTGGCGCTGGGGGCCGACGCGGTGGCGGCGGCCATCACCGCAGAGGCAGCGCTTCGCGGCCTGGCCATCGACCTGGTGCGCAACGGTTCACGCGGCATGTTCTGGCTGGAGCCGCTGGTGGAGGTGCAAACGCCCAGCGGTCGTATCGCCTATGGCCCGGTGACCGTGCACGATATTGCCAGCCTGTTTGACGCCCAGTTCCAGAGCGGTGCTGCCCACCGTTTGCGATTGGGGCTGACCGAGGAAATACCCTATCTGCGCCAGCAGGAACGGCTGACTTTTTCTCGCATGGGCGTCATTGCACCCCTGGCGCTGGCCGAGTTTGAAGCCCATGGCGGTTTTGCGGGCCTGCGCCACGCGCTGACCCTGGCCCCCGCCGAGGTGGTGCAGCAGGTGCTGGACTCCGGCTTGCGCGGGCGCGGCGGTGCCGCGTTTCCAGCGGGCATCAAGTGGCGAACCGTGGCGGGCGCGGCGGCGCTGCAAAAATACATTGTGTGTAATGCCGACGAGGGCGACTCGGGCACCTACTCCGACCGCATGGTGATGGAGGGCGACCCCTTCATGCTGATCGAGGGCATGGCCATTGCCGCCGTGGCCACCGGAGCGACCCAGGGCACTATTTACATCCGCTCCGAGTACCCGCATGCGGTGGCCACCATGCGCAAGGCCATTGATCTCGCCAACGCCGCCGGATTCCTGGGGAACAGCATCCTGGGATCAGCGCACCGCTTCCACCTGGAGGTGCGCAAGGCGGCAGGCGCCTACATCTGCGGCGAAGAAACCGCCATGCTGGAGAGCATCGAAGGCAAGCGCGGCGTGGTGCGCGCCAAGCCGCCGATTCCGGCCGTGCAGGGCTTGTTTGGACAGCCCACCGTGATCAACAACGTGATCACCCTGGCCTCGGTACCCCTCATCCTGGCCCAGGGCGCGGCGTATTACAAAAACTACGGTGTGGGGCGCTCCCACGGCACGCTGCCCCTGCAGCTCACGGGCAACATCTTGCACGGCGGCCTGGTGGAAAAAGCCTTTGGCGTGACGCTGCGCCAGTTGCTGTTTGACTTTGGCGGCGGCAGCGCGACGGGCCGCCCGATCAAGGCAGTGCAGGTCGGCGGACCGCTGGGCGCCTATGTGCCCGAGGCGCTGTGGGACGTCCCACTGGACTACGAGGCCTATGCCGCCGTGGGTGCGACGGTGGGACACGGTGGCCTGGTGGTGCATGACGACACGGCCGATCTTTCCCAGCTGGCGCGTTATGCCATGGAGTTTTGCGCCATCGAGTCCTGCGGCAAATGCACGCCCTGCCGCATCGGCTCGACCCGGGGGGTGGAGGTGATCGACCGCATCACCCAGGGGAACAACCCAGCCAGCCAGGTCCGCCTGCTGCGCGACCTGTGCGACACCATGCTGCACGGGTCGCTCTGCGCCCTGGGCGGCATGACGCCGAACCCCGTGCTGTCGGCGCTGAACCACTACCCGCAGGATTTCGGACTGGCGGCGCCGGTACCCGAGGCCGCTTGAACCCCGTCGCCGCAGGAAAGCACCATGTTTGAACACCCCCACGACACCGACTTTGGCACGCCGCTGCGCGTATCCACCCAAGAGATCACCCTGGAAATTGACGGCGAAAGTGTCACCGTGCCGGCGGGCACCTCGCTGATGCGTGCGGCGATGGACGCGGGCATTGCAGTGCCCAAACTCTGCGCCACCGACAGCCTGGAGCCTTTTGGCTCCTGCCGTTTGTGCCTGGTCGAAATCGAAGGCCGCAAAGGTTACCCCGCGTCCTGCACCACGCCGGCCGAAGCGGGCATGAAAGTGCACACCCACAGCCCCAAGCTGCACGCGCTGCGCAAAGGCGTGATGGAACTGACCATCTCGGACCACCCGCTGGACTGCCTCACCTGTTCCGCCAACGGCGATTGCGAGCTGCAAGACATGGCCGGCGCCACCGGCCTGCGCGAAGTGCGTTACGGCACTGGCGGCGCCAACCACCTGGGCGCGCCCAAAGACGAATCCAACCCCTACTTCAGCTTCGACAGCTCCAAATGCATTGTGTGCAACCGCTGTGTGCGCGCCTGCGAGGAGGTGCAGGGCACCTTCGCCCTGACGATCCAGGGGCGTGGCTTTGCGTCGCGCGTGTCGCCGGGCCAAGGCCAGTCCTTCATGGAGTCGGACTGCGTGAGCTGCGGCGCCTGCGTGCAGGCCTGCCCGACCGCCACTTTGCAAGAAAAAACCGTGGTCCAGTGGGGCCAGCCCGAACACAGCGTCATCACCACCTGCGCCTATTGCGGCGTGGGCTGTGCCTTCAAAGCCGAGATGAAGGGCAATGAAGTGGTGCGCATGGTGCCGTGGAAAGACGGCAAGGCCAACGAAGGCCACTCCTGCATCAAAGGCCGGTTTGCCTGGGGCTATGCCACACACAAAGACCGCATGACCCGGCCCATGGTCCGCAAGGCCATCACCGACCCCTGGCGGGAAGTCAGCTGGGACGAGGCCATCGACCATGCGGCCAGCGAATTCCGCCGCATCCAGGCCCAACACGGCAAGAATGCGGTGGGTGGCATCACCTCCTCGCGCTGCACCAACGAAGAAACCTACCTGGTGCAAAAACTGGTGCGCGCGGCCTTTGGCAACAACAATGTGGACACCTGCGCCCGCGTCTGCCACTCGCCCACCGGCTATGGCCTGGGGCAAACCTTTGGCACCTCCGCCGGTACCCAAACCTTCAAGTCGGTGGAGAAAGCCGATGTCATCATGGTCATCGGGGCCAACCCGTCGGCGGCGCACCCGGTGTTTGCATCGCGCATGAAGAAGCGCTTGCGCGAAGGTGCGCGCCTGATCGTGATCGACCCACGGCAAATTGACCTGGTGGACGCGCCCCACATCCGGGCCGAACACCACCTGCAACTCAAGCCCGGCACCAATGTCGCCGTCATCACCGCGCTGGCCCATGTGATCGTGACCGAAGGCCTGCTGGCCGATGCCTTTATTGCCGAACGCTGCGATGCCAAAGCCTTCCAGCAGTGGCGCGACTTTGTGGCAAGGGCCGAGAACTCGCCCGAAGCCATGGCAGCAGTGACCGGCGTGCCCGCCGAGACGGTGCGCGCCGCCGCCCGCCTGTACGCCACCGGCGCGAGCGATGGAACGGCCGCTACGGGGCAGCGTCCGCGTGCGGCCATCTACTACGGGCTGGGTGTGACCGAACACGCCCAGGGCTCCACCATGGTGATGGGCATTGCCAACCTGGCCATGGCCACCGGCAATGTGGGCCGCGAGGGCGTGGGCGTGAACCCCTTGCGCGGCCAGAACAATGTGCAGGGCGCGTGCGACATGGGCTCCTTTCCGCACGAACTGCCGGGCTACCGCCACATCTCCGACAGCACGGTGCGCAGCCAGTTTGACGCGGCCTGGGGCGTGGTGCTGGACCCCGAGCCGGGTTTGCGCATCCCCAACATGCTGGACGCCGCGCAGGCGGGCCACTTCCTGGGCTTGTACTGCGAGGGCGAGGACATCGTGCAGTCCGACCCCAACACCCAACACGTCACCGCCGCGCTCAAGGCCATGGAGTGTGTGGTGGTGCAGGACCTGTTTCTGAACGAGACCGCCAAATACGCCCATGTATTCCTGCCCGGCTCCTCTTTTCTGGAGAAAGACGGCACCTTCACCAATGCCGAGCGGCGCATATCGCGGGTGCGCAAGGTCATGCCGCCCCTGGCCGGGCTGGCAGACTGGGAAGTGACCGCCAAGCTCTCGAATGCCCTGGGCTACCCCATGCACTACCGCCACCCGCGCGAGATCATGGCCGAGATTGCCGCCTTGACGCCAAGTTTTCAGGGCGTCAGCTTTGAGAAAATAGAACGCCATGGCAGCGTGCAATGGCCCTGCAATGACAGCACCGCCACACTGGGCACCGAAACCATGCATGTGGACCACTTCGTGCGCGGCAAGGGGCGTTTCATCATCACCCAGTACGTGGCCACCGATGAAAAAGTGACACGCCGCTTCCCCCTGATCCTGACCACCGGGCGCATTCTGTCGCAGTACAACGTGGGGGCGCAAACCCGGCGCACGCCCAACACACAATGGCACAACGAAGACCGGCTGGAGATCCATCCGCACGACGCGCAGGAACGCGGCATTCGGCAAGACGACTGGGTGGGCATCGAAAGCCGCGCCGGGCAGACCGTGCTGCGCGCCGTGCTCACCGAGCGCATGCAGGTGGGCGTGGTGTACACCACCTTCCACTTCCCGGAATCGGGCGCCAACGTCATCACCACGGACAACTCCGACTGGGCTACCAACTGCCCGGAGTACAAGGTCACGGCCGTGCAGGTGATGCCGGTGGCGCAAGCCTCACCCTGGCAAGAATCCTATTCCCGCTTCAACACCGAGCAACTGGCACTGGCTCAAGCCGCGCAGCCGCCCACCGAGGCGGGCGCAACAGCCGCAGGATGAAGGGGGCCGACATGGACCTGTCTGAATTGCCCCAGCCCTATGCGCAGGCCTACCGCACGCTGCGGGTGCGCCGCCTGGACGGTGTAGCGGGGCGCGAAGACCCCGACTGCGTGGCGGAAGAATCCCCGGTGGCCTTGGAGTTCAACGGCATCTCCCACGCGGTCATGATGGCAACGCCTGCCGACCTGGAAGACTTTGCCTACGGCTTTGCACTGACCGAGGGCATTATTGACACGGCCGCCCAGATCCACGATTGCGAGTGGACCGCCTCGGCGCTGGGCTACACCCTGCAGGTGCACATCGCCGCGGCGAATTTCGCCCGCCTTCGGGACCGGCGCCGCACCCTGGCCGGGCGCACCGGCTGCGGCCTGTGTGGCACCCAAAGCCTGGCCCATGCGGTGCGCCGCCCCGCACCGTTGCCCACCACGCCGTCTTTCCCGGCGCGTGCCGTGACCCGGGCGGTGGCCAGCCTGCGTGCACACCAGCCTTTGCTGGCGGCCACCGGCACCAGCCATGCCGCCGCCTGGTGCACGGCGGACGGCAGCATCGCGCTGCTGCGCGAAGACGTGGGTCGGCACAATGCGCTGGACAAGCTGGTGGGCGCCTTGCTGCGCGAAGGCCGCCCTGCGGCAGAGGGCTTCATCGCCATCACCAGCCGGGCCAGTTTTGAAATGGTGCAAAAAACCGCCGCCATCGGCGTGGGCCTGCTGGCAGCCGTGTCGGGTGTCACCGGACTGGCGGTAGACGTGGCCCAGGCGGCCGGCCTGACCTTGCTGGGCTTTACCCGTGGTGAAGACGCTTCAATTTACAGCCACCCTGCGCGGCTGAACCGGAACGACACATGACACAAGACGAGCAACTGGTCCGCATGGCCAACCACATAGGAACGTTTTTTGAGAGCATGCCCGACCGCCAGGAGGCCCTGGAAGGCATTGCGATGCACCTGAAAAAGTTTTGGGACCCGCGCATGCGCGAGGCCTTCCTAGACCTGGTGGATGCCGAGGGCACGCCGCCCATCAGCGCGATGGTGCGGGAGTCGGTGCACACACACCGCGCCTTGATACGGTAATTCCATTTCCATATCCATGCGATAGGTCGTTGCCCCTCCTTGTCGTGCTAAAGCACTGCCTGCGTCGGGGCGCCTACTCTCCCATTGATCTGAAAACGGAATAAGCGCTGCGTCAAACGCGTGCGGCAGGCAAACAAAACTCCTGCTGCGCCGCGTGGGCGGCGTCCAAGAACAGGGTGCGAATGCGCGGGTCACCGCTGGAACGTGCCACGGAATAGCAATAGTTCCAGTGCGCCAGGGGCACGGCGGCCCCGCATTGTGCAGCGACGCTCAAACGCACCACGGACAAACGGCGGTGGCCCAATGCCACGCTGCGCTCCAGCAACTGGGCCGCTGCCAGCTGCGCCCGCTCCAAAGATTCTTCCGATGCATCCAAGACCATGCCGTGGGACACCGTAGTACGCATTTGCCGAACGAGTTCCCTGGACACCGCTTGCCCCTCCTGTCTGCCAAGCATCAAAGCACCGAAGCCAATTCGGGCACGGCCACAAACAGATCGGCCTCCAGGCCGTAGTCGGCCACGCTGAAAATCGGCGCCTCGGGGTCTTTGTTGATGGCCACAATGACCTTGGAGTCCTTCATACCAGCCAAGTGCTGGATCGCACCGCTGATACCGCAGGCCACATACAGCTGGGGTGCCACGATCTTGCCGGTCTGGCCCACTTGCCAGTCGTTGGGCGCGTAGCCCGCGTCCACCGCAGCGCGTGATGCACCCATGGCAGCACCCAGCTTGTCGGCCAGCGGGGTCATGACTTCCATGAACTTCTCGCTGGAACCCAAAGCCCGGCCACCGGAGACGATGATCTTGGCGGCGGTGAGCTCGGGACGGTCGTTCTTGGCGATTTCGGAACCCATGAAGCTCACAGCTGCACTGGCGCCCACGGCGGCCAGCACTTCCACCGCCGCGCTGCCACCGGTGGCAGCTGCGGGGTCGAAGCCTGTCGTACGCACGGTCAGCACTTTGACGGCGTCTGTGCTTTGCACGGTGGCAATGGCGTTGCCGGCATAGATGGGACGCTCAAAGGTGTCGGCGCTGACCACTTTGGTGATGTCCGACACCTGGCCCACATCGAGCTTGGCGGCCACGCGGGGGGCCACGTTTTTGCCGGAAGCGGTTGCGGGAAACACCAGGTGGCTGTAATTGGAGGCCACGGCCAGAATCTGGGCCGTCACGTTTTCGGCCAGGCCGTGGGCCAGGTCGGCGTCGTCCACATGCAGGACCTTGGTGACGCCTGCGATTTGCGCAGCAGCAGCGGCTGCGGCGGCGGCATTGGCGCCCGCCACCAGCACATGCACGTCACCACCGCACTGGGCGGCAGCGGTCACGGTGTTGAGGGTGGCACCCTTGATGGATGCGTTGTCGTGTTCGGCCACAACGAGAACTTGCGCGAGGGAAGTCATTTTTCAAATTACCTTCGCTTCTGCTTTGAGTTTGGCAACCAGCGTGGCCACATCAGGCACCTTGGTACCGGCGCTACGCTGGGGCGGCTCCACCACCCGCAAGGTCTTGATGCGGGGGCTCACGTTCACGCCCAGGTCTTCGGGTTTGACGATATCCAGCGGCTTTTTCTTGGCCTTCATGATGTTGGGCAAGGTCACATACCGGGGCGCATTCAGGCGCAGGTCGGTGGTGATGATGGCGGGCAGGCTGAGAGAAAGGTATTCCGAGCCACCGTCCACTTCACGGGTGATCTGGGCCTTGCCCTCGGCAATGTCCACTTTGCTGGCAAAGGTGGCTTGGGGCAGGTCCGCCAAGGCGGCCAGCATCTGGCCGGTCTGGTTGCAGTCGTCGTCAATGGCTTGTTTGCCCAGAATCACCAGGCCGGGTTGTTCTTTGTCGACCAGGGCCTTGAGCAGCTTGGCGACTGCCAAAGGCTGCAGTTCCTCGGTGGTTTCGACCAGAATGCCGCGGTCCGCGCCAATGGCCATGGCGGTGCGCAGGGTATCCGTGCATTGTGGGACGCCGCAGGACACGGCGATCACCTCGGTAACCACGCCCTTTTCCTTCAAACGCACCGCCTCTTCCATGGCGATTTCGTCAAAGGGGTTCATGCTCATTTTGACGTTGGCGATATCTACACCGCTGTTGTCCGACTTGACGCGGACTTTCACGTTGTAGTCCACCACACGCTTGACTGCGACCAGGACTTTCATACAAAGTCCTCAGGCCCGCAGCTTCAGGTTGTCGGGGTCCAGCGGCGACTCGCACAGCACAGTGGCTTGTTTGCGCTGGCCCAGAATCTCGATTTCCAACTCGGTGCCCACCTCGGCGTGTTCGGCGGCGATGTAGCCCAGCGCCAGGCTCTTGCCCAGCACATGGCCGTAGTAACCGGCGGTGGCACGCCCCGCCAGCTTGCCGCCCACATACAGAGGCTCGTTACCCCAGGGGTCGGCATCGGTGACACCGTGCACTTCCACGGTGACAAAGCGCTTGGGGATGCCTGCCGCCACCTGGCGCTCCAAGGCGGCCTTGCCAATGAAGTCGCCCTTGTTCATGCGTACAAAACGGTCCAGGCTGGCCTCATACGGTGAGTACTCAATACCCAGGTCGGTGCCCCACATGCGGTACGATTTTTCCATGCGCATGGATTCCATGGCACGCATGCCCGCCATACCGATGCCAAATTCCTTGCCCGCCGCAAAGATGTGCTCGAACAGCGAATTGGCGTACTCAATGGGAAAGTGCAGCTCCCAGCCCAACTCACCAATGAAATTCACCCGCAGGGCGTAGACGTCCACCGCATGGGCCACCTCAATGATCTGGCTGGTGAGCCAGGGGAAACTCTGGTTGTCCAAGGGGGTGTCGGTCAGCTTGGCCATGACCTCGCGGGCTCGGGGTCCGGCCACCACAAAACAGCCCCGGCTGGTGGTGATGTTGCGCAATTGCACCGAACCGTCGGCAGGCAGCATTTTTTCCAGGTAGTCGGAATCAAAGCGCTCACCCGCTCCGGCACTGACGGCGTAAAAGCGGTTCTCGCCCAACTTGGTGATGGTGAACTCCGAGCGCACACCGCCGTTTTTGGTCAGTGCGTGGCACAGGGCAATGCGCCCGGTCTTGGTCGGCACCTTGTTGGCCACCAGATAGTCCAGCCAGGCTTCGGCGCCGGGGCCGGTCACCTCGTGTTTGGCAAAAGGCGTCAGGTCAATCACACCGACCTTTTCGCGCATGGTGCGGCACTCGTTGCCCACATGTTCAAAGTAGTTGCTGCGGCGGAAACTCCATTGGTCCTTGCGCTCCACGCCTTCGGGGGCGAACCAGCTGGCGCGCTCCCAGCCGTAGCGCTGGCTGAACACCGCGCCCATGTTTTTGAGTTTTTCGTAAACCGGGCTGGTCTTGGCCGGGCGGCCGTCGTGGCGCTCTTCGTCGGGGAAGTGCACGGTAAACACTTCGCGGTAGGCTTCTTCGTTCTTGGCCACCGTAAAGCGCTTGCTGGTGTAGGGGCCGTAGCGGCGCGGGTCCACGCCCAGCATGTCCACCGAAGGCTCGCCTTCCACCATCCACTCAGCCAGTTGCCAGCCCGCGCCCCCGGCGGCGGTCACGCCAAAGCTGTGGCCTTCGTTCAGCCACACGTTTTTGACGCCCCAGGCCGGGCCAATCAGGGGGCTGCCGTCCGGCGTGTAGGAAATCGGGCCGTTCACAATGGTCTTGATGCCGCAGTGCTCCAACGCGGGCACCCGCTTCATGGCCGCTTCCACATGGGGCAACAGGCGGTCCAGGTCGCCATCGAACAGGCTCTTGCCAAACCAGGCCGGCACACCATCGGCAAAGCAGGCCGGTGCGCCTTTTTCGTAGGGACCGAGAATCCAGCCCATGCGCTCTTCGCGCAGGTAGTAGGAGGCGTCGGACTCGCGCAGCACCGCCAGCTCATGGCCGCCGCCGTTGCGGTATTTTTCCAACTCGGGGTCTTTGTCGTAGACGATGTACTGGTGCTCCACCGGAATGGCGGGCACGTTCAGGCCAAACATCTTGCCGGTTTCGCGGGCGTAGTTGCCGGTGGCGCAGACGATGTGTTCGCAAGTGATGTCGCCCTGGTTGGTCATCACCTTCCACTCGCCCGAGGGCAGCTGCTCCACGCCGTTGACCTGGGTTTGCTCGTAGATCTCGGCGCCCCCGGCGCGTGCGCCTTTGCGAAAGGCCATGGTCAGATCCACCGGCGCAATGTGGCCGTCGTCCGGGTGGTACAGCGCGCCGATGACCTTGGGGGTATTCACACCATCGCCCAAGTCGATCAGGGGCCACAGCGCCTTGATTTCTTCGGGCGTGATGATCTTGAAGGGCACGCCAATGGTGTTGGCCACGCCGCAGTACTTGTGGTACTCGTCCATGCGGTCCTGGGTGGTGGCAAGGCGCAGGTTGCCGGTGACGTGGAAGCTCACGTCCTGGCCGGTTTCCGCCTCCAGGCGCTTGTACAGATCAACCGAGTACTTGTGCAACTGCCCCACGGTGTAGCTCATGTTGAACAGGGGCAGCAGGCCCGCCGCATGCCAGGTGGAGCCTGCGGTGAGCTCGCTGCGTTCGATCAGGACCACGTCCGACCACCCTTTTTTGACCAGGTGGTACAGCGTGCTGACACCCACCACACCACCACCGATCACCACTACCCGTGCATGCGTTTTCATGTGTTTTGACTTCCTGTTACTGGCCATTGCGCCTCGCGGCAATCGTTGGAAGTGTATTGAGCCCCCCAGAGGGCGAAGCTCCAATTGCGACCGTCGTTTGTGGAAACGCGTCAAACCGCTGCAGGCGGGGCGGTGCTGGTGCCGGGTGTTGAAAAGCGCGGCTTTGCGGGCCGCAGGGCGCTGTATTCCAAGGTGCTGGTTGAAGCACTTTTGCTATCATTTTAGGAGCTGCTTACGCAATACCTATATGCCGGAAGGGCCGTTTTGGTTGTGTTTTTTGTGCTGAGGCCATGGTTTGCGGGGGCTTGCTGGCCTGCGGGTGGGCGGGGCAGGCGGACCGGGAATCCCTTCTCTGGCCCACGCTCGCGGGCGGGCTTTTTTGGCATGCCTTCGCTTTGGTGTGAACACCGCTGTTGGTATGCCTGCTTTTGTGGTCACCGCGAATGGGGCCGCCGAAGGGACACCCGATCCACCTGCCCAGGGGCGTGGTTTGCTGGCGCAGGTTCCATTCGGGCCAATTTGAACCCGGCCCCTTTTTCACTCTGAAATGCCATTAATTCAAATCAACATGCCTTTTTTGCGATTTTTACGCAAAAATCCGCATGAAGGTATAGTATTGCACCATGCTTATCGAATTTTCGGTCACCAATTACAGGTCCATCCTGGAGCGCCAGACGCTCAATATGGCGGCGTCCACTTACTTCAAAGAGTTGGAATCGCTAAATACCTTTATGCCTGACCAGGACGATGGTGTGCCCCGTTTGCTGCGTTCTGCCGTGCTTTACGGTCCCAACGCGTCGGGCAAGAGCACCTTGATTCAGGCTCTGCAGTTTGTGGAGGGGCAAGTGCTTAATTCACAAAAGGAGAGCCAGGCGGGAGACGCCATTGATGTGGTGCCCTTCAAGCTGACGACAGCGTCGCGCGCGGCGGATAGCGAGTTTGAAGTCACCTTTGTAGAGCAAGGCGTGCGCTACGAATACGGCTTTTGCTGCAACCGCGAGCGCTTTACCGAAGAGTGGCTCATGGCCTACCCGCTGGGCCGGGCACAAAAATGGTTTCATAGGGTCTTTGATGCCGAGATGGGCAAAGACGCCTACAAATTCAGCACTTCTTTCCTTGGTGGGCGGCAACGCCAGACTTGGGCTGCACAAACGCGCCCGAACGCGCTTTTCTTTTCCACGGCAATTCAGCTGAACAACGAGCAACTGAAGCCAGCGTTCGATTGGTTCAAATTGCGTTTGCGGGTGTTTGATTCCGTGCGGGGCTTTAGCCCAGGCTACACCGTGCAACGCTGTGGCAAGGACGAGGATCGCAAGCGGGTTGTTGCGTTTATGAATTCAGCGGACCTCTCCATTGCAGATATTCAACTCAAAGAGACTGTGTTTTCAGCAGATGTTTTACCCACGGGGATGCCCGCGTCCATCAAGGACGAGTTTCTGAAAGATATGGCTGGGCGTAAGTTCATCGAGCCACGTTTCTTTCACAAAGATGTGAACACACAAGAGACTGTTGAGTTTGATGAATCCGAAGAGTCTGACGGCACGCGCGCGCTGTTTGCCTTTGCAGGGCCTTGGCTGGATGTGATTGAAAACGAGCGAGTTTTGGTGGTGGATGAGTTGGACACCAGCCTGCACCCTCTGCTGGTGCACCACTTGGTGAAGCGACTGCACCACGAAGGAGCCAAGGCACAGCTCATTTTTACGACGCATGACACCACGCTGTTGAGCCAGAAGCTGCTGCGCCGCGACCAAGTGTGGTTCATGGAAAAAGATGCCAAGAGCGCGACCCGGTTGTATCCCCTGTCGGACTTCAGCCCGCGCGACAACGAAGCTATCGAGCGCGGCTATCTGAATGGGCGTTATGGCGGAATTCCGTTTCTGAAAGACCTGGACTTCTATGGGGTCTGATGACTTGTTCCGCAAACGCAAGGCGCGTGATGGCGCGGCGCTACAGCGACAAAAGCAAGAGCGTGCGCGGAACAAGCGCTACCTCATCGTGTGTGAGGGCACGAAAACCGAGCCGCATTACTTCCTTGAGTTGAGGGAAGACTTGGGTATTCGACCGCAAATGGTTCGCGTTGCGCCGAACGACGGTGTATCCCCTGACCGCGTAGTGGACCACGCTCTGGCTCTGTATAAAGAAGACGCAGTGGGGGGTGATGTCTATGACACGGTGTATTGCGTTTTTGACCGGGACAGGCACACCACTTTCGACGCCGCTGTCCAACGCACCAAGGCTTTGAGCGCTGCGGGGACACCGCTGGTGGCCATCACGTCCACGCCATGTTTTGAAGTGTGGTTGCTGCTGCACTTCGGCTACACCGATCAACCGTTTCATTGCGCAGGCAAAAAATCAGTGGGCGACCAGGTGGTGGCTGCACTGAAAACCAAAAAAGGATTTGGCAAATACGGCAAGGGCCAAAAAGGCATATACACCCAGTTGAAAGGCCAACTGAGCAATGCAATCGATAACGCCGAGCAGTTGCGCAAGCGTTGCGCAGCGGCGGGTAGCGATAACCCGGCAACCGATATTGACAAGTTGGTTTTGGCTATTCAAGCCCTGCCCTCCACCCTCATGCTCCAAGTGTCCAGTTTTCGATCTTGAGGCCAGGGTAGTCTTTGAAATCCGCTTCGTTGTTGGTCACCAGCACGACGGCAGCGCTGACGGCATGGGCAGCGATGAGGCGGTCCATGGTGTCGCGGTTGCGGTCTCGCACAGCGGCCCGCACCACGCCGTAACTTTCAGCGTCGCGTTCCCCAAAAGGCAGCACCGGCACGCGCCCGATAAAGCGCTGCAAGGCACGGTCGGCGGCGCTACGGTCGTCCTGCGGGCAGCGTTCAACGCCATGGCGAAGCTCGGCGTAGGTGACCACCGACATCACGACATCCCCTAGCGGGGTTGCCATGAACCGGGTGCGCACCTGTGGCAAATGTTGGCTGATCAGGTGAATGCAGATGTTGGTGTCCAGCATGAAACGCATGGTTTAGCCTTGCACCTTGTGCTTGTCTGCACGGCCCAAGCCGCTCCAATCCCGCTCATGCTCTTCGTGCACCTCGCGTCCCTCGGCCATGAAACTTTTGGGAAATGCTGCGCATATTTCCGTCAGATCACCAATGGTTTCTTGCACCACAGGGCGCAGCACCAGGGTGTTGCCTACACGCTCAATCTCCACCTCTTGCGCGGCATCCACAAAGCCTAGCTCTTTCGGAATACGCACGGCCAGCGAATTGCCACTTTTGAAGACTCGGGTCAACATAAGTTTCCTTCCTTGAAAATTGGAGTATATACAGGATATACATAAATGCCACTTGGATAGAAGACGGTAGGGTAGCTCGCGGGCCGCCCGGTGTGTGCATGGTCGTGTGCGCCAAAACACTTTTGCTATCCTTTTAGGAGCTGTTTACGCAATACCCATATGCCAAAAATGCATTTTTGGCCTTGTATTTCTTCGCTGCGGCGGCGGTTTGCGGGGCCTTGCATGCCGACGGGTGGGCGGGGCAGGCCTACAAGGCCGCGCAAGCCAAAGCAACCATTGAAATTCTGACATAGGCGTCCATCCCCGGATTCAGCCCCCAGACCGCCCCCCCCTGCCGCGCCAGGACCGATTGGAGTCGCTGCAAGCGCCTTGCCCAGCCAGCCCCGGCCCTACGATGGCCTGACGCGGCGGATTGCGCGGGCCAGGAGGTCCAAGCCATCCCCATCGTCCCTTTGTGAAACAGCCAAATCCAGCAACAACCCCGCCATGGCACACACCCGTTGCATCAGCCCCCCGCGCGCCGGTCCGACCGAGGTCACCGTCTTGTTCACTGCCTTCATTGCGGCGACCTATGGCTTCGGCATCTATCTGTTTGCGGCGCTGATGCCGGATATTCGCGCAGCCCTGGGCTTCGACTATGCAGCGGTGGGGGTCATGACGGCGTCGGTGCAGGCGGGGTTTTTGGTGTTCGCCTTGCTGAGTGGTTTTTTGGCGCCCGTGCTGGGCGCCAAACGCACCATGCTGGGCTCAATCCTCCTCTGTGCTGCGTGTCTGCTGGCGATGTCCATGGTCTCCAGCACCCTGGCGCTGGGGTTGCTGCTGACACTGCTGGGCGCGGCTGCGGCCTCGGTATGGATTCCCATGGCGGCCCTCACCCAGAGAATCATCCCCGAAGGCCGTCGCGGCATGGCACTGGGCCTCATGTCTTCCGGCACGGCCTATGGCGTGTTCTTGAATGGCTGGGTCGTGCCCGCAGTGCTGCCGGGCTACGGCTGGGCGGGCGTGTGCCTGCTGCTGGGCGGCGTGACCCTGTTGCTGGCGCTGTGGGCGCTGTGGCGCTTGGGCTGGCGCGACGAACCGGTCGCACCTGCCGCGAAACGCAGCTCCAGCCCCCAGAAGAACCGGCTGCGGGTGCTGCTTCGCCCCCTGTCGCTGGGTGTCTTGGCCATGATGTTTCTCAACGGCCTGTCCTGCATGCCTGCACAGAACTACCTCTCCGCCATGATGCGGGAGCAGTTGCATTACGACGTTTCAGCGGCGGCCATGGCCTGGAGCCTCATTGGGGTACTGGGCATGGGCGGCGGGCTGGCGATGGGTGCGCTGGCCGATCGCATCACCATCCGGCGGGCCATGGTGCTCACCTATGCGCTGTTGTCCATGGCAGCCCTGTGCTTCCTTTGGCACACGGGGCTGGCCATGGTGTATGCAGGCGCGGTGTGTTTTGGGCTGGCCTTTTATGCCGTGTTTGGCCTGGTCCCAGCCTATGTGGGCACCCAGTACTGCGCCGAGGACACCAGCGCGGTCTTTGGTGTGGGCAACGTCTTGCTGGGCCTGGGTGGTGTAGTGGGGAACCTGTTTGGTGGCATCAGCCGCCAAAACACGGGCGATTTCGACGGGGTGTTTGGCCTGGTGCTGGCTGCCGCACTGGCCACCTTGGTCCTGAGCCTTTTTATGCGCAATGAGCGCGCCTGAGAGCACCCCCATGCGTGCCTGGAGGAAACCCAGCCGGATGTCACCGGGGCAACCGCGCGCCCACAAATGCCTGCATGTGAAACGCCGCATGCTCGGGCATGTAGGCGTAGGCCTGCCCCTGCGGGCAGGCCTGGCGCGCCAGGCAGCCGGACTGCATGCAGGCCTGCCCGCTCACACGGTGCAGATGGGTGCTGCAGGCATCCACCTGGAAAGACGTTCCCGTATAGGCCTGCACCGGACAGGCCTGCAAGCAGGGCTGGCCCTCGCAGCGCAAGCACTGGTCCGGGCTGGCGGCGGTCTGCGCCGACGACGGCGGCTGGAGATCAGCCGCCACCAGCGTGGGCAGGGCCAGTGCAAACCGGTAGGCATGCCACAGGCCGTAGTCCGGATGCATGCGCAGCATCAGCGGGCTGCTGTGCAACGCTTCGGCACGCGAGGCCCATTGTTGAAACGGGTGGTAGGGCGGCCCGTCAAAGGGGAACAACGCCAGGCCGCCCCAGCGTTGCGCCAGTGCCTGGCCAATGGCGCGACTCCAGCGGTCCAGCGGGTGTGGCAAGCCGTCCGCATAAAAAGAGGAGGCACGAAAGGCAGACCACAGGGCGGACCCTACCGCCCCCACCATCCACACCACGGCGGCACTTTGCCCGTCCGGCAAGGCGGCAATCGCGTCACCCGGCTCGGGCCGCCAGCCACCACGCACCTGCAGTCCATGATCGGTGAGTGCCTCCTGGAGTTGGGAGCGGGAAACGGGCAGCGCGGACATGCGGGTCTTTTTTAAAACTTCTTGGTGGTGGGTGGCCCGGACGCGGTGGCGGTCACACGGGCCTCGAAGAAGATATTACCGTCAATGTCGTTGTTGACTTTGTTGTCCTCCTGGCTGAATTCGACACAGACGCCGGACGCGCCCGCCTCCAGCGCCCGCGCCTCGGCGTCCCGCGCGGCCAGTTGCTGGGCGTGGTGGATGGCGGGGGCCAGGGCGTCAAAGTCGCGCGGGCCTGCGGCGGTGAAGACCCGAAACACGCCGCGCACCGGCTGGGACACGGTCAGGTGCACGCGCTGCGACACCTGCCCCAGCACCGCGCCCACGGCGTTGGCCACGTCCGCAAACTCCGGCATGCGCAATTGAACACCCAAGCCCCGGGCGACCTCGGGGTAGTAACTCGCAGCGGGCGCCCCCACCGCCACCAGTGGCACATCGGGGGCAAATTGCAGCTTGAACACCGAGGCGCTTTGCACCAGCGGGGCGCTGCGCCGGTACAAGGCCATCTGGGTCAGCAAGGTGGCCATCTTGCTGGCGTTGCCTTCGTTCATGTGCCCGGCGTCGTTGAGCCCGGCTTCGATCAGTTTTTGGCAAATGGTGTCGGTGACCTTGTCCACCACCTGGCGCGCCGGGGCCTGCGCGTCGCCCAGGACCCAGGTTCCCAGCCCGTACAGGTGGCGCATCTGGCGGGCCCAGATGCGTGCGCCAAACACCGCCGCGTCGGTGCTCCAGTGGGCCGACAGGCCCAGCACATGCGCCGCGTCGCTGGGCGTAAAGCCGCTGTAGATGGCCAGCCCCTTGCGCTCCAGGCGGGCAATGGCGCGCGACAGGCCACGGTCTTCGATGTTGGCGCGCTCCAGGTCGATGGGGCCGCCCGCCAGGCGCTCCCAGGCCCGCAGCTCGTCATCCGCCAGGCGGGCCAGCATGGCCTCGTCGGCCTGCAGCCGTTGCGCAAACCGGATCTGGCTGGCATGCGGGGTCTCGTTTTGCTGGCGCTCCAGGGTGGCCAGCACCTGCGGGTGTTCATGCGCCAGCAGGCTCAGGGGCACCACCCGGCGCGGGCCGATCACCAGGCCCTCACCGCCCTGAAAACGCACCTCGCTGTCGCCGCCCAGGCCGATGGCGTAGACCTTAACGGCCTCGACCATGGGGCGCCACTTGCCGATCATGGCGCCGTCAAAACTCAGCTCGGGCCGGCCATGGCGCACCACCGCAATGTCGGTGGTGGTGCCGCCCATGTCCGCCACGATGGCGTGCTCCAGCCCGCTGAGCGCACAGGCGCCCAGCACACTGGCCGCCGGGCCGGACAGCACCGTGCCCACCGGACGCTTGAGGGCACTGGCGACATTGATCAGGGTGCCATCGCCCTTGACCATCATGAGCGGCGCATCGATGTGGCGGGCCTGCAGCGTGTGCTTGACCGAGTCGATCAGCGCCTTGACATGCGAGATCATGCGGGCGTTCAGTGCCACCGTCATGGCGCGCCGGGGTGCGCCCAGGCTGGACGCCAGTTCGTGGCCGCAGGTCACCGGTTTGTCGCACAGGGCTTGCACCCAGGCGCGCAGTTGCAGTTCGTGCGCAGGGTTGCGCACGCCAAAACTGGCGGAAATGGCAAAGGCCGATACACGCGGGGCGTGCTGGAGAATGGCCGCGTGCGAGGCCGCTTCGTCCAGCGCCTGCACCGGCGCGCCGCCCGCGTCATGTCCGCCGGGCAGGGACACAATGGCCTCGCTGCCCAGCAAATCCACCAGGCCGCTGGCCTTGATCTGCGGCGGGTCGTAGCCCGCCAGCAAAACACACACGGGCGAGCCCTTGCCCTCCACCACCGAGTTGGTGGTGAGCGTGGTGGACAGGGACACCAGCGCCACCCGCGACAACAAGGCCTTGGGGAGCTTGTCCAGCGAAGCACCGATGCCCAGCGTCAGGTCGAACCGGGTGGTCAGGCTCTTGGCGGACGCCACGATTTTTCGGTTCGCATCCAGCAAGACGGCGTCGGTAAAGGTTCCCCCGGTGTCTATGCCTAAAAAATAGACCATGGAATCAGTCGCCGGCCTCACACAGCCAGCGGTACAAATAATCCGCAAAGCTGCGCCGCACCGTTACTTCGAAGTGCGTGCCCGCCTCACGGCACAACACCATGGCGCCGGCTTTGGCGACATGGGTTTGCGCCAGTGCCCCGGAGCCAAAGACGCGGGGATGCAGGTCCAGCGGGCAGCCCCTGGAGAGCAGGTCGGCGGCGGCCGCGCCCTGCACCGTCAAGGTGGTATTGCCATCACCCACCTGCACCAGCGAGAAGTGCCGCCCCTGCAGACTCTGGCGCAAAGCGGCCTCGACGGCAGCCCCCTGGCCGTCTTGCAGCTTGAGCAGCCATTCGTCGGGCCCCATCCACAAAAGCTGGCGTTGCTCCGCCAGGCTGGCGGTGTTGGCCTGCACCGGCAGGTGCAAACCGCTGGCCGCAAGCACCGCCTGGACAAAACCCGCGTCTGCGGCGTCGCCGCGCACATTGATCATCTCCACAAAAGGGATTTCACCCAGTGTGCAAGACCGCCCATCCACCCGCAGCAGCCGCTGCCCCAGGCGCGTGATGCCGGCCAGGGGGCTTTCCAAAACCATCTCAGACATGGTGACGTGTCCCTTCTGGGTCATAAAAAACCGGGCTGCAGACCGTGGCGGGCACATAGCGGCCATCGACCAGCGGCGCATACACCTTTTGCCCCATGCGCTCCATGCCGGAACGGACCACCGCCATGGCCACTGAGCGCTGCAAGGTGGGGCTGAAATAACTGGAGGTGACATGCCCCAGCATGGGCACCGGCGCGGGGCTGGCCTGCGCATTGCCGGTCAGTTGCGCCCCTTCGGGCAGCACCAGTTGGGCGTCATCCGTCAGCAGGCCCACCAACTGTTTGCGGTCCGGGCCTGCGGTGTGGCTGCGGCTCAGGGAGCGTCGGCCCAGGAAATCCTTGCTCTTGGCCACCATGCCTCCCATGCCGAGGTCAAACGGGCTGATGGAGCCGTCGGTGTCCTGGCCGACAATGATGTAGCCCTTCTCGGCCCGCAGCACATGCATGGTTTCGGTGCCGTAGGGGGTGATGCCCTGGTCCGCACCGGCGGCCATCAAGGCCTTCCAGACGTGGGCTCCCGAATGGGAGGGCACGTTCACCTCAAAAGACAGTTCGCCCGAAAAGCTGATGCGCATGATGCGTGAGCGCACCCCGGCCACGGTGCCGTCGCGGTAGCTCATGAAGGGGAAGGCTGCGGCCGACAGGTCCACGTCGTGGCAGACCCGCTCCACCACGGTGCGGCTCTTGGGCCCCACCACGGCAAAGGTGGACCACTGGTCGGTCACCGTGGTCATGTAGACCTGCATGCCGGGCCACTCGGTCTGCACCCAGCGCTCCATCCAGGTCAAGACCCGCGCCGCGCCGCCGGTGGTGGTGGTCATCAAAAAGTGGTTCTCGCCCAGCCGCGCCGTGACGCCGTCGTCAAACACCATGCCGTTTTCATCCAGCATCAGGCCGTAGCGGCATTTGCCCACCTCCAGCTTGAGCCAGGGGTTGGTGTACAGCCAGTTCAGCAGCTTGGCCGCGTCCGGCCCCTGGATGTCAATCTTGCCCAGGGTGGATGCGTCCAGCATGCCCACCCCCTGGCGCACAGCCAGCACCTCGCGGTGCACCGCCTCGTGCAGCGTCTCCGCGCCCTGCGGGAAGTACCAGGGACGTTTCCATTGGCCCACGTCTTCAAACAGGGCACCTGCCGCCACATGGCATTCGTGCGGGCTGGTTTTGCGCGCGGGGTCAAACACATCGCCCCGTTCCAGCCCGGCCAGGGTGCCAAAGCTGATGGGCAGGTAATTGGGGCGGAAGGTGGTGGTGCCGACCTGGTCGATGGGTTTGCCCAGGGCGCGTGCGGCAATGGCCATGCCATTGATGTTGCCCAGCTTGCCCTGGTCCGTGCCAAAGCCCATGGCGGTGTAGCGCTTGATGTGCTCAATCGATTCAAACCCCTCGCGCACCGCCAGTTCGATATCGCTGGCGCCCACGTCGTTCTGGTAGTCCACAAAGGCCTTGGCGCGGCGGGACACAGGAGCGTCCGTCTCGGCAATCCAGAAGGCGCCGATGGCTTCCACCGCGGGCTCCTGCACCTGGAAAACCTGGGGGGCCGCCTTGAATCCCGCCTTGGTGGCCGCCGCCGCGCCGGCATCACTGGCCTCGGCCAGGGTTTGGGTCAAAGACCAGGTGGCCTTGCAGGCGCCCACGTTGTACTGGTGGGGCATGGTCACGCCGGGCGCGAAACACAGCGCCACAGCGTTCCACAGCGCTTTACCGCCAGAATGGGAGTACAGGTGGATGGCCGGGTTCCAGCCCCCGGCCATGCCAATGGCGTCACAGGGCAGGTGGCGCCGCTCGCCGCTGGCCCGGTCGCCGACCATCCGGCACACCGTCACGCCGCTCACCGCCACACTGCCATGGGCTTGCAGGGGCACATGGCCCCGCAACACCGTGACGCCGGCGTCATACGCCTGCTGCACCCGCCCGCCCGCCACCGAGTGGCCGCCACGCACATCCACCACCGTGACCTGCGCGCCCGCTGCCTGCAACACGCGGGCGTCGTCGTAGGCGCTGTCGTTGTTGGTCAGCAGCACGATGCGCTGGCCCACGCACACGCCGTACAGCTGCGCATAGTCGGCCATGGCGGAGGACAGCATCACGCCGGGCAGGTCGTTGTTGCCAAACACCATGGGGCGTTCGTGGGCCCCGGTGGCCAGCACCACCTGGTGGGCGCGCACCCGCCACAAGCGCTCGCGAAAGCCCTGGCGCTCGGCCAGGGGGAGGTGGTCGGTCAGGGACTCACGGATGGTGAGAAAGTTGTGGTCGTGGTAACCAAACACCACGCCGCGGCGGATGATGCGTACCTCTGGCATCTGCGCCAGCGCGGCCTCGGCGGCGCGCACCCAGTCACGCACCAATTGGCCGTCCACCGTGCCCTGCTGGCGGTGCGCGCCGCCCCCCAGGGCTGGCCCCAGCTCCGCCAGAATGACACGCGCGCCGCTGCGCCCGGCCGCCAGGGCGGCGGCCAGCCCCGCCACACCGCCACCGACCACCAGCACGTCGCAATGGATGTTCTGGTGCACATAGCGGTCGGTATCTTCTTCGCTGGGCGCGCTGCCCAGGCCGCCGGCCTTGCGGATCAAGCGCTCGTACCACATCCAGGCCTTGGCCGGCCACATGAAAGTCTTGTAATAAAACCCGGCCGGAAACAAGGGGGTGAACCAGCGGTTGATGCTGAACAGCTGCTTGCCCAGGCTCGGCCAGGGGTTGACGCTCTGGGCCTGCAGGCCTTGGTACAGCTCCACCTCGGGCATCTTGGCGTTGGGGATGGTGTGGCCGCCGCTTTCGAGCTGCACCAGGGCCGACGGCTCCTCGATGCCGCAGGTGAGGATGCCACGCGGGCGGTGGTACTTCCATGACCGTGACAGCACCGTCTCGCCCGCCGCCAGCAGTGCGGAGGCCAGCGTGTCACCGGCAAAGCCGCTGTAGGCGCGGCCGTTGAACTGAAAGGCGATGCTGCGCGAGCGGTCCAGGCGCTCGCCGCCCTGGGGCATGCGGACCGCACTCATGCGCCCTCTCCCTGGGCCGCTGGCCCCTGCTGGGCTGGCGCATCAGGGTCTTCACCCGGCTTGTAAAACTTGCTGAACACATAGCTCACCGTATGGCGCTCGGCATTGAACCAGCGCCGGCACCCCAGGGAATGCAGCCACTGCTCCCGGTGCAGGCCCTTGGGGTTTTTGCGCATAAAAAGGTAGTCCCCCCACTGCGCATCGCTCAGCGCATCGGTGTCCAGGGGGCGGGCAATATGGGCTTCGCCGCCACAGCTGAACTCGCTTTCAGCTCGGGGACCGCACCAGGGGCAGGTGATTTGTAGCATAGGGGTGTCTAGTGGGCCACGCCGGCGGCGCCGTGTTCGTCGATCAGGTGGCCGGAGGTGAAACGGTTGATGGAAAAGGCCGCGTTCAGGGCATGCGGCGCGTCGTTCGCCATGGTGTGCGCCATGACCCAGCCCGAACCCGGTGTGGCCTTGAATCCGCCGGTGCCCCAGCCGCAGTTGAAATACAGGCCCTGGATATGGGTCTTGGAGATGATGGGGCAGGCGTCCGGCGCCACGTCCACAATGCCGCCCCACTGCCGGTTCATGCGCACCCGGCGGAAGATGGGAAACAGCTCGCAGATGGCCTGCAAGGTGTGCTCGATCACGGGGAAGCTGCCGCGCTGGCCGTAGCCCAGGTAGCTGTCGATGCCCGCGCCAATGACCAGGTCCCCCTTGTCGGACTGGCTGACATAGGCATGGATGGCATTGGACATCACCACGGTGTGCAAAATCGGCTTGAGCGGTTCGGACACCAGGGCCTGCAAGGGGTGGCTCTCCAGCGGCAGCCGGATGCCCGCCATGTCGGCCAGCACCGTGCTGTGGCCGGCGGACACAATGCCGATTTTTTTGCTCTTGATGGTGCCGCGCGTGGTTTCCACCCCCACCACCTGGCCGCCTTCGCGCTGGATGCCGATCACCTCGCAGTTTTGCAAAATATCCACCCCCAGGCGGTCCGCGGCCCGGGCAAAACCCCAGGCAATGGCGTCGTGGCGGGCCACCCCGCCGCGCGGTTGAAACGAGGCCCCCATCACCGGATAACGCAGGCTGGCCGAGGTGTTCATGATGGGCACCATGGCCTTGATCTGCCCCGGCGTCAGCACCACCCCGTCCACGCCATTGAGGCGGTTGGCATTCACCCGGCGGTTGATATCGCGCATGTCTTGCAGCGAATGGCCCACGTTCATCACGCCACGCTGGCTGAACATGGTGTTGTAGTTGAGCTCCTGCGACAGGCCTTCCCACAGCTGCAAGGCTTTTTCGTAGAGGTGGGTGGCGTCGTCCCAGAGGTAGTTGGACCGCACAATGGTGGTGTTGCGCGCCGTGTTGCCGCCGCCCAGCCAGCCCCGCTCGACCACGGCGATGTTGCGCATGCCGTGCTCTTTGGCCAGGTAATAGGCCGTGGCCAGCCCATGCCCGCCGCCACCCACGATGATGGCGTCGTAGCTGCGCTGGGGTGCGGGGCTACGCCACTGCTTTTGCCAGTTCTCGTGGTAAGACATGGCATTGCGGGCGAGCGAAAAAATGGAAAAATGACTCACATCAGGCCCTTGTCCGTTGTCAACACTCAATCACGTTCACGGCCAAACCGCCGCGACTCGTTTCTTTGTATTTGGTCATCATGTCGCGCCCGGTGTCGCGCATGGTTTTGATCACCTGGTCCAGCGACACAAAGTGGGTTCCGTCTCCGCGCAAGGCCATGCGCGCGGCGTTCAAGGCCTTGACCGAACCCATGGCGTTGCGCTCGATGCAGGGAATCTGCACCCGCCCACCCACCGGGTCACAGGTCAGCCCCAGGTTGTGCTCCATGCCGATCTCTGCGGCGTTTTCAATCTGTTTGGGCGTGCCACCCATGACCGCCGCCAAACCACCCGCCGCCATGGAGCAGGCCACGCCCACCTCGCCCTGGCAGCCCACCTCGGCGCCGCTGATGGAGGCGTTTTCCTTGTAGAGCAGACCAATGGCGCCCGCCGTCAGCAGGAAGTCGCGGATACCCTCCTTGGAGGCGCCGGGACAGAAGCGGTCGTAATAGTGCATGACCGCCGGCACAATGCCCGCCGCCCCGTTGGTGGGCGCGGTGACGACGCGCCCACCTGCGGCGTTTTCCTCGTTGACCGCCATGGCGTACAGATTGACAAAATCCAGCGTGGTCAACTGGTCCCGCAAAGACGCCTCGGGGCGGGCACTCAAGCTGCGGTGCAACTCCGCGGCACGGCGTTTGACCCGCATCCCTCCGGGCAGATGCCCCTCGGTTCTGCAGCCCCGGTCCACACAGGCCCGCATGGCGTCCCATATCTGGTCCAGGCCCGCATCCAGCTCGGCATCGGTGCGCCAGGCGTGTTCGTTGGTGCGCATCACCTGGGCGATGGACATGCCTGTCTGCAGCGTGATGGCCAAAAGCGCATTGGCGCTGGAAAAAGGATGCGCCAACACGGTGGGATCGACCACAAACTGCGGCTGCTCCTTGGACGCGTCGGCCTCCTCTTGCGACACCACAAAGCCACCACCCACCGAGAAATAGCGGCGTTCCTCCAGCACCGCCCCATCCGCAGAAAACGCGCTGAAGCGCACCCCATTGGAGTGAAAGGGCAAGGACTCGCGGCGCAAAAACAGCAGGTCCGTTCGCTCACGGAAAGCCACGCGCTGCGTGCCATCCACCAGCACGCTGGCCTGGGCGCGTATTTGCTGGAGCCGCGCGGCTATGCTGTCGGGGTCCACACTGTCGGGCATGCAGCCCTCCAGCCCCAGCAGGATGGCGGTGTCCGTGCCGTGCCCCTTGCCCGTGGCCCCCAGGGAGCCGTACAGCTTGGCTTCAATGCGGGCGGTTTGCTCCAGCAGTCCCGACTTGTTCAAGCGCCGGGCAAACAGGGCGGCCGCTTTCATCGGCCCCACGGTGTGTGAGGACGAGGGACCGATGCCGATCTTGAAAAGGTCAAAAACGCTGAGTGCCATGGAGCGGCTTCAGGCGTTCAGGCCGGTGCGGGAAAACGGCGGCACAGCGCCACAATGCGCTCGCTCACCTCTTTTTCCACCGCCGCATCGCCCAGGTGGTCCAGCACGTCACACATGGCCGTGGCCACCTGGCGGCATTCCTCCACACCAAAGCCGCGGGTCGTGATGGCCGGGGTGCCCACCCGGATGCCGCTGGTGACGAAGGGGGACTGCGGATCGTTGGGCACCGAATTCTTGTTCACCGTGATGTGGGCGCGGCCCAATGCGGCGTCGGCGTCCTTGCCGGTCAGCCCCTTGGCTATCAGGCTGACCAGCATCAGGTGGTTATCGGTCCCGCCCGACACAATCTCGAAGCCGCGCGCCATGAACACCGCCGCCATGGCGCGGGCGTTGTCAATCACCTGCTGCTGGTAGCTGCGAAACTCCGGCTGCAAGGCCTCCAAAAAGGCCACCGCCTTGGCCGCGATCACATGCATCAAGGGGCCACCCTGGAGGCCGGGGAACACCATGGCGTTGAGCTTTTTCTCGATCTCGGGATTGGCGCGGCACAGGATCAGGCCTCCGCGTGGGCCGCGCAGGGTTTTGTGGGTGGTGGTGGTGACCACATCGGCAAACGGAACCGGGTTGGGGTAAAGCCCTGCGGCCACCAGACCGGCCACATGGGCCATGTCCACCAGCAACAGCGCACCCACCTCATCGCAAATGGCCCGAAAGCGGGCAAAGTCCAGGTGCCGGCTGTAGGCGGAAAAGCCGGCCACAATCATCTTGGGGCGCACCGCCAAGGCCTGGGCTTGCAGTGCGTCGTAATCAATCAGCCCGGTGCGGGTGTCAATGCCGTACTGCTCGGCGTGGTAGAACTTGCCCGAGAAGCTGACCTTGGCCCCATGGGTCAGGTGCCCGCCATGGGCCAGGCTCATGCCCAGCAAGGTGTCGCCCGGTTGCAGCAGGGCCATGTACACCGCCGCATTGGCACTGGAGCCCGAATGGGGCTGCACATTGGCCCAAGCCGCGCCGAACAATTGCTTGGCCCGCTCGATGGCCAGCGTTTCTGCCACATCCACGTATTCACAGCCCCCGTAGTAGCGCTTGCCGGGATACCCTTCCGCATACTTGTTGGTCAGCACACTGCCCTGCGCCTGCAGGACGCGCGGGCTGGTGTAGTTCTCGGAGGCGATCAACTCCAGGTGGTCCTGCTGGCGGCGGACCTCGGCGGCCATGGCGGCACCCAGCTCTGGATCGAATTCATGCAGTGGTGTCATCAAACCCATATTTCACCTTGTGTTGTGCACTTGCCAACGCGTGAACCCCAGTGATTCAAAGTGCGCAGAAAGCGTCTTGGATGTGCCTGCATTGTGGAGAGACAGCCGTGTCTTGGTGTCCGCATTACGACGCCCGGCATGCTGTTCGCGACAAGCTCAGTGCAGCGAATGCCGCTGCGCCGACTGGACGGTGTTGTAAACCAGCATGGTGACGGTCATCGGCCCCACGCCTCCGGGCACAGGCGTGATGTAGGAGGCCTTTTGCCGTACCCCCTCAAAGTCCACATCCCCCACCAGACGCCCGTCGGGCAGGCGGTTGATGCCCACGTCAATCACCACCGCGCCGGTGCGCACCATCTGCGGAACGATCAGGTTGGGGCGTCCCGCCGCCACCACCAGAATGTCCGCCAGGATGGTGAACTGGGCCAGGTCCCGCGTTTTGGCGTGGCATATACACACCGTGGCGTCTTTTTGCATCAGCATCAGGGCCATGGGTTTGCCCACAATATTGCTCGCCCCCACCACCACCACGTTTTGCCCCTCCACCGCAATGCCTTCGTGTTCCAGCATTTTTTGCACGCCGTAAGGGGTGCAGGGCGGAAAGACGGTTTCGCCCTGCACCAGGGCACCCACGTTGTACAGATGAAAACCATCGACATCCTTGTCGCTGGAGATCGCCCCCAGCACGCGCCGGGCGTCAAAATGGGCAGGCAGCGGCAGTTGCACCAAGATGCCGTGCACCTGCGGGTCTTCGTTCAAGCGCCGAATCTCGGCCTCGACCACGCTGCCCGGCGTGTCGGCGTCAAAGCTGTACACCGTGGACTTCAGCCCCACTTCGGAACAGGCCTTGGTTTTGTTGGCGACATAGACCTTGGAGGCCGCGTTGTCACCCACCATGATCACGGCCAAGCCGGGGACCACCCCCCGCGTGGCCAATGCCTTTGTCAGTTCCCGGCATTCATCCCGAACCTGGCGCGCAACTGCATGCCCATCGATTATTTTTGCAACCATGAATCATCCTGTGTGTCAGCGTTGTATGAACCGGGCGAATCCTAGACCGCATGCCCCGCAGCCCATGGCCACCAAAACGACTGCCGTGAACCCATGTGCGACATGCCCTCGCAACGGCCCGGCAGACGCTTGGCGTGTGCATACAAATGGGCGTCGCTACTTCAGGCCATTTTTGCCGCCTGACCATTGCTCTGGAGACACCGTATGCAAGACGAACAAGTGCAGGCAGCAGCCGAGGCCCCACGCAGCCGCAGGGCGGGTGGCGGGCGCGATGCCAAACGGGCCGCGCGCACCGCACGCAGCAGCCAGTCCGTTCCCTACATCACCCGCAAAATCCCCTACTTCGAAGTGTTGGACGAGGAAGGCCTGCAAACCATCGAGCGCAACGCCGACACCATTTTGGAAGAGGTGGGCATCGATTTTCGGGATGACGCCGAAGCCCTGGAGATATGGAAAGCCGCCGGGGCCGATGTCAAAGGAGAGCGTGTACGCTTCCCCCGCGGCCTGTGCCGCAGCCTGGTGCAGGCCTCCGCCCCCCGCGAGTTCACACAGCACGCCCGCAACCCGGCGCACAACGTGGTCATAGGCGGCAAGAACACGGTGTTTGCACCGGCCTACGGTTCACCCTTTGTGCGCGACCTGGAGCGGGGGCGCCGCTACGCAACCATCGAAGACTTCCGCAACTTCGTCAAGCTCACCTACATGGCGAATTCGCTGCACCATTCGGGCGGCACCATCTGCGAGCCGGTGGACCTGCCGGTGAACAAACGCCACTTCGACATGGTGTACTCGCACATGAAGTACAGCGACAAACCCTTCATGGGCTCCGTCACCCACCCCGACCGTGCCCACGACACCGTGGAGATGGCCAAGCTCCTGTTCGGCGACGCCTATATGGACCCGCTGACGGGCCGGCCCAAAACGGTGGTGATCAATTTGATCAACGCCAACTCGCCGATGACCTTCGACGAAACCATGCT
This sequence comes from Burkholderiales bacterium RIFCSPLOWO2_12_FULL_61_40, assembly GCA_001770935.1. Taxonomy (GTDB): domain Bacteria; phylum Pseudomonadota; class Gammaproteobacteria; order Burkholderiales; family Burkholderiaceae_C; genus Allorhodoferax. The sequence continues at coordinate 82,206 of MESI01000026.1, read as the reverse complement.
GGGCGCCGCCAAGGTGTACGCCCGCGCCAACCAGGCCACCATCATCACGCCCTTTATTCTGGCGGGCGCCATGTCGCCGGTGACCGTGGCCGGCACGGCGGCGCAAACCCTGGCCGAGGCCCTGGCAGGTATGGCCTTTGTGCAGCTCGTCAACCCCGGTGCGCCGGTGGTGATGGGAAGTTTCGCCTCGTCAATTTCCATGCAGTCCGGCGCCCCCACTTTTGGCACCCCCGAGCCCGCTTTGGTGCTGTATGTCATGGCTGCACTGGCTCGCCGCCTGGGCGTGCCATTCCGTTCGGGCGGTGGTTTGTGCGGCTCCAAGATATCCGACGCGCAGGCCGCATCGGAGGCCGCCAACACCCTGCTGCCCACCTGCCTGGGCGGGGTCAATTTTGTGCTGCACACGGCGGGCTGGCTGGAAGGCGGCTTGTCCATGGGCTACGAAAAATTCATCATGGACGTGGACCAGGCCGGCATGATGCACACCTTGCTGGCCGGAGTGGACATGTCTGAAAACGGGCAGGCCATGGACGCCATCCGCGAGGTCGGGCCTGGCAAACATTTCCTGGGCTGTGCCCACACCCAGGCCAACTTCGAAAGTGCCTTTTACCGCTCCCCCATCACCGACAACAACAGCTTCGAGCAGTGGGAAGCCGAAGGCTCGCGCGACCTGACGGCGCGGGCCAATGCGATGTGGAAAAAACAATTGGCGGAATACGAAGCGCCGCCCCTGGACGTGGCGGTGGACGAAGCCGTGCTGGACTATGTCAACCGCCGCAAGGCGGCGTTTGCAGACTCCAACATTTAGACCAGACGCTGCCACACACAGGCCGGTGCATGCTCCATGCGCCGCGCCTTTGCACGCCCCAACGGACCCGCCCCATGCACACCACATCCACCCACCAAATCCTGAAACTCAAGGGCCTGCGCTTTGCCGCCAACCTGGGCATTCTGGAGCATGAAAAAACCGCACCGCAGCCGATTGAAGTGGACGCGGAACTCAGCCTGGGCGCACAGCCACTGCTACCCCGGGATGACGATATAGGCCATGTGCTGGACTACCGCAAAGTGCGCCAGATCATCATCAACGAGTGCACTGCAGAGCATGTGAATTTGCTAGAAAGTCTGATTGGAAAACTGGCCAATCGCTTGCTGCAACTTCCCGGCGTGTTGGGCGTGCGCGTGAGAATTGCCAAGCTGGAAATATTTGAAGACTGCGAGGTCTCCATCCATGTGGAGGCGGGGTCGTGGTGAGAAAAATCAGTTTCCCTTGGCACCTTTTTGAATAAAGCGATCTACCCTTCTTGGAAGCACGCATTTTTCTCCGAAGAAAATCAAGCCGCAGCCAGCATCAAGTGCCCAATTTCTGCCTTTGCAGGTCGCACACTGATTTCAATGTCGTAGCCCAACCGCGTCAGGCAGTCCATCAGCTTGCGTTCCGACAGATTGGAAAAGTCACCACGCATCATGTCGGAGACCTTGGGCTGTGTGATGCCCATCCGTTTAGCGGCTTCTTGTTGCGTCAGGCCAAGGCTGCGCATGGCTTTTCTGATCGCGATGACCAAGCCCGTTTTGATTTTTAGCTTTTCGGCATCCGCCAGACCAAGGTCGGCAAATACGTTGCCGGAACCACGATGCACTTCAACGCCATTAATCAGTCGAGTTTTCATTTCCGCAACTCCTTTGCAAACGCTTCGGCAATTTTTAGCCTTGCGTGAATGATGTCCATGTCTTCCTTCGGCGTGGCGATACCGCGCTTGCTTTTCTTCTGGAAGCAGTGAAGGACAAACACTGCCTCGGCAAACTTGACGGTGTACACGGCACGGTAGGTGCCACCCACATCGTCTTCCACCACCTCAAGCACCCCTGCACCACCAAAACCCTTGAGCACTTTTGCAGCGTCGTGTTTGTCACCGGCCTGCGCCAACGACAAAGCGAAGCCAAAAACCCGTCGAATATCCGCAGGCAAGGCCAACAGGTCTTTGTGGCTGCTGCCGATCCATTCGAGAGGTTTTTCTTTGCTGAGCATACGCACAAATATACATGAACTGGTATTAAATATCAACCCATCTTTAATGAAGATATTTGCGCCTAAAGTCTTCCTGTTTTTTCGCCCTGCAGCCCCGGCAATAGACCCTTTTTTTCGCTTCACCAACAGACATCAGAAACCCGTGCAATCGCATGCACGACCACCGTTTCTTCATTGGCGACCACCCCAAAAATGCACCAAAAAAGTCCAAGGGAAAACACCAAGAAAACCGTCACAAATAAGACCCGAAATTGTCATGCATTTGCGATATTCTGAATCACTTGAATGGATGACGGAATCCCCATCGGATGCAAAAAACAGAGCGCTTCACAGGGTGGCCCCAGCGTGCATTTGCAGCATGTCGTTTCTTTTCAAACTCCCTTAATTCCAACTTGAAGGAACAGAAATATGTCAGCCCAACCATTGCGCGTTTTGGCCGCAGCCGCCCTGGCGGTTTGCGCAGCGCCCCACGCGTTTGCACAGTCCGCAGCCCTCGTCACCGCAGCCAAAGCGGAAGGACAACTCACCGTGATTGCGCTGGCGCGCAGCTGGTGTGGCTACGGCGCGGTGATTGATGCATTCAAGGCCAAGTACGGCATCAAGGTCAACGAACTCAACCCCGATGCCGGTTCGGGGGACGAGCTCGAAGCCATCAAGGCCAACAAAGACAACAAAGGCCCCCAGGCCCCCGACACGATTGACGTGGGCCTGTCCTTCGGGCCACAGGCCAAAGCGGCGGGGCTGCTGCAGCCCTACAAGGTCGCCAACTGGGCCACGATTCCAGACTCCGCCAAGGACGCGGAAGGTTACTGGTATGGTGACTACTACGGGGTGCTTGCATTCCAGGTCAACACCGACATCATCAGCAAAGTTCCCTCCGATTGGAGTGATCTGCTCAAGCCGGAGTACCGCAATGCAGTGGCCTTGGCCGGTGACCCGCGCACCGCCAACCAGGCCATCCAAAGCGTGTATGCCGCTGGCGCCAGCACGGCAGGAAGCGACGCTACCAAAGCCGGCACCGCGGGCCTTAAATACTTTGCGGACATGAACAAGGCGGGCAACTTTGTTCCGGTCATCGGCAAAGCCGCCTCCCTGGCGCAGGGCAGCACACCGGTGGTGATTCGCTGGGACTACAACGCCCTGGCCGATCGCGATGCCCTCAATGGCAACCCCAAAGTGGCCGTGGTGGTGCCTAAATCAGGTGTTGTGGCAGGCGTCTACGTGCAAGCTATCAGCGCCTATGCGCCCCACCCCAACGCAGCCAAGTTGTGGATGGAGTATTTGTATTCGGATGAAGGACAACTGGCATGGCTCAACGGCTACTGCCATCCGATTCGCTTCAACGACCTGGTCAGCAAGAAGCTGATCCCCAAGGCCATGATGGACAAATTGCCCGCCGCCGAAGGGTATGCCAAGGCCCTGTTCCCCACACTGGAGCAACAAACCGCCTACAAGGAAATCATTGGAAAACAATGGGACCAGGTGGTGGGTGCGACGGTGAAGTAATTTACCCACAACACTGCCCTTGATTGCGCCCATGCAAACCATCCCCACCCACCCCGAAAGCCGTGGGCGCAACTGGAATTGGATCGGGGTTCTCCCCTTCTTTCTGTTCGCCCTGCTGTTTCTGATTTTGCCCACCAGCTACCTCATGGTGGGGGCCTTTCAGGATGCCGAGGGTGGCTTCACCTTCGCCAACATTCGGGGTCTGCTGGAAGACAACGTGGTGAGCGCCTACTGGATCAGCATCAAGATCAGCGCCGCGTCCGCCCTGGGGGGCGGGCTGCTGGGCTTCTTGCTGGCCTGGGCGGCGGTGTTGGGGAAGCTGCCCGCATGGATACGCCCCACACTCATGACCTTTTCCGGGGTGGCCTCCAACTTTGCCGGGGTGCCCCTGGCATTTGCCTTCCTGGCCACACTGGGAAGGGTGGGGCTGGTGACGGTATTGTTCAAGAAGTTTCTGGGGTTCGACCTGTATTCCACCGGCTTCAGTGTCCTGAGCTTTGCCGGGCTGGCGCTGACCTACCTGTATTTTCAAATCCCCTTGATGGTGCTGATCGTCACGCCCGCGCTGGAGGGCATCAAACGCGAGTGGAGAGAAGCGTGCGACTGCCTGGGCGGCACCGCATTCCAGTACTGGCGCTATGTGGCCTTGCCGGTTTTGTGGCCCAGCATTCTGGGTGCCATGCTGCTGCTGTTTGCCAATGCCTTTGGCGCGGTGGCCACCGCCTATGCCTTGACAGGCAGTTCCCTGAATATTGTGCCCATCTTGCTGTTTGCGCAGATACGCGGCGATGTGCTGCACAACCCCAACTTGGGCTATGCGCTGGCCTTGGGCATGATCGTGATCACCGGCATCTCCAATGCGGGCTACATGTGGCTGCGCAGCCAATCCGAGCGGGGGCGCACATGAAATCCACCTCACGTCTGGGAGCGTGGATTGCGTTCATTGTGGGCGCAAGCTATTTCCTGATTCCGCTCATCGCCACCTTTGAATTCAGCCTGCGCATGCGCCGCGGCGAATACAGCTTCGACGCCTACCGGGCGGTGTTTGCCGACCCGCAGTTTCAGGCCACCTTTGGTTACTCCATGGTGATGGCCGCCATCACCATCGTGCTGGGTGTGCTGCTGGTGGCGCCCACCGCCTACTGGGTGCAGTTGCGCCTGCCCAAGCTGCGCCCGCTGGTGGAATTCATCACCCTGCTGCCGCTGGTGATTCCGGCCATCGTCATCGTGTTCGGGTATTTGCGCCTCTTTAACAGCAGCTCCTACCTGCCGCTCACCGGCAACGAAACGGCCACCGATTTTCTGCTGGTGTGCAGCTACGTGACGCTGTCCCTGCCCTATATGTACCGCTCGGTCGATACCGGTTTGCGCGCCATTGACGTGCGCACCCTGACCGAGGCCGCCGAGGTGCTGGGTGCCAACCGCGCCACGATCCTGTTCAAGGTGATCTTTCCGAACATCAGCTCGGCCATCCTGTCGGGCGCCTTCCTGACGTTTGCGGTGGTTATCGGGGAATTCACCATGGCCAGCTTGCTGAGCCGCCCGGCCTTTGGCCCCTACCTGCAACTGATGGGCGCGAACAAGGCCTACGAGCCCTCTGCGCTGGCCGTCATCGCCTTCCTCATCACCTGGGCCTCTATGGGCTTGATCCAGCTGTTCGGCCGCAACGCCAGCACACGGCGCGCGCCGCCCGCCAGCAACTCTTGACCCTGCCCCCAAAAAACCACAAAAAATGAGACCCGGCCATGGCATTCCTTGAAATATCCAATTTAAAAAAATCCTTTGACAAACTCACCGTGGTGCATGACTTCACCATGAACATCGAGCGTGGCGAGTTCATCACCTTCCTGGGCCCGTCGGGCTGCGGCAAGACGACCATTTTGCGCATGCTGGCGGGCTTTGAATCACCCTCTGCAGGGCTGGTCCGGTTTGACGGGCGCGACGTCACCCACCTGCCCACCAATCAGCGCAACATCGGCATGGTGTTCCAGTCCTATGCGCTGTTCCCCAACATGACCGTGGCCGACAACATCGGCTTTGGCCTGAAAGTGGCCAAAATGCCGCAAGCGCAAATCGACCACCGGGTGGAAGAAATGCTGGCGCTGATCAAGCTCAAGCCCCTGGCGGGGCGCTACCCCTGGCAGTTGTCCGGCGGGCAGCAGCAGCGGGTGGCGCTGGCGCGGGCCCTGGCCAACCAACCCCAGGTGCTGCTGCTGGACGAGCCCTTGTCGGCACTGGACGCCAAGATCCGCGTCTCCCTGCGTGAAGAGATACGGGCGCTGCAGCGCGAGCTGGGCATCACCTCCATCTTTGTCACCCACGACCAGGAAGAAGCCCTCTCCATCTCGGACCGCATCGTGGTACTCAACGAAGGCCGGGTGGAGCAAATCGGCAGCCCCAGTGAGGTGTACAACTTTCCCCGCACCCGCTTTGTGGCGTCCTTCGTCGGCACGCTCAACTTGCTCCAGGGCGTTGTCACCGATGCTGGCACCGGGCGCATTGCCGTGGGTGGGCAAAGCCTGGTCACTTCCAACAAAGCGGCAGGCATGGCAGCCGGGCAAAACCGGGCGCTGGCCATCCGCCCCGAAGCCATCACCTTTGAAGCGCCCCAGCAGGGGCGCAACTCGCTGGCCGCCACGGTCGAAGAAGTGAACTTCCTGGGTGCCATCGTGCGCATCCGGGCACGCCTGGAGGAAGCGGTCATCTCGCTGGACGTGTTCAACGACCCGAACCTGGTGCTACCCCAGCGCGGCGCACCGGTCACCCTGGGCTTTTCGCACGACAGCCTGCTGGTGCTGGAGTAGGTTTTACTCCGAAACTCAACAGCCTTTTAGGCCTTTTCGGCATACTGGATAAGCGTAAGCAGCTCCTAAATTTATAGCAAAACACCACCCGAGCGGCGTCCGCTGCCGCGCTTCAGGTTGGCGCCCGCCGCCGCGCCGCCCAAGCGGCTGAGTTCACCACCCCACTGGGCGCGTGCGCCGACCGACACCTCACCCAAAGTGGCGACGATGGCGTCCAGCTCCGGGGCGGGGCCCGGGGTGTGGGCGTCCAGCGCCTCGCGCATGGCCCGCAGGTGCCGGGGAGAGGTGCCGCAGCAACCGCCAATGATGCGCGCCCCGGCGTCCAGTGCCATGCGGGCATAGACGCCCATCAACTCTGGCGTGCCGTTGTAGCAAATGGCGCCATCCACGTACTGCGGTATGCCGCAGTTGCCCTTGGCCACCAGCACCACGTCGGGCCCGGCGGCTTGTGCCAGGTTGTGGATGCAGGCCACCACCTCGGCCGCGCCCACCCCGCAGTTGGTGCCGCACGCGGCCAGCCTGGGTGCCAGGGTTTTCTCGATGCCAGCGAAGTCACTGGGCGACAGGCCCATCATGGTGCGGCCATTGGTGTCAAAACTGAGGGTGCAAACAATGGGCAGGCCCACCGTGGCCGCGCCCGCCACGGCCGCCTCCACCTCCTCCCGCGAAGACATGGTTTCTATCCACAGCACGTCCACCCCGCCTTGCGCCAAGGCGCTGGCCTGCTCGGCAAAGGCTTGTTGGGCCTGGTCGAAGGTCAAGGCTCCAATCGGCTCCATGATTTCACCGGTAGGCCCCATGCTGCCCGCCACGGCCACCGTGCGGCCACTGGCGTCGGCCACCCCACGCGCGATGCGCGCCGCCGCGGTGTTCAACTCGGCCACCCGGTGCTCGGCCTGGTGCAGCTTCAGGCGGTAGCGGGTGCCGCCAAAGCTGTTGGTCAGCAAGATGTCTGCGCCCGCCTCCACAAAGCTGCGGTGCAGCGCGGCAATGCGTTCGGGATGGTCGATGTTCCACAGCTCCGGTGCATCGCCCGAGACCAGCCCGACCTCAAACAGGTTGCTGCCGGTGGCGCCATCGGCCAGCAGCCAGGGGCGTGAGGCCAGGAGTTGGGAGAAACGGTTGGAAGCGGAGGGGTGCATGGCAGTCATGGAAAAGGCTGGGGTTGGAGCGAAAGGCTTGGGCGCGGCCGGGTGCTGGCGCACCCAGTCACTGAATTTGTTCGGGCGTGACCACCACCCAGTTGTGCTGGGCGTTCACCGTCAGGCCCTGCGCACTTTGTGCGGCAGCATGCTGGGCCTGCAGGTGCTGGATTTTTTGCAGCGCATGATCGGAGCGGGACACAAACAGGCGCAAGGCGCCCTGTTCCACGTCCGGCCCCCGAAACAGCATGGGCCCGTCGCTCTCAGGGGTGTCCCCCGCCACCAGAACCGGCTTTTTCCAGGGGTGTACATAGGTGTGAATGGCGGCCTGCTTGCCCTCGTACCAGGGCAGGGGCGCCCACAGGGTGGCGGTCATTTCGTGGTCCAGCAAATCGTGGGGGTGGTAGCGGTTTTCGGCGATCTGCTTGCGCGCCGTGGTGATGCTGCCGCTGCGCCGGTCCCGCAGCAGGAGCGAAACACCAATCACGTTTTCCGGCTGGACGTGGTAGCCGTACTGCGGGTCCGACAGCAGCATGCGCACCAGTTCCTCGCTGGCCGCGCTGACCACATACACCGCGATGCCATGGTGCCTCAGGGCCTGGTACAACGCCTGCTGCCCGCGCAGCAGCGCCGGGGGGTCAATCAGCAAGGTCTCCACCCGCTCCCCCACCCAGCACTGGCTTGGAATCGGCTGGCCATGGGCCATCAACGCGTCCAGCTGGGCCTTGAGCTGGCGGAGCGTGAATCCCGCAAAAATCTGCGAGGCCCAGGGGTAGGCCACCTGGTCGTCGATCTCACCCAGGCGCAGGTAGTAGCTGTTCAGGCTCTCCTGGTGGGTGGCGCTGTCCTTGAACGGAATCAGCCGGAGCGCGGGGTCCATGGTCGCGCGCGTCAACACCCCTTGCATCTCCATGAAGGGCAGCAGCGCACCGATCAGGTCGTGGCGGTAGGAGGTGTTGTCGGCATCGAACACCGCATAGGCGCCGCAGTGGGCGTTGGCACGCATCAGGGCGGTCAGCTGCGCCGCCTGCGCTTCGGGCCAATAGGCCAGCCCGCCGAATGAAGGCGCCGCAACGGGGCACGCAGAGTCTGTCATGGCCGCCCGGTCAGCGCTGCTGGGTTGGGTAGTGCGGATGGACAAAGAACGGTGCTGTGGAGCGCGCCAGGGGCTTGCGCCCCCGGATGGCATCGGCCATTTTTTCCGCCATCATGATGGTGGGCGCATTCAGGTTGCCGCTGACCACGTCGGGCATGATGGAGGCGTCCACCACCCGCAGGTTTTGCACCCCATGGACACGGCCCGCCGCATCGGTCACCGCCATGTCGTCAGTGCCCATGCGGCAGGAGCAGGAGGGGTGGTAGGCGGTTTCGGCGCTGGCGCGGATATGGGCGTCGATTTGCGCATCGGTCTGAACGGCCGGGCCCGGCGACAGCTCTTCGCCGCGAAAGCGGTCAAAGGCACTTTGGGAAAAGACCTCGCGCGTCAACCGGATGGCGGCCCGCATTTCCTTGCGGTCCTGCTCGGTGCTCATGTAGTTGAACCGCAGGATGGGCGCGTCCTGCGCCTTGGCGCTGCGCAGCCGGACATGGCCCCGGCTGGTGGGCCGCATCGGCCCCACATGGGCCTGGAAGCCATGGCCGGTGGCGGGGGCCTTGCCGTCGTAGCGCACTGCCATGGGCAGAAAGTGGTACTGCAGGTCGGGGTGCTTCACCCCCGCCTCGCTGCGGATAAAACCACCGGACTCAAAGTGGTTGGTGGCCCCCAGACCGGTCTGGAACAAAAGCCACTCGACACCGATCTTGAGCTTGACCAGCGGATTGAGCGCCGAATACAGGGTGATGGGTTCCTTGCACGCGTACTGGACGTAGGTTTCCAGATGGTCCTGCAGGTTCTCCCCCACCCCTTTCAGCGCCGCCTTGACTTCAATGCCCAGCGGCTGCAACTGCGCGGGGTTGCCAATGCCCGAAAGCAGAAGCAGCTGCGGTGAATTGACAGCACCTCCGCACAAAATAACCTCCCGACCGGCGCGCCACTGCGCCACCTGGCCCTGGTGGACCACCTCCACACCCACCGCCTTGGGCGAACCCGCCGGCCCCTCCAACAAGACCTTGTTCACCCGCGTTTCGGTTTGCAGCCTCAGGTTGGGCCGCTTAAGGGCCGGGCGCAGGTAGGCCATGGCGGTGCTCCAGCGGCAGCCTTTGTACACGGTCATGTCCATGGCACCAAAACCCTCCTGCTGGTAGCCGTTCATGTCCTGCGTGACCGGGTAGCCAGCCTGACGCCCCGCCTCTATGAAAGCCGGGTACAAGGGGTTGCGGCACTGCCCGGTGCTGACGTGCAGAGGCCCGCTGTCGCCCCGGTAGACGTCACCACCCTGGCCACGGGTTTCGGCCTTGCGGAAATAGGGCAGGCAATCGGCATAAGACCAGTTTTCCAGGCCCGGGCGCAGGGCCCAGCCGTCGTAGTCCAGCGCATGGCCGCGGATGTAGACCATGCCGTTGATGGAGGAAGACCCCCCGATCACCCGGCCGCGCGGGCAATGGATGCGCCGCTGGTCCATAAAGGGCTCAGGCTCGGATTCGTACATCCAGGTGTAGCGCGGGTTGGCCATCGGGTAGGCAAAACCCGAGGGCATGTGGATGAACAGGTTGCGGTCCAGCGGTCCGGCTTCCAGCAGCAAGACCTGGACCTGGGGGTCTTCGCTCAGGCGGTGGGCCAGCACACTGCCGGCAGAACCGGCACCGATGATGATGTAGTCGAATTCTTCTTTTTTCATGGTCATTATTTGGGGGTCATTCCGTTTTCAGATCGATGGGAGATGAGGCGCGCCGACGCAGGCAGTGCTTCAGCACGACAAGAAGGGGCAACGACATATCGCATCGGTATGGAAATGGGATCAGCGGTAGCTGCAAGCGACCTCGCCCAGCTCGACATACACCGTCTTGAGCTGCGTGTAGTGGTCCATGGCCACCATGCTGTTTTCATGGCCTATGCCCGACTCACCGGCGCCGCCAAACGGCATTTCGATAGGAGCGATGTTGTAGTTGTTGATCCAGCAAATACCGGCCTTGAGCCGGGCGGCTACCCGGTGGCCGCGTGCTCCGTCCCGCGTGAACACCCCGGCGGCCAGGCCAAAGCGGGTGTTGTTGGCGCGGCGTATCACCTCGTCTTCGTCGTCAAAGACCAGCAGGGCCAGCACCGGCCCGAAGATTTCTTCCCGCACGATACGCATGTGGTCCTGGCAGTGGGAGAAAATCGTGGGCGCCACAAAATTGCCTCCGCCCAAGCCCGCCACGTCCACCCGCTGCCCACCCGCTGACAAGGTAGCACCCTCGGCCACGCCGCTGGCGATGTAGTCCATCACCTTGGCGGTGTGCGCGGCCGAAATCAAAGCGCCCACCTCGGTGTCCGGGTCCATCGGGTCGCCCACCCGAAGCAAGGCGGTGCGCTCTTGCAAGCGCTCCAGAAACCGGTCCGCCAGGCCCCGCTGTACGAAGACCCGCGTGCAATTGGTGCACACCTCTCCTTGGGTATAAAAGTTGCCCATCATCGCGGCTGACACCGCCTGTTCGAGGTCGGCGTCCTCAAAGACCAGCAGGGGCGACTTGCCACCCAGTTCCATGGTCACACGCTTCAACGTGCCAGCCGCCGTTTGCATCACCTTTTTGCCGGTGGGAATGGAGCCGGTCACGGACACCTTGGCCACACCGGGGTGCGCCGCCAACAGGGCGCCGGTCTCGCCCTGCCCTTGCAAGACGTTGAACACCCCCGGCGGCACTCCGGCTTCCAGGTAAATCTCGGCCAACTTCAGGGCCGTAACCGGCGTCAGCTCCGAGGGTTTGAAAATCATGGCATTGCCTGCGGCCAGCGCGGGGGCGGATTTCCAGCAGGCAATCTGCAAAGGGTAATTCCAGGCCCCGATACCCACACACACCCCCAGGGGTTCACGCCGGGTATAGGCAAAGGCATTCTTCAAGGGGTACTGCGCGCCGCCCAAGGTGGCCGCGGCGCCCGCAAAATACTCGATGCAGTCGGCGCCACTTTGCACATCAACCACCAGCGCTTCCTGCAAAGGCTTGCCGCAGTCTTGCACCTCCAGCGCAGCCAAAGCGTCGTTGCGCGAGCGCAGCAGCTGTGCGGCGCGGTACAGGATGCGGCCGCGCTCGGCGCCCGTCATGGCGGACCAGACCTCAAAACCGCGCTGGGCAGAGGCCACTGCGGCCTCCACATCGGCCGCGTTGGCCGCATGCACCTGCGCGAAAGGCCGTCCTGTGGCGGGGTTGAGCGTTTCAAACCGCTCGCCCCCACCTTGCAAGAGTTGTCCGTCCACCCAGCTGAAGACCGTCATTTCGCTCATGTTGTTTCCGTCAGTACAAAGAACACTCCATCCCCCCAAGCACCGCTGCGCTTGAGCAATGCCGATCCGCAGCGGCGCTGGCTTGGAGTCCTCAGATTTTCAGGGCATTTTTCACTTCGGCAATGCCCTCTTTGCCATCAAAACTCTTCACGCCAGCCAGCCACTTGTTCAGGACATCCGGGTTTTTCTTCAGGAAATCACGCGCCGCCGTATTGGGCTTGACCTTTTTCAGAATCGGCCCCATGACCTGGTTTTCCATGTCGGTGCTGAACTGCAGATTTTTCAAAAATGCCGCGACATTAGGGCAGCGCGACTCGTAGCTGGGCGGCACGGCGGTGTACACCTTGGCCTCGCCCAGGTTGGGACCAAACACGTCGTCGCCGCCCTCCAGGTAGCTCATCTTCATCTGCACGTTCATGGGGTGCGGCTCCCAGCCCAGGAACACGATGGGCTTTTGCTGCTTGGCGGCCCGCTGCACCTCGATCAGCATGCCCGCCTCGGAGGACTCGATCACCTTGAAGTTCTTCAAACCAAACTTGTTCTCCTTGATCATGTCCGCCACCAGGGCATTGCCGTCGTTGCCGGGCTCGATGCCATAAATCCGGCCCTGCAGCTCTTTCTCAAACTTGGAAATGTCGGCAAAGGTCTTGAGGCCCTTGTCATACAAATAGGTGGGAACCGCCAGCGTGTACTTGGCACCGACCAGATTGGGCGTCTCCAGCACCTTGATGTCCCCCGCCTTGACAAAGGGGTCCATCATCGGCGTCTGGGAAGGATTCCAGTAGCCCAGGTACACATCGATCTGTTTCTTCTTCATGCCCGCAAACGCAATCGGGATGGAGGCAATGGTCACCGTGGGCTTGTACCCCAGCCCTTCCAGCACCACCGAAGCCAGGCCGGTGGTGGCGGCAATGTCGCTCCAGCCCACGTCGGCGAAACGCACTGTCTTGCAACTGGCATCTTCAGCCAAGGCGTTTTGCCCGGCCAGCGCCGCCAAAGCAGCCACTGCGCCAATCAACTTCGAACCCAATTTCACTTTCATGCTGACTCCTCGTTGTTAAAAGAAAACTACCTACCGCGCGATTTTCATCAATGACCACAGAACGCATTGCCAATGCTTGATGAGACTTGTTGTACCTACTGAATGCTTTCCCCCTGTCCACCTCTGCGCGAAGCACGGCGACCACGCCCCCCGGCTTCGGCGCTCACGCCCACACGCTCTGGCAGTGCAACCACCTCCCGCAGGTGGACAAAGGGCGCTGTCAGATGGGGAATGGCCATGGCTTCGACAAAGAACTCCTGGAACCGTGCCTCCACGGCGGTCTCCACCTTCTCGACCCGGCGCACCAGCTGCTCGATCTCCCGGCGTGCGCGCTGGTTCAGCAGCGCAATACGCGCACCTGTGCCTGCCGCATTGCCCGCCGAGCTGACCTGGTCCAACGCGCAGTCCGGGATCATGCCCAGAACCATCGCGTACTTGACATCGATGTGGCTGCCAAACGCACCGGCCAGCCGGATACGGTCCACCTTGTCAACGCCCATTTTTTCCATGAGCAAACGCACTCCGGCATACAGCGCAGCCTTGCCGAGCTGGATGGCGCGCACATCGTTTTGCATGACCTTGAGCGCGGGCGCTGACCCCGTGGCGGGGTACAGCGCGTAGGAGAAGGTGCGGCCATCGGCCTGGATGCGGGGGTTGCGGGCCGCCATTTCCCCATTGATGACACCGTCATGTCGAATGATGCCCGCAAGGTACATCTCGGCCAGCACTTCAATGATGCCGGAGCCGCAGACACCGGTCACCCCGGTCCCGGCCACCGCCGCGGCAAATGCCGGGTCGTCGGACCACACATCGCAGCCAATCACCTTGAAGCGCGGCTCCAGCGTCTGCGGGTCAATGCGCACCCGCTCTATGGCACCGGGAGCGGCGCGCTGTCCGCAACTGATTTGCGCGCCCTCGAAGGCGGGACCGGTCGGGCTGGAGCAGGCCAGCAGACGCTGGTTATTGCCCAGCACGATTTCGGCGTTGGTGCCCACATCCACCAGCAGGGTGATCTTGTCGGACAGGTCCGGGCGTTCGGCCAGGATGACACCCGCCGTATCGGCCCCCACATGGCCGGCAATGCAGGGCAGCACGTAGATGCGTGCATTGCGGTGAATGGCAAAGTCAATCTCCACCGCCCACAGGGTGATGGCGCGGTCGGTCGCCAGGGCAAACGGCGCCCCCCCAAGTTCGACCGGGTTAATCCCCAACAGCAGGTGATGCATGATGGGGTTGCCCACAAATGTGGCTTCCAAAATATCCTGCGGTGCAATGCCTGCCTGGCGGGACACGTCTAGCGCCAGGCCATTGAGCGCCGCACGCACCGCAGCGGTCATTTCCTTTTCGCCGCCCGGGTTCATCATCACATAGGAGACCCGGCTCATCAGGTCTTCGCCAAAGCGGATCTGGGGGTTCATCACCCCCGCTGAAGCCACCACTTCCCCCGAGGCCAAATCGCACAGGTGGGCGGCGATGGTGGTGGAGCCGACGTCGATGGCCAGGCCATAGACATGCTCGCGGAATCCCGGCCAAACCGCCACAATCTGCTGGCCGGCATGCACGGCCACGGTCACCTTCCAGCCGCCCTTGCGCAGGGCGGTCTGCAGCTGCTGCAACACGATCACATCGCAAGCCAGGTCGGTCAAACGCCACTCAAACTCCAGCGCATCTTCCAGCCGCCGCAGGTCCCCGGAGGGGTCGTGCATGTCCGGCTCTTGCACATCGACAAAATGCAGACGGATCAGGGGGTCCAGCTCCACCGCGTAGCTTTCCGCCTCTTTGCGCACCACCTGCTTGTGCACCTGGCTGCTGGAGGGCACGTCAATCACCACATCGCCCAGCACCTGCGCCGCACACGACAGGCGCCGCCCGGCCGCCATCGGCTGTGTGCTGCAGTAGTCCTGCTCCACCGCCCCCAGGGGCGAAAGGTGTTCGGCGCGCGACACCAGCCCGTGTTTGGCAAACTCGCCTTCCGACACCAGCACCTGGCAGCGCCCGCACAGGCCACGGCCGCCACACACCGAATCAATATCCACACCCAGCGAGCGGGCCGCCTGCAGCACCGGTGTGCCCAGCGAAAAACGTCCCCGCCGCCCCGAGGGCGTGAACACCACCAGGGCGTCGGCTGCGCTCACGGGCTCGGCCCTGAAAACTCGGGCACCGGTGTCATTCGCGCCGCCTGCGGCTGCCACCTTCACGTCGGCCCCGCCCCATTTCCCCATCAGCCCCCACCTCTGGTGCCGCACGGAATTTGCGAATCCAGCGCATGCAATCGGGGTCATGCCCCATCATCACATCCGCCGCCAGGCAGGCCCGCACCACCTCTTCGTGCAAGGGATTGGTAATGGCGGAAGTCATTCCTGAGGCAATCGCCATGGTCAAAAAGCCGGCGTTGATGCCGTTGCGTTCCGGCAGGCCAAAACTCACGTTGGAGGCACCGCAGGTGGTGTTGACCTTCAACTCGGTGCGCAGGCGGTGCACCAGGCGCATGACCTGCACACCCGCCTGGTTGATGGCGCCAATCGGCATCACCAGGGGGTCCACCACGATATCGCAGGCAGGGATGCCATAGTCCGAGGCGCGCTCCACAATTTTCTTGGCCACCGCAAAGCGCACATCGGGGTCCTGCGAAATGCCGGATTCATCGTTCGAGATGGCCACCACGGCGGCGCCGTATTTCTTCACCAGGGGCAGCACCGCCTCCAGGCGGTCTTCCTCGCCAGTCACGGAGTTGACCAGTGCCTTGCCTTGGTAAACCGCCAAACCTGCCTCCAGGGCCGCCACGATGGACGAGTCGATGGACAAGGGCACGTCGGTCACCGACTGCACCAACTGAATGGCCTTGGCGAGCAGCCCCGGCTCGTCGGCCAGGGGAATGCCGGCATTGACATCGAGCATATGGGCTCCGGCGGCGACTTGCGCCAGTGCATCGGCGATGACGCGGCTGAAATCACCCTCCAGCATTTCGGCTGCCATGATCTTGCGGCCGGTGGGGTTGATGCGCTCGCCAATGATGACGAACGGGCGGTCGAAGCCAATCACGACTTCCTTGGTGGCCGAACTGATGATGGTGTCTGTCACGCTGCTTCCTTCCTGAGTTGAATGTCGCTGTCCCGGCCGGGGTACCACGGCACACGGCCCTTGAGCACCCCGGATTTCTGAATGATTTCGGCCACGGTTTCCTCTTGGCGAAACGCCATGACGTGCACACCGGACACCCCCTTGAGGTCCTGGATTTCCTGAATCAGATCGATGCACACCTGGCGCCCCTCCAGCGCGGGCTTTTGGGCTCCGGCCATGCGCTGGATGACCGTATCGGGAATGTGAATGCCGGGCACATGGGTGCGCATCCAGTCGGCCGCCTTGGCGGAGCGCAGCGGCCCCACCCCCACCAGGATGAACACCTTGCCCAACAAACCCAAATCCTCAATCTCTCGCAAGAAGACTTTGAGGCGCGGCACGTCGTAGCAATACTGGGTCTGGATGAACTGTGCGCCCGCTTCCACCTTTTTGGCCAAACGCTGCGCCCGCCATTCATAGGGCAGCCCAAACGGGTTGGCCGCGGCGCCCAGGAAAACGCGCGGCGCGTAAGTGACCTTGCGCCCACTTTGAAACTGGTGATCGTCCCGCAGCGTGCGGCCAATGCCCAGCAAGGACATGCAGTCCAGATCGAACACCGGCTTGGCCTGGGGATGGTCGCCCGACTGCACCCCATCACCGGTCAGGCACAGCATGTTGGCAACCCCCATGGCCGCACCGCCCAAAATATCGCCCTGGATGGCGATGCGATTTTTGTCGCGGCACGAGATCTGCATCACCGGCGCATAACCGATACGGGTCAGCAGCGCGCATACCGCCAAACTGGACATATGGCAATTGGCGCCACTGCCGTCGGTGGCGTTGATGGCGTCCACATAGCCGTCAAACACGCGGGCGCGGCTGTACACATCCTGCGGATCGGCCGAGTCCGGCGGGTCCAGCTCCGAGGTCACCGCAAAGGCGCCACTGCGCAGCACCCGCTCCAGCCGCCCCGGCGAGGTGTGGCCGGGCAGGATGGGCAGGGGGTAGCCAGGAACCGGTTCGTCTTCGAATTTCATGAGACCTCCGCTGCAACGCTGTCGGCCTTGTCACGCGCCACTTGCAACCAGGAGGAACGCCCTTGCAGCCTGCGGTCCACCGCAAATTGCACCACCTGAATCGCGCCCTTGCCTTCTCGCATACGCTGGCTGCCTTCAAAGGCTTCCACCCACACGCAGCGCATGTCCGGCTGAACCTCACAGTGTCCATTGGCCCGCACCCCCCCGCAGGGACCATTGCGCAGGTTCTTGGGGCAATTCATGGAGCAGGACATGCCAGTGGAACTCAAGGCGCACTGGCCGCACATCTGGCAGTCAAACAGAAAGCCTTTGACCGCCTTCTCCAGGGTGGCCACGGGCTTCTCCAGACGGCCATAGCCCATCCGCTGCCAAAGCGGATGCAGAGCGACCAGAACGCGTTCGAAACCGCGGTAAAAAATCTCCAGACCGGCTGCATGGCGCACCGACCAACGGCGAACGGCGTACATCAGAGGCCCTCACTTTCAGGTTCCACTGCGGGTGCTTGGCCGGGCGCAGCCTCCAAGCCATGGGCGCGAATCAAGCGCAGCAGGTCCGCATCCGAATAACGTGCCTCAATGCTCCGGGCCTCGGCATCGGCCTCGGCCTGCAAATCGTCTCCGCAACGGCGTGGCTCGCTACGCTTCCAGTCGGCCAGATAGTCGGCTGAACCGGCCTTGCCCGCACGCATGGCGGCCCGGTCCACAGCCTCTTGAAAACGGTGCGAAAGCTGCACCTTGGCCGTTTCCCGCCCCGCCTTCACCAGGACTTGCGCCGGCACGTCGCGCCAGGAAATCACGATCAGTTTCGCCATGCAATCACTCCTTCGCCCGCACGCCGCAGGCTGTGTTCCAGCTCGCCATAACCGGTGACCCGGTACTCAAAAACAAGCCCCAATCGGTCCGCCGCCCGCTGGCCGTCCGCGATCTTGTGTGGAGACTCCAGTTGGGCCAGGTACACCAGCTTGCGGTAGTTGCCAAAATACAAGGCCATCAACTCAGGGTGCCGGTCAATGCCCAGGCCCTGGATGACCAGGCGCTCAAAGTGCCGGAGCAAAAAGTCGGTCAAATAAAAAGTGCCAGGCTCGGCCTCGGCCAAACGCTCAAAAACAGCGCTTCCGGCAAAAAACTCGTAGCAGTGGGCGCCCGCAATCCGCTCCACCTGCTCTTCGGCCAGCACCGCATCCAGCAGGCCACCGGTGCCGCAATCCGCATAGGCCACGAACATGGATGCGTAGCTCCCCCGGTTGGCGCGGATCTTTTCACGCACCGCTTGCGGAATTTTTTCCGGGTGGTTGTGCAAATCGGCGGGCAAACACTGCACCTCCAGATGGGGCCAGTTATTGAGCTTGCGCAAGGCCACAATTTCATGGGCCAAGGCGCCGCAGGCAATGATCAAGGTTGCGCTGGCGTTGCCCATGGTGGCGGCCTAGGCGAATGCGGCGCTGCGGCGTGCCGCGATCAGTGTCTTGGCCGTCTCCACCGCAATACCCGCATCGCGGCAATAGGCATCCGCACCCACCGCCCGGCCAAACTCCTCGTTCAGCGGTGCGCCACCGACCAGCACGATGTAATCATCGCGCAGCCCTTTTTCCTTGAGTGTGTCGATCACCACTTTCATGTACGGCATGGTGGTGGTCAACAGCGCCGACAGGCCCAGGATGTCGGGCTTGTGCTGCTCCAGTGCCTCCAGGTATTTTTCGACCGGGTTGTTGATCCCCAAATCGATCACTTCAAAGCCCGCCCCTTCCATCATCATCCCAACCAGGTTCTTGCCAATGTCGTGGATATCGCCCTTGACCGTGCCTATCACCACTTTGCCAATCGGTGCAACGCCGGTTTCCGCCAGCAGGGGCCGCAATATTTCCATGCCCCCTTTCATGGCATTGGCGGCCAACAAGACCTCGGGCACAAACAAAATGCCATCCCGAAAATCCACCCCCACGATGCGCATGCCTTCGACCAAGGCTTCGTTGAGCACGCGGTCGGCTGACCACCCCCGGCTCAGAAATATCCGGGTTGCTTCCACCACCTCCTCGCGCAGGCCGTTGTACAGGTCATCGTGCACCTGCTCGGTCAAATCCTCGTCATTGAGCGTACTCAGATCCAGATCATCATCAAAACCATCAGCCATGGTGAACTCCTGTGTTGACATACCGTGCCTCATCCCTGCGGATACGAGGACTGAACTGAGCAAAATGGTACGGGTGCACCCCCGCCACAGCTGGCAGATTAGCGACTTGTGGTTGTCGAAAGACGACAAGGCAAACCCGCATGGATGGGCGCACCCCAGCGGGAAACTGGCGTCGTCGCGCCAGCGGAAAACACCGTCGCCGCCAGACAACTCTGAAACGGTGCGCTTCCTAAACTGCAGCCACGGTGCAGGACATCCTTGCACCGAGCAACGACCTTTCTCACCGAACAGGAGCGGAAATTCCATGCAGATCCCTCTCGAAGGCAAGCCCCACTATGTTCTCAATGCGTCTTGCGCAAGCCGCATGGGGACCGTCGCCGCAGTGTCCAGCTTTCTGGCTTCGCGCCAGTGCTACATCACGGACATGCACCAGTTCGACGACGTGTTGAGCGCCCAGTTTTTTATCCGCGTGACGTTTTACGGCGACCCCGACAAGACGCCCACGCTGGAAGACTTGCGCGACCAATTCACGGAGATCGCGGACCGGGAGAAGATGGAATGGGCTATCTACGATGGCGAAAAAAAGCCCAGGGTGTTGATCATGGTGTCCAAGTTCGACCATTGCCTGCACGACTTGCTGTACCGCCACCACACAGGGGAACTCAAAATGGACATCGCGGCCATTGTGTCCAACCACCTGGATCTGCAGCCGCTGGCGCAAGCCCACGACATCCCCTACATCCACTTGCCGGTTACCCCCGAGACCAAGGCGCGGCAGGAAGCCCGTCTACTGGAAATCGTGACCCAGACCCACAGTGAACTGGTGGTCCTGGCCCGTTACATGCAGGTGTTGTCGGACGATTTGTGCCGCCGTTTGCGCGGGCGGGCCATCAACATCCACCACTCGTTTTTGCCGGGATTCAAAGGGGCCAAGCCCTACCACCAGGCCCATGAACGCGGGGTCAAGCTGACCGGTGCCACGGCGCACTACGTCACGGGCGATCTGGATGAAGGCCCCATCATTGAACAGATTGTCGAACGCGTGGACCACAGCTTCACCCCGGAAAAACTGGCCGCCGCCGGGCGCGACTCTGAATGCCGGGCACTGGCCAATGCGGTACGCTTTCACATTGAGCACCGCGTCTTTTTGAACGGGGGAAGAACCGTGGTGTTCCGCTAAACGCGTCCCATGTGCGGACTGTCAGCCCACTTATACCCAGGCCGCGCAATCCTGTGCGGACTGGGTGACCGGTGCGCAGGCCACCGCCGCCTGGATTCCCAGTGTGTTCTCGCGGCTGTGTTGCCGTTCTGCACTGGGTGTGTGGCCAAACATGTTGCGGTAGCACTTGGAAAAATGGGGCGGGGATTGGAAGCCACAGGCCACCGCAATTTCCATGATGGACATGGCGGTTTGCAGCAACAGACCGCGCGCCCGCCGCAAACGCATGTCCAGATAGTATTTGGTCGGCACTTCACCCACATAACGTTTGAACAGGCGCTCAATCTGCCGCCGCGAAACCCCCACCAGCTCCGCGATTTCATCCAACGACAAAGGCTCTTCGATATTCGCCTCCATCAGCGCTGCGGCCTCAATCAGGTTCTCATGGAACAGGCCCACGCGGGCCTGCAGCGGAACATGCTGGCGGTCCTGGTCATTGCGGATCCGGTCCAGAATGAACTGTTCGGAAATCATCGGCGCAATGTCCCGGCCCAGATGGTCCTTGATGATCTTGAGCATCAGGTCCAGGGGGGCTATTCCGCCGCTGCAGGTATAGCGGTCGCGGTCAATGGCGAAGAGCTGGTCCGAGAAGATGACCCGCGGAAATTTTTCCTGCAAGGCAGACATATTTTCCCAGTGGATCACGGCTTTGTATTTGTCCAGCAGGCCTGCCTTGGCCAAGGCGTAGCCGCCCGTGCACAGCGAACCCAAGGCCACATGGCGCTGCGCCAATCTGCGCAGTGCCGCCAGCAGCTCGGACGTCACCGCCTGCTCCACGTTGATGCCGCCGCACACAAATACGATATTGGCAGGCCCCATGTTTTCAATCGACACCGTCGGTGCCAGCGAAAGCCCACAGCTGGCCGCTGCGGGAAGACCGTCCAGCGTGGCCAGGGTCCATTCATACACCTCTTGCTGGGCGACGCGGTTGGCCATGCGCAGTGCATCCACCGCGCTCGACAAGGCAATGAGGGAATAATTGGGAAGCGTCAGGAAAACAAATCGCTGCAACGGCAGCGGTTCCTTGGCTCCCGTTGACGGCAAGTCCATAGCATTTACCCCTTCAAAAATAGGCCGACTATCGCAAAGATCATGCACTCACATCGGTAGCTTGCTGCGCTTGGCCCGAAACCCCAAACGCTCCCGCAGCGAAAGGCGAACGCCTTGGGCGCCAAAGGTTTCCGTGATGCGGTCCAGCATGATCGCCAACAAAACCACCGCCAGACCGGACTCAAACCCCAGGCCAATGTCCAGGCGCTGGATGCTGGCCAGCACATCATTGCCCAGCCCGCCCGCCCCCACCATGGAGGCAATGATGACCATGGACAGCGCCATCATGATGGTCTGGTTGATGCCCGCCATGATGGACGGCAAAGCGCCTGGGATCTGCACTTTGAACAAAACCTGCATCGGTGTGCATCCAAAGGTGATGCCGGCCTCCACCTGTTCCTTATTGACCTGGCGAATGCCCAGGCTGGTCAGCCGCACCACCGGTGGCATGGCAAAAATCACGGTGGCCAACACGCCGGGAACCCGGCCCAGGCCAAACAGCATGGCGGCCGGAATCAGGTAGACAAAGGCGGGCATGGTTTGCATGAAATCCAGCGTGGGGCGAACAATGGCCGCCACCCGGTCCTTCTTGGCAACCCAGATGCCCAGCGGCAAACCGATGACCAGACTGATGAAGGTGGCGGAAATAATCAGGGCCAGCGTGACCATGGTTTGCGGCCAGAAACCCGTACCGTCAATCACCACGCAGCAGGCCAGGCAAAACAGGGCAAACTTCCAGCCCACGCGCCACAGCCCGGTCGCGATCAAAACGGCAGCAACCACCCAGACCGGCAGGGCCTGCAAGCCCAGTTCAATATTCTCAGTCAGCGTACCGATGCCTGAACCGAGTTGCTCCAGCATGCCACCGTCATTGTCAATCACAAACTTGACGCCCTGGTTGACCCAATCGCCAAGCGGCAGAAAATCACTCATACGCTGTCTCCTCTTCCACCATCTTTTTGAGCAAAATTGTCTGGGTCACGGCCCCCAGGTAGCGCCCCGCGTTGTTCACCACCGGCAAGGGATGCGGGTTTTTGACGATACGCCCGATCAAATCCCGCAGGCTCAGACTTTCGTGGACCGACCCGATCCCGTCGAGCAAGGCATGGGCCATCAGATCCCCCCCTGTTTGAAGGCTGAGCAACATCGAATCGATGGACACCGTGCCTTGCAAAGCGCCGTCGTCCGCCACCACAAAGGCATAGTTGCGCCGCATCTCCCGCAGCCGTTCAATGGCCCTGGCAAAGTCTGCACTGATATCTGTCGTAGGGCGAATGACCAGCGTCGCATCGGTGCGTGCCACGTCTTTGGCCACCAGGTACTTCTGCACATCCACGCCTTTGAAAAAAGCCCGGACATAGGCATCGCAAGGGTTGCGCAAAATTTCGTCCGGTGTGCCGATCTGCACAATGCGCCCGCCTTCCATGATGGCGATCCGGTCGCCAATGTGAAACGCCTCATCCAGATCGTGCGAGACGAACACAATCGTTCTTTGCTGCTCACTTTGCAGCTTGAGCAGCAGCTCCTGCATCTCCGTGCGTTTGAGCGGGTCCAGCGCGGAAAACGCCTCGTCCATCAGCATCAACGAGGGGTCCACCGCCAGCGCCCGCGCCAAACCCACACGCTGCTGCATTCCGCCCGACAGCTCCGCCGGGTACTTGTGGGCGAAGGCCCTGAGTCCTACCTGGTCCAGCACCTCCATGGCACGCAGTTCGCGGTCTTTGCGGCCCACGCCCGCCACCTCCAGACCAAAAGCGGTGTTGCTCAAAACGGAGAGGTGCGGCAACAGTGCAAAGGACTGGAACACCATGGCCAAATCCTTGCGGCGCAATTCCACCAATGCTTTGTTGCTCATGGTTGCCACATCGTGGCCCCCCACCATGATTTGCCCGTGGGTGGGCTCCACCAAACGATTCAGCAAACGGATCAGCGTGGATTTCCCGGAGCCGGAAAGTCCCATCAGAACAAAAATTTCCCCCTCATTGACGTGGAAATTGGCATTGATCACCCCCGTCACCATGCCCGTCTGCTGAAAAATATGGTCCTTTCCCTGACCCTCTTTCAGCATTTTCATGGCAAGGGCGGGGTCCGATCCAAAAACCTTATAGAGATTTTTGACAACAATTTTCTCAGCCACTATGTATCCTCTCGGTTGACAAGACGGTAGGCAATAGAACCTGAAAAATGGCGATTGCCTCTCAGGGAATAGACCATGCTATCGTCATGGCTAGTATTGAATCCCGGAAAAACGACTTTTATTTGTCCAATTGCGACAATTTTGCGGCAACCTAGGGTATATCCTCACCCCGCATTCACGCGATCCAAATATGGATACACGCGCACAGCAGCTCCTCCCAATCAGAGCCGAAAACCGGACCTCTCAGTGGCAGGCGTTCGACCAAGCCTGGACGTAAAAAGTCCCTTTTGCCAAAACCTCGGCGGCAGTCGTGCCTGGCGTGTACAGCTGGCTGCCAATGCCAAACCCGGTGGCGCCAGCCCTTCTCCAGGGCAGCAGACTGTCTGGCGTGATACCGCCCACGGGCCACACATCAGTCCCTGAAGGCAGGACCGATAACAGTGCCTTCAGCCCCTGGTGGCCAACCATCTCCGCCGGGAAAATTTTGAGCACATGGGCGCCTGCCTGGAGCGCGGCAAAGGCCTCGCTGGGCGTGGCCACGCCGGGGGCGCACAGCATGCCCAGCGCGACCGCGCGCGCGATCACACGCACGTCGCAGTTCGGGGACACCATCAAGCGGCCCCCCGCGCCGTGCACGGCATCCACATCGGCGACCGTCAGCATGGTGCCGCCGCCCACCAGCGCATCGCTGGGGAGTGCGCGGGCCAGAAGCTCGATGCACTGCAGGGCGCCGGGGCGGTTCAGCGGCACTTCCAGGGTGCGAAAACCGCTCTCGAACAAGGCCTCGCCAACCGCCACCGCGTGGGCAGGTTCCAGGCCGCGCAGGATGGCGACCAGGGGCATGTTGCGGGCTTCTTGCAATAACGTTTGTGCAGTTTTCACAGTGTTTTCCCACGGGCGTGAAGCTGGGCCATGGCCCCGATGAAGGCGGCCTGGGCGTCAATCACCTCCAGGGCCAGGCCCAACAGGGAGGCCGCGGCCTGGTAGCGTTTGGCAAGCTCCACCGAACCAATCAATTGAAAGGTCGAGTTCGTGGCCGAGGGTGCCGATTGGTGCAACACGTCATGCAGCTCGCTGCCAATCAACAAGCCGCTGAGGTAGGCCTTGCTGCTGCTGGCGGGCATGTCGCCACAGACCACGCGTGCCCGGCAGCCAAAAAGCTGGTGGCTCAGGGCGCCGTGGCCTGCGGCGTGCACGCCGTCTGCAAAGGCGGCGTCGTCCCATACCGGCGCGCCGGTGCCTGCGGCAGCGGCCAGTGTGCCCTGGCGCCCCAGAAGCTCAAACAGCTCTCCGGTCATGTAAGTGCGCAACTGCACAATGCGGCCCGCGTCCAGCTCGACCCATTTGCTGTGGGTGCCCGGCAGCACAAACCAGCCGCTGTGGTGCCCCAGCGTGAGGGCTCCCAGCAACTGG
The DNA here is from genome assembly GCA_001770935.1 of Burkholderiales bacterium RIFCSPLOWO2_12_FULL_61_40. Lineage (GTDB taxonomy): Bacteria > Pseudomonadota > Gammaproteobacteria > Burkholderiales > Burkholderiaceae_C > Allorhodoferax. The sequence continues at coordinate 57,279 of MESI01000026.1, read as the reverse complement.
GTTTCCTCACCGCGCATCACATCGGGCTGCCCTGCCGGCCCCCGCACGCAGTAGCCCGGCACGATCAGCGTGGCATAGGGGCCTGGCGCATCGTTCACCGGACGCAGGTGTTTCCACAGCGCATCCAGGGGAACCGAGGCATCCAGGTAGGGCACCTCTTGCCAGCCCAGCGCACTGCCCACCATGCCGGACATCAGCACGCGCGTGGGGGTGGTGTTCAGGCCTTGCAAGGCCGTGTCCAAGGCTGCGGGGAAACGGCCCCTGCAGGCCAGCGCACCCTCGTTGTCGGCGTAGGTGGCAGTGCAAGCGCCTCGGGCGTCCAGGGCGTAGGCCCGCCGGTGCGTGGTGCCCCAGTCGATGCCGACGCAGCTCGGTTCAGTGTCCATGTGCATACCCGCCGCGCCAGCCCCTTAGCCCATCACGTAGGAGGTTTTCACGACCGTGAAAAACTCCTGCGCGTACTTGCCTTGTTCCCGCGAACCATAGCTGGAGCCCTTGCGGCCGCCAAATGGCACGTGGTAGTCCACGCCGGCGGTGGGCAGGTTCACCATGACCATGCCGGCCTGTGAATGGCGTTTGAAATGGGTGGCGTATTTGAGCGAGGTGGTGGCAATGCCGGCGGACAAACCAAACGGTGTGTCGTTGGCCACGGCCAGGGCTTCCTCGTAATCCTTCACGCGGATCACGCTGGCCACGGGGCCAAAGATTTCTTCGCGGTTGATGCGCATGGCGGCGGTGCTGTCCACCAGCAGCGCGGGGGCCATGTAGAAGCCTTCGGTGTCGCGTTGCAGGCGTTCCCCACCGGCGACGAGGGTGGCGCCTTCGGCCTTGCCGATTTCCACATAGGACAGGTCTTGCTCCAGCTGGGCTTGTGAAGCAACAGGGCCAATGTCGATCCCGGCTTGCAAGGCGTCGCCCACCTTGATGGCGGCCATGCGTTTTTGCATGGCGGCAATGAACTCGGGGTAAATGCGGTCGGTGACGATGAGGCGGCTGGACGCGGTGCAGCGCTGGCCGGTGGAGTAAAACGCGCTTTGCACGCAGAGTTCCACCGCGCCGTTCAGGTCCGCATCGTCGAGCACGATTTGCGGGTTCTTGCCGCCCATCTCCAACTGCACCTTCTTCATGTTGGCCGCGCAGCTTTGGGCAATGCGTTGCCCCACACCGACGGAGCCGGTGAAGCTGATGGCGGCGATGCCGGGGTGGTTGACCAGGGCGTCCCCAATCACGCGGCCCGGCCCCATGACCAGGTTGAACACACCGGCCGGAATGCCGCTGCGGTGGATGATGTCGGCCAGCGCCCAGGCACAGCCCGGCACCAGATCGGCCGACTTCAAGACCACGCAGTTGCCATAGGCCAGGGCCGGCGCCACTTTCCAGGCGGGGATCGCCATGGGAAAGTTCCAGGGCGTGATGAGGCCGATGACGCCCAAAGGTTCGCGGGTGATTTCCACCCCAATGCCGGGACGCACGGAGGGCAGCATTTCACCGGCCAGGCGCAGGCACTCGCCGGCAAAAAACTTGAAAATGTTGCCGGCGCGCGCGGCCTCGCCAATGCCCTCGGCGCGGGTCTTGCCCTCTTCGCGGGCCAGCAGGGTGCCCAGCTCCTCCTTGCGGGCCAGGATTTCATTGCCGATTTTGTCAAGCGCATCGGAGCGCGCCTGGATACCGCTGGTGGACCAGGCGGGAAAGGCTTTTTGGGCGGCAGCCACGGCTGCGTTGAGCTGGTCGGCATCCCCTTGCGCATACTCGCCAAGCACATCGGCCAGGTTGGAGGGGTTGAGGTTGGGTGCGTAGGAGGCGGTGGCAACCCATTCGCCGTTGATGAGGTTGTTGTGTTTGGAAATCGTCATGGCGGTGTCCTAGGTTCACTTGCCCCAGCGCAGGACCAGGGGGTCCAGGCGCTTGGCGGTCTCGATAAGGCCCGCACGCGTATCGGGGTGCATGGCGGGGAAAGGGTGGCGCCCGGCCTCGCAGGCGATGACGCCGCCCTCGGCCATCAAGGCCTTGGCCGTCAGGATGCCGCCTTGCCGGTTCTCGTAATTGATGAGGGGCAACCACTGCTGGTACAGGGCCGCGGCCTCGTCACGGCGGCCCGCGGCGTGGGCGTCGACAATCTTGCGGATGCCGTCGGGGTAGGCGCCGCCGGTCATGGCGCCGGTGGCACCTGCATCCAGGTCGTGCATGAGCGTGATAGCTTCCTCGCCATCCCAGGGGCCTTCGATGGCCGCGCCGCCCACGCGGATGAGCTCACGCAGTTTGGAAGCGGCGCCGGCGGTTTCGATCTTGAAGTACGAGACCTGCTTGATCTCTTGCGCCATGCGGGCCAGGAAGGGCACCGACAGGGCGGTCCCGCTGACGGGCGCATCCTGGATCATGATGGGAATGTCCAGCCCATCCGACAAACGCGCAAAGAATTCGTAGATTTGCGCTTCGGGTACGCGGATGGTGGCGCCGTGGTAAGGCGGCATCACCATCACCATGGAAGCGCCCTGCTGCTGCGCCCGCACGCTGCGTTGCAGGCAGATATCGGTGCTGAAGTGGGTGGTGGTCACGATCACTGGCACCCGCCCTTTGACATGCTCCAGAATGGTGCTGGTCAGGGTCTCACGCTCGGCATCCGACAGCACAAACTGCTCGGAGAAATTGGCCAGGATGCACAGGCCCGTGGACCCGGCATCGATCATGAAATCGACGCAGCGTTTCTGGCTTTCCAGGTCGAGTGCGCCCGTCTCGGTGAAGGTCGTAGGGACGACCGGAAACACACCCTTGTAGCGGGCATTGGCAGCTGAATACATGGCGATTCCTTATTTGTTTTTGTTGTAGACGTCGAGGCAGACGGCCGCCAACAACACCAGGCCCTTGATGACCTGCTGGTAATCGATGCCAATGCCCATGATGGACATGCCGTTGTTCATCACGCCCATGATGAAGGCGCCAATCACGGCCCCCAGCACCTTGCCCACGCCACCGGAGGCCGACGCGCCGCCAATGAAGCAGGCCGCAATCACGTCCAGCTCAAACCCCAGGCCCGCCTTGGGCGTGGCGGTGTTCAGCCGGGCCGCAAAAATCAGCCCCGCCAGTGCCGCCAGCACACCCATGTTGATGAAGGTGTAGAAGGTCAGGCGTTCGGTGCGGATGCCCGACAGGCGCGCCGCTTTCTCATTGCCGCCCAAAGCGTAGATGCGCCGGCCAATGGTGGTGCGGGAAGCCACGAAGTCGTACACCAACATCAGCAAAAGCATGACCACCAGCACATTGGGCAAGCCCCGGTACGAGGACAGCATGTAGCTGAAAGCCGCGATCAGGCCCACGAACACCAGGTTGGTTATGGCGAAGAGCGCCATGGGCTCGTTTTCCATGCCGTGTTTGGCCCGTGCCGCACGGCCACGCACCTTGGCGACCAGCATGGCCAGCGCCATCAGGAGGCCGATCATGAAAGACGCCACGCGCAGGTTTTCTCCGGCAAAGGGGTCGGGAATGAAGCCGGTGCTAAGCAACTGGAATTCAGGCGGGAAAGGCCCCACCGACGCACCTTGCAGAACGGCCAGCGCCAGACCCTTGAACACCAGCATGCCCGCCAGCGTGACGATGAAGGACGGAATTTTGTAAAACGCCACCCAATAGCCCTGGGCCGCGCCAATGACGCCACCGAGCACCAGGCAGACCATGGAGGCGGGGACAAAGTGCCAGTGGTACTCCACCATGAGCACGGCGGCCACGGCGCCGATGAAGCCACACACCGACCCCACCGAGAGGTCGATATGCCCGGCCACAATGACCAGCAACATGCCCAGCGCCATCACGATGATGTAGCTGTTTTGCAGAATCAGGTTGGTCAGGTTCAGCGGCTGGAACAGGGTTCCCTCCGTCATCACCTGGAAGAACACCATGATGGCGATGAGCGACATCAGCAGGCCGTATTCGCGCAAGTGGTTTTTCAGGAAGGCCGCGCCACCGATGGTGGTGGCCGTGGGGGTTGCTCCCGGGTTGTGGGTTGCCATGTCAATTCACTCCTGATGTCACGATAGATCGCATAATTTTTTCCTGGGTGGCCTCTGCCGCGGAAAGTTCCGCAACAAAGGCGCCCTCGTTCAGCACACAGATTCGGTCACACATGCCCAGCAATTCGGGCATCTCGCTGGAGATCATCAGCACGCATTTGCCCTCGGCCGCGAGCTGGGCGATGATGGTGTAGATCTCGTATTTGGCGCCGACGTCGATGCCCCGGGTGGGCTCGTCCAGGATGAGCACCTCGGGCTCCGAGAACAGCCATTTGCTGAGCACCACCTTTTGCTGGTTGCCGCCCGACAGATTGACCGTGCGCGCAAACACGCTGGGGCTGCGGATGTTGAGTTTTTTGCGGAATTCCTGGGCCACGCCAAATTCACGCCCCTCGTCCACCACCGTGCGTTTGGAGACCGCCCCCAGGTTGGCCAGCGTGGTGTTCCAGGCGATGGTTTCTTCCAGCACCAGCCCGTAGCCCTTGCGGTCTTCGGTGACATAGGCAATGCCATGGTCGATGGCTTTTTGGACCGTGCTGGTATCGACCTCTTTGCCGCGCACAAAGACCTGGCCGCTGATGTTCTGGCCGTACGTGCGACCAAAAATACTCATGGCCAACTCGGTGCGGCCCGCGCCCATCAAACCGGCAATGCCCACAATCTCGCCGCGCTTGACGTGCAGGTTGACGCCTTTGATCACTTGGCGCTGTGCATGCTCGGCGTGGTGCACAGTCCAGTTTTTGACCTCGAAAACTGTCTCGCCAACATTGGGGATGCGCTTGGGGTAGCGGTCGGCCATCTCGCGGCCCACCATGTGGCGGATCACCAGGTCCTCGCTTACCGGCTCGGTGCTGCAGTCCAGCGTGGCCACCGTGGCCCCGTCGCGCAGCACCGTGATGGCATCGGCCACTTTGGAAATTTCGTTGAGCTTGTGCGAAATCAGGATGCAGGACATGCCCTGCTGCTTGAGCTCAAGCAAAAGCTCCAGCAAGGCATCGCTGTCGGTTTCGTTCAGGCTGGCGGTCGGCTCGTCAAGAATCAGCAGCTTCACTTCCTTGGACAGGGCCTTGGCAATTTCAACGAGTTGCTGCTTTCCCACGCCCAGGTTGGTGATCAGGGTGTTGGGCGACTCCTTGAGGCCCACCTTGTTCAGCAGGGCCTGGGTTTTCACGTAGGACGTGTTCCAGTCAATCACCCCGGCGGTGGCCTGCTCGTTGCCCAGAAAAATATTTTCAGTGATGGACAGCAGCGGCACCAGGGCCAGCTCCTGGTGAATGATGATGATGCCCAGGGCTTCGCTGTCGTGGATGCCCTTGAAGCGGCACTCTTGCCCCTGGTAACGGATGTCACCCTCGTATTCGCCATGGGGGTACACCCCGCTGAGCACCTTCATCAGGGTGGATTTGCCCGCGCCGTTTTCTCCCACGACGGCATGGATCTGGCCCGCATGGACCGTCAGGTTGACATCGGTCAGCGCCTTCACGCCATGGAATGATTTTTTCATCCCGCGCATTTCTAAAATTGGTTCTGCCATGGTGTTTCAACTATCGCTCTCTGGAAACCGCAAACATGTAAAAAGCCCTGTGCTTTGCGGGCACAGGGCCTCTTTTTCTACCATCAAATTATTTGAGCTGCTCTTCTTTGATGTAACCGCTGCCCACCAGCACGGGCTTGTAGTTGGCCAAGTCCACGCTGACCGGCTTGAGCAGGTACGAGGGCACGACCTTGACCTTGTTGTTGTAGGTCTTGGTGTCGTTGATTTCAGGGGCCTTGCCATTCAACACGGCATCCACCATGCCAGCGGTGACCTTGGCCAGTTCACGCGTGTCCTTGAAAATGGTGGAATACTGCTCCTTGCGCAGAATGGACTTCACCGAAGGTACTTCCGCATCCTGCCCGCTGACGAAAGGCATGGGTTGCGCAGCCGTACCGTAGCCCACGCCCTTGAGCGCAGAAAGAATACCGATGCTCAATCCGTCGTAGGGCGACAA
>MESI01000026.1:40993-51275 GCA_001770935.1 Burkholderiales bacterium RIFCSPLOWO2_12_FULL_61_40 | reverse complement strand
GGGCGACAACACGGCGTGGACCTTGTCTTTGCCGTAGTAGGCGCTCAGCAAATTTTCCATGCGCGCCTGGGCCACCTGGCCGTCCCAACGCAGGGTCGCCACCTTTTGCATGCCGATTTGCTTGGAGCGAACCACCAGCTTGCCCGACTTGATATAGGGGTCCAGGACCGACATGGCGCCGTCGTAGAAGAAGAAGGCGTTGTTGTCGTCCGCCGAGCCACCGAACAGTTCGATATTGAAAGGCCCTTTGCCCTCTTTTAACCCCAGGGCCTTTTCCAGCGACTGGGCCTGCAAAACACCCACCTGGAAGTTGTCAAACGTGGCGTAATAGTCCACATTCTTGCTGCCCACAATCAGGCGGTCATAGGACACGACCTTGATGCCTTTGTCGGCCGCCTTTTGCAGCACGTTGGTCAACGTGGTGCCGTCGATCGCGGCAATCACCAGCACCTTGGCACCCTTGGTGATCATGTTTTCGATCTGCGCCAACTGGTTGGGGATGTCGTCTTCAGCGTACTGCAGATCGGCTTTGTAGCCTTTGGCGGCCAAGGCGGAGACCATGCTGTTGCCATCGCTGATCCAGCGCGTGGAACTTTTGGTCGGCATGGAAACACCAACCATTCCCTTGTCCTGCGCCTGGGCCACAGGTGCGCTCATCGCGAAACCCAGTGCCAGACCGGCGGCCAGCGCCTTCAATGTGGTTCTACGTGCTTTCAAAATATGTCTCCTGTAATTGATCTACATTAATTTAAATGATCTTCACCCAAGGGCTCAGATGGCGAATCATATGGACATTACAGATAGTTTTCTAATATAGTTTGTGCCATATTCGATACATAAATTAAGATCGGTATAAACCCTCGTATGACAAATTACACCCACTGGTTTATCCGCGCTCGCCTGAAGACAAGGCAGCTGTTGCTGGTGGTGGCTTTGTCCGAAGAGGGCAACATCCACCGTGCGGCGCAAGTCCTGAACATGACCCAGCCCGCAGCGTCCAAGCTGCTCAAAGATTTGGAAGACGTGCTGGGCGTGCAACTGTTTGAGCGGCTGCCACGCGGCATGCGCCCCACCTGGTATGGCGACACCATGATCCGGCATGCCCGCGCCGCACTCTCCAGCCTGAACCAGGCGCACGATGAGCTGCAGGCCGCCAAAAGTGGGCAGTTCGGCCAGGTCAATTTGGGGTCCATCACCGCCCCCGGACTGGCACTGCTTCCGCCTACCGTCGCCGCCGTCAAGCAAGCCCACCCCAACCTGCAAATCACGATCCAGATCGAACCCAGCAATGTGATGATTGAACGGCTCAACCGCGGCGCCCTCGACATCGTGGTGGGGCGACTGTCTGCGGAACACGACAAAGCGGACCTGCGCTACGAAATGATCGCCGAGGAGCCGGTGTGCGCCGTCGCCCGGCCCGGCCACCCGCTGCTGACCGTGGCCAAACTGGGGCTGCCGGATGTTTTGAAATACGGCTGGATTGTTCCACCCAGCGGCAGTGTGTTGCGGCACAAGTTCGACCTGATGTTTCAGGAGACCGACCAGCAGCAACCGACCAACAGCGTGGAAACCGGCTCACTGCTGTTCATCACCAAAATGATGCAGCAAAGCGACATGGTCAGCCTCATGGCCTCCGACGTGGCCCGCTACTACGCGGACCACGGCCTGCTGTCCATTTTGCCCATGGTGCTGCCACTGGAGATGGAGGCCTTTGGCTTCGTCACCCGGCGCGACCGGCTGCTGTCACCCGCCGCCCATGTCGTGTTGCGCGCGCTCAAGGCCTCCGCCATGACCGTTTACGGCAAGCTGTTTGATATGGAAAAAGACTAGTTCCAGCCCGCGTCCACCTTGAACTCCTGCGCGGTGCACATGGCACCGTCGTCGGAGGCTAAAAACAAGACCATGCGCGCCACGTCGGACGGTTGCAATTTGTCGGGAAGGCACTGGTTGCGCTGGATATCGGCCTCGCCTTCGGCGTTGAGCCACATCGCGATCTGGCGCTGTGTCATCACCCAGCCCGGTGACACCGTGTTGATGCGGATGCGGTCGGCACCCAGGGTGTCGGCCAAGCCCCGGGTGAGGCCATTGACCGAGGACTTGGCCACCGCGTAACAGGGGTAGCCAGCGCCCTTGGATTGCCAGCCCGTGGAGCCCAGATTGACGACGGAGCCACTGCCCAGGCGGCGCATGCCGGGCACCACCGCCTGGATGGCGAAAAACGCCGGCCGCTGGTTCACCGCCATGCGTTCATCCCAGTACTCGGGCGTCACCGACTCCAGGGTGTGGCGGTCATCGCGCGCCACGTTGTTCACCAGGGTGGAAAAATCCCCCAATTCCTGCTGGGCCTGCGCGACCGCCTGTTGCAATGCAGCGACATCGCGCACATCACAGGTCCGCCACCACACAGGTGCATGCCCTTGCGCCACGATGCTGTCAGCCAAGGCCGCGCTCTCCTTTTCCGCGACGTCCACAAACGCCACCTGGGCGCCCTGCTCCGCAAACGCCGAGACGATGGCGGCGCCAATTCCCGTTCCACCGCCGGTGACGAACACCCGCTGCCCCCGCAGACTGGGGAAGGTGGCCAATGCTTTACTTGCTTTCATTCTGAGATAGCTCCTTTTTTAAGTGATTGCAATTTACATATATCAAACATTAATAAATTCATTTTCTATTATCACTATGCATGGTTAGCATCCCTGTTGTCAAGAACCCGAGGCAACATCCCTCTACATAAAAGGCAACACCACATGGACGATTCCAAAAACCCGAAACGCCGCAGCCAAGGCTGGTTTGGCGGCCAAGACCGTGACGGCTTCATGCACCGCAGCTGGCTCAAAAACCAGGGCTACCCCCATGATCTGCTGGACGGGCGTCCCGTCATCGGCATCTGCAACACCTGGAGCGAGCTGACCCCCTGCAACGGCCACTTCCGTGAACTCGCCGAATTCGTCAAACGCGGCGTGTACGAGGCCGGCGGCTTCCCGCTCGAATTTCCGGTGATGTCGCTGGGCGAAACCCAGCTGCGCCCCACCGCCATGCTGTTTCGCAACCTGGCCAGCATGGACGTGGAAGAATCCATCCGTGGCAACCCGATCGACGGCGTGGTCCTGCTCATGGGCTGCGACAAGACCACACCTTCGTTGCTGATGGGCGCGGCCAGTTGCGACTTGCCCACCATCGGCCTGTCGGGTGGCCCCATGCTCAACGGCAAATTCCGTGGCAAGGACGTGGGCTCCGGCACCGGCGTATGGCAGATGTCCGAGATGGTGCGCGCGGGCGAAATGACCATGCAGGAATTCACCTCCTGCGAGAGCGATATGCACCGTTCCAAGGGCAGTTGCATGACCATGGGCACCGCCAGCACCATGGCCTGCATGGTGGAGTCCCTGGGCATGTCCTTGCCCGAGAATGCCGCCTTCCCTGCCGCCGACACCCGCCGCAACCGCTTGGCCCAGATGACCGGCCGGCGCATTGTGGAAATGGTCAAGCAGGACGTGCGTATGTCCCACATCCTGACACGCGAAGCGTTTGAAAACGCGATCCGCACCAACGCCGCCATTGGCGGCTCCACCAACGCCGTCATCCACCTGCTGGCCATCGCCGGGCGCATGGGCATAGAACTCAAGCTGGACGACTGGGACCAGCTGGGCTCACAGGTCAATTGCCTGCTCAACCTGCAACCCTCGGGCAAGTACCTGATGGAAGATTTTTGTTACGCCGGCGGCCTGCCCGCCGTGCTGCGCGAAATCTTGCCCTTGCTGCACGGCGAGGCACTCACCGCCAATGGAAAGACGATCCGCGAGAACGTGGAGAACGCGCCTTGCTACAACCGCGAGGTGATCAAAACCATGGCGGAGCCCTTCATCCCGGCTGCCGGCATTGCGGTGGTGCGCGGCAACCTGGCCCCCGATGGCGCGGTGATCAAGCCATCGGCCGCATCCCCCCATTTGCTCACGCACCGCGGCCGGGCCGTGGTGTTTGTGTCGATCGAAGACTTTCATGCCCGCATCGACGACCCCGAGCTGGACATTGACGAGCACTGCATCATGGTGCTGCAGAACTGCGGCCCCCGGGGCTACCCCGGCATGGCCGAGGTGGGCAATATGCCGCTGCCGCCCAAGGTGCTGAAAAAAGGCATTACCGACATGGTGCGCATCTCGGACGCCCGCATGAGCGGCACCGCCTACGGCACCGTGGTCCTGCACACCTCGCCCGAAGCGGCCGCTGGCGGCCCCCTGGCGCTGGTGCGCAACGGCGACATGATTGAACTCAATGTGCCCGAGCGCAAGCTGCACCTGGAAGTGTCCGACGAAGAGCTCGCCGTGCGCCGCGCAGCCTGGGAATCGCCCGAGAAACCAGCCCGTGGTTATTACAAACTGTATGTAGACCATGTACAACAGGCCCATTTGGGTGCGGACCTGGACTTTTTGGTCGGAAAGAGCGGGGCGGCCATTCCCCGCCACTCGCATTGATGTCCGCGCCCGCCTTGCCGAAGCAGCCTCCCCCAGCTCCGGTGGTGCTGGGGGAGCCACGCAGCGTCTGGTCGGCCCAGGCGCTGCTGGGCGAAGGCGGGCTGTGGTCGGTGCGCGAACAGGCGCTGTTCTGGGTGGACATTCTGGGGCACCAGTTGCACCGGTTTTGCCCGGCCACCCAGGCGCGCGACAGTTGGGCCTTTAACGAAGAAATCTCGGCCGTGGCGGAGCGCGCACAAGGCCCCGGCCTGCTGGTGACGCTGCGCCATGACCTGGCGCTGTTTAACCCTGACACCAGCCACCTGCAACGCCTGCACCGGCCAGAACCCGCCCAGCCCGGCAACCGCTTCAACGACGGCAAGTGCGATGCCCAGGGCCGCTTCTGGGGCGGCACCATGGACTTTGCCTGCCAAGCCACCACCGGCGCGCTCTACCGCTACCAGGGCGGCAGCGATTGCACCCAGATGCATGCCGGTTTTGCGGTCACCAACGGCCCCACCTGGTCCTTGGACGGACGCACCCTGTATTTCAATGACACGGTGCAGGGCCGCGTACATGCCTTTGATGTGGACCCCACAACAGGAACCCTGGGCGCCTCGCGCCTGTGGCTGCAGCTAGGACCGCAAGACGGTTTTCCCGACGGCATGACCACCGACGCCGCTGGCCGCATCTGGATTGCCCACTGGGGCAGCGCCTGTGTCACCTGCCACGACCCCGACAGCGCGCTGGAGCTGGCCCGCATCACCCTGCCCACCAGCCACATCACCAGTTGCGCCTTTGGGGGGGCCGACCTGCGTACGCTCTACATTACCAGTGCTTGCAGCGGCCTGAACAGCCAGCAAGTACTGAACCAGCCCCTGGCGGGTGCGCTTTTTTGTGTAGACATCGGCAGCCCGGGTCTGCCGACACACCGTTTTGCCGGATAAACATGACCAACACCGTCCACCCCATCCATTGGCTGCGCCACGCCGATCAGCATCTGGGGCTATTGCCCACCCTGGGCGGCGCCGTAGCAGTCTGGCAACTGGACCGGCCGCAAGGACCGATCGACCTGTGGCGCCCCTGGGACGGCCGCAAGCCAGACCTCTACAGCGTGGCGTCCTTCCCTCTGCTGCCCTGGTCCAACCGCATCAGTGCCGGTGGGTTCACGCACGCCGGGGTGTTTTACCCGGTCGCGCCCAACCGGGCGGGTGAACCCTACCCCATCCATGGCGACGGCTGGCTGCAGCCTTGGAGCATCTACCAACCCTTTGCCGACACCCTGGAAATGACCCTGGAATCGGCCCAGTTTGAAGGCAACCCGTATGCCTACCGCGCTCTGCAGCGTTTTGTGCTGCGCGACGGCTGCATGGACCAGACCCTGACCGTGACCCACACCGGCGCCCAGGCCCTGCCCTACGGCCTGGGGCAACACCCGCATTTCCTGCGCTGTGCCACCACACGCCTGCACACGCAAGTGCAAGGTGTATGGCTGAGCGGTGCCGACCCCCTGCCCACGGAACACACCCACACCTTCCCTCCCAGTTGGGACCCGCGCCAGGGCATGGATGTGAACGGCACACTGGTGGACAACGCCTACACCGGCTGGTCCGGGCAGGCCACTATTGCCTGGCCCGAGCACCAGCTGGAGCTCAGCATACGGGTACCGGAAGTCCATGACCAGGGACGCAACGACGGCTACTGCCTGCTGTACCGACCGCCTGCAGGCCCGGCCTTTTGTTTTGAACCGGTGACGCACCCGATCGACGCCTTTCATGCGCCCGACACCCCGGGTCTGCGCCTGCTGAACACCGGAGAGAGCCTGACGCTGCAGGTAGAGTGGCGCTTCAAGCCACTGAAATACGTCCCGCGAGATTCCCGAAGCTAGCTGCGATCCCGGTCGTTTGGCAGCAAGGCCGTATCGAAGCCAAACAGCTCACCCAACCAGATAAACATCACCCAGGCCAAAATGCCAAACGGCATATAACCCATGTAGCCCAGCAAAGGCATCTCCGAAAAGATGTGGATGACGTTGACGTAAGGGATGTTGTACATCCAGTAGTTGGGATTGGTGATGGGATGGGTCGGGTGGGCGCTGCCCCAGTTCCACATTTCCCAGAACAGGCCGTTGCACAAGGTGCCAAGCGCGATCAGCAAGGTTGGCCCCCAATTGCCCTGGGCCAGGGCTGGCACCGTGTTGAGCAGGTTGTACCACTCGAAAATCGCCGGCCAGACCGTGGTGTAGGCCGTCAGGAACAACAGCACGATGGTGCCGTTGCTGAGCTGCGGCATGGTGCTGTTGGGGTAGTACCAGTCACCCAGGGCGAAATAGTCGAAATAGTCGAAATAGGTCCAGCCCCCAGCGACACCGCCGCGCTGATCAGCAAGGTTTGAGGGCGTTTTGCCAGCAGCGAATAGCCCCCGCTGCGGTGGTACACCAGTCCGTCCAAGGTCAGGATGAAGCCCCACCACAGCGGCGTGAAGGCGTAGTACACCAAGTCGCCAAAGGGTGTGACCCGTGTCCACATCAACCACCAAAAAAACAGCGTCACCATGGCGCCTATCCAGAACCAGGCCGGAAACCTGGCCGGTGCAGGTCTGGGTGGTGGTTTGGGGACCGTGAAACCAAACCACTGCGGGAACAGCATAAAAACCACAATGCCGATTTCCACCAAAGCGAGCACCGCAAAAACTAGCAGGTTGAAGCCGGGCGCAGCCGCAACGAACAGTGGCGGAAACACCCCAAACCCGGGCGGCAAATGGGTTTCTGGATACACAAACCAAGCCGCCACCAGCGGCAATACGATGGACAAAACAATAGGCCAGACCAAACCGACAACACGCTTCATTACTCGCCCCCTTTAACGGTAGTGAAACTCAGGACTGCAAACCTTCATGGGTATCTTGCGGCTGGCCACGCTGCGCCTTGCGGTGGCGCTTGTTGTCATACATGCGGTGGTCGGCCATGCGCTTGACCTCTTCCAGGCTCGGGTGTTCATGGATCAATACCGAGCCATAACTGGCACCCGCAAATTCGAATCCGCTGGCACACATGTGCGCCACCGCCTGCTCCAAGGCGGTGGCGATCCAGGCCTCACCACCATGCACACAGGTAATGGCAAACTCGTCTCCCCCCAGACGGTGCGCCTGCGCCTGCGCACCCAATTGCTTATCCAAATGGTAGGCAAATGAACGCAGCCGCTCGTCGCCACGCGCGTGGCCGAACTGGTCGTTGTAAAACTTGAGACCATCGAGATCGATGAAGGTCAGACAGCCGTGTTGCGGCAGGGTTTCCAGGGCCATATCCAGCGCCACCCGGTTGGGCAACCCGGTCAGGGCATCGGTTCGGGCCACGCGGCGGCTGTGCTCCATACGCTCCAGCGCGTTTTCCTTGTCGCGGTACAACTGGCCAAACTGGTAGGAGAGCACCAGGGCCAGCAACACCACTTCGACGGACACCGACAACAGGCCCATGTGTTCGATGAACAAGGACGAACCATCTCCGCTGCTCGCGGTAATGGTCCATATCCCCAAGACGAAAAACGCTCCGATGGCGCACAGGTAGTAGCGCGCCGAGACGCTGCCCTCACGCGCACGGACCAACCCGGCCACCAACCCGTAGCTCAGAAAAGCGCCGACACCGTAACGGTCAATCTCCAGGGACCAGTTCGGTTTCACGATGGCCAGCACGACCAGTCCGGCCAGCAGCCCCAGCAGTGCCAAGCCAGCTTTTCTCAAGCGCGGATGCGTGCCCTGCCTAATCTCCAGCAAAGACATGACAAACACGACATACGCAGCATTGGAGAACAAAATGGGAACGCTGACCAGATAGATCCAATGCATGCCCAACAGTTCGGGAAACACCAGCAGCGCAGTCCCGTTGAACAGCAGGTTGCCCAGGATGAACAGCGCATACATGGCCTCCGACAGGCGTTTGCGCACCAGGGCGATGGCCGTGTAGTAGATCATCAGGCCAAGGAGCAGGCCCAGACACACCAAGGTGATGGCGGTACCCTGCTTGATAGTTTGCCGGTAGCTGTCCAGGGCGTCCATATAGGGCCGCGGTTCGGCCAGAAAAAAAGGCGACTCCAGCTGGGTGAGCAATTGGTAGTGGCTGGGGATGAGTTCAACTTCACGTCCATGGCGCAGGAAAAACGGGTTGGCCACATCGGCCTGGATACCTCCACCCACATCAGCGACCACCTGACCATTCGCCCCAAGGAGGATATGGCGGAAACGCCCAATGCCCGAGGTGTTCTTGAAATCCAGCACGTAGCGGCCTGCGGTGCGGACCTCCAACTCCGCCTGCTGCCAGAATTGCCCCCCGGTCAGGGACACCTTGGCAACGGGTTGCAGGTCAGTGGCAGCCAGGTCCGTTTGCCCCCGGTACGCCCAATCGGGTGGCGCTTGGTACCAGGTCCCCGTAATTTCGCATGTGATCTTGATAGACTTGCCCGGATGACCGAGCCAGACAAGCAACACACCCCCATGATGACCCAGTACCTTGGGCTCAAGGCGGACTACCCCGACACCCTGCTGTTTTACCGCATGGGTGATTTTTACGAACTGTTTTATGCCGACGCCGAAAAGGCCGCCCGGCTGATCAACATCACCCTCACCCAGCGCGGCCAGTCCGCCGGAGCGCCGGTGATGATGGCCGGTGTGCCCTTTCACGCGGTGGAGACCTACCTGGCCCGGCTCATCAAGCTGGGCGAATCGGTGGCCATTTGCGAGCAGGTGGGCGAGGTCACCGGCAAAGGGCCGGTGGAGCGCAAAGTGGTGCGCGTGGTCACCCCCGGCACCCTGACCGACATGGAACTGCTGAGCGACAAGACCGAGTCGCTGCTGCTGGCCGTGCACCAGGGCCCGCGCAACAGCTGCGGTCTGGCCTGGCTCAGCGTTACACAGGGTGAGGTGCACCTTGCCGAATGCGCCCCCGACGCGCTGGCGGAATGGGTGGCGCGCATCAGCCCCGGCGAACTTGTCTTCAGCGCGGGCGCCACACCGGCCTTTGAAGCCCGCCTGCGCAGCATGCAGACCGCGGCGGGCATGTCCATTTCGGTGCGGCCGGACTGGCAGTTCGACACGGGCCTGGGCGAACGCAAACTCTTGGAACTGCTCAAAGCCGCCAGCCTCGCACCCTGGCAGGCCCAGGAACTGCCCCAGGCCCATGCCGCCGCCGCCGCGCTGCTGGGCTATGCCGAACACACCCAGGGCCGGGCACTCACCCATGTGCACAGCGTGCGGGTGCAGCGCAACGACGAGCTGATCGACCTGCCGCAAACCACCCGGCGCAACCTGGAACTCACCCAGACCCTGCGCGGTGAAGAAAAACCCACGCTGTTTTCGCTCCTGGACAGTTGCATGACCGGCATGGGCAGCCGCTTGCTCAAAAGCTGGCTGCTCACACCCCGGCGGGACCGCACGGAGGCACAGCAGCGCCTGAACGCCATCACCGCGCTGCGCGCGGGCGCCTGGAGCAAACTGCGCGAACAACTCAAGGGCAGCACCGACGTGGAGCGCATCACCGCCCGCATCGCGCTGCGCCAGGTGCGCCCGCGCGAACTGGTGGCCCTGCAGCAAACGCTACAAAAAAGTGAGCTGCTTGCGCATATTCCACGCTGGCTAGAGGGCGAATCGACTGGAAATTCTGCTTCGTGTCCTCCGACCTTCGGTCTCCCCCTTTTACCTACGCAGAATTCCCAGTCGCCTCGCCCTCTGGTGAGTTTGCTGGCGCACATTGCAAACAACTTGCTGCCGCCCGCTGGCTGCGCTGCGCTACTCAAAGCCGCCATCCACCCCGAGCCCGCCGTGCTGGTGCGCGACGGCGG
>MESI01000026.1:0-40985 GCA_001770935.1 Burkholderiales bacterium RIFCSPLOWO2_12_FULL_61_40 | reverse complement strand
GCGCGACGGCGGCGTGATCGCCACCGGTTTTGACGCCGAGCTGGACGAGCTGCGCGCCATCCAGACCAACTGCGACGGCTTTTTGCTGGACCTGGAGGTGCGCGAAAAGGCCCGCACCGGCATTGCCAACTTGCGCGTGCAGTTCAACAAGGTGCATGGCTTTTTCATCGAGGTCACCCAGGGCCAGGTCGACAAAGTGCCCGACGACTACCGCCGCCGCCAGACCCTGAAAAACGCCGAACGCTTCATCACCCCCGAACTCAAGGCCTTTGAAGACAAGGCCCTGAGCGCCCAGGAGCGCGCCCTGGCGCGGGAAAAATGGCTGTTTGACCAGGTACTGGACCAGTTGCAGCCCTTTGTGCCGGCGCTCACCCAACTGGCCCGCGCCCTGGCCACGCTGGACGCCTTGTGCGCCCTGACCGAACGCGCCCTCACCCTGGACTGGAACGCCCCGCAGTTTGTCAAGGAGCCCTGCCTGGACATCAGCCAGGGCCGCCACCCGGTGGTGCAAGCGCGCTTGGCCGAGCTGAGCAGCGGCGCCTTCATCGCCAACGACACGCGCATGGGCCCCAAACAGCGCATGCAGATCATCACCGGCCCGAACATGGGCGGCAAATCCACCTACATGCGGCAGATCGCGGTGATCGTGCTGCTGGCCAGCATGGGATCGTATGTGCCCGCGCAGGCCTGCCGATTGGGGCCGATCGACGCCATCCACACCCGCATCGGTGCCGCCGACGACCTGGCCAACGCCCAGTCCACCTTCATGCTGGAGATGCTGGAAGGCGCGCAGATCCTGCACGCGGCCACGCCGAATTCCCTGGTGCTGATGGACGAGATTGGCCGGGGCACCTCCACCTTTGACGGCCTGGCGCTGGCCTCGGCCATCGCCACCCAGTTGCACGACAAAACCCAGGCCTACACCCTGTTTGCCACCCACTACTTCGAGCTGACCGAGTTCCCCGCCACCCACCACGCCGCCATCAACGTGCATGTGAGCGCAGTGGAGTCGGGCCGCGACATTGTGTTTTTGCACGAAATCCAGAGCGGCCCGGCCAGCAAGAGCTACGGGATTCAGGTGGCGCGGCTGGCTGGCATGCCCGCGGCCGTGGTGAACCACGCACGCCACACGCTGGAGGCGCTGGAGGCGCAAGCATCCGAGAGCAACGCCCAGGTCGATTTGTTTGCGGCACCACATGCTACAGAAACCATAGCTGCAAGCGCAGTAGATACGGCGCTTGCAGCCATTAATCCCGATGGCTTGAGCCCCCGGGAGGCGCTGGATGCGTTGTACCAGTTGAAGGCGCTGGCGGGGAAGGGTTGAGTTTTTGTTGCCTTGCGCTCCGGGTGGGGCGGATGTGGGGCATCGGCCTGGCGCTCATACGCCTTGCTTTTTAAAATCGCGCCAGGCCGATGCCCCAAATCCGCCCTTGTGGGCGACGGGGTTTTCTACATCTACAACGATCAGCTACCATTCAGAAAGCTAAAACCGTTCAGACCATGAAACCATCCACATCACTCGAATTGCAACGCGAAGCCGTGCGTAGCGCTGCACTTCGCTTTCGCACGACCAATCCACGCGTATTCGGTTCGGTGGTGCATGGTGATGATGCCGACGGCAGCGACCTTGACATACTCGTGGACCCACTGCCAGGCACGACGCTTTTCGACCTTGGGGGGCTTCAAGTTGAACTTGAAACACTACTAGGTGTACCCGTCGATCTGCTCACACCCGGCGATTTGCCCATCAAGTTCAGAGCCCAGGTGTTGGCCGAAGCACGGCCCGTTTGAGCATGAATCGGCTCTGCGACTATCTGGACCACATGCTGGAAGCCTCGCTACAGGCTTGCGCGTATGTTGAGGGCTTGTCCATAAAAGACTTCATGGAAGACAAACGCACCCAGCAAGCGGTCGTCCTCAACCTGATTCTCATTGGTGAAGAAGCGACCAAATTACTCAAAGAGCACGAAACATTTGCCAATCAGCATCCGCAAGTCCCCTGGCGCAGCATGAAAGGCATGCGCAACCGGATCGCCCACGGTTATTTCGAGATCAACCTTGAAACGGTCTGGGAGACCATTCAAACCGCCCTGCCCAGCTTGATTGAAAAATTACCCGCAATACGCGCAAGTGCCGAAGAACACAACCCAAGACAATAGCTGCGATGCACGGCAGGCATACGTTTGCCAGCACACCCTCCTTTTTTACCGCATCTCCCTCGTTAAGCCCCATGACCTACTGCGTCGCCATCAAACTCAACGCCGGACTGGTATTCCTCTCCGACTCCCGCACCAACGCCGGGCTGGACCAGATCAGCACTTTTCGCAAAATGATCGTGTACGAAAAGCCCGATGACCGCTTCATGGTGCTGCTGTCGGCTGGCAACCTGAGCATCTCGCAGTCCATCCGGGAAATTCTGCAGATCGAAAAACTCAAGGACCACGAGGCCGACGAAGGCATCACCATCTGGAACGCCAAAAGCATGTTCGATGCGGCCCGCGTGCTGGGCTCCGCCATTCGCCGGGTGCACGACCGCGACGCGGCGGCCCTCAAGCAAGCCGGGGTGGATTTCAACGTGTCGCTGGTGTTTGGCGGCCAGATCCAAGGTGAAGGCATGCGCCTGTTTCAGGTGTATTCGGCCGGCAACTTTATTGAAGCCACGCCCGAGACGCCCTACTTCCAGGTCGGCGAATCCAAATACGGCAAGCCCGTGCTGGACCGCGTGATCACCCCCGAAACGCCGCTGGACGAGGCTGCCAAATGCGCCCTGGTGTCCATGGACTCCACGCTCAAGTCCAACCTGTCGGTGGGCCTGCCACTGGACATGGTGGTGTATGAAGCTGACCAGTTCCAGACCGACAAGGTGGTGTGCATCGACGAAAACAACCCCTACTTTCGCATGCTGCACAGCAGCTGGGGAGAAAAGCTGCGCGAGGTGTTTGACAGCATCGAAGACCCGATGTGGAACGGCGAGCACACCGAGGTGCCTTTGCTGCAACCGGCCAGCCGCAGCCTGCCCCTGAAGAAAATCAGCACGCCTGATGAACGCTTGATTTAACCTATGTCCCTTGTCATTTTTTCCCACGCCAACAGTTTTGGTGCCAGCACCTACGGGGTGCTGTTCAAGAGTTTGCGGGCACGCGGTTTCACGGTCAAGGCCATCGAGCGCTTCGGCCACGACGAGAAATACCCCGTCACCAACAACTGGCCCCAGCTGGTGCAGCAACTGGTGGATTTCACGCAAGCCCAGGTGGACCAATCCGGCACACCCGCGTTTCTGGTGGGGCACTCCCTGGGCGGCATCCTCAGCCTGATGGCCGCCGCCCGCCAGCCCGCATTGGTGCGCGGCGTGGTGCTGGTGGATGCGCCCATTTTGGGCGGCTGGCGGGCCACCACGGTGGGTGTCATGAAAAGCACCCAGTTGATGGGCTCCATGCCGCCCGCCAAAATCAGCCGCCAGCGCCGCAACAACTGGCCCAGCCAACAGGCGGCGCTGGAGCACTTTCGCCACAAAAAAGCCTTTGCCAAATGGGACCCGCAGGTGCTGCAGGACTACATCAGCCATGGCACCCATGACGAAGGGCAAGGCCAGGAGACCAAACGGGTGCTGAGTTTTGACCGCGCGGTCGAAACAGCGATCTACAACACCTTCCCCAACCACCTGGAGGGGCTGTTTCGGCGTCACCCGGTCAAATGCCCGGTCACCTTTATCGGTGGCAGCCAGTCTGCCGAAATGAAGCAGGTGGGCATGGCCATGACGGACAGATTCACCAAGGGCCGCACCATGATGCTCGACGGCAGCCACCTGTTTCCCATGGAAAAGCCGCTGGCGACCGCTGCGGCCATTGAGGCCGCGCTGCGCAACCTGGAACCCTAATTCGGGGTTGAAGCGGACGCGGCGCCGCTGGGTTTAGGCAATACCACCCGGAAGGTGGTGCCCTGCCCCAGCTCACTGGTGACATCGATATGGCCCTCGTGTTTTTTCACAATGCCGTAGGATAGCGACAGACCCAAGCCGGTGCCCTGCCCCACGGGTTTGGTGGTGAAAAATGGCTCGAAGATGCGCTGCAAGTTCTCCGGCTTGATGCCTTTGCCGGTGTCTTGCACCTCCACCCACAGCTGGCTGTCGTCCTGACCGGTGCGGATGGTGATCTTGCCGTGGCCTTCGATGGCATGGGAGGCATTGACCAGCAGGTTCATGAACACCTGGTTGAGCTGGAACGGAAAACATTCGATGGGCGGGATGCCGCCAAACTCCTTGACCACCTCGGCCTTGAATTTGATTTCGTTCCAGACCACCCGCAAGGTGCTTTCCAGCCCTTCTTCCAGATTGGCCCACTGGCGCTCGGTTTCGTCCACATGGGAAAAATCCTTCAGGTCCTGCACGATGCGCGTCACCCGCTTGAGCCCATCCAGCGACTCCACCAGCAGCGAAACCACATCTTCGCGCAGAAACTCGACGTCCACCTCCTTCTTGATCCGCCGGATCTCCTGCAGTGTGTCCGGCAAAAGGGTGCCTTCGGCCTGTTCGTAGGCCGCCAGCAGCCTGAGCATATCGGTCACGTAGCGGCGCAAGGACCCCAGGTTGGAGTTGACAAAGCCCACCGGGTTGTTGATTTCGTGGGCCACCCCGGCCGCCAACTGGCCGATGGAAGCCATGCGTTCGGACTGCAGCAACTGGTTTTGCGCCTCTTCCAGCCGCTGGATCAAGGCGCTTAAGTGCTCCCGCTCTTCGACCAGCGCCGCATTGGCGGTATTCAGATCGGCCGTGCGCTTGAGCACCCTTTGCTCCAGCAAATCGCGCGACTCGCGCAGCGCGGCCTCGTCCAGCGTGCGCTGGGTGATGTCCTGAAAACCGAACACCCGGCCAATGATCTGCTCCCCCAGGTACTGCGGCAGCGATTTCACCTCGAACACCCGGCCGTCCTGGTGGTGCAGCAGATCGGCCGTTTCGCCCTTGTCCACAATGGCGCCCAGCCGCGCCTGCAGCAACTCGGACTCACTCACCCGACCTGCCACAAAACCGAGGATGCGGGCATCGTCGTGCGAATTGAGCAGCTCGTCGGAAATTTCCCACATCTTGCCAAACAGGCGGTTCATGCTGTCGATGCGGCCCTGCCAGTCCACCACCAGAATGCCGTTGCCGGTGGACTCCAGCGTGGCGCGCAGCTGCGACAGGGTGTGCGCCAGCGCGTCCTCCGCCTTGCGTTCGTTGTGCGTGGGCGCCGCCTGCACCAGCAGCAGCGTCGCCCCCTGGTGGGCGAGCACGCGAATGGACTTGGTGACCGTCATCAGTTCGCCGTCGGCGCGGCAGTACTGCCCCTCCTGGCCCTGTATTTCCTGGTACTGCCCGGCGCGCACATCCTCCCAATAAAACACATCCTGCAGGGCACTTTCCACCTCGGTGATGGCCATGCCCTGCAGTTGCTCCACCGGATAGCCCAATGCCGTGGCCACCGCCGCGTTGGCCACCTCGATCTGCAATGTGGCGGAATTCACCAGCAACAGCATCTCGGTACTGTGGTCCAGCATCAGTCGGGCCAGGTCACTCATGGTTTGCCGTCCTTGGGCCGCGCGGCGTTCGCATCGAAGTAGTAGCTGACCCGCTTGCGGGGGCTCAAGTAGTTGTAGACCTCACGCGGCACCTGGGCGGGCCGGATCGACTTCGCGATGTTGACCTCGGTTTCGCGGTCCATGTCCAGCATGATCGCCTCTTCCTTGGGCACATCGGCGTCGTACACCACCAAAACGGGCTTCATGGGCCGCGCCGTATTGACCGTGGCCACCATACCGATGACGCCGTTGGACAATTGCACGATGGTGCCCGGCGGATACACCCCCAGGCAACGGATAAAGACCTGCAAAAATTTGGGGTCGAACTTGGTGCGCATCTTGGCAAACATGAGCGACAGCGCCTCGTGCGGCGTCAACGCTTGGGCAATGGCGGGGGGGTTGCACAACTCGTCGTAGTGGTTGGCAATTGCCACAATGCGTGACAACAGGTTGATGGCATCACCCTTGAGTTTGGCCGGAAAACCCGTGCCGTCGTACATCTCATGGTGCTCCCGGATGATGGCCAGCACCGGTGCCGACAGCTGCAGGCGCTTGCCAATGTCCACCCCATACTGGCAATGCAGTTCGTAGAAGTTGCGCTCGGCCTGCGTCAGGGGCTCGGTCTTGCGGCGAATTTTGTCGGGAATCTCTTTGTGCCCGATGTCATGCATCAAGGCCCCCATGCCCAACGCGCCTACCACGGCCATCGGCAACTGGAGGTCCCGGGCCATCATCATGGACAGCATGGTGACGTTGAGAGAGTGGAAGTACATCTCCTCGCCCCCTGCGGTATCGCCCATCACCTGGATGGCCAGCTCGGGAGCATTGAGAATGGAATCGGCAATCTGCCCCACCAGTTTGCTGGCCTGCTGCACGGTCTCCTGCGGCTTGCTGTACAGGTTTTTTTCGATGTCGCGAATGGTGTTGGCGGTGTTGGCAAAGGCCTTTTCCACGCGCTCGGCGTCCAGCCGGCGTAGACGCATTTGCTCCATCATGGCCCGCTTGGCGACCATGACCGGAGATAACTCGGGTGCGGGTGCAGGGGCCGATACCGCCCCCGTTTCGGGCACAGGAAGGGCGGCAGTCGTCGGCGATTGAATGGAACCGACCGCCTCACTCAACTCCGGGCTGTAACGCACGTTTTTGAGGCCCAGGGTGCGAATGGTCTTGATCTGGTCCTGGGCCTTGATCTTGAAATGGCTGAACGCAAACGGGTGCTCAAACCACTTTAAATCGAGGTAAACGTAATGCCCCACTTGAAGCTGGTCCATCGACAGATAGTGCTTGTCCTGCATGGAGTCAATTTTTCCTTAAGAAGACTCGACCAGCGCTCCCTGCGCGCACATTACAACGGCTGAAACTTAACGATACCTCAGAACCACAAAAGGTGGCAAGTCACGCGGTCCCGGCTCATGCCGCCCACTGCACCATGCCGCTCCAGGCGGTGGCCAGCACCACCACGCCAAAAGCAATGCGATAGTAGGCAAAACCGACAAAGCTATGGGTCGCAATATAGCCCAACAGCCAACGAATGCACAGCCATGCGCTGAGGAAGGAAAACACCAACCCGACGCCAAACAAGGGCGCATCCGCCAGGCTCAGCAGCGCACGCTCCTTGTACAGGCTGTAGGCCCCTGCCCCGACGAGGGTGGGAATCGCCAGGTAGAAGGAAAAATCGGTGGCGGCTTTGCGCGACAGGCCCAGCAACATGCCGCCAATGATGGTGGCGCCACTGCGGCTGGTCCCCGGAATCATGGCAAAACACTGCACCAGGCCAACCTTGAGCGCGTCCAGCGGGGTCATGGCGTCCACATCCTGAATGCGCGCCACACCCGGGTTGTTTTTTTGCCGCCGCTCGGCCCACAAAATGATGAAGCCGCCCAGGATGAAGGTGCTGGCCACCACCACCGGGGTAAACAGATGGGCTTTGATGGCTTGGCCAAACAGCAGGCCCATCACCACGGCGGGCACAAACGCGATCAGCACGTTCAGCGCAAACCGCCGTGCCTGGGTCTGGGATGGCAACGCCACCACCGTGTCCCGAATTTTTTGCCAGTAGACCAAAATCACGGCAAAGATGGCTCCCGTCTGGATAGCGATGTCAAACACCTTGGCCCGGTCATCGTGAAACCCGAGCAAAGCCCCGGTCAAAATCAGATGCCCTGTGCTTGAGATGGGCAAAAACTCCGTCAACCCTTCGACCACCCCCATGATGACGGCCTTGATCAGCAATGCAATATCCAACACGTTTCTCCCCATAAAAAAACAAACCGGGTTAGCGCCCTATTTTTAAGTAAAAGCAGGCTCCAGCCCCCGCATTATCTGTGCAAGCAGCTCACTTATTCATAGCGTAAGGCCTGAATCTGCAGCCGCTTGGAAGCCAGCACCGCCTGCACCAAGGCCCCGCAGCCACTCGCGGCACAAGCCCAGGCACCGCCATCTAGGCTAAGCAGACTAATGGGGCATCTGCTTGATTGACTGTTTGTGTACAACCGTACACAATTTACCCCAGTGATTCCGATTACGTTTGTAACGATTTTTTACTGGAGCCTGATGCCATGACTTCTTTTTTTATAGGTAACATTGCCGTATCAAAGCCGCCTTCAGCGTCGGCAAAAGCAGTGAGGCATCAGGAAAAATCAAACACAAGTTTCGAAAAATTGAAAAACTCTCTGTGTACACTTGAGTCTAAATTTTTACCCGCAAGCCGGGGCACCCAACGCACCCCCACCACGAAGGCATACGAAGCCGAGGCCTCTGGGCCGAGCGCAGCATTGCGGGAGGGACTCCAGGGACCTGACCCCGTTTTGATGCGCAAACAAGCCGGCGTGGTGGCCCGCCTGATGGATTACTACTTCCGCCTGGAAATCGGCGGCTGGGACAAGTTGCCCCCGCAACCCGCTTTGCTCATCGGCGTCCATTCCGGCGGACCGCTGACCATGGACGCCTGGACCATCGCCTACGCCTGGTGGCGGCATTTTGAGGGGGCGCGCACTTTGCACGGCACGGCCCACGACGTGCTGATGAAAACGCCGGGCCTGGGGCGCTACTTCCGCCGCATGGGTGTCATAGGCCCCACCCGCGAAAACATCCAGGCCGCTTTTGCGCAGGGCGACGATGTCATTTTGTGGCCAGGCGGAGAGCAAGATGCGTTTCGCAGTTGGAGCAAGCGGGACAAGGCCACTTTGGGAGAGCGCTCCGGTTTCATCCGGCTGGCCATCCGCACCGGAGCCCCCATCGTGCCGGTGGCCACCGTGGGCGGGCATGACACCCTGTTTGTCCTGTCGGAAGGCCGCGGGCTGGCCAAACTTCTCCACCTCAAAAAATACTTGCGCTCCGACGTGGCGCCTATTACGCTGAGCTTGCCTTTGGGCGTGGCGCTGCATGTGACGCCACTGCAGCACATTCCCCTGCCGTCGAAGATTCGCACCGAGTTTCTGGAGCCCATCTACCTGGATGCAGACCCCGCCAAGGCCGACGACCCGGAGTACGTGCAGCGCATGTACCTGGAAGTGGAGGGCCGCCTTCAGGCCGGCATGGACCAGTTGGCAAAAAAACGCAAATTTCCCATTTTTGGCTGAAATGACATGAAAAAAACACACATCCATCTTTCAGATATCCATGGCTACAGCCAATTGGCCGTGGAGGCCACCTTGGGCGTCACCGACCTGGTGGAAGCCATGCACCACAACATATTGCGCCTCCCCCTGCCCTTTGGCACCGCAAACGCAGCACCCGCAGGCGCTGTGCATGGGGCGGTTTACACCGTTTTGCAAAAAACCAGCGGACTGGTCTACAGCGCCATCCGAAGCATCACCAAGCAGGTGGGGGGTGGACTGGACGCGGCACTGGAACGCCTGCGGCCCGAGCTGGACCACGTCAACTCCTCCAGCGAGCGGGCGGCGATTATTTCGGTATTGAATGGGGTGCTGGGAGACCACATGCGCACCCACAACAACCCGCTCACGATCACCATGGCTTTTCGCCATGGCGGTGAGGTACTTGAACTCTCCCAAGCGTCTCTGGAAAGTGCGCTGCCGCAAGCGCAGGGCAAAATTCTGGTCCTGCTGCATGGCCATTGCATGAATGAATTGCAGTGGACCCGCCACGGCCACAACCACGGCGAGGCCTTGGCCGCCGCCCTGGGTTACACGCCGATGTACATCCGCTACAACACCGGTCTGCATATCTCCCAAAATGGCCGCACATTTGCCAACCTGCTGGAAGAGCTGGTGGCTGCATGGCCGGTTCCGGTGCAGGAGGTATGCCTGGTGGGCTACAGCATGGGCGGCCTGGTGGCGCGTAGCGCCTTTTATTACGGTGCCCAGGCCCAGCACAGCTGGCTGCGCCAGGTACGCAAACTGCTGTTTGTTGGCACGCCCCACCACGGCTCCATGGTGGAGCGTGCCGGCAACTGGGTGGACGTTGCGCTGGAGGCCAGTCCGTATTCGCAAGCCCTGTCCCGCCTGGGAAAAATTCGTAGCGCTGGCACAACCGACCTGCGCCATGGCAACCTGCTTGACGAAGACTGGGTCGGCCGCGACCGCTTTGCTCCCGCAGCCGATCCAAGAAAGCCCCAGAAATTACCTAGTAATGTGCAGTGTTATGCCATCGCGGCCATGATTGCCAAAGAACATGGCGAGTTGAGCGGCAATCTGGTGGGTGACGGTTTGGTCCCCCTGAAAAGTGCGCTGGGGCAACACCGTGACAGGCAACGGGCACTGGACATTCCCCAGGAACGCCAACGCGTCTTTTATGGAACGACCCACCTGGGACTTCTGGAAAGCAAAGCAGTGTGCGAACAACTGCAAACCTGGATGGCCCAGCCCGCTGAAAAATAGGCCCCACCAAAGGAACCCTTGTGTACCACGGCGAAATCCTCAATACCGTCACCCATCTCATTGGCTCGGCGCTGGCCATCGCCGGCCTGTCCATTCTGGTCACCTTGGCCATCGTCCAGGGCGACCCGTGGAAAATACTGAGCTTCAGCATCTACGGCGCAACCCTGGTGCTGCTGTACTGTTCTTCCACCCTCTTCCATGGCGTGAAACAACCGCGCGTCAAGGCGATTTTGCAAAAACTTGACCACAACGCCATCTACCTGCTGATTGCCGGAAGCTACACGCCCCTGGCACTGGTCACCCTGCGTGGCCCTTTGGGATGGACCTTGCTGGCCTGGAGTTGGGGCTTGGCGCTGTTTGGCATTGCACAGGAGTTGATCCTGGGCCGCTACACACGTCGGCTGTCGATGCTTCTTTATGTGCTGATGGGCTGGATGGTGGTGGTTGCCATCCACCCGCTCACGCTCGCCATGTCGGCGGCGGGCCTGGCCTGGCTGGTGGCGGGGGGCCTGGTCTACAGCAGCGGCATCTACTTTTATGTCAACGGCAACCGTGTCAAGCATTACCACGGCATCTGGCATGTTTTTGTGCTGGGTGGCAGTCTTTGCCACTTCATGTTCATGCTGCTGTACGTGGCGTAGCCGACTGCGCGTGTCTATGCCACCTCCCGCTATTGCTCCGGCCCGATGAAGTATTAAGCCGCGTAGCGCACGCGGCGGTCCTGGAAGTAGCCGATAACCCGCTCCTCGGGGTTGAGTTGAGGGCTGTAGCTGGGCAGATAAAACAGCTCAATTTGCGCGCGTCGCTCGGCCACCCAGACCAGGCTCAACAAAACTGGACTGACAAATGCTCGAAGGTTGCCTGTGGCATCACGGTACGGCCATTTTTGATGAATTTAACCAGCCCAAACTCAGCCATGGTGTGCAGCGAGCGCGACACATTGGGCGCGTGCTTGCCAACCACTTTCGCCAAGGCATCCATCGAGTCAGGCTGTTGGTCACGCACCACTTTGAGCAAAGCCATGTTTTCGTCAGACAAAACCCGCGCCATTGCGGTGACGGAGGGGAACCACACATTGGGTTCCTCAGCATCGCGTGTGCGCGTTCCGGCGGCAATAGCCAGAGACCGCGCCCGTTGCTCTTGCACTGTTGCAATGCCTACTTTCAATACTTTATTCATTGTGATACCTCTTTCAAAACGCGATCCACTTCGGCATAAAAATCACTGACCAACTGATAGGCCGTATCGAATTCATAAAGCACGCCGCCGTCTGTGACGTGACGGTGCTTGTGATCGTAGGGGTACTTCTTGCCGACATGCAAGGTCAGGCTGTACTTGATGCCATGTGGCCTCTCAGGCGTTACGGCTACGCGTGCAACATCCATCTTGACCCAATAGCCATCATCGTTTTGAAATTCGATGTTGCCGTCCAAGCCGAGCAGGTAGTCCAAACCTGTTGCCGTTGATTCTTGTGAATTCATGCCAAAGCTTATCACGCGTTGATATGCGTTTCAAGCTGTAGCTGCTTAGCACGGTGCTTAATGGCCCAGAAATTTATAATAAAACAGCCTGTAGCCATCGTCTGGTATGCGTGAACAGCTCTTAATTTCGTAGCAAGTTGGATTTAAAAACGGGAATGGTTATTGAACGCCATTTGAGTCCCGGTCTTCCGTGGGTGGCCGAGCGACGCGCGCAAATTGAGCTGTTTTATCTGCCCAGCTACAGCCCTCAACTCAACCCCGAGGAGCGGGTTATCGGCTACTTCCAGGACCGCCGCGTGCGCTACGCGGCTTAATACTTCATCGGGCCGGAGCAATAGCGGAATCAGTGCCTAGACAAGGTGATGGTCGTGTTATTGAACTCAATCTTGCTCAGCGTGATGCTGCCAAAACTGGGACCGTCGGAACCGCGGGGCCGGATATTTTTAAATGACAGCTCACCAATGGAACTGGGCAGGCTCAGTGAGACGGAGCCATCCGGATTGACAATGGCACTCGCCTTGGAGGCATCGTAGACCACGTCCTTCATGCTTCTCTCCGAGTCCAGGAAACCCAAAACCGGCACCATCAACTTCACCAGGTCGGAGAGCACCACCTTGCCGTCATTGCCTTTGGCATTTGTGGAAATGATCTCCATCAAGGTGTTATCAATCCCCTGCGCCGAGACCCCCTGCAGATCTTCTTCGGTCATGGGCACCAGATGACTACGGTGCGTATCCGCCACATGGTGCTGGCTGATTTCCGAAGAGGCCACGGGCGATGCGGCATAAGTCTGCAGCGGAGACAACAAAGCGGTCGCAATGGCCGCAGCCAAGCGAAAATTGCGCTGTGCGCGCAAGGCACCCAGGATGTGCTGCTCCGAGATGACATTCCACTCGGCAAGAATGTCACCCAGACGTTTTCCGGTGCTGGCCTGGTGGGCGATCGCGCTGGCCAACTGTTCTTGCGAGATAAGCCGCTTCTTGAGAAGAATCTGACCGAGTTGCGTTTTCGCCTGGTAGTTTTTTAACCAGCTCATAGCGGCTCCTTTGCGGGCTGAGGTTGTCCGGTTTTCATTGTGAATTTGCTGTAGGCATGGCTGATTGCGCTAACGCATACCAGCCCATTGCATCAGGGCGACATGATCGCTGCACGCATCTTCACGCCTATTTCCTTGGAGAGGGCCGCAATCCTGGGGTCCACCTCACCACGGCTGTTTTCCGCCACTTTTTCGCCAAAGGCGCGTTCAAACTGCGGAACCAGGGCCTCAAATTTTTTCTTCACCGGCGACTCGAACAGGGCGATCAGCTGTTGCAGTTCCTCCTCGCTGAAATTCTGCTGCAGCAAAGGCGCCAACGTCGGCTCCTTCAGTCGCAGGCTCTCGGCTTTCACGATGGGCGTGGTTTCGTCGATGTACTTCTGAACATTGTCAACGATGGACTTGAGCGCGGCCTCCTGCTTTTTTGCACTCACACGCCCCTGCAGTGCCACCCGCGCTTGCAATAACGCGCTCGTGGCCGGGCGTTGCGCCATGGTGATGGCCGTGTCTTCGATGTGCCACAGCGCCAGGACCCGTTGGGCCAGGGCCTCTTTGGTCTCTTGTGATTTCTCTGCATGGACGGGGTTGGCACCTGCCAAAAAAAAGGCGGTCAGTGCAATAACGGTAGCTGTCTGTTTCATGGTCTTTCGTCCCTTAAAAAACATGGGTGAGTTGAACGCCGAAATAGCGAATACGAATGCTCCCGGCCACATCCAGCCCCCCGTAGGGGTTGTAGATCGCGTCGAGGAAGCCGCTGCAGTTCATATTGCAACTGCTGTTGGCCGGCACACTGAAGTGGCCTTCGGCGTAACTGGCGGCGACATCAATGTGCAGCCCGCCCTTGGTCACGTAACCCAGCCCCAGACTCTTGACCGCCATGTCTGGCAAGGGTGCAATCAGGTCCAGGGCGGAGCTGGGAATGGACGACGGCCGAAGCTCATACCCTGCACGCAAGGTCAGCGCGTCAGTGGCCTGGAATTGCAGGCCAAGGCCGTAACTGATGGTGTTGCGGTAGCCCCGCTTCAAGGTCAGCTTGCTGGGGTCCGTCAACCCGAACATGCGCGCCATCTCCAGCAGTTTGATGGGCTGGTCAAACTGCATGGTGAGCTTGTCCCACTTCTCCCAGTTGCTCCAGCCCGCGTCCAGGTTGATCTGCAGGCTCTTGGTCGGCTTGACCTTGACCCCCACCTGCACATGCTCCACAAAGGGCAGGCGCATGGTCATGTGACCTGTCTGCTCTGCCGGAATCGACGTGGGAAGGCCTACCACGGAGGCTGCAATCGGACCGAGCAAACTGGCGTACATGCCTTGCGCAAATTTATCCAGCATGGGCTCTGCGCGAAAGGTATAGCGCCCGGTCAGCAAGGTATCGGAACCGCCCTGGTACACCGCACCTATGGAAAATCTCTCACTGGGCTCCCACAAGACACCCAGATTGACCGTGGGGTCCATGGGTGCGGTGGCGTCAAAACTGGCCGAGGCTACCTTGTTGAAGGGGCGCAGCCGCCCCTCCTGGCCACCACCGCACAGGCCCATGAAAAAAGCGTCCAGGGCGTTGCCATTGTCGCCACACCAGGCATCCTGCAACTTGCCCACAATGCCCAGCATCTGGTTGGGCATGCGCATGTCGGTGTCCAGCGCAAAACCCTGGTGCGCAATCGGAACAGACACACCAAAGCTCAGTGTGTCGGTGGCCTTGTAGCCCACCGATGGCGCCATATAGACCAGCCGCTGCATGATCACCTTGCGGCCATCAAACCGCGCAGGGTCATCTTCATCGGTGCGGTTAAAACCCACACCCTGCGTCACGTAAGCACCGGTGGCAAAGGTCCAGGGTGAACCCGGCGCGTTGTAGCTCAGGGCCAGGCTACCACCCACCGCCGCAGGCAGCGGCGCATGGAGGGGGCCAATACCCGGCAGGTACACCGCAGCGCTGACATCCCCCGTGGTGGTGCCGGCCACGGGATCGTCTTTCCAGCCCCCCACATCAAACCCCTCTGGCGCGGTGAAACTGGCTTTGGGCGACATCGTTGCGGCAAAGGCGGAGTTTGATATCCACCTGCCCTTCATGCGCGTCAGCCCCGCAGGATTGAAGTGAATGGCGTCCAAACCGGGCGGGTCCGCCGTGACAGCATTGCCCAGAGACATGGCCGTCACACTGGTGCCCAAATTTTCAGACAGCGCAGCGCGGGCTTGCAGGGACACGCCCAACAGGCCCGCAAGCACGGTGCCTGCGGCCAACGCGCGGGACCCGTGGGACCTGGCGCGAGATACGTTGCACGGCATCACCATGAACTTAGAAGTTGAGTGGCATGTTCATGCCGAAGGTGAAGTCCGGGCTGTCCGGGGTCAGGCCGATACCCACCGCGAAATTCATGGTGGTCAACGGCGACGTTCGCACGCCCAAGCCCAGGTTCATCATGGCGGAGGTCTGGCTGGCGGTCTTGTTTTCAAGCGCCTTGCCTGTCGCATCGATGTAGTTCAAACGGGTGCCACCA
Organism: Burkholderiales bacterium RIFCSPLOWO2_12_FULL_61_40; assembly: GCA_001770935.1. Classification (GTDB taxonomy): domain Bacteria; phylum Pseudomonadota; class Gammaproteobacteria; order Burkholderiales; family Burkholderiaceae_C; genus Allorhodoferax. The sequence goes on along the minus strand of MESI01000026.1, from coordinate 25,576 downwards.
GAGATGGATTCCTGAAATGACAGTGTGGTGGTGATGTTGTAGGACATGGCATAGGCAAAGCCCACGCCGAAACCGAAGGTCTGTCCAGGCGTCACCTCGTACAAGGTGTTGCCATTGCTTTTTTGGTCCAGATTTTTCGCCGGGAGTGCAAACGTCGCGCTGACAGAGCCAAAAATCGCCACGGGATCGATCACCTTGGACAGATTCACTCCGAAGGTGCCGCTGGCATAACCGGAACCCGTGGAAAGTCCTTGCCCTTCAATCACCTGAAACGGACTGCGCCCAGTCGGGAGCCGGGCCGTTGCGCTCACCGTGATGGAAGGCCAGGCCCGATTGAGCGGAAAAGGCTGGAAACGCGCACCAACGGACATATCGCCAACACCATGCAACACGTCGTCGCTGGTATTGGATTGCGAATATTTGCTGACCACCGGGACCGTCAGGTTGACAGTCAGGTTGTCCTTGAGTCCATAGTCCGCCGAAAACGTATTGGTAATGGTATGGCCCCGCGTATTTTGAATGGCGAAGCTGGTGAGTTTGGAGTCCGCAAAGGTCGCGTCAATCAGTTGCTGGCCGATATAGGAATACGTGAGGTCATACGTGAGTGCGTGCTTGCCTTCGCGCAGCAGCGAGTACTGTTTGTTGGTGGAGGACAAGGTTTCCTTTAACAGCGTGGCACTGTCCGCATCGCCTTCCTTTTTTCCCAAGGCCTCCCGGGCGGTATCGGCGCTTGCTTCCTGTGCATAGGCCTGGGCCGGAGCCATGGCGCCGAGCACGGTGATGAGGCTGAATACGCCAACGCTCATCAATGTCGTGCGCTGGCGTTGGAGGAAGAGGGGTGTCGTGTGGATCTTCATATCGGGTCGCTGAATCAATTGCTATTTGCGGAGGGAAAAATTGCCGAAGTTGGACTGCACAGCACGCTGCAGCGCCTCGGTAGGGTCGAGCCGAGGCAAAACTGCCTCAGAACGGATCAGGTCGCCATCCATGACGCCCAGCTCCTGTTCGCCGAGCGAAAGGCGCGTGAGCGGGGGCTTGTCTTTGGGGGGAGTCAGGAGAAACAGGGTATTGCGGTCCCACAGGGTTGCGAACTCTTCGACCGAAAACACCACATGCCCCGCCGAAGGGTCGGCGATATAGACTTTGCCCTCGCGGATGCCCCGAAAAACCACAAAATGCTTAAAACCGGCATAGTCAATCGGAACGATGGCCGGGGTTTGCAGTTCTGCCAGGTCGGACATCTCGCCGCGAAATCCATTGGCATCGACACCCAGCGTGATGACGTAGCGCTTCATGTCAAGCAAGGAAAATCCGCGCCGGGCGACAATTTTTTCGCTCTCGCCGTGCGCCAGCATGCCTTCCATGGCATCTTGCTCGGTGACAGTCAAGCCGAGATAGTTGTTAAGCACGGTCACCAGCGCCGCAGAACCGCAACTGTAGTCATAGGCCTGGTGCACGATGTTGCGAAACTTGGCTACGGAGAACGGCTCTATGTCCACCGGCTGCGGTGGCGTGCCCCCGCCGGTCATCACCATCGGCAAATCGAACTGTTCGGCAGGCCGCTCTACTGGAGGAATATGCGTAGCCACGCCAAAGCCGCCAATGCCGGTTGCAATTGCAAGAAAAATAATGGACCACATAGTTCAATACCGGTGCAAAAGGGCTATTTCGCCCACATAAGAAAGTGGCCTGTCTGGGTGGCCAAGCCATGAAGCAACACGCCGCCAAAGTTCTGCTCGGCGGGCACCGCCGCCTGTGCGTCGGTCTGCACACCAAAGGAACGAAAGCCAAACTGGTTGGCTGCCACCACACCGGGCAAGCCAATGTCGATATAGCTGCCATCGTTGAGGCCGCCGCGGGCCTTGACGTCTACGGTCAAACCGACCAAGTCCACCACACCCCGCAGGCCCTGTGCGGTGGCATAGGTCGTGGTTCCATTGACCATGAAGCTGCGTGTAAAACGCGCGCCCGCCGTATCACTGCTGGTGTCCGAGGTGTTGACTTCCAGGTGCACAACAATACTGATGCCGTCACGTCCGGTCACTTCGGACAGGTCGTCGTTGTTCAGCAGTGCAGGCGCAGCTGTCGCAGTGCCTACGCCGCCCACCCAGAGGAAAAGCCAAGCCAAGGCGAGCAGGGCGAAGCGGCGCCAGGCGCAAGAAGATGTACGCACCATATCAGCGCCCCGCACGCAGCTTCATGTCAAAGTACTGCACCTGCATGCTGCCAATGCTGCTGGAGCCAAGGTTCAGTGTCGATACAGGCGTTTGCGCGACCGGATCTATAAAAGTCGGTTGGTCATTTCTGAAGGTAATGTTGTCCACCACGATCTTCGCGGCAGGCACTTCTTTGGCTGGGTCTGTGGGCCAGCCTATGCCGATATGCAGAAAGGATTTACCTCCCTCGGTGACCGCGTTGAAAATACCCGGCTGTTCTGTCACGTCGGCCAGCACCCAGGGCGACACACCGTCGACGTCGCTCACATGAATGCCGGAGAATCGCACCTCGTTGCTGGCGTCTTCGCGGCCACGCGGCCGCAGGGCCACAGCGCCGATATCGGTACGAATGGTCTGGCCAAAAACCACCCCTTCCACACCTGGCGTGGCCGGTGAGGTGATGGAAAGGCTACCTCCAGAATTTTGCAAATCCTGCACCACCAGCGCCCCCCCATTGAACGTGCTGTCTTCGGTGCCCACCGTCCAGTCGGCGGCGAATTGCCACTTCAACAGACCGTTGGCGTTACGGGGCTCGGACAGGCGAATCACATCCGACAGACCCGGGCGCGATTCAATGGACAGGCTGTAGGGGTCGGTAAAAGTGGCGTCGGGGTCGTCCGAGCGGGACAGTGCAAGTTGGCTCAGGGAGAGAAATTGCCCTGGCCCATTCGCCGTGGCAGGCTTCGCCACGTAGGTCAGGGACAAGTCCCCCGACAAGGAATAATTCAACAGATTGAAGGCCACGCCCGCACCGCGCACGGCCGCCAGTTCGGTATCCTCCATCACCGTTAAGGCACGGGCCGACGGCAAGCCACAGATGCAAACCAGCGCAGCAAGTGGTGCCAGCAGCAGATGCCGAGTCATAACGCGCAGACGGTGTGCCATGGGGATTACTTCGGCAGAGGCAGGTTCGACGGCATGGCGCCCACCGTTCCGCTCACGCGGTCCCGCAGGTTGAGCCAAAAACCGGCTGCCGCCTGTTGCGGCGTGAGACCGGCCACCGCCGGGTACATCACGTTTTGCGTCTGCAGTGCCAGAAAGAAATCACGCGTCGGCCCGCTGGCGTCGCCCAGCTTCAGGCTGCCTATGGTGTTGAGCAGCCCATTGGCATTCCAGCGCTTTCCATCTGCGGACTCCATGAACGCAGGATGGGTGGAATCGAAGTTGATCACACCCGAACCCGACGTCAGATCCGCACGCATGGTTCCACTCAAGGCGCGCATTTGTGTTCCCAAATAGCCGTCGATGCCTTCAAAGCCCATACGCATGCCAACGACCTGTCGTTCTGCGGCGTTGGCGCCTTGCTTGTACACAATTTCAAAATAGGGGTTCGTCGCTCGCACCAGGCGGTCACGTTCGCTGCTGCTCAGTGTGTTCTGCCCAAACTGCAAGGACTGGAGGTCCAGATCCGCGCCTGCGCCCACACCGTTGTTCGGGCCATTGCGGGCCGCCGCATAGTCACCCAGACGCACATCCTTCAAATTCGCGCTCAGACTGATATCTGCATTGAGCGTCATGCGTGTGAAGTCATACCCCATGGAACTGGTGTTGACAAATTCGACCAAAGACTGGCCCCAGACCTGGGACAGCTGTCCATCATCCAGCGGCATGGGTTGGGCGTGGCTACCTGCGGCACAGACAAGTGCGGCAAAAAGTCCCCAGAGGAAGGTGATCTGTTTACGCATGGTGGTGGGTTCGGCGTACTGCCGTGGTGCTAGGTTTTGCCAAAAACGAATGTCAAGAGAGATCTCGCAACCCAGGCCGCGAGATCCCGGCGCTATACCCAGGCAACGCCCTTTTTAGGCGTCGCCTTTGTCACACACTATTAGTCGTGGCCGAACATCCAGACCTTGGTGCCACCCAGGTTCAGGTTGGCCAAAGAGATACCACCCATGGAATTGGTAGTACCAGCAGCACCGCGACCCGTAGTCATGCTTGCCACTGTGATATCCAGACCAGTGGTGTTGTCCACTTTAGGAATAGCAATGGCAATCACGTCCTGATCTTGGTAGCCCAACGCAGTGGCAGCATCGTGCATAACCTGCTCAAGATTCCCAGCAGTAACGCCGGAGGCAAGCAACGAAGCGGCAAGACCTGATGGTGCGGAAGTAGGAGTAGGAACACCCTTGAACGTAGCAGCATCAAGCACGTCGATCGTGGCAGCGATCACACCGCTGATGCCGATGTCGTTCATGGCAAAGGTGTTCGTGCTGTCTGTATAGGTGAACGAACCGATGTTGACCTGCAGATCAGCAACGATCGACACACCGTCTTGGCCGCTGACTTGTGACAGAGCTTCGTCATTCACAGGAGTCATGGCGGAAGCGGCAAATGTGAACGATGCGAGCAAAGCAGCGACGGCAGACAGTTTGAAAGATTTCATAAAAAAATTCTCCAGGTTAGGTTGAGGTTGATGTCCTGTCTCATGCAACTAGTGCCTTGTTGTCAGTACGTAGTCAGTGTCTTCTGTCTAGTGCTATTCGTCACTGGCCGCGCAGGCCAAACTATTGGTTTAACGCGCCAAAAAAGAGGACCTATGGATGCCCCTGACAAGTGCATGAGTGACAGCTAAGGGTTAACCCTTGGGTTTCGGATGTATTGCAAAAAAACACACCGCATGGCGATGGCTGCAAATCATTTTTCGGTGTCAGAACCAGGACGGTGCGCCGCCTGTCGCGCTGTCCTTGAACGAACCAAATAGTTGTTCGTGGATGTTGATCAGCTGGAGCATGCAGGCGGCGACTTCCTGGCTGAATCCACAACGGTTTTTCTGCTGGGCAGTGGTCCCATCGAGCAACAAGGTTTCAATGAACGCACAACACTCCGGATGGCCCCAAAAGGAGCGGATGGCCTGCGCCAATCCGGCGTGGTGTTGGTTGATGACTTCGAGGGCGCAATCCTCCGGTGCCGCAGCAAGGTCTTTTGTGTCCCCCTGCACCAGCGCGCTATCCCACAGTGCCCACGCATTTGCGGAGTCATCTACAGTGACTTCTACATTTTCTATACCGATGTATTCCGCTGCCTGCATCCTCAGCACTCCCTTTACAACCACAGTGACCGTATGTCGACCACTCGGGCAAGTATCCCGATGGCTTCATGTTTGTCACTGGGTTTTGGGGCCAATCTATTGGCCTCTTGTGCCACGCGCAGTGGCACCAAAGTCCGGATTGCGCGGGGTCGGTTAACGCAGCGTGGTGGGCATCTGGCCAAACCAGCGCTTGCATGCCCGGTAGAAATTGCTGGGGTCGGAAAAGCCCAGCGCAAAAGTGATTTCTGTCGGCTTGAAGCTGCCTTGCTGAATGTAGGTTTCCGCCATTTCGCGGCGCAGCGTATCGAGCAAATTCACAAAGGTGGTCCCCTCCTCCGCGAGGCGGCGGCACAGCGAACGTTCACTCATGCCCAGCTGGGTCGCAATCTCCTTGCGCCGGGGCTCTCCTTTTTGCAACCACTTGATGAGTTCCTTGCGGATGCGGTCACTGGTCACACCCACCGTGCGCCGCGCCAACTGCTCCGCGATGCGCTCGGATATTTCCAGAATGGCGGGGTTGGCCGTGGGAATGGGTTCGAGCATGCTGGATACACACACCTCGATGACGCAGCCGGAAGCGCCAAAGTGCACCACGTCACCAAAAACTTCGTACCAATGCTGTGGCTCTTGGGGCATATCTCCGGGGTGGTGCAATTTCAACACTTTGGCGCGCTTGCCGGTAACGACCCGAAAGCCCGCCAGCACCATGGATACAAAGAAATCAAACAGCGAGGAATGGATGGGACGCTGCCCCGATTGGATGCCCAGTTTGATCAGGCTCCGGTCCGGCAGGGTTTGAATTTCAACCGTCGCCATGGGCCAAAAAAGCGGCAGATAGCGCTCCACAAAATGCAGATTTTCATGTGCATTCTCCGAAGCCAGCAGCAAATGGGACAGCACGCCCAGGGCACTCAGGGGATGGCGTGCCATGCGCAGCCCCACACGCGGGTCACCGGTTTCCAGCAGCGCCATTTCAAATGCCGCGCTCAGGGCATCCGTCAACGCGCCTGCATGCAACTTCTCCGCCACGGCCGTTTGAATGCCGGCCTGCGCGCACACGGCTGGTCCGTCCAAACCGAGGTGAATGAACCCCTCGCACAAAGTCTTGTACCAGTCCAAATCAGCGATTGAATGTGAATATGGGTCCATCGGGTTAGTTCAGTCGGTCAGCCAATGTGAAACATGGATTGAGTTCCTCTGCGGGAACTTCGCCTTGTCTACGAACGGTCGGGTTACACAAGGCACAGAACGCCGCATTCTGGAGATACGGTTGGCAACGCATTCATCGCCGCCTCTTTGCCCTGGAATCTGAGCTCGATTGTGTTGAGATCAGGCCGCGATTGTGTTGAGAATTGTCAAGCCTGCCAGCGGGGTTATCCCTATGTAAAGTGGCAGTAGAAGGTGTCCTGTCCACCCCTGCATTGCCCCTTGCATTTGGCTCCCAGAATCCGCCATTTCGTCGCATGGAGCTGGCGAAAGTCTGCCGTTTCGGCATACTTCAGCCCTGCCTTGCCTTTGCACCACTGTTACAAATTTTTACATAAAACTTTTCCATGCACGCCACATTGAGCCCCGAAAACATTGACCGTTTGGCGCGCAAACGCGCCGGACGAAAGATGGGCTGGTACATCCATGCTTTCATCTTCATCACGGTGAACACCGGCCTGGCGGTTTTGTCCAGCTTTACCGGGCACCACTTCGCCGTGGTGTCTGCCTTCGGCTGGGGCCTGGGTCTGCTGATCCACGGTGCCGTGGTGTTTGTGGTGCCGCACGGCGGCAGCTTGCGCGAACGGCTGGTGCAGCAAGAGCGCGACCGGCTGCACCAGCAGCAGGACAAGTGGTGACCCTCCGGGACAAGCCCCCATGAGAGCCCATGCGATCTGTTTCACCCTGGGGCGATTTATCCAGGCGGCAACACTCAACACCGTCATCGCGCTGGGGCTTGCGGTCTTTGGCGACAAGGAATTCAGCACCAACCTGGTGTATTCGCAGTGCATTGGCCTGTCCATCTGGGGTTTGCTGGATGGCGGCCACCGCTTGCTGATGCCGGACCGTGCAGCGCAAAAGCATCGCCTGATCTGGATCGTGCCCCTGGGCGCCACCTTGGGCTATGTATTTGGCACACTGGTGGCGAACACATTGCTCAACACCCACAACAGCTTTACCTTCTGGGCCAGTGAACCGCGCCAGGCCTTGGGATTTCTGGTTTTGAGCCTGGTGGCCGGTGGCGGCAGCACCTACTACTACATGAGCCGGGAGCAGTTGGCCATGGCCCGCGAAGACAGGGCGCACGCCGATGCACAAACCGAAGCGGCGCAACGGCATGCGGCCGAGTCGCAACTCAAGCTTTTGCAGACCCAGCTGGAGCCGCACATGCTGTTCAACACCCTGGCCAACCTGCGCGTACTCATTGGCCTGGACCCCACGCGTGCGCAGGACATGCTTGACCACCTGGTAGCCTACCTGCGCGCCACGCTGGACGCCTCGCGCACCACCCGCCACAGCCTGCAAGCCGAGTTTGACCGCCTGCACGACTACCTGGAGCTGATGGCGGTGCGCATGGGGCCGCGGCTGCGCTACACGCTGGACCTGCCACCGGAGCTGGCGGCCCAGCCGGTACCGCCGCTGCTGCTGCAGGCGCTGGTCGAAAACAGCATCCAACACGGGCTGGAGCCCCAGGTGGAAGGCGGCGCCATCACCATTTCCGCCTGCCAGGCCGATGGCCTACTGACCCTGGAAGTGGCGGACACCGGCGTGGGCAGCCAGATCGACCTCAACCAACCCGCCCTGCGCCAGGGCAGCTTTGGGTTGGCGCAGGTGCGCGAGCGCCTGCGCACCAGTTACGGCGACCAGGGCACTATCAATTTCATAGCTGGTTACGCAGGTGGTACGCGGGCTAGCATCACTTTTCCTTCCGAAATATGAACCACACCCGCCCCCCTACCGCCCTGATTGCCGAAGACGAACCCCTGCTCGCGGCCGCCCTCCAGGCCGAACTGGCCAAGCTCTGGCCGGAGTTGCGCATCCTGGCTTGCGTCGGTGACGGCGATTCGGCAGTCGCGCAGAGCCTGGCGCGCAAGCCCGACGTCCTGTTTTTTGACATCCGCATGCCCGGCCAAAGCGGCATCGATGCGGCAGCGGCGCTGGCCGACGCCTGGGAAACGCAGGGGGCGGATGCCGCACCGTTTCCGGCGCTGGTGTTCGTCACCGCCTACGACCAGTACGCCATCAACGCTTTTGAGGCCCAGGCCATCGACTACCTGCTCAAGCCGGTGCAGCCCGATCGCCTGAAAAAAACCGTATCAAAACTGCAGTTGGCGCTTATCCAGCGTGCGCAAGCAGCTACCAGTTTGATAGCACCCGCATGGTCGGGCGACACCCAGCTGGACGCCACTTTGGCCCAGTTGCGCCACTTGCTGGGGGCGGTATCGGGCCCCCCGTCCGACGCATCCCGTGCCAACCCTGTGGTGCCGCTCCAGGTCATTCAGGCCAGCGTGGGCGCCACCATCCACATGGTGCCAGTGGAGGAGGTGCTGTGTTTTGAGGCGGCGGACAAATACCTGCGGGTGCTCACCGCCGAGCGCGAATACCTGATCCGCACCCCGCTCAAAGAGCTGCAGGCGCAACTCGACGCCCAGGTGTTCTGGCAAATCCACCGTGGCACGGTGGTGCGTGCGCAAGCCATCGCATCTGTCAGCCGCGACGAAGCCGGAAAAACCACCCTGCAGCTGCGCGGACTCAAGGAAAAATTCGGCGTGAGCCGACTCTACAGCCACCTGTTCAAGGCCATGTAATTCCGTTTTCAGATCAATGAGAGATTAGGCGCACCGACGCAGGCAGTGCTTTAGCACGACAAGGAGGGGCAACGACATATCGCATTGATATGAAAATGGAATAAGGGCGCACGAAAGTGCGAACCCGCCCGCACCGTCATCGCGATTGCCGCGTCGTTGCACTTCTCGCAATGGCACGCAGGCCGATAATTGCTACCAAAAGAGTAGCTGCTTGCGCAGTATCCACGGGGGCTACCAGCCTTTTTCGCTTAAATTTCCCTAGAAGGGCCAACTGGCGCTGAGGTAGGCGGTGCTGCGGCTGGGCAACTGCGCCAGCACCGCGTCCGCCGGGCCGCCATAGCCGCGCCAGCCGCCCTGCACCTGCACCCGGTCGCCCTGCCAGTTGAGCGAAGCGGTGACCATACGGCCCCGGTCAGCGGGGGTGTACAGCACATCCAGCGCGGGCGACCAGGCGCCGTTTTGCCAGCTCAGGCGCAGCAACACATTGCTGCGCCGCAGGTTGGGCGATACACCAAAGGCATCCGCCTGCCAGGCCAGGTTGCCCGCCACGGCCACGGCCGTGGCCGGTGCGCCCAGCGTGGCCATCGCTGCCAGTTGTGTATTGCGCTGCGCCCAGGCGTCCCACTGGGCATTGGACTGGGCCGCGCCGTCCCACCAGGCCTCGGCCAGCAGGCTGAGCTGGCTCTCAGCGGTCCAGGTGCCGCCCAGCAGCAGTTGCGGCACATCCTCCTGCGTGTGCGCCTGCCACGGGTTGCTGGCCACCAGCCCCGTGGCCGTGGGCTTGATGGCCTGGCTGTCCACGCGGCGCAGGTAGCGCAGCGAACCATGCAACTCCAACGCCTCGCTGGCCACCCAGGCCATGGCCGCCCCCACGCTGGCGCCGGTGTGGGCGCCCAGCCGGGCAAAGCCGTGCCAGTCCACCGCGCCCGCGCGCTGGTAGAAGCGCCCGGCCAGGGCGGGCTCCAATGCACCGCGTGCCTCGGGCGCCGCCGTCGGGTTCACCGCCACCAGGGACCATGCCGTGTCCGCCGTGAAGTGCTCGGCCATCACGAGCGGGCGGCCTTCGGCGGTGCTGCTCGCCAGCGTACGGCGTTCCTCCTGCTGCACCATGTCGTTGGGCCGAAAGCCGTGGCCCACGTCCCAGGCCACGATTTTTTTGCCCGCGCTGTATTGCCAGGCACCACCGTCGTGCGCGGCAAACAGCTCATTGACCCAGGCCCGGCCCTCGCTGCTGTGGCTCTGCCAGCGGTGCTGCTGCAAGGTGGCCACGGCCGTGACGCCGTGGCCGCTGGCACGCAGCTCGGCCTCCAGGGTGGCGCCGCTGTCGGGTTCTGCCACTGTGCCCGACTGCAACGTGTTGGCCTGGGCCACCGGCCCGCTGTCTGCGGAGTGCTGCTGCGTCCACTGCAGCCGGGCCTGGCCACCCAGCTCCACCCCCAGCTCCAACGTTTGCGCCCTGCATGCCGCACTGCCCGCCAGGGCCAGCGTGCCCACGATCCCTATCCACATGGCTTGCATGGCTTACTCCAGTGCGGGGTTTTTGGACAGGAACATGGGGTTCAGCCAGGTCTGCGGCACCACGCGTTCCTTGCGGTTCAGGTAGCGCACATGGGTTTGCTTGTGGTTGCTCAATTGGTCCAGCAGCACCATCTCGGTCACCATGGTGGGCGCGCTGGGTTTGTCCACCACAAAGCGGGCCTGCTTGGCCAGTTTGTCGGACTGCACGTACAGGTCGGCCCGCACGGGTTCGTGGCGGGTCTTGCCGATCCACAGCTCGATGCGCTGGTAGCTCACGCCCTTGCGGCTGGCCTTCAGGCTCAGGTGCTGGCAGGTGGGCGCACCTGCGTCCGGCCCGCAAGGCTCATCGCCCACCAGGGTGCCGGTGTAGTCCTGGGCCCAGCTCAGGGTCGCCACGTCGCCGGTGGAGGCATCGCCCAGCAGCTTTTGCATGGGGGTGATGCGCAGGGGGCGCTGGCTGCCCGGCATCAAGAGCCAAAAGTCGTCGCCCAGCATCAGCACTTTCTGGCCTTTTTCGGCCGGGCTTTGCATCAGCACCAGGGACTGGTGTTGGGCCTGCGCAAACACGGTGTAGCGGCGCTCCTTGTCGAGCGTGCCGTCCGCGTTGCGCACCGTGATGTGGGTGTCCACTTGCAGGTTGTCGGCGCTCATGCGGAAGCGGTCGGCGGCCTTGAGCAAGGCGCTTATTTCTGGGGTCTTGTCCTGGGCCTGGGCCTGGGCCTGCAAACCGGTCAGGGCCAACACAACCAGCAAAGTCAAGCGAGAAGCGTATTTCATGTAGTTCCTTTTGGAGGTCTATTTCTTTTCTAGTTCAATGCGAGATGAGGCGCACCGACGCAGACAGTGCTTCAGCACGGCAAGGAGGGGCAACGACATATCGCGTTGAAGTAGGAAAGAAATCAGGTGTGGGCCAGGGCATCGACCACGGGCATATGCACCGTCTTGCGGGCCACCCCGGCGGAGGCCAGCATGGTCAGCGCCACCATGGTGATGAAGGTCAGCAGGTACAAGGTGGGGTCGATCGAGATGCTGAGCGGGTAACCCACCGAGCGCCCGGGCGGCGGCGGCATTTCCACCGGCACCACATACAGCAGCAAAGACACGGCCAGCGACAGCCCGGCCCCCAGCACCGCGCCGGTGCCCCCCAGCACCATGCCCTCCAGCGCCAGGGTGCGCATCAGTTGTGCGGGCAAGGTGCCCAGCGCCCGCAGCGTGCCAATCTCCCGGGTGCGCTCGATGATGGCCATGGCCATGGCGTTGGTCACTACAAACACCACGATCACGCCAATGATGAGCCCCAGCGCGCCGAAGATGCGGTTGTACAGGTCGCGCACCGAGCGGTAGAAGAAGGCCTGGTCCTTCCAGGTCTGCACCGCAAGCGCAGGGTTGGCGGTGGCCAGGCGCGCTTGGGCGCCATCGGTCATTTCCATGCGGTTCAAGAACACGCCCAGGCTGGACACCCGCTGCGTGCCCAGCAGCTTCTGCGCAGTGGCGATATCGGTGTAGACCAGGCGCTTGTCCACATCGGGAACGCCGGTGCTGAAGATGCCTTTGACCTGCACATCCATGGCGTTGAGCGCCCCTTCGGTGGTGCTGGCCAGCAGGGTCAGGCTGCTGCCCGGCTTGGCTTTGAGGCTGCGGGCCAGCGCTTCGCCCAGCATCACTTCGACCTGCGCGGAGCCCGAGGCCAGCACCTCCCCCGCTTTCATCTTCAAGAACGGCCCTTTCACGCTGAACTCGGCGTCCGGGGCTATGCCGGTGGCCACCATCACCGTGGACTTGTCACCGTTGCTGATGAGCCCGCTGAACTCCACCCGGGGCAACACACTGCGCACCCCGGGGTCGGCCAGCAAGCGGGCTTGGAGCGCATCGGCGTTGTCCAGCCCGTGCTGCAGCGGCGTGTCTTCGTCCTCGGTGAAGTGCTGGGGCTGGCCCAGAATCAGATGACCGGTGGACCGCGCGGCGGCCTGCGCCAACGACTCGTAGGTGAACAGCGCAAAGCCCCCCGCCAGCAAAATGGCCGCCGTGCCCAGGGCCGCAATCGACACCGTCACGGCGGAGCGCCGGCGGTTGCGCAAGGTGTTTTGCAGGGCAAATTTAAGCCACATGAAGTTCATTGCAATCTCCCATCCAAAAGCGCCAGCACGCGGTCGCAGCGCCGGGTTAATCGGCTGTCGTGGGTGGCAATGACAAAAGCGGCGCCTTCGGCGTGGCCACGTTCACGCATCAAATCCAGCACCTGGTCTGCGGTGTGCGAATCCAGGCTGGCGGTGGGCTCGTCGGCAATCACCAGCCGGGGGCGCTTGACCAGTGCCCGCGCAATGGCCACGCGCTGGCGCTGCCCGCCCGACAAGGCGTCGGGCCGGTGGTGGGCGTGGTCTTGCAGGCCCACCGCTGCCAACTGCGCGGCCACCCGCGCACGCCGCTCGGCCTGGGGCACACCGGCGATGAACAGCGGGTAGTCCACGTTTTCGGCCACGGTCATCACCGGCACCAGGTTGAAGCTCTGGAACACAAAGCCCAGGGCATCGCGGCGCAGCAGGGTGCGCTGGGCTTCGTCCAAGCCACCCACCGAGCGCCCGCCCAGCACGATGTCGCCCGCATCCGGGGTGTCAATCAGGCCGCACAGATTCAAAATGGTGCTCTTACCGCTGCCCGAGGGGCCGGTCAGCGCCAGCAACTCGCCGCGCTGCACCGACAAATCCACCCCTTGCAGCGCGGGCACCACATGCGCGCCCAGGCGGTAGGTTTTGTGCACTCCGTGCAGCGCAATTACGGGTTGTTGGGTGGCCGCACTCATGGTGCCTTGGCCTTGAGCTGGGCGGCGCGCTGGCGCACGGCGTCTTGAAACTCCTGGGGCGCCTGGGCCAGCAGCGGGCTGTCCAGCACCTCGCCCAGCAGCTTGGCACCGCGCGCGCCCCGGTTCATGAAGCCGGGCACGGCCAAAAAGGTATTGGCCGCCACAAAACGCACCTCCAGCACGCCGGGCACCTTGCGTTGCACCACCGCGTTGTGCGCCGGGGTCAGCAGGGCCAGCGCTTTGTCGATCAGGGCCATGCCGTCCTCGGCGTAGGACATCTTCTTCCAGGGCAACATCGTCGTGGTCGCCCGCATGGCCGTTGCGGCACCGGCATAGGCCATGACCACCGGGTTGCCCGGCTCGGTGTGCAGCAAGGCGGCAAATGCTTCAGCCGCCTGGTCCACGGCGGCGCTGTCGCCGGTTTGGGCTTGCGAGAACTGCGCAAAGGCGCTTTGAAATGGAGCCTCCGGCACCGCCTGGGCCGAAGTGCTCACCCATAAAGCGGCCGCAATAGCCAGCAGTCGAGTGGAGAAATGGGGGCTGGCGGGAGAACGCATGGACATGTCCTTCAAAGGGTTGAAACAGGGGCAACAGGGTGAAGCGTATGTCTCCCACTGGTCCGGTGCCCCCCTCTTGCGACGAATGCACAAAGCACGGGCGCAGGATGCAGCCAGAGGGCGCAAATGGCGGCGCTGGCGGTGCGGTCAGGGTAAATCCGGTATTCAAACTACCTGTTTAAACTTACATTGGTGGCTTTCATATATACAACTCACACTATGCAATTCCATCCAACGCGGCGCAGCACACTGGCACTGCTGACCGTAGGGCTGCTGACCTCTGGCGCTCTCTTGCAAGGCTGCAACAACATCCCCTCCACCATCAAGATCGGCGTGGCGCAGCCGCTCACCGGCAATCTGGCGGCGCTGGGACAGGACCTGCTCAACGGCGTCAACCTGGCGGTGGAAGAGCTCAACAAGGAAGGCTTCAAGGTCAAGGGCAAACCGGTGACCTTTGAGGTGATCGCGGTCGATGACCAGGCCGACCCCAAAACCGCCAAAGAAGTCGCCAACCAGCTGGTCGACGCTGGCGTGGTCGCCGTGATCGGCCATCTGAACTCCGGGCAAAGCATCGAGGCCGCGCCCATCTACGCGGCCAAACACATTGCGCAACTGGCCATTTCCACCAACCCCAAGTACACCCAGCTGGGCTTTGACACGACTTTTCGCCTGGTCGCCAATGACAACCTGCAAGCCAAGGCCATTGGCAGTTTTTCCGCATCCCAGTTTCCAGCCACCAAATATGCCCTGCTGGACGACGGCACGGTCTACGGCAAAGACCTGGCCTCTGGAGCGGAAACACAGCTCAAGGGGGCCAAAAAAGAAATCGTGGTGAAACAGTCCACCGACGAAAAAAACGTCAAATTTGAGGACTTTGCCCAGCAGGTCAAAGCGGCGGGGGCAGAGGTCATCGTCACCACGGTGAGCGACTTCCAGGTGCTGGCCTTGCTCGAAGCCCTGCAAAAAATCGACTACACCAAAGTCAACGTTCTGGGGGCGGACACCATCAAGACCACCGACATGCTCAAGGGCAGCGGCATTGTCAAAGGCCTGTTTGCCACCACCCCCATTCTGGACGCCAAGGAATTTGCAGCCGGCTCCGCCTTTTTGGCCAAGTACCGCAACAAGTTCAAGATAGAGCCCGCCTACGCGGGCCACTACACCTACGACGCCATGTATGTGTTGGCTGCGGCCATTCGGCGTGGCGAATCTGCCAATCCCGAAACCATTGTGCAAACCCTGCGCAAAATTGACGGTTATGCCCCGGTGACCGGCTCCATGAAGTGGAACGACCAAGGCGAGCAGCGTTATGGCGTCATCGGCGTGTACAACGCACGCGGCTCGGCCTGGGATTCGCAAGTGCGGTCTGACTCCTGGTAATTGTTTGCGGCAAGGCATACCATCGACCCATCCGCATTCCAAGGGGCGCCACCATGTCCATCAGCTACACCTCGGTCGCAAACCGCCTGCCTGAAAACAAAATGCGCATCTACCCCACCCAGGTGATCAACATCATCGGTGGGCCGGGATGCGACAAATCGCTGTTCTCCGCAGCCATTGTTCTGTACCTCAACCTGCGCGGAAAATCGGTGGAAACCATCCCCGATTACGCCAAATCCCTGGTCTGGCAGCAGAATTTTGAAGTGCTGAAAAACCAGTATTTCATCGCCCAGCGCCAGTATGAAATGCTCAACCTGCTGGACGGCCAGGTGCAGTTTTTAATGACCGAATGCTCGCTGCCGCAGGTGATGTACTACAACGAAAACTACGCAGACAACATCTGCGACATCGCCAAGACCCGTGCGCAGATTCTGGAGTGGTACGGGCAGCACAACAACGTCAATATCCTGGTCGAGCGGGGCGACAAAAAATACATCCACACCGGCCGGTTTCAGGACGAAGACCAGGCCCGCGCCATCGACCGTGGCCTGCGTACGCTTTTAGAGCGCGAAGGAATGGCATACACCTTGCTCTCACCCGAAGTGGATGCCATCAACGCCTTTGCCGCCACGCTAATCGCAACGTAAGCAAAACTTATGTTGGATAAGTATTGATGATCCAAGGCGTTTATTGGTATCTACCCTATGCCTAACGATGTACATAAAGGAGTATCGTCCGTCGCGTGAATAAATCAATTTCACGAAAAAATTTACATTGGAGTTCTACATGCTTTTGAAGTTAAAAGTTACCGCAGCAGCAGCCATTGCCCTATCAACAGGCTTTGCCATGGCGCAAGAGGTCGTTACCATCGGCCACGTGGGTCCTACCAGCGGTGCGATTGCTCACCTGGGCAAAGACAACGAGAATGGTGCTGTTCTGGCGATTGAGGAGCTCAACGCAGCTGGCGTCATGATCGGTGGCAAGAAAGTCACCATCAAACTGATGGCCGAAGATGATGCAGCCGATCCCAAGCAAGGCACTTCAGTTGCTCAGAAGCTGGCCGATGCCAAGATCAACGGCGTGGTCGGTCACCTGAACTCCGGCACCACCATCCCCGCTTCCCGCATTTACAACGAAGCTGGCATTCCCCAGGTTTCGCCTTCCGCGACCAACCCCAAATACACACGCCAAGGCTTCGGTACCGCCTTCCGCCTGGTGGCGGATGACACCCAATTGGGCGGCACCCTGGGCCGTTACGCTGTCAGCACGCTCAAGGGCAAAGCCATTGCCGTGATCGACGACCGTACCGCTTACGGCCAAGGCGTTGCTGAAGAATTCAGCAAGGCAGTGACCGCAGCCGGCGGCAAGCTGGTGGCCAAAGAGTTCACCAACGACAAAGCCACCGACTTCAACTCCATCCTGACCACCATCAAGGGCAAGAAAGCTGACGTCGTGTTCTTCGGCGGTATGGACGCTGTTGCCGGCCCCATGCTGCGCCAGATGAAATCCCTGGGCATCAACGCCAAGTTCATGGGCGGCGACGGCATCTGCTCCACCGAACTGGTCAAGCTCGCTGGCGATGCAGTGACCGACAACCAGGTCTTCTGCGCAGAAGCCGGTGGTGTGGAAGGCCAGGGCAAAGCGGGCATGGAAGCCTTCAAAGCCAAATTCAAGACACGTTTCAAATCCGACGTGCAAGTGTATGCACCCTATGTGTATGACGGCGTGAAACTGATGGTCGCTTCCATGGTCAAGGCGGGTTCTTCTGACCCAGCAAAATACCTGCCTGTGCTGGCTGCCACCAAAGACTACGCTGGCGTCACCGGCCCCATCACCTTTGACAACAAGGGCGACATCAAGAACGGCGCTTTGACCCTGAAGTCCATCAAGGGCGGCAAGCTCGAAACACTGGCTGTGATCCGTTAATCACAGACACCACGTTGGCAACCCAGGTTGCCAGCCGGGGGCGCACTCTCACAGGTGCGCCCTTTTTTTATGTCCCAACCCACTGTACCCATGCCTGCCCCCCAAGCCCCCGCGAACAGCACACCGCTGATCCCCATCCTGCAACAAATCCACACCGAAGCCCAGGCCCTGTTTGGTCAAGGCCAGGTGGCCGACTACATCCCCGCACTGGCCCAGGTGGCGCCGCGCCAGTTTGGCATGGCAGTCGCCCTGATTGACGGCAGCACCTTTGCCACGGGCCAGGCGCATACCCCGTTTTCCCTGCAAAGCATCACCAAGCTGTTTGCCTTTGTGCTGGCGCTCAAGCTCGAAGGCGAAGGCCTGTGGAAGCGCGTAGGGCGCGAGCCTTCGGGTGCCGCCTTCAACTCCATGGTGCAACTGGAGTCGGAAAAAGGCATTCCGCGCAACCCCTTTATCAACGCCGGTGCGCTGGTGATCACCGATATCTTGACCTCCCGCTACGCCCACCTGGACATTGCCATGCTGGGCGCGCTGCGCCGCCTGACCGATGCCCCCGACCTGAGCTGGAACGGCCACATCGCCAAATCCGAGCGCGAAACAGCCCACCGCAACATGGCCATGGCCTACTTCATGAAAAGCTATGGCAACGTGCTGAACCCGCCCGAACTGGTGCTGGACAACTACTGCCGCCAATGCGCCATTGAAATGAACTGCGCCCAACTGGCCCAGGCCACCATGTTTTTGGCCCACAACGGCCAGGACATCGACACCGATGCCCGCCCCGGCGAACAGTTTTTGTCCCCCAGCGACGCCCGCCGCGTCAACGCCCTGCTGCTCACCTGCGGCGCCTACGACGCGGCCGGCGACTTTGCCTACCGCATTGGCCTGCCGGTCAAAACCGGCGTGGGTGGCGGCATTGTTGCCATTGTTCCGGGCAGGGGCACCGTGGCCGTGTGGGCACCCGAGCTGGACGCCAAAGGCAACTCGGTGCTGGGCGCATTTGCGCTGGAACGGCTGACCCAGCTCACCGGCTGGCACCACGGCTAGCCGGGCGTCTAAAATCATCCGCATGAGCCACCCCACCCCCGCCAACCCCCAAGCCCCCGCAGCCAAAGCCGCTGCCCCCGAAGCCGTGAAAGCAGCCGCCGCACCGGCTGCGGAACCCCAGAAAACCAGCAATTTTTTGCGCCAAATCATCGAAGCCGACCTGGAAAAAGGCACCTATGCCACCCGCCGCTGGGCCGGCAGCCCCGGCGACGCCGCGCACCACGCCAAGGGTAAGCCCGACCCCGCCAAAATCCGCACCCGTTTTCCGCCCGAACCCAACGGCTACCTGCACATCGGCCACGCCAAAAGCATCTGCATCAACTTCGGCCTGGCGCGCGACTATGGCGGCGTGTGCCACCTGCGCTTTGACGACACCAACCCCGAAAAAGAAGACACCGAATACGTCAACTCCATCATCGACGCGGTGAAATGGCTGGGTTTTGACTGGAACGGCAGCCAAGGCGACTACAGTGCCGCGCCCTACCAGGCCAGCGACTACTTCGACTTCATGTACCGCGCCGCCGAGCACCTCATCACCGTCGGCTACGCCTACGTAGACGAGCAAACTTCGGAGCAAATGCGCCTGAACCGAGGCGACTTCGGCAAGCCCGGCGTGGACAGCCCCTTCCGCAGCCGCACCCCCGAAGACAACCTGCGCATCTTCCGCGAAATGCGCGACGGCCAGCACGAAGACGGCTCCATGGTGCTGCGCGCCAAGATCGACATGGCCAGCCCCAACATCAATATGCGCGACCCGGCCATCTACCGCATCCGCCGCGCCACCCACCACAACACCGGCGACAAATGGTGCATCTACCCCATGTACACCTTTGCGCACCCCATAGAGGACGCGCTGGAGCAGATCACCCACAGCCTGTGCACGCTGGAATTTGAAGACCAGCGCCCGTTTTACGACTGGCTGCTGGAACGCCTGATCGAAGGCGGCCTGCTCAGCGCCCCAGCGCCGCACCAGTACGAATTTGCCCGCCTGAACCTCACCTACGTCATCACCAGCAAACGCAAACTCGCGCAACTGGTGTACGACCACAAGGTCAACGGCTGGGACGACCCCCGCATGCCCACCATCGTCGGCCTGCGCCGCCGGGGCTACACGCCCGAAAGCCTGCAAATGTTTGCCGAACGCATCGGCGTGACCAAAAGCGACAGCTGGATCGACTACGCCACCCTGGAAGGCTGCCTGCGCGAAGACCTGGAGGCCAAGGCCTACCGTGGCATGGCCGTGCTCAACCCCGTGAAACTCGTCATGACCAACTGGGACGAAGTTTTTGCGCCCGGCCACCTGGAACCCTGCATCCAGCCCGCCCTGCCCCACCCACCCGAGGGCACCGAGCCCCCACCACCGCGCCTGTTCACCATCGGCAAAGAAGTGTGGATCGACCGCGAAGATTTTGAAGAAGTGCCGCCCAAGGGCTACAAACGCCTGTTCCCCGGCAACAAAGTGCGCCTGAAAGGCGGCTATGTGATTGAGTGCACCGGCTGCACCAAGGACGCCGATGGCACGATTACCGAAGTGCTCGCCACCGTGGTGCCCGACACCAAGAGCGGCACCCCCGGCAGCGAGACCGTGAAGGTCAAAGCCGCCATCACCTGGGTGGGCGTGGCCAACGGCGTTTCGGTGGAGGTCCGCATGTACGACCGCCTGTTTTTGGACGCCCAGCCCGATGCGGGTGGCAAAGACTTTATCGAGAGTTTGAACCCGAACAGCCTGAAAGTGGTGACCGCGATTGTGGAGCCTTCATTGGCGAATGCGGCGCCGGGGCAGCAGTTTCAGTTTGAGCGGCATGGGTACTTTGTGGCGGATCGGGTGGATCATGTGCAAGGGAGCAAGCCTGTGTTTAACTTGGCGGTGGGGTTGAAGGATAGTTGGGGTCGCTGATTGCCTCCTGACTCAGAAAAGAAATAAACGGGAGGCAAAGACAAAATGAAGATTGATCCAATTGGCGATGTTCGTGCCGAACACGACAAGGCGATGCTTGATATCGCTTTTTACGAATGGAGTGCCTATAAAGCACTTCTAGCTGACTCGAAGCGATTCGTAGTTGTTGGACGCCGTGGAACGGGAAAAAGTGCTTTAGCCTACCGACTGTCGGAGCATTGGAAGTTAGAAAAGCGATTTTGCATAGAAATCGCTCCTCAAGAGGAAGAGCTCCTTGGCTTTCGATCAGTAGCTTCTTTGTTTGGTGACTCAGTCACAATGATTCGAGCAGGCGTCAAGCTACTCTGGAAATATGCGTTGATCTTGGAAATGGCCGATGCTCTTTCGAAGTATTACAAGACAAGCTCCATAATCGCGCAGTCTTCTCTGCTCAATACAAACTTGAAAAAATGGCAGCAGATGCAAGGCGGAATTTTCTTAAAAATTCGCCGATTGACTTTTGATTGGCTAAAAAGCCTTGACTCTCCGGCGAGCAGAATTGCCGAAATATCCGAGCGTCTTCAAGTTACACCTCTTTTGGTAGAGCTTCGAAAAATAATGAAAGATGCGGGGAAATTCGGAGTCGTATTGGTAGACCGACTCGATGAAGGTTATGAACCTGATTCAACCGGCATTGGCATAGTCGACGGTCTGCTGTACGGCACTGGTGAATTTCGCGAAGGAATGGGTGAGGAACACGTTGCGCTGGTATTTCTGCGCGACAACATTTATCGCTCATTGCAAAGTTCCGATAACGACTTTTCTCGAAATGTTGAGCCACGCGTGGTACGTCTTCACTGGGACCCGCAAGAACTTCTTTATGTCGCCATCAGTCGAATTCGCGCAGCATTTGACTCAACAAAAGCAGGGGAAATAAAAACTTGGAATGCATTTACAGAAAATGAACTCCATGGCGTTGGCGGATTTAAACAATGCTTGCAACACACCTTATATCGTCCAAGAGACGTAATTGCTCTGTTGAATGGCGCTTTTTTTGAGGCCCAAAAACACAGCCGAAAGACACTAACCCAAAGAGATATTGCGGAGTCTTCGCAAACCATTTCCAAATCTCGCCTGGATGACCTAGAGAAGGAATATAACTCGGTATTTCCTGGCCTAAATAGACTACTTTCAAAGTTTAATGTCAACAACCTCCGCATTACTCCAAATGATGTCCAACGTTTCATTTTCGAAACGCTCTCCGGTTCAGAGTTAAGCCATATCGAGTATCAACATTTGTTGATACTTTCGAAAGATCATGCAAGCGTTTCAGCACTCTATAGCATCGGCTTTCTAGGAATTAAGAACGATGTTAGTAAAACCTTTGTTTTTTGCCATGATGGTCGCTTGCCAACCAAAAATATTTTGGACGATACCGAGCTGATTGTTCATCCTTGCTATTGGCCTGCGTTAGGGAAAAGTGAGTTATTTGATGATGAAAATCTTGCCGAAGAAATATTTGATGAATATGAAGTCACTATTTATTCTGCAGATGCTGATCAGCGATCACAAATTTTGGGGCGAGCCATCAGTGCATTGCCTGGGATACCGCTTGGACCAGATGGGGCAGGAGATTTTGAAGAGTGGTGTGCGCAAGCCATTGGCATATGTTTCTCCTACCATCTAAATAATGTTGCGTTGCACCCCAATAAAAACGCTAAGCAAAGGCGGGACGTAGTAGCAACCAACGCTGGCACTGGCGCTGCTTGGAAACGCATTCATGAGGATTACCGGACTAGGCAAGTCATCTTTGAAGTTAAAAATTATGAAAATTTGTCAATTGAAGAATTCAGACAAGTTCATGGTTACCTTGGTAGGGAGTACGGAAAACTTGCATTCATCATTTGTCGTTCGAAATCCAATGAATTAAGCGGTTCGGAGAGTATTGCTTTTAGAGAATTCTATAAAAGCGAAAATAGCAGCATGATCATAAAAATTACTGCCTCTTGGTTAGTAAATGCTCTTAGCAAGCTGCGTAGCCCACAAAAACACGATTTCGCGGACGTTCAACTCTCAAAGCTCCTAGATGAATATGTAAGGGTTTATGCGAACGAGCAACCGACCAAGAAACATCGCGGAAAAAGAATATGAACAAAAAGGGGCCGTACTCGCATTGTTAAGCACTTAATGGTAAGTATTTCCGTAATGCTGCGGCTTATTCCTCAACTAAGCAGTGCTTCGTATTGCGGAAGAACTTTCTGGTGGGCTCTTAAAGAAAATATTCAATCAGGAAAACAACAAATGGCAAAGTTTCTAACCACCACCGGCACCAACTACCACCTTGAAGAGTTGATCAAAGGCGCATCAGACCGTTTGATTCTGATCAGCCCGTTTCTCAAGCTCAACGACCGCATGAAAGAGCTGCTTGCCGACAAGAACCGGCTGAAGATCGACGTGCGCATCGTCTATGGCAAGAGCGAATTACAGCCACAAGAAATTGAATGGTTGCGCGGCTTAACCTATATCCGCACCAGCTTCTGCAAAAACCTGCATGCCAAGTGCTACATGAATGAAGAGCTGTGCATCATCACCAGCCTGAACCTGTACGAGTTCAGCCAGGTCAACAACAACGAGATGGGCATTCTGATTCAGCGCAGTGAAGACAGCCAGCTTTACAAAGATGCCTACGAAGAGGCGCAGCGCATCATCCGCATCAGCGAAGAAGTGCGCATTTCTCTGGAGCGCGTAGCCAACGATTCCCAGACCATTCCTGTGGCCGTTGAATCCACCGAAGAATCCAATGGCGCCAGCGACAAATTGCCCTCTGGGAAATTGGCGCAGAAGTTGGGAATGAAAACCGCAGATCTTTTAGGCCGCGCCACCGAGCAAGGCTATTTGGCACTCTCCGGCGACAAACATGCTGTGACCGCAAAGGGGGAAAAAGCTGGCGTCGAGTTTATGGCAAAGGGTCGCTTTGGCCCGTACTTCTTGTGGCCACAGGATTTTCATCCGATTTAAAAACGGAGAACACCATGCTGAATGAAGACCAGTTAATAGCGCTGATAGCTGATATTGAGTCAGACACCGCCGAGCGTACCGAGTCCACGAACAACACCGACAAATTCGGGCAGGCGATTTGCGCCTTCGCTAACGACCTGCCCAATCACCGTCGGCCCGGTTATTTGCTGGTCGGCGTCAAGGATGACGGCTCTTTGGCGGGCATCAAGGTGACGGACGATCTGCTCAAGAACCTGGCTGGCATCCGGTCCGACGGCAACCTCCTGCCGCAGGCGATGATGAGCGTGGCCAAGTTTTCACTGGCCGGGGGCGACGTGGCGGTGGTTGAAGTGCATCCGTCGGACTTGCCGCCCGTGCGCTACAAGGGGCGCGTCCATATCCGCGTCGGCCCCCGCAAGGCAATTGCAAATGAACAAGAAGAGCGGGCACTGTCCGAGCGGCGCATCGCGCAGGCCAAGTCCTTTGATGCCCAGCCCTGCCTGGAGGCCACAATTGATAAGCTGGCCTTGGGGCAGTTCGATGCGTACCGGCGCGAGGCGGTGGATGCGGAAACCATTGCCGCCAACCACCGCCCGCTGGAGCAGCAACTGGCGTCGCTGCGTTTGTACGATCCAGATCGGGGCTGCGCCACGAACGCAGGCCTGTTGCTGATCGGGAAGAATCCCCGCTTCTACCTGCCCGGCGCCTATGTGCAATACCTGGAACTGCCCGGCACGTCGTTGACGGAACTCCCCGTGGACCAAGCCGAGGTGGCTGGCGATCTTCAAAGCGTCCTCAAAGAATTGCTCGGTCGCCTCCGGTTGTTGATCAAAACGTCCATGGTGCAAGTCAATCCGCTGCAAGAGAAGCTGGTGCACAACTACCCGGAAGGCGCGATCCG
Organism: Burkholderiales bacterium RIFCSPLOWO2_12_FULL_61_40; assembly: GCA_001770935.1. GTDB lineage: Bacteria > Pseudomonadota > Gammaproteobacteria > Burkholderiales > Burkholderiaceae_C > Allorhodoferax. Next base: position 1,536 of record MESI01000026.1, on the reverse strand, counting down.
CGAGCTGCTGATGAACGCGGTGATGCACCGCAACTACAACAGCAATTCCCCGATCCGGTTTTATGTGTTCGCCGACCACATTGAAATTCAAAACCCCGGCGGCCTGTATGGCGAGGCGACGCAGCAAAACTTCCCCACCCGAAACAGCTACCGCAACCCGGTGATTGCCGAAGCGCTCAAGTCGCTGGGTTTCGTGAATCGCTTCGGTTACGGGGTGCAGCGGGCGCAAGCGCTACTCGCCGAGAACGGAAATCCGCCCGCCGAATTCGAGTTTGACGAGCACTCGGTGCTGGTCAAGATATACAAGCGGCCGTGATGCTTTGGCGCTGACGGTGTGGAAAGCCGCCCCAACGGCAAGACGCTGGACGAGGTGAAGCGGCAAGCGGCGGGTGTGGCAGACTAGCTTTTGCTACGTTTTTGGTAGCTGCTTGCGCATATAACACGCGGGTTAGAGGCCGATTTGGCATAAAACACCTCTGACAGGTAAACTTCAACCCATGCGTCCCTCAGAAGCCCTTTCCCTGCACCGCACGCGAATCCGTGAGATTGCGCTAAGCCACCACGTCAGCGGCGTGCGTGTATTTGGTTCGGCGCTGCATGGCGACGATGCGCCTGGTAGCGATCTGGATCTGTTGGTAGACCCCACGCCGCAGACCACAATGATGGACATCGGCGCGATTCGCTTTGAGCTGAAAAACCTGCTGGGAATGGAGGTAGACGTTCTCACGCCCAATGGCCTGCCAGCCAAGTTCAGGGACCAGGTTTTGCGCGAGGCCATGCCGGTATGAGTCGTGCAGACCCGCTGCGGGTTGCAGACTACCTACAACATATTCTGGAAGCCATCGACAATATTCAGGACTACACGGCTGGACTGGATTTGGACGCCTTCATGGCAGACCGCAAAACCCGCGATGCTGTGATTCGCAACCTGGAAGTTATTGGCGAGGCATGCAACAACGTGGCAAAGAACCACCCCACTTTTGCCAAGCATCACTCTACTGTGCCTTGGGGTTTCGCTTACGAAATGCGAAACGCGCTGTCGCATGGGTACTTCACGGTGGATCACGCCATCGTCTGGCAAACCGTCCAGCAAAATCTGCCACAGCTAAAAAGTCAGATTTCAGTTCTGGTTAACGGCTTGCCGCCGGGGTGAGATTCACGCCATACCGCTGGCAGAGGTACAGTCAAAATGAAAAACAGCCAACACCACATGAATCTCCTGCTGCTGGAGGCGGCGCAGCAAGAGCTGGACGAGGTTCCGGCCGATTTCATGCTTCAACTTTCGCCTACCGAGTTTGCGAACTTGATGTCGCAATTTGCGGCTTCAAGTTGGGGTGGCAAGCAAAAACTGCCCAATGCATTCACAGAACACAGGAGCATCATGGCTGACCTCCGCATTAAGCAACTGCATCAGAGATGCAGTTGCTTAAGTGAATTGCTACGCTTTTTTAGTTGCGGTAGGAACAAAGGTTACCCTCTGCCCCCCGCGCAGATCCGTACGTGCGGAATTCCCGCATACGGCTCCTGCCTCAGGTA
>MESI01000025.1 GCA_001770935.1 Burkholderiales bacterium RIFCSPLOWO2_12_FULL_61_40 | reverse complement strand
TCGGGGCCAGAGTGATTTCGCTATTTCTTCCCTGTATTGAACTTCCATCAACTACGATCTACCGGCTTACGCTGGCGCACTAGCTACTTACGCATATTGTAAGCGGGCCAATAGCACTTTTTATGCATAAAAACCAGGCGCAGACCCGGCCGCCCCTCATGCACTGTGTTCAAAAGCTGCCCCACTCCTTCAGACGCTGCAGGATATCCAGATCCAATGTGCGTACGGCACCCGTGCTTACAAATTCGTCCAGCATCCAATCCCCTTCCGATTGCGACACACCGGCAGGCTGCGGCATCGCGTTGGCCGGTTTGCCAGCCAAGCCCACACGCATGAAATCGATCCACATGGGCAGCGCCAGTGTGGCGCCAAACTCCCGCCCCCCCAGGGATTGGGGCTCGTCATACCCCATCCAGGCCACAGCGGTGGTGGTGCCACTGTAGCCTGCAAACCAGCCGTCAAAAGCCTCGCTGGTGGTGCCCGTTTTACCCGCCAGGTCCTGGCGCCCCAGCTTTTGAGCCGCTGCGGCGCCGGTGCCCGAGGTCGTCACTTCACGCAGCATGCTGTCCATGACAAACGCGTTGCGCGCGTCAAGCACGCGCGCGCTTTCCTGCCCGGGCACCACCGGCTTGGCCTCAAAGAGCACGTTGCCGCGGGTGTCCACCACCTTTTGAATCAGGTAGGGGGTGATTTGAAAGCCCCCGTTGGCAAAGACCGAATAGGCACCCGCCAATTGCAATGGTGTCACCGAGCCGGTACCCAGCGCCAGGGTGTAGTTCACAGGATGCTTGGCGGCGTCAAAGCCGAAACGCGGCAAAAATTCATGGGCATACGGCGGCGTGATGGCACGCAGCAGGCGCACCGCCGCCCCGTTTTTGGATTGGGCCAGCGCGGTGCGCAAGGTGATGGCGCCGTCGTACACACCATCGTCATTTTGCGGCTGCCAGGACTGTCCGCCGGTTTCCGCGCCACTGAGGGTCAGCGGTGCATCGTTGACCAGCGTTCCGGGTGAAAAGCCTTTCTCCAAGGCCGCCGAGTAGACAAAGGGCTTGATGGACGAGCCGGGCTGGCGCCAGGCCTGCGTGGCATGGTTGAGCTGGCTGGCATTGAAATCAAAGCCGCCCACCAATGCGCGGTAAGCGCCGGTTTGGTTGTTCAAGGCCACCAGGGCTGCACCCACATTGGGCAATTGCGTGATGGCCCATCGGCCCCGGCCGTCTTGCACCACGCGAATCACCGAACCCGGTTTGAGCTTGAGTGCGGTCGGCGCTTTGGATGCCAGTGCCGGGGCAGCCCGGCGCAGTCCGTCGCCGGCAATCTCGATTTCATTCCCGTTGGCCAACACGGCGCGCAGGCTTTTGGGAGTCACGTTAAGGGCCACGGCTGCCAGCAGCTTGTCGCTGGCCGGGTGTTTTTGCAAGGTGGCTTCAATCAACTTTTGGCGCTCATCCGCGTTGCGCGGCAACGCGACCTGAGCCTCCGCACCACGGTAGCCGTGGCGCTGGTCGTAGGCCAGAACATTGCGCCGCACCGCTTCATACGCCGCATCCTGTTCCGCCTGCACCAGGGTGGTGATGACGTTGATCCCGCGGGTGTAGGTCTCTTCCTTGAACTGGGCATAGATGGTTTGGCGCACCATTTCAGCCGCGTATTGCGCATGGTTGTTGAAGGCCTGCCCCTCGCCGAGCACATGCAGGTTCTCCTGCAGCGCGGACTTGAACTGCGCCTCGGTGATATAGCCCAGGTCGCGCATGCGCTTCAAAACCAGCTGCTGGCGCTGCTTGGCGCCTTTGGGGTTGACCACCGGGTTGATGCGCGACGGCGCTTGCGGCAAACCCGCCAGCATGGCCGCCTGGGCAATGCTCAGGGCCTTGAGGGGTTTGCCAAAATAAATCCGGGCCGCGCTGCTGAAACCGTAGGCCCGCTGCCCCAGGTAAATCTGGTTCATGTAGAGCTCCAGAATCTGGTCTTTGGTCAGGGCCCGCTCGATTTTGTAAGCCAGCATCACCTCCGTCAGTTTGCGGGAGAACAGCTTTTCCCGGGTCAGGTAGAAGTCGCGCGCCACTTGCATGGTGATGGTGGAGGCGCCTTGCTTGAGGCCGCCACTCAGGTCCGCAATCACGGCCCGTGCCACCCCCTTGAAATCCACACCGCCGTGTTGGTAAAAGCGCGAATCTTCAATCGCCAACAGCGCCTGCTTCTGGACCAGCGGAATGTCCTTGATCGCAACAAATTCGCGCCGCTCCTGGCCAAACTCGCCAATGAGCACGTTGTCGCTGGTGAAGACGCGCAAAGGCATCTTGGGCCGGTAGTCCATCAAGGCGTTCAGATCCGGCAAATCCAAAGGTGTGGCGGCTGGCGCGAAGGGCACGGCAATGCTCCACAGCAGTAACAGGCGCAAGAGAAAACCGGGGATGGAATGTTTCAAGATGGAATGCGCCAGGGCGGCCTAAGGTGGAGTGCTGTCGTGGTCAGCACCAAGAAAGAAGGAGACTTGATTATCGTGACAGTCGCACCGGCAAATGTGTTTTCTGTGGGGGGCGCCTGTAGCAAATTGTAAGTTTTGACCCTTACGGGCGTTTGCAGAACCGCAGTCCCCTTCTGGAGGCTAGTGACCAAAGGCAAAATAGATGCATGAATCTATTTTTCAAATGGGTCGGCGCCGTTCTGCGTGGAGCGATCAAACTCACCATGGTTGCGCTGGCTGCCCTCTTGATGCTGTGCCTGCTGTCCATCGTTTTGACCATGGTATTGGTGAGTATGGTGGGGTCGCTGTTAACGGGCCGCAGACCGGCGGTGTTCACCACCTTCACGCGGTTCCACCAGGCATCACAGCAATTTCGCCAAGGCATTCGGCCGGGCCACGGTGCCAGCGCCCCTGAGGGTAGTGCGGATGTGGTGGATGTTCAGGCCCACGAGGTGCGCCAGGTTTTGGCGGCATCCGAACGGCCGCCAACGACCGGTGAATAAAGCGGTGTGAATGGTGGTCCGCCGGGCATGCATGGCTGGAGTCAACCGCGATGGCTTTTCATTTCTTTGCCGTTTTCACCACCGGCGGTTTCTTGGGTACCGGCTGATTCAGCGATACACCCCGACAAACCTGTCCAAGATGGCGGCATGGTCTTCAAACAACTGGGCTTCCAGCTGGGGCAATTCCTCCAGCGGCACCCATTTGGCCTCCAGCGCATCGTCCGCGCCCCGAACTTCCGGCAAGCGGACCGGCCCCAGGTCGAAGTAGAAGGCATGGGTGACCAGCCGCCCGCGCGGGCTGCGCAAGGGGTGGTCAAACACCTGGCTGGCCTGGAGCGCATGGCGCATGGTGGAGTCCAGGGTTTTGAAGCCGGTTTCCTCGTGTAACTCCCGCAGCGCCGCCGTGTAGAAGCGCTCGTTTTTGTCCACAAAGCCGCCGGGAATGGCCCACTGGCCGTGGCCGACCTCGCCGCCCCGGCGCACCAGCAGCACATGCCCGCTGGCCACGACCACGGCATCGGCCGTCAGGTACATATCGGCCGCCCACTTCTTGCGGTAGCGGGCGACGGTCAGGTGTTCGGCCACCCGCTGGGCGTACACCGGCAGGCGGGCCCAGGCCTGCAAATAGGCCAAGACCTGCGGGCTGACATGGGGGCGCAGCACCGCCAGGCGGGCATCGGGGTCGGCGCCTTCAAAAAATACATTGCGCAGGGCGGTGGCGTCTATGTCGAACTCTTGTTGCACGGACTGCGAGGCCCAGGTCGGGAAATGGTCCAGGTAGTAGCTGGTGTGGTCCTTTCGAAAGCCCACCAGGGTCACGGGGCCTTGGCCTGCGGTAAGGCGCCTGACGCCCTCACGCACGGCGGCGTTCCAGCGTTCGTCGTCAAAATAGTCCCGCACCGGCAAAAATTTCACGCGGCCCAAGAGGTCTGGCGGCAGCACGGCCTGGACCATGGCCTGGCGCTCTTCCCAGGTGAAGGGGTTGCGCACATCGCGCGAGCGGTAGGCGGAACCAATCACCACAATCACCTGCGCCGCCGTGGCAAGTGCGGCATTGAGCAAGGTCTGGTGGCCTTTGTGGAACAGTTGCCAGCGGCCCACGATGACGGCGGTGTCGGCGGGAGATGTGTGGTGTGTGTCTTGCATGGTGAAGTGCTTTCTGGACAGTGCTTGTGTACTTGAACTGCTTGAACTGCTTGAACTACGCGTATTGGACCGCCGCAATGGGCACCTGGCGGCCACTGCCGAACGCGCGGCCCCGCACCCGCAGCACGGGGGGCGCCTGGCGGCGTTTGTATTCATTGCGGGCGATCATTTTTTGTACCCGGGCGATCAGTGCCGTGCCCTCTGGCGTGGCGCGCAGGCTGCCCATGGCGGCGTCGGCCCGTGCACGCTCCGGCAACGCCAGCCGATCACCTTCAATGAGGTGCTTGAGGATTTCGTCCAGCACTTCATAGGGTGGCAGGCTGTCCGTGTCTTTTTGGCCGGGCGCCAGTTCGGCGGACGGGGGTTTCTCGATGATGGCCGCAGGAATCAGCTCCCGGCCCGCGCTGGTGTTGAGGTGGCGGCAGAGTTCAAAAATCTCTGTCTTGTACAAGTCACCAATCAGGCCCAGCCCGCCGTTGGTGTCTCCATACAGCGTGCAATAGCCCACCGACACTTCGCTTTTGTTGCCCGTGGTCAGCAACAAATGGCCAAAGCGGTTGGAGTACTCCATGAGGGTGGTGCCGCGCACGCGGGCCTGCAGGTTTTCCAGGGGCAAGCCTTGCAGTTCCTCACCAAACGCCACGCCAAACGTGGCTTCAAAGGCCGCCACAATGGCTTTGATCGGGTGTTCAATGAGCGTGATACCCAGATTGCGGCACAGCAGCACCGAGTCCGAGACACTGCCCTCGCTCGAAAACTTGGACGGCATGGTGATGCCCACCACCTTGTCCGCACCCAATGCCTCCACGGCCAGCGCCAGTGTCAGTGCGGAATCGATACCGCCGGAGCAGCCCACCACCGCCTGGGTGAAGCCGCAGCGCCGTGCGTAGTCTTTCAGGCCCAGCACGATTTGCTGGCGGTAAAACTCCATGGTGGGCAGGCCCTGCGTGGACACTGCGGGCAAGTCGGCGCCGGTGGCGCTGACAAATTTCTGTTGGCTCGCATCGAAACCCAGGGTCGTCACATCCTCGGCAAAGCGTTGGGCCTCATACACCACGGCGCCTTGGGCGTTGACCGCAAACGAGGCGCCGTCGTACACCAGTTGGTCATGCCCGCCGACCTGGTTCACATACAGCAAGGGCAGTTGGTGGTGGGCGCAGGCCTTGCTGAACACCGCATGGCGCTGCTCGTGTTTGCCGATGTTGCTGGGGCTGGCGTTGATGGAGACCACCAGGTCGGGCGCGGCGTCGGCCAGGCGCTGGAAGGGGTTGACCCCGTAGTCCTGCCCCTCGTCGTTCCAGCCGTCTTCACAAATCATCAGGCCGATCTGCACATCCCCCACGCGCAACACCCGCGCCACATCGGGGCCGGGCTCGAAGTGGCGGCGCTCGTCAAAGACGTTGTAGGTGGGCAGCAACTGCTTGGCATACTGCAGCACCAGCTCGCCATTCTTCAGCACCAGCAAGGCGTTGTGGAAAGGCTTGCCGACTCCCGTGCGGCGTACCGGCGCCCCCACCACCCAGAACAGCTTGGGGGTCTCGCGGGTGGCACGCATGAGCTGCTCCAGCCCCGCCTCCAGGCGCGCCTGGAAGTTGGCATCGTCCAGCAGGTCGCCGGGGTAATAGGCAGTCAGGCTCATCTCGGGGAACACCACCAAATCCGCCGCCGCGTCACGGGCTTGGCGCGCCGCGCGCAGCATCAGGGCGATGTTGCCCGCAATGTCACCAATGGTGGGGTTGATTTGGGCAGTGGTGATGCGCAACATGGCGGCTCCTTGCGGTTCAGATGGGAAAGTTATTCAGGCTTGTTGAAGACCTGGCGCAGGTAGGCCAGGAAGGTCTGGTTCTCACACAAGGTCTTGCCCGGAGAGTCCGACAGCTTGGCGGTGGGTTGGCCGTTGCAGCTCACGATTTTCATGACGATGTTCAGCGGGGTGAGCCCGGTGTCGTTGCTCAGGTTGGTGCCAATGCCGAAGCCGGTTTGCACGCGGTCGGCAAAGTGGCGGTGCAAATGGATGGCGGTGGGCAGGTCCAGCCCATCGGAAAACACCAGGCGTTTGGTGTGGGCGTCGAGTTTCAGCTTGGCATAGTGGGCCAGGGCTTTTTCGCCCCACAGCACCGGGTCGCCGCTGTCGTGGCGCAGGCCGTCAAAGAGCTTGGCAAAGTACAGGTCAAAGTCGGCCAGAAAAGCGTCCATGCCCACCACATCGGTCAGGGCCACGCCCAGGTCGCCACGGTACTCCTGCACCCACGATTCGAGCGCCGCCTTTTGAAAGCCCTTGAGCTGCACGCCCACCGCCTGGAAGGTTTGCAGGTACTCGTGCGCCATGGTGCCAATGGGCGTGAGGCCCAGCTTTTGGGCCAGGTACACATTGGACGTGCCCTTGAAAAACTGCGGCACCTCGCGCGCCAGCGTGGTCGCCACTTCTTCATGCCAAGCGCCGGAAAAACGCCTGCGCACCCCAAAGTCAAAAAACGCAAAGGAATGGCGGCGGGCGGGGCCCGTGCTTTCATAGTCGCGCAGCAGGGCAATTTTGGCGTTCAAGCGTGCACGCGCCTCGGCCAGTGCCGCGCCCTCCCCCGGGCCTTGCGCCAGGCGGCGAAAGTACAGCTCGTTGACGATGGCCAGCACGTAGATCTCAAAACCCATCACATGCACCTGCGGCCCCTTGGCCACCACCGACAGGGTCTCGCCCTGCGTGCCGACGGTGATAAAGCGGCGCTGGAACTGGAACAGGCGCAGAAAATCGATGTAGTCCGAAGACAGGTAGCGCAACCCGCCCAGGTAAGCCAGCTCCTCTTCGGTAAAGCGCAGTGCGCACAAGGCATCCAGTTGCGCGTTGACCTCGGCCTCCAGCTCGGCCAGGGGAAAGGCCGGTGTGTTGCGGCAGACGAAGCGGTATTCGGCCTGGTTGGTGGGCATGGAGTGCAGCATGGGCTGCTGCATGGTGAACTTGTAGAGGTCCATCTCCAGCAAACTGCGGATCACGGGCTGGAACAACTCTGGCGTGGCGGTCATGGTGGGGCTCCTGAAACGGTGGACTGCTGCGACGGTTGCAAGACAGTATGCATGGGCTCTGTTGTGCTTCCTTGGATGGCATTGTAGTTTAGTTAATTGCATTTTGCAATTAACTATTGAACAAATTGAAATCCCCGGTGGCGCCTGGGCCAGAGACGGGCTACGATGCCACCCAACACACCATGAAAACCATCCCCCCGCTGCGCATCGGCCTGATCCCCGGAAACGCCTTTTGCCTGGTGCTCGATGCCACCCAGCCGCAGACGCCGCGTGTGGAGTTCGACGCCCAGGCGCAGCCCGGCGCGGACGGACGCAGCCGCCTGGGCGCGGCGCTGAGCCGCCACACCACGGTGCGGCAAAGCGGCGATGAACTACAGGTGTGCGTGGGCGACAGTGTGGTGGCGCGGGTGTGTGCCGGGCAAGTGACCGAGCACCGCCCGCTGACGGCCTTCGGCGCCCGCTTTCTGGCCGAAAACGGCGTGCCCTTGGCCGGTGGACCGCTGCAGCGGGATGTGATTTTTAAGCCGACTGCAAGCGCGCGTGAAGCCGGGTGGCTGCGCACCGATTTGCACAGCCACTTTGCCGGCGCACTGTCGGGCCAGGACCTGGTGGACCTGGGCCTGGCGGTGGACGCCGTGCTCCCCCAAGCGGCGCTGGCCCAGGCCGGCATCTTTTGCGAACGCGACATGCCCTTGGCGGCGCTGGACGACGCCGCACGCGCCCGGCTCGCCTGCGCACTCGACATCCCCCTGGACCGGCAAGTAACCTTCCTGGACATGGAGCGCCTCTACGCCCTGCGCGCCCCTTTGACGCGGCACCCGGCGCTGTTTGCGCCGCAGCTGTGGCGCATCGCCCAGCGCGCCGCCGAGGTGGGTGTTGGCTACCTGGAGCTGTCCTTGTCCAGCATTCTGGAGCCCGCGCTGCTGGCGCAGGCGCATGCTGAGCTGCCCGCCATTGAAGCGCAGTTGGGCGTGGGCATCCGCTTTCTGGTCGCCCTGTCCCGGCATGACGATCTGGAGTGGGACCTGGATGTGCTGCGCCGGGTGCAGGCCTGCCTGGGCAGCCGCGCCATCGTCGGCATCGACTTCATGGGCCACGAGACCAATTCCACCCGCGCCTTCCTGCCCCAGTTGGCGGCCGCTGCGGCGCTGGCGTGCCAGCGGCCGGGCTGGGTGCTGCGGGTGCACGCCGGGGAGAACCCGGCGTTTCCAGAAAATGTGCGCGAGGCCGTGGTGGCGCTGCGCCCCTGGGTGCAAGAGCACGGCCTGGAGCTGCGCATAGGCCATGGCCTGTACGGGCTGGACGACACCACCCTGGCCGAGGTGGCGGCGCTGTCCTCGTCGCTGTCTTCGGCGCCGTCTTCGTCGGTTCGCCCCGGTGGCGGCCGTGCCGTCTTCGAGTTCAACCTGAGCAGCAACCTGGCCCTGAACAATATCCGCACCACCTTTGATGTGCCGCTACGCCGCGTCATCGCGGCGGGTGTGGACGTGGTGCTGGGAACCGACGGGCAAGGCCTGTACCGCACCCATGCGCAAGACGAAGCCCAGGCGGCGCGCGCCACCGGGCTGGACGACGCGGGGCTGGGCTGGATTGCCGCCACCGAACAGCGCCTGCTGGAACACAAGCGTGCGGCGCAGGAACGGCTGCCGCCCTGGCCTGGCTTTGTGATGCCGCCGCCCACCCTGCCTTGGCACTTTACCGATGCAGTGGCCCGCCGCAAACATGCGCAACAGGAGGCGGCGCAGGCGGCACTGGAGGCGCATCTGCACGCGCTGTCACTGCCGCTGTTCGACGCGCCCAGCTTGCGCGTGCATCTGGCGCAGCGGCCGGTACTGAATGTGGCGGGCGCCTGGCGCAACAGCTTTGCGCAGCTCGGTGAACAGGACGTCGCGCGCCTGACGGTTTTCTTCCAAACCCTGCTGGCCGGCATGGGGCAATTGGGTGGCGTGATCTTGACCGGCGGAACCCGTGACGGGGTGGAAGGCCTGCTGCACCGGTGTGCCCACGGCATGGACCCGCCCTGTGCCGAGGTGATCGGACTGGTCAGCGCCCAGGTGCCCCTGGACAGCCTGGACGCGCAGGGGCTCAGCGGCCTGCACGTAGTCTCCAACACGCTGTATGACAAGGCCGCGCCCTTGTATGCGCTGGTGCAGGAATGCGCGGGCCTGGCTTTGTTTGTGGGCGGCGGCGTCATCGTGGGTGATGAAATGCAGGCGGCCCGCAACCTGGGGCTGCACTACTGCCTGCTGGCCGACCTGCCGGGCGCCAGCGCCAAAGCCGCGCACTTGGACCCCACCCACGCCGCTTCGCTGCAAGAGCCCAAACAGGCCGCGCTGCGTGTGCTGGACCTGCTGACCAGCGGCCCGCGCCGCGCGCCCTTGTTCCATGCGGGCGCCAACGACGCCGTGGATCTGGTGGTGCTGCGCCATGAGACGCAGGGCCAGGAGCCGGACCTGCTGCTGGTACGCCGCCACGACGACGCCCCCGCGGAAAACGGCCGCTTCGCCCTGCCCGGCGGCTTTGTGCTGCCGGGTGAAACGCTGTGCGCCGCCGCGGTGCGTGAGTTGGCCGAGGAAACCGGGCTGCACATTGCGCAGGAAGACCTGGAGGCGGTGGCGGTGGTCGAAGGGGGCGGGCGCGACCCGCGCGACACCGATGAGCGTTGGGTGCGCTCCCATTTGTACGTGGTGCGCCTGCGCAACTCGGCACACAGCGCCACGCTGGTGGCCGGCACCGACACCTCGCGGGCCTTTTTTGTGCCCCTGTCACGCCGCCCGCCATGCCTGGCCTTTGACCACGATCAGCTACTGGCGATGGCACTCCACAGGTAGTAGTGCCGACCAGCGCCCCCCGCGCAAAACATCCGAACACCGGGCCATGAATTCCCATATTGGGGTTTACTAAGCCAATCACCCGGAATCAAGGATGAAATATGCCGCAAGCCCCGTGAAATATGCGTGAGCAGCTACTATTTTTGTAGCATCTCGGTAGATGAACGCGCTTCGTACAGGCTACTCCGTGCGCACCACAAAGCGCACCTGCGCAAACTTTCCCCGCCCGTCCATCGCCGTCAGCATCTGGTCGCCGCCTTGCAGCTTCAGGTGCAGTGGGCTGGCCTCCTTGTCGCTTTGCCCGGCGACCTGGCCGTTGAGCAGCCATGTCAATCCGTCGCGCGCACCCACGGCGGTCAGCTTCAAGACTACGCTGTGTTGCCCCGGCACGGGGCGCAGCACGCTGCCGGGCTCCAGCCCCACGATGCGCAGGCCGGCCACCGCGCTACGCGGCGCGCACGCCGCCAGCCACGGCCAGGTTTCGGCCGGCTGGCGCTGGCCTGCACCGATCCACGGCGCCAGCAGCGTGGGCCAGCGGGCCAACTCCACGCGCTCCACGGCGGCCAGCGCTTTAGGCATGCAATCGGGCCGCAGGCGGCGCCGGTGCTGCCTGTCCACCCACGCCACTTCGACCAGGCTGCCGGTCTGCAAGCGGTCCGGCAAGGTTGGCGGTATGGCTCCGTCCAGCGTCCAGGCCATGCGCTTTTGCAGGCAATGCTCGGACGCTGTACTGGCTTCGGCCAGACCCAGGGGCCAGCAGATAGACACCGGCTTGACGCTTGCCGGCACTTGACGGGGGCCCAACTGCTGGCGCGATGCACTGGGCCCCAGGGCCGCCGCCAGGTCCCTGAGCAGCGGCGCGGCGCTGTTGGCGCCAAAGTGGCCGGGGTTGGGCGTGCCGTCAGGCCGGCCCATCCAGATACCCATGGTGTAACGGTCGGTCACGCCTATGGCCCAGGCATCGCGAAAGCCAAAGCTGGTGCCGGTCTTCCACGCGATGCGCTGTTCGCTCTCGCGAAACGGCGCGCCGGGGCGGCCACCGTTCTCCAAAATCTCGCGCACGATGAAGGCGGAGCCGGCACTCATCAGCCGCGTTTCCACGACCGGCTCGTCGGGCTTGAGGCGCGGCCGTCCAGCCACGCCGCCGCGCGCCAGCGCCGTGTAGGCCCCCACCAGCTCTTCCAGGCTGGTGCTGCCGCCACCCAGGATAAGACTCAGGTTGGGACTGGCGTTGGCTGGCAGGCGCAGCCGCAACCCCGCCTGGCGCAACTGCGCGGCAAAGCGCTCGGGGCCTATGCGGTCCAGCATCTCCACGGCCGGCACGTTCAGCGAACGCTGCAGGGCTTCACTCAGGCTAACCGGCCCGGAAAAGTCCGACTGAAAATTGCCTGGCGCATAGCCACCAAAATTTTGCGGCGCGTCTATCAACAGACTCTCGGAGTGGACCAACCCCTGGTCCAGGGCCATGGCGTACAAAAAGGGCTTCAGCGTGGAGCCCGGCGAGCGAAAGGCCCGCACCATGTCCACATGGGCCGCACGGCGCTGGTCCGTGAAATCGGCCGAGCCCGCATACCCCCGCACCTGCAGGCTTTGGTTCTCCACCACCAGGGCGGCAATGGACACGCGGTCCGGCAGGCTGGAGAGTCGGTCCAGCAGCACCTGCTCCAGCCGCGCCTGTAGGCCCGCGTCCAGCGTGCTCTGCAGCAATGCGGGGCCATCGGGCTTGCGCTGTTGGCGCAGCCGCTCCGCCGCCAAGGGGGCCAGCCAGTTGGCGCGTTGCGGCGGGGCGAACACGCGCTCCAGCTTTGCGTCGGTCACCGTGGCCGCGTCCCATATGCCAAGCTGCTGCATGCGCTCCAGCACTTTGTCGCGCGCGCCCTGCGCACGCAGTGGCCCATTGCGCTCGACCCGATCCGGCCGCAGGCGCGAGGGGCTTTGCGGCAGCGCCGTCAGCAACGCCGCCTCGGCATGCGACAGATCGCGCGCCGACTTGCCCAGGTAGGTCCGGCTGGCCATTTCCACGCCTTCCACCATACCGCCCATGGGTGCCTGGTTCAGGTACAGCGTCAGGATGTCGTTCTTGCTCAGGTGCAGCTCCAGCTGCAGCGCACGCAGCGTCTGGCGCAGTTTGACACCCAGGCCCCGGCTGTGCGCACCGTTCAACGCGGGGTCGACCAGGCGCGCCACCTGCATGGTCAGCGTGGAGCCGCCCGACACGATACGCCCATAACGCGCCCACTGCCATGCGGCCCTGGCCATGGCCCAGGGGTTGACGCCCAGGTGCTGGTAAAACCAGCGGTCTTCATAGTGCAGCAAGGCCTGCAGGTACAAGGGCGAAACGGCGTCCAACGCGATGGGGTGGCGCAGCACACCGTCCTCACTGGGCCAGCTGCGCAGCGGTGAACCGTCTTGCGCCAGCACCACCAGCGTGGACTGGGCGCTGGTGGTCTGCGTCGCGTCCGGCCGGGCCATGGCCGGCAGGGGAAACACCTGGTCCAGCACCAGCAAGCAGGCGGCCAAAGCCGCCACCACCATGGCCGCCTTGCGCCAGCGTCCACCCAGTGTCATGGGTTAGCGCGTTTGTCCACCACGGTGATGTCGGCCTCGGCTTTGCCGACGCCGCGTATCTCTGGCCGGTACATGTCTTCGGCAAACGGTGCCGGCACCACATAACGGCCGGGGGTGACGGCGCGCACCAGATAGAACAAATCGAGTGCATTGCCATCGAGCTTGGCGGCGGCCACAAAGCGGTCGTCCCGGTACTCGGTGTGCACGATGCGCTCATTGGCATTGGCGGCGGCAATGTTCACATTCTCGACCTTGAACTCGCCCGCCTGCGGGCCCTGGCTGAGGTTCAGGTTCTCGACTTCAAAGCCTGCGGGAATGCGGTCCACCACCAGGCCGTCCTTGATGTGTTGCCTGGCCTGCACCCGCAGCCGCACGATCAGCATTTCGCCAGTTGTGAATTGGCGGTCCGTGGCGGGCTTGCCCTCGGGGGTCCACAGCGTGCGCTCCAGCTTGATGCGGTCTTCTTGCGCCGCCAGCGGCTTGACGGGGTAGCCTTGGGCGTTGACTTCCAGGTACACGGTGGTCGCGCCATCGTTGCGCAGCGACACGCCAGCCTTCAGCTTCTGCCCGGCCACGCTTTGCTGCTGCGTGCCGCTGCCGCTCCAGACCTCACTGGCGGTGCCCTGGCTCAGCGTGGTTTTCCAGCCTTTTTCCGCACCGGCTTCAGCACCCGTGCCCATGGCACTGCGCACCGCCAGGAACAGGCCCAGGCGCTCTTGCGTCGAGAAGTAACGGCGCCGGTCAAAGTCGGTGGCCAGGTCGAACAGCAAGCCCTCGCGGCGCTCGTGAACAATCTTGTGGCGGTGCATCAGCGTGTAGCTCAGCGACAGGTCGCGCACGCGCGAGCCATAGTCGCCCAGCCATTCGCCCCAGTAATAACCGCCGCCATCGGCGTATTGGGGCTGCAGGCCATAGCTGGTCTTGAGCGCTTCTTCAATCGCCACCTTGGCGCGGGCTTCGTCACCCATCAGTTTGAGTGCCACGCCCAGTTGCAGCAGCGGCAAGGGTGAACGCGCGCTGCTGCGGTGGTTGTCGTGCAGGCTGCGCAGTGTGGCCAGCGGGGCCTTTTGCTCACGCGCCAGGATGTAGCCGGTGTGCGCCGCTTCGGCAAAGCGCTGGTGCGCCATGCGCAGCAGCTCCAGCTCGCGGTAGTCGGTCAGGCGGCCGTTGGCGTCGCGCTTTTGCTCCTTGGGTATCTGGATCTGAAAGCCCGGTGCGCGCTGGAACTGCTCGGTCAGCGATTCGATGGAACGCTTGAGCATGGCCTGCGGCACGTTGAAACCGGCATCGCGTGCGTCCTGTAAAAAGCCGGTGACATAGGCGCTGAGCCAGGCCTCGTAAGGGCTGTTGGCGTTCCACAAACCAAAACCACCCTTGGGCTGCTGCATGCCGCCCAAGCGGGCAAAGGCGCCTTCCAGCCGCTTGGCGCGCTCTTCGCGGCTGATGGGCGTCATGCCAAAGGCCTTGGCCCCGTCCTCGTCAATGAACACCAGCGGGTAGGCGCTGCTGGTGGTTTGCTCCAGGCAGCCATAGGGGTACATCAGCAGGTCCTTGACCTGGGCCCGCACATCGATGGGTGGTTTGTCGGACAGCGTCAGGCTGAGCGCGGCGGAACCGGCCCAGTAGCTGTCCAGCAGATTGGCATCGAGCTTGTGGGTGGCGCCGGGCTCCAGGCGCACGCGCTTGATCTCACGCGTCAGCGGCGTGGCCGGTTGCACCTGCAAGGCAGCTTCGCGCGTGAGCTTGAGCGCACCCGCAGTCACCTGCAGCCGGATCGGCGCCAGGCCCCAGGCGTCGGTCGCTTCCGCCTGGAAGCGCAGCACCGTGCGCTGCTTGTCTTCCAGCTTCACCGGCTCGGGCTTGCCGGTAATGCGCAAGGGGCCGCTGGCCTCCAGTTGCACCCGCACCTCTTGCGGCGCGCCCGACAGGTTGGTCAGGTCCAGCGCAATGGTGGCGCGGTCGCCCGGTGCGATAAAGCGCGGCATGGACAGCTCGGCCACCAGCGGCGCCGCAACCACGGTCTCGGTTTGCGCGCTGCCATAGCTGTCGGCAGAGCTCACCACGGCCATCACGCGCAGCGTGCCGTTGAAGTCGGGCAGCTTCAGGTTGACACTGGCCTCGCCCTTGGCATCCAGCAGCACCGGGCCCGAGAACAGGTCCACCAGCAAGACCTTGCGCGGCATGCTTTGCGTGTCGCGCTTGCCTGCGTCACCACCAAAGCGCTGCTTGGCCTGCGCGCCGTCCATCTTCTCGATCAGCTTGCCGTAGATGTCCAGCATGTCCGCGCCATAGCGGTGTTTGCCAAAGAAGAAGTCGGCCGGGTCCGGGGTCTTGTAGCGGGTGATGTTCAAAATACCCACGTCCACCGCGGACACCGTGACCATGGCCGGTTTGCCGGCCAGTTGCGGCGCCTTGATCTTCAGCGGCAGGGATTGTTCGGGCGTGGCCTTGGCCGGCGCGTTGACATCGACCTTGACACGGCGGTCCTCACGCCACAGCGGCAGATGCACCAGGCCCAGCGCGCGTGCTGGGGTCACCCGGTCGCCCTGGCTGCCGGGGCGAAACGCCGCCACGGTGATGTACAGGTCGTGGCGCTTCCAGGCCTCGTCTATCGTGATGTCCATGTCCGTGCCGGAGGCGCGCACCGCGATGCGCTTCTGGTACAGCACCCGGTCGCCTTCCACAGTGACCAGGGCCTCGCCATCGTGGGGTGGCTTGATACTGAGCTTGGCGACCTGGCCCGGCTTGAAGGGTGCCCCCTGCAATTTGAGCTGCACGCGGTCCGGCCGGTTGCCCAGGTCATCGGCATCCTGCGCACCCCAACCCGCATAAAAGGCGTAACGCAATGTTTCCGAGGTTTCGGGATCGGTAATTTCCAGGCGGTAACGGCCCCAGCGCACCGGCAGCGCAATCTTGGTGCGGGCCTTCAGGTTCAGGGTGCGCGCCTCGACCAGTTCTTCCTGCGTGTTGAAGCCCGAATTCCATCCACGCCCACTGTCATAACGCCAGTACCACTGGCGTTCCTCGTAGACCAGCTTGACCGCCAGGTCCTTGGCGGCCTTGAAGTTACCGGCGCTGTCCACCCGCGTGACTTCAAATTCGGCCAGACTGCCCTCCTGTGCCACATTGCTGTTGAACAGCGGGCGTATGGCCACCAGTTGCTCCGCCGGCCACCAGCTGCGCTCCAGGGAGCGCACGACCGGGCGCCCGCCCGACTCCAGCAGGCTGAAGCTGGCGCGCACCAACATGGGGGAACTGCGCTCCGAAAGGCTCGGCGAGACCATCCGTTCGGCGTGGCCCTGGGCGTCCAGTTCGGCGTCCTCCACGTTCTCGCGTTTGTGGGCCTGGTCATCGGCAAAATCCCCGAACACGAATCCGGGCAACTTTTGCGGCAAGGGGTTGCGTTGGCGCTCGGTGTAGACCGTGCCCTGCAGCCGGTTGCCAGCGGCAGGCGCACCGTACAGGTAGTCGCCCTGCACTTGCACCGCCAGCCCGTCATCGCCGCTCATCGCGCCTTCGGCGGCCTTCAGGTCCAGCTTCATGCGCTCGGGCAGGAACTCTTCGACTTTGAAGCTCCACTGCGCATCGGGCTGCTTGGCGGCCGGGTCCAGGCGGGCCTGCAGCGTCCAACTGCCGGTGGGCGAATCGGGTGGCAGCGTGAAGGCCTGCTGGTAGTAGGCGTTACCGCTGGCATGGGGCTTGACGAGCTGCTGGACCAGGCTGGTGCCATCGGGCTTTTTCAGCGTCAAGGTCATGGGCACGGCCGTGGCGGGCGCACGGCCATCGGCATCGCGCGACAACACCGACACCTGCAGGCTCTCGCCCGGGCGGTACAGGTCACGGCCCGAGTAGATAAAAACCTTGTTGTTGCGCGAGGCGTGGCCCGTGGCATCGAATTCCGATAAGTCCAGCGCGGGCTCACGCAGCGCCAGGATCGACATTTCCTTGCCCCGGCGCGCCAGCAGGGCGCGGGCGGCCTCGCTACGCCCACGAAAAACAGCATGCCCTTCACCATCGGTTTGTGCCTGGCCCAACGACTTGCCGCTGTCGTCCACCAGGGACAGCTCTACACCGCTTATGGCGCGGCCACTCTTGAGCGAGGTGCTGAACACATCCAGTTGCTCGGCATGGCGACGTACATGCAGGCCGATATCGGTGACGTAGAAATGCGTGACCTGGTAGTCCCAGCCAAAGCGGCCCGGCTGGTTCATCACCGCAACATAAATGCCGGGCTCCTGTAGTTCCTTGATCTGCTCGACGGGCAGGAAATTGACGTTGCGGCGGTTGGCACGCGCGTCGGTCGTGAACCGGCTGATGTACACGCTGTCCGACATGGCGCGCAATTCATCCAGAACATAACCACTGACGCGACCCTTGAGGCGCTTGCCGGTGTCCTCATACCCGTAGTACTCACCGTCGTTGTCGTCGCTCTCACCATCGTCGCCCGCCTGGTAGCGCACATTGCGGCCTTGGTGCCTGGCACCGACCTGCTCCAGAAACAGTGGCAGTGATTCGGGCCTGACACGCAGGAATTGCACATCCACTTCGGGCACATTGACCGAGACGACCGGCAGTCCACCGTTTTGCCCGGCCGGCAGCACCACGCCCTTGCTGGCGAAGTAAAAGGAGTCCGGCATGGCTTCGCTCTTGAGCTCACAGGTCGTTGCGCTGGCCAGCTTGGCACCGGACTTGGCAGCCAAGTCCGCAGACAGGCTGAGGTAGTACTTGCGATCCGGGGTCACGTAGGGGAGGTAGAGTACACGCGGGTTGTCGCCCAGGATCCAGCGCGCCTCCAGCGGCTTGGCCTGGTCAGCCCGGTCACCTTCGCTGGCCTTGGCCAGCTTGGCAAAGTCCTGGCTCCGAGCCAGCGGCTGGGTAAAACCCACAGCAATGGCCGGTGAGCCGTCAAACATGCGGGCCTTGCAGTCGGCAAAGGCGAACGTTTGTTCGCTGCCAATGTCCGCGCTGGAACCCAACTCAGACTGCTGGCTGGATTTCCACCAGGGCCAGTCCAAAACCCCAACTGCCGCCACCGCCATTGCAAGCAATACCACCATTGCTACTAGACCGATTTTTATTGTCCTTGCCGTCATGCGCCCCCCTGTTGTTGTTGCCGATTGAATTTTCCTATATCTCTCAAAGTATCGCACCCTGGGGCCGCCAGATTGGCCGGGGGTTTCCCGTGGGGTAGCCGACCCTGGCGTACCATTGCCAGCCCTTCCTTTCCTGGCGCCCCCCATGCATCCCATCACCCTGCGCGCGCTTGAAGCCTTTCCCCTGCAACTGGAGGCGCATTACGCCGCCATTCCGGCCGGGTTCGAACACTGGGCGCCGCCCTCCTGGGACGGTGTGCCCAGCGAAGCGTTCACGGCCATCGAGCAGGTCTGCCATGTTCGGGACATAGAGATTGAGGGCTACCAGGTCCGCATCCACCGCACGCTGAACGAAAACCATCCGGTCCTGGCGTCCATTGACAGTGAAGCGCTGGCGCTGGAGCGCAGCTACGGCAGCGCCGACGTGGCGCTGGCCTTTGCCGCCTTTCGCACGGCGCGCGCGCAGACGGTGGCGCTCATCGGCTCACTGGCGAGCGCGCAGTTCGAGCGCACGGCGGTGTTCGAGGGCTATGGGCCGCTGTCGCTGCGCAGCCTGCTGCACTACCTGTGCAGCCACGACCAGCAGCACCTCGCGGGTTTGCAGTGGCTGCTCGGGAAAATCGATGCTTCGCGGGTGAAAACGCAAAACTAGCCGCTATGTAATTCATAGCTGTTTACGCACTGTTTACGGGCTCCAGAGGCCAATTCGACTAGCATTTCGGGTGGCGTGACCACGTGGACCGCACCCCCAAGCCCTCTCACCCCTGCGCAGAAACGGCTGGTCGCCGTCGCGGGTTTTGCAGCAGCCAACTTGGCGAGCGAGGCCGTGCTCCAGAGCCCGGATCTGCACCGCCAGCGGGCCGCCCAGAGCTTTGTGGGTGCCAACCTGGTCTCCAATGTCCGCCATGTCTACACCTATCACACCCAGGTGCGCGGGCGCAATGGGTACGCGGGCAACGACATTGACGACTACGAGCTGGCAGGCGGCAACCCGCACTGGCTGTCCGCCGCGCTGGTGGCGTACACGGTCTGGTCTTTGCAACGCATGCAGAAGAATGACATTCCGCTTTTCTTCATCAGTCTGAAGATGTGAGTTCAAACACCACCACCGTGTCGAGCTGAATCTTGAGAAATCTATCTCGTGCGGCTGCAGTTCACGCCGGGGAAATTCCGGGCCTGCCAGAAAACTGGCTGATGGACTGGACGCGCGCGGTGTAGCCGTCGCCCTACATTCGCTCCTGAAATGCTAGCTGCTTGCGCCCAATCCATAAGGGCTAGCGGCCGATTTGATCACCAAAACCCTGCCTCAATGAATATTCTGCGGATCGGCATCCGTACCCAACCACGCTGGAATATCGCGTTGTCCATGCAACACGCGCCAGACATCAATGTGCTCGTCCCGCTCCATGTAGAACACCAGATGCGGATACCGCGTCAGCGGCCAGGAACGCAAACCCGGAAGATTCAACTCGTGGGCATAACGGGGTGAGCCAGTGGCAGGATGACGGCCGATGTGCTTGTAAGCCTGCTCCAGCGCATCAATGAACCCCAGCGCGGCTTGCTCGGCGTTCTCACTCAAATAGTACGCAATGGCCTCGTCCACATCCCGATTGGCAAGTTCACGCGGGACGATGGGTTTAGCCTTCATCCCCGAGGGCGTTTTTGAACGCGCTCACGCAGTGCCGTGAAATAGTTGGCATCGGCAGGCGCCGCAACGGGAACCGAAGCCGCCCCCTGGAGCAGCAAACCACGCAATTGCATGCGATCCGCATCTTTGCGGATCAATTCACGCACGTACTCGCTGCTGGTGCCGTAGCCACGCTGGGTGACCTGCTCATCCACGAAGGATCTG
This sequence comes from Burkholderiales bacterium RIFCSPLOWO2_12_FULL_61_40, assembly GCA_001770935.1. GTDB lineage: Bacteria > Pseudomonadota > Gammaproteobacteria > Burkholderiales > Burkholderiaceae_C > Allorhodoferax. Next base: position 9,544 of record MESI01000025.1, on the reverse strand, counting down.
AGCGAGTCCGGTAGGGAAATATTCATGGTGCTCATGAAAAGCATTTTACGAGTGTTTGGCAAAATTTGGCAAAGACCATGTAATCAACGTCTCGCCTGCGCATAATGCCGCCATGAACATCTGGACCGATCCGAATGCGTGGCAATGGCTTGGCAGGGCTTACGCCAACAACTTTGTGCGCGAGGGCCTGTACTACCTGGTGGCCGCCCTGCTGCTGTGGCTGGTGCTGCACAAATGGCTGCACAAGCGCCTGGCCCATAGGGTGATCGCGGGCTGGCCGAGTAGCGCCGATGTGCGGCGCGAGATGGCGTATTCGTTTTCGACGCTGCTGATTTTCTCGGCCCAGGGCCTGGTGGTGTTTGCCAGCATCCTGCGCGGCGACATGGTCATCTACTTCAAGTCCGGCCAGTACGGCACCCTGTGGCTGGCGCTCAGCTTTCCGGCGATGCTGCTGTGGCACGACTTCTACTTTTACTGGACCCACCGCCTGCTGCACAGCCGCTGGCTGTTTCGCCGCGTGCACGGCGTGCACCACCGCTCGCGCAACCCGTCGCCCTGGGCGGCGTATGCGTTCCACCCCATCGAAGCACTGATCAACAGCCTGGTGACGCCGCTGGCGCTGCTGGTGGCGCCACTGCACGGGCTGGTGCTGTTTGCCTTTTCCATCCACCAGATCGTGCGCAACGCCCATGGGCACCTGTCCATAGAAACCATGCCGCGCGGCTTTGCCCGGCATTGGCTGGGCGGGCGGTTTACGACGACGACACACCACCATCTGCACCATGAGACGGCGCAGGGCAACTACGGGTTGTGGTTTACGTGGTGGGACCGGTGGATGGGAACGGAGCGCAGGGATTACCACGCGCGGTTTGAGAAGGTGACGGCGGGGCGGTAAATCCCGCTAGCTTTCAGCGACTGCCCCAATCCAGCGCGAGTTCTTGGCAATCATTGACAACAACTGCCACGCTTACGACCAATGTTCAATGAAAAGGACGTATGACTAAAAGCGCACGAATGGTCGCAGAAAAGGCCTTCGGATTTCGAACTAAAGCCGTTGGACATCAAGCATTTGCCCAGCGCGCCCTTTCGATAATGCGTAGAAGCAAACAGTGCGAATTGGAAGTCGCGGCAACAGAAAGCCTGTCTGATATGGCAAAAACGTTCACCGGTCGCGGTAGATAGTGACCTCACCGACGAAATAGCACGCAGTTGTGCTAAAAGTACTGGCTTCCGGAAATAAAATGCGGTACGCTGCGTGCAGGTCTTCACAGAGAAAAATAAATGCAAGGTATCGATGTTTTCGCGGGTGCGGGGGGGATGTCCATTGGCGCTACTGCGTGCGGTGTGGACGTGCGGTATGCAATCGAGCGCGACCCCTACGCTGCCGAGACGTTTGCAATGAATCATTCTTGCGTCACTTTGTACGACAAGGATGTTCGGGAAATATCGGCTGCAAAACACCTCGCTGGGTTGGATAGAACGCAACCACTTGTTCTCTTTGGTGGGCCACCATGCCAAGGTTTTTCTACTTCCAATCAAAAGAATCGCAGCATCGTCAACGAAAAAAATTGGCTCTACCAGGAATATCTTCGCCTCGTCTCTGAGGTCAAGCCTGATTGGGTCATTTTTGAAAACGTGAAGGGCTTGGTTGAAACCGAAGGCGGTTTCTTCCTAGACGCTGTACTAAAGGGATTCAAAGCACTTGGATACATAACCAGTCACTTTGTCCTCAATTCTGCGGACTTTGGAGTTCCACAAAAACGCAACCGCCTGTTCATTATTGGGTCCCTGCACGGTGTTAGTGTCAGTACTCCAATCGCAACTACAAAAAAACCGGTAACTGTTTCGCAAGCATTTAAAGACCTCCCTATTCTTGGGAACGGTGATGATTTAGACGAGATGGAATATTCCTCAGCGGCGAGGGCTACCTATGCAAAGTCCCTGAGAGGTTCGTTATTGCGTTGCAGCAACAACGTGGTGACCGACAACGCACCGCACATCGTCGAACGGTATAGCTATATTCCTCAGGGTGGAAATTGGGAAGACATTCCAGATCACCTCATGAAAAATTACGCCGACAAGAGCCGTTGTCACACTGGCATCTATCGGCGACTGAAGGAGGATGAGCCCTCTGTTGTTATCGGTAATTTTCGCAAAAACATGCTGGTCCACCCATGGATAGACCGAGGACTTTCTGTAAGGGAGGCGGCACGACTTCAATCGTTCCCAGACTGGTTCAGATTCTGTGGCACCATTGGATTCCAACAGCAGCAAGTAGGTAACGCGGTACCACCCGTGCTGGCCAAAGCAGTCTTCGAATCTATTTTGGCTCGACAATGAAACAGCAGCTCCTCCCACTCGAAGAACTCTTTCGCACGCGTGCGGCTAAACGTCCCACTGAGTTGCCGCAAATGAATGCTGATTATTTTTCGCAGTACGAGCAGTTGCTGAATGTGTTCAGGACTGAGTACTATCCGAAAGTCGACGCTGGACTGGCTGCTAATTCAGAGGCCCCGGGGCTCTACACCGCTCACGATAGCTTGCATTTCGACGAAGTTGTGCTTCAGGCGGGTGATCTGGTCAACGCCGAGTCGGGCTTGAAAGGGGACATGACGCAGGCTGCTTCCGAGTTGAATGCGTACGAACTGTATATATTACTGGTCGCAATCAGAGTTCATGATGTTGGCAACATCTACGGGCGCGAGGATCATGAAAAGAGGTGCTTTCAAATTCTTCGTGATATCGGGGGTGCAGCAGGTCTCGATGATAGGGAGAAAAAGGCGATTGCAAATATCGCCCAGACTCACGGTGGACGAACATCTGAACTATCAAAAGATACCATCGGGCAACTTGAGGTGAGGTTGCTAGCCGCCAATGTTTCCTACCGGCCAAGGCTACTTGCCGGAATTGTTCGTATCGCCGACGAAATATGCGAGAACAAAAGAAGAGCAGCAACCGTTTTGATGCGCGCGGGGAAGCTCCCCAGACACAATGAAATCTATCATCAATACGCGGCATCGTTGACGGGAAATCGATGGTTTGCAAATGACCGGGCGCTACACCTAACGTTTGAACCACGACTTTCCGAAGTGGAAAAGCCATGGGGATGTGAAGAACGCACTGATACGAATAAAAATCTAGTATCTGAAGCTTACCTACTTGATGAAATCTTCGCCAGACTTGAAAAGATGGACCTGGAGCGACGTTACTGCAACATGTTCACCCGCGAAATTTTTACCATTGACGCAATCAAAGTCACCATCACCGTAGTCACTGATAAACATCATGACCCTATAAAAATCATTAAAGTTCCCGAGCTGTCTGACAGAGGGTATCCAGATAAGATAGGGGAAGGACTTCGTCGCGACATGAAGGATTACTGTGGTCCAAACTTCGGCGCGTCGTTGCGCTTGAAACAACCAGAGGTTTAGGCATGGAGATCCAAAGCAACCCTTTTGCCGTGAAGACGCCAGAAACTCTAACGGCCACTGAGATCGTTGAACTTTTCGTTCCTTACCCAGAATTCGCCTACCTCCAGGAAACTGGACACCAGTTTCTCCACGGACATCGTGGTAGCGGTAAGAGCATGATGTTGAAGATGATGGAGCCGGAGTGCCAAGCGCTGTACACAAAGGCATCGATCGACAGTATTGGCTATTTCGGCACATATTTGTCCATCAAAACGACAGAGATAAATCAGCCAGAATTTGAGCGGCTTGAACAAGAGACTAGCGGGTTTGTCCTTTCAGAGCACGTTCTTTCAACCAAGGTACTCAGCGGCCTGATCGCGTCAACTGGCAAGTACTTGGCTGCACGCGGGGATACGGCCGAAACTCTTGAGCAGTTAAAAACGTTCGTGAACGATGACTTCATTCCGCGACTTGAGTTGTGCGGGTGGAGCGACAACAATCTGACGTCAGTCAAATCTACTGAGCAAGTTTCCGATTTTTTTTCCCGACTTTCACAAATCGTTGACAGGATTCATGCGAAAACCATACGGTATGTAAAAAGCAGATCTTTCGTTTCAACTCCCTTGCCTTACGAGGGACCACTGTTGGGATTTCAAGATGTGCTCTTGCCGATCGTCAGAGCATTGCAATTACGTCGATTGCTCCCCGCGCGCCCTGTCTTTGTTCTATTGGACGACGCAGACAACCTTACTGAGCAACAGACAAAAGTATTGAACACCTGGGTATCCTACAGAAGTACCGATGTTATTTCTCTCAAAATTTCTACACAGCTTAGCTATAAGACAATGCTGACGTCGGGAGGCACTGTCATTGAAGCCCCGCACGACTTTTCAGAGATTTACTTTACATCGGTTAGAACGGGTTCCGTCCGAGAGGGATACCCGAATCTAGTTGCAAACATTGTGAATTTGCGACTACAGAAGTACGGTCTGAAGGGCATCACTGCTCGCGATTTTTTTAAAGTTGACGAAGCTCAAGAAAACGCTATTAAGGCGATAGCAGAGGAAATAAAAAGCGCCTGGCACGAAAAATCCGGCGGTGGGTATCGACCTGGTGACGATGCATATCGTCAAGCTCGACCGGAATATATCCGTAGACTCGGCGGTCAATCTAAGCAATCAGCGACGTATCGATACGCGGGATTCGAGCAATTGGTCCATATTTCCTCTGGAATCATTCGATTTTTTCTAGACACAGCGGCCCGCATGTTTGCAGAGGAGCTTAAAAAAAACCAAGGACAAAAGATCGTCAGCATAAGCCCAGTTATTCAGGATGCTGAGATCCGCAGACAATCGAACGATCTGTTGTTGACGACATTTGAGCAGCTCCAAAACGAAGTAAAGAAAAATGGCTTGTTTGCAGTCAGTGAAGTTAAGCAACTACGCAACCTCATAGAAGGCATCGGCTATCTTTTTCATGGGCAACTCATGGATGAGACATCTTCGCAACGTCGCATTTTTTCCTTTTATATGGCCGATCAGCCCACTGACCGGCTGCAACGCCTTCTGGACCTTGCGGTCCGGCATGGCTATCTATATAAGGACAGCATCGGTCGCAAGGAAGGTCGAGGAAGGGTTGTTTTGTATGTTCTTACACGTCGCCTCGCCCCTGCGTTTCGGCTTGACCCAATCGGGTTCTCACATCATCTCTCGGTGACTGGAGAATACCTAATAGGGTTAAGCGAAAATCCACGCACATTCACTCGACGTCTAAAGACCGAGAGCCCCGATTCATTGCAGCGTAGTCTGCTAGACGGAGAATAATTGTGAGCTCGCGCATCGAAATGTTAAAGCTAGTCGAAAGCTTGGGTGCATCCCCTTTTCGGTTGATGCTTGGGTTAGGATTCGACCAAAGAAGTACAGAGATATTGAAAGTTCTGGGGAATGCACACGGACTCAAGGAGGCCGTTGCCGTAACGAATGTCGGTTGGAATTCTTCAAATATGGCTGCCGTTACCTTCTTTGAAAGTCAGATCAAAGAACGAGGCAGGATCGTAGGAAAAGAATGCACCAGTGTTTTGCAACTCGCCGATGAGTTAGGGAGCGAAATCGGTAAGTTCGACCAAAAAATTCAGACGATTGTTGACATTACATCGATGTCACATGAGCTGTTGGCTATTCTCATTGCACTTTTGCATGTCCATGGGCAATTGATTGGCACCATTTTTTGCTACACGGGTGCGAAGCGGTACAGCTTCAACACCTCTGAATCCGACATTTGGCTTAGCAAGGGGGTAAGTTCCATCAGATCGGTTCTGGGTTTTCCGGGAGATCAACTGCCATCAAGGCCGCTGCATTTGGTGATCCCAATGGGCTTCGAAGTGGAAAGAGCCATTGAAGTCATAGCAGCATATGAACCTGCGGTCCTTTCTCTCGGCGTAGGACGTCGTGACGCTTCGGTATCGGAAACCCACTTCGAATCAAACAATCACTTCTTTGGTCGACTTGAGACGTTTATCAAGGAGCAGGAAATCGTCTGCGACACTCTCAGCAAGTTTTCTTTTTCGTGCATAGATCCAATCGACGCGAAGAATGACATCGCCCAACACTTAGCTGGATTCCCTAACCTAAACACAGTGATTTGCCCACTGAACACAAAGATTTCGACGGTCGGAATCGCGTTGCTTTGCCTTGAACAACAGGAAATTCAACTTTGCTACGCTCAGCCCATCGAATACAACATTGAGGGGTATGCGACGCCGGATGACTGGGTCACTGTATTCACGCTTTAGATGTCGTATCTTGGTCCAAGGAAATCGCGATAGTCCTGAGTGGACTCACTTCCATCCCTCACGCCCGCATCGAAATCCGCACCACCTCCCGCCCATAGCTGTAATGCAACCCCGCAGGCAGCGCAAACACGCGGTGCTCCTGCGTCAGCCCGGTGTTGCACACCAGCTTGCTGTTACCACTGCTGGCCTGCTTGGCACTGAACACCGCCAGCTCGCCATTGGCCAACACCTCCACGCCAATGCCTTGTTCGTTGACAGCCACGTTCAGTGTCAGATCGTCGGTCGGCTCAGCGGCGGTTATCTCAAAGCCTTGTTGTGCGCCGCCACGGTTCAAGGTCAGGCGGTAGGTTTGGCCGTCTGTGCGGCCATAGGCCAGCGCCAGCACATGGTCGGGTGAAAGCATGAAGGCGTCCACCATCCGATAGGCGGCCAGGCCGCCGACCTTGTCTACGCGCACGCTGTCGTCAGCAGGCAGTACCAGGAATGGCGTGCCCAGTGCGTCCAACACGGCCATGGTGGCAAAAAAAGACGGTGGACGCCTGCGCCGGGAAGGACCAACCGGCGCGGACCGACAGCACAGTTTGCTGGTTTTTTTGGTCGGCGGCGATTAACTCTAGCTGCCATTGATGGCGCGCTCCAGCTTCGCCACGCTTTCAAACACTTCGCTCAATAGCGGCACATTTCCAAACACCATGCCGGTCATGGCTTGGTAATCTTTGGCAAGTGCCTCGCGCATACCTTGCGCCGGTTCAAGCGTGAAAGTCCCCGGTTCGGCAGTGGACAGACCCAAATCTGCGCTACCGAAAAACAAGCGTGCGTGTCGCGCGCAATCACGAGCCAGTGCGTGGTTCGCAAGCCACTCTGAAATGTGATCCGACTGCATCAACTGATGGACGTCGTAGTAGTGGCGCGAAACGCGTTGACCGCCATGGCGAAGTTCGTTCCGGCGCTGATGCCATTGGCGCAACCCGTGCAGGATCACAACCTTGTCCCAAAAGGTGCGTTCTGGTTTGACGGTGGTGACATTCGCAACAGCTAGATCAAGGTCCGGAAGATCGTCGGCCACATACGGTTTTACGGTGGCTGCCATATTGGGGTCAATCGCTGATCGCGCGCCCAATTCAATCTTGACGGCGGACCGGATGTAGTCTCCACCCCGCGCCGTAACGGCTGGGTACCAAAACAACAAGGTCTGCTGATCAGCGTCGTCGGGGTCGGCTTGCAGCTGAAAGCGCTTGGATGGCATTGCCGCCGCTGCCACGTTACCGAACTGTTCGGACAACGGACCATGGATGTAGGTTTGACACGCCGCACGAATGGCATCGAGCCGCGCGCGACGCTTTTTTCCGCTCATCGCATCGAGTTCCGCTGCGTCAGCCGTGTATCCAAGATCGTCGCGAAACACGGTGATGTCGATGTCTTCCGAAAACCGGTCAATGAGTCCAAAGGCCTTGGACAAGGATGTTCCGCCCTTGAACAACAGGCGCGGAGCGCCCTTTGGCAAGCCGTTGAAAAGCGCATCCAGCGTCCAGCAAACCCAAAAGTCTTTTTCCACATGCTGCACTGCCGTACCCAGGCGTGCCGCCGTTCCTAGGAAAAGGTCGCGCCGCTCGTTGTCGTCTGCCGCGATCACCGTTTGAAAGGCACTGTTCATGGCGACACTCGGGTGGGTTGCCGAAGATTGGCGATGCGCCTCTTCGAGGCGGGGGAAGTTTGGGTTGGAGCTTCTGGCATGCTGGGTGTGCAGCCGGGCAGTGCACGCACCAGCGCCTGCATCCAGGCTGGCAGCGCGCCGAAACCCTGTAACAAATCGTTGCGAATTGACTGCCCGTGTGTCGGATCGGCCAGAACCTGGGTCAGGCGCACCAAGATGCGTTCACGATCTGTGCCCAAGGTGTCCTTCAGCCAGTGCAACGCCTGAACGACCCGCATTGCCGGCCGACCGACCCAATAAAGTCGGCTCGGGGCGGTCTGCCGAAATTCGATGACCAGGTTGTCGAGTTTGATAGACCGTCGGCGGGCATCGGTATGGATGGTGACGCGTGCCGGCACCGCGTCCGAAAGGCCCAGGTCGTTGGCTGCCGTCATGCCATCGACCAGCATCCGCAGGTGGTCGCGTCGGGCAAGCGCATCAAGAACGGCCCGGTAGTCGGGGACGGTAGAACGCTTGGTCAGGCTGTTGACGTTCGGGCGGTCATAGAGTCCGCGCTCGATGCGGCGCAGCTCACCTGAGCGCACCATTCGCTGCAAGGTCTTGTCGATGGCGTCCCTTGCACCCAAGGCCGCGAAATCATTCGGAACCCAGACGTAGCCTGGGTTGGCGGCACTGATTTGCGAAGAGATTTGGGTCTTGAGGTCAGACATGGGGCATTTTGTCCGATATTTGTAGACGTTTATCGGCCGAATGGCCATTGTATTTGTCCGAAAGATGTTAGCATATTTCGGACAATTCCCCGCGATAGCCTCATATCATTCGCTACGTTTTTGATAGTTGATTGCGCATATTGTGCAAAGGCTGGAGGCCGATTTCATTCTGAGAATTGCCCCTCACGCCCGCATCGAAATCCGCACCACCTCCTGCCCATAGCTGTAATGCAAGCCCGCAGGCAACGCAAACATGCGGTGCTCCTGCGTCAGCCCGGTGTTGCGCACCAACTTGCTATTGCCGCCGACCTGCTTGGCGCTGAACACCGCCAGCTCACCATTGGCCAAAACCTCTACACCGATGCCCTGCTCGTTGACCGTTACGTTCAGCGTCATCTCATCAGTGGGCTCAATGGCGGTAATCTCAAAGCCGTGTTGTGCGCCGCCTCTGGTCAAGGTCAACCGGTAGGTTTGGCCGTCTTTGCGGCCGTAGGCCAGCACCAGCACGTGGTCGGGTGAGACCATGAAGGCGTCCACCAGCCGGTAGGCGGCCAGGCCGCTGGCCTTGTCTACGCGCACGCTGTCGCCAGCAGGCAGCACCAGGAATGGTGTGCCCAGTGCGTCGAACACGGCCATGGTGGCGAACACGGTTGATGCCTGGGCCAGGAAGGGCCAGCTGGCGCGCACCGACAGCACGGTGTGTGGTCCCATTGGGTCCACCGCTATCTCCGTCAGGCCGCGATCGCTGTGGGCGTTGACGGCAAAGAGGCGGTTGCCAAAGGTGACCAGGCGTTGGGCCAGGCTGGGCAGGAGCTTGGCGTCTTTGGTGGTGCTCAACGGCGCGGGGTCGCGCTCGGCGGGTACCAGGTGGCCGGTGATGCCGCTAGAGCAAAAGCACCCTGACTAACAAATGGAGCAAAGGAACCAGAATCAAGAAGATGTGATCCAAGTCCGATTTGGAGGTGAACATCATGTCTTG
>MESI01000024.1 GCA_001770935.1 Burkholderiales bacterium RIFCSPLOWO2_12_FULL_61_40 | reverse complement strand
GTCACACACCTGAGGCAGGAGCCGTATGCGGTAATTCCGCACGTACGGATCTGCGCGGGGGGCGAGGGGTTAACTCTCGTTCCTACCGCAACTCTCACGCATATTCCACGGGGGGTTGCGGCCCTATATCATTGGAATTTACTGTGAACCGTAGCCGGCCAGGCGTTGCACGTCAAGAATGCGGATTTCGCGCTTGTCGATTTCGATCAGGCCATGCGACTCCAGCTCGTGCAACACCCGCGAAAAATACTCAGGTGTCAGTGACAGGCGTGAGGCAATGGTCGCTTTGCTGACGGGCAGGGACACGGTGACGATGCCAATGTTGGCGGTGTCTTCGTCTTCCACATCGCGAAGCAGGTAGCCAATCAGGCGTTGCATTCCGCTTTGCAGGGAATAGCCCTCGACATCCTGAACCAGTCCATGCAGGCGGCGTGAAATACCCGCCAGCATGTGCATGCAGAAGCGCGGGTCGCGTTCGACTTCGCCAAACACCGCATGCTTGCTCACGCTGATCAGCAAGGTGTCGGCCAGGGATTGGGCGTTCAAAATGTAGGGCCGCTCCAGAAACATCATGGCTTCGGCGAAGCTGTGGCCTGGTCCTATCAGTTCAATCACTTTTTCCTGGCCTGCAGGTGACGCGACATACAGCTTGACCTGGCCCACCACCACCACATGGAATGCTTCGCAGGATTCACCTATCCTGAAAACCATGTCACCGCGGGTAAGCCGCCGAATATGGCAGCCCTGCGCTATACGATTGCGCTCCAGCTGGGAGAGATCGCTGAACATCGGCAGTACCGATAGGTAACGCGGAATGTCGAATTGTTCAACGTCCATTTTCATGTTTTGCCCTGTGGCTCGGTAAAGATAGCTAAAGCGAGCTGATGATTGTAGTGTGCGATGCGTCGACGGACTATCGCGCCAGGGTGGCCCAGGCCTGTGTCAAGCGACTGACCAAATCTTGCGGCCGGTGTACCAGTGCATAGCCTTCACGGCCGAATAAATACGGAAGGTAATCGTGTGCGGTTTCATCCACCGTCACACAAAATGGAAATAGCCCCGCGGCGTGTGCTTCGTGAATGGCCTGGCGGGTGTCCTCAATGCCGTAGCGCCCTTCGTAAATATCCAGGTCATTCGGTTTCCCATCGGTCAGCAGCATCAGCAGGCGGCGGCGCTCAGGCCGCTCTGACAGCTGCAAGGTGGCGTGGCGTATGGCCGCCCCCATGCGGGTGTAGTAACCCGGTTTGATGGCGCCCACGCGTGCCTGGGTATTGCCATTCCATGATTCCTCAAACCCTTTGAGGCGTTGCAAGCGTACATGCTGGCGGCGCACCGAACTAAAGCCCCAGATGGCAAAGGGGTCCCCCGTGGCGCTTAGCGCTTCGCCAAATACAAACAGCGCGTCGCGGATGACATCGATGACCCGGACCTGCGAAGTGGCATAGGCATCGGTGGACAGGGACAAGTCTGCCAGCAGCAAGGTCGCCAGGCTGCGGTCGCACTTCGCCTGGCGTGTGTACACGGGTGGCGTGTCGCTACGCAACCCGCCATGACCCAACTGGTCGGTATTGAAGCGCACCCACGCGTCGAGGTCGATGGCGTCTCCACTGTCTTGCCCATGCTGGGGGCGGGGCACATCGCGCATGACCTCCAGACGGCGCCGCAAGCGTTTGGCCGTGAGGCGCAGGGCGGGCGGGGGCACGTAGGGGGCGGCGTGGCGTACCTCCATGGTCTGCACCACACAGTGTTCCGGTTGCAACACCTGGCGCCGATAGTCCCATTCGGGAAGGCGAAGGCCCGGCCCCAAAGGCAGGTCGTCCGAGCTGCTGCTGGGCAGGTCCAAATCGAATTTGACGCGTGATGCCAGCGTTTGGCCGTCGGGTGCCGTGGACAGCTTGTCCATGTCGTTGGCAGCCTGGATGGCGTTGCCGTCGTCTTCGTCGTCGGTGCTGCGGTTGACTTGCACCATTTCACTCCAGGACATCAAGGCTTCACCCCGAAAAGGCAACACCAGAGGATTGCGCCCATCGTTTTCTTTCGTACGTTGGGTACGCCGACGTTTCTTGTCTTCTGCAGAATGCGACATTGCGGGGTCTTCGGAGGTCTCTTTTGCAGCGTTGCGGATGCCATCCGTGGCCAAAGTGTCTCCTGCGCCCACCCACATCCACACGGGGGCTACATCTGCGGGTCCCACCCATTGAGCCATGGGGTCCTCGCCGCGCAATGCTGATTGGACTACCGCTTCGGCGCCAGCGGCCTCGCCCCGCAGTTGCGACAGCTTGGGGCGTTGCGCCAGGTGTGCGCGCAATAAGCTTTGGTGTCGGGCTCTGAAGCCAGGGAAGCAGTCCAGCCCCCTTGCCGTGGCGCACCGGTTGTCAGACACCCAATTTCCGGTGTGGGCGTAACTGGCGGATTGGATCGCAAGCCACAGGTACAGGTCCCGGTTCAGCGTTGGGTCATCAAATACCGCCAGCGCCGCAGGAAGTGCGAGCACGTCAGGTTCCAGCAGCGCCATGTCGGCCCGGCGGCCACTGCCCGCAACCTTCTGCAACCAGTTCCGTGGTCCCCCCACACGCTGTTCAGAGGCAGGCGCCAGGCGCAAAGCCGACGAGCCGCCTGCCGCCCGAAAGAGAATGCCAATGGATTTTTGAACATCGCTGAGATGAACCACCGCTTGCGGGTGGGTTTGCAGTGCAAGCTTGGTGACGGCGTTGTGCCACCAGCGTCCAACCATTTCTTCCATCAGTGTCGCCCCATGTGGTCTCTGCGGCGCTGGCGCAGGGTTTCGCGCAGTGCATCCGCACCAATTTGCCACTGCAAGGTGGGTTCCCGTTGCTGGGCTTGTTGTGATGTATCGCAAGCCGTCAGGCATTGGCCGCATTGCACACAGGAAAACATCATGCGTTTGATATTACGCGGGTTCAGACGCATGGGGCAGGCATGGTCGCAAGCCGAGCCCCGTGGTTGATCGCAGGTTCTGCAATCCCGCGCGCGCTCACGTTCAAAGGCCACCACCATGCCGCGCGGATTGGCCATCCAGGCCAGGCTCTGAAAGAGACCGACGGCACAACCAAAGCGGCAAAACAAATGCCTGGCGAAAGCAAATTCTGCAGTGAACAACAGGCCCCCAATCCCAATAAATCGGGCTTGGTTGGGCGTGAGTGTGCCGTGCACCAGACCGCTCCAAATCACGTTGGGCGGCAGCAGGTAGGTGATCAAGGTAATGGACCACAAAAAACCCATCACGGTGCAACTCAGGGCGAAGAGGGGCCACCAGCGTGCGTTGGGTTCGATGTTGGCCCGTGGGGTGGTACTGCGGTCCCAGAGACTCAACTTTCCACAGGCACGGTGCAATAAGTTGTTGAGTGATTCAACCGCCGAAAAATGGGGGCATAACCACCCGCAATAAAGGCGGCCATAACGGTAGGCCACGCCCAGAAAAACGCCGATGAAAATAAGGGCGGGTACAAAGGCACGCAGCACAATGCTCATGCCGGCTTGCGCTGCACTGATGTCGCCTTTTGCCAATGCGTCGATTCCCAAGCTCCACCGCATCCCCAGAAACCACAATTGCGTTTCGTACAGGTCGAAACGCAAGAGGTTCAATGCAGGAGCCAGGATGAAAAGTAAAAAGAAGGCCGCCTGTGTGGCGTTGCGCACCTTTTGGAGCCGCGCAAGGTGACGCGTCGGCTGATCCGTGTTTGCCCGACGTTCTGCCAGGACCGATAGGTCAGGGGGCATCGCCAATCAAGGCGCGCACGACCTCGCCCAAGGCTTCTGCCGTTGCGGCGTCGTCCGTTAATGCGTCAATGATGGCAGCCCGGCAGGCCAACTGCATGGGCAAGCCAGATGCCAGCAAGCGGCCGGCCGAAACGAGCAGCCGGGTGCTGACTGTCTCTTCAAGGTCATACTCGGTCAGGCATCGGAATGATTTTGCCAACTGCACCAACTGCGTTGCACTGTGAACTGCGATGCCGGTTTCTGCCTGCACAATGGCCAGTTCGACATCAGGCCTTGGATAGTTCATGCTCAGCGCCACAAAGCGCTGCCGGGTGCTGGGTTTGAGGCCCTTGAGCAGGTTTTGATAGCCAGGGTTGTAGGAAATCACCAGCATGAATTCGGGGGGCGCTACGAGTTCTTCACCGGTTCGCTCAATCGGCAAGACGCGCCTATCGTCGGCCAAAGGATGCAGCACCACGGTGGTGTCCTTGCGCGCCTCCACCACCTCATCCAGGTAGCAAATGGCACCCGTGCGCACGGCGCGGGCCAGCGGCCCGTCGGACCAGACGGTGCTGCCGTTCCCAATCAGGAAACGGCCCACCAGATCCGAAGCGCTCAGATCGTCATGGCAGGACACGGTGATGAGGGGGCGCCCCAGCCGTGCCGCCATGTGTTCGACGAAGCGTGTCTTTCCGCAGCCTGTTGGGCCTTTGATGAGCAAAGGCAACTGTTTCTTCCACGCATGTTCGAAGAGAGCGCATTCGCCCGCTTGCGGTGCGTAAAACGGAGGGGTTGCCATTTGCTGCATTTTCATGGCCTCAAGCGCGCTGGGGCATCAGTCCGGATGTCGCATTGCCGAGCGCCACCTCTTCCTCACCGGGCTGGGCGAAGAAGCTGTACAGGTAGGTCAACAAACCAAGCAGGAAGCCAACACCACCCGCAATGCGCAGCCAGTAGAAGAAATTGAGCTGGTCTTGTGTGGCCATGAAGGACATGGCATTTTCGGTGGGCATGCGTTGCAGCCACACTTGCAAAATACCTGCGCCAGTCAATGCCAGCACCATGACACCCATGCCGATGGTCATGACCCAGAAGCTCCACATTTCAAAGCTTTGTGCGCGGCGGCTATTGGCTTCACGTCCACGCAGCGTGGGCATGGCATAGCTGACCATGGCAAGCACCACCATCACGTAGGCGCCATAGAAGGCCAGGTGGCCGTGTGCCGCCGTGATTTGCGTACCGTGGGTGTAGTAGTTGACGGGGCTCAGCGTGTGCATGAAACCCCACACGCCTGCACCCAGGAAACCTACGACGGAACAACCCACAGCCCACAGCAAGGCGGCCTGGTTGGGATGCTCACGACGGCGGCGCTGCACCATATTGAATGCAAACACGGTCATCATGAAGAAGGGGATAGGTTCCATGGCCGAGAAGATGCTGCCAATCCACAACCAGTAGCCGGGCATGCCGATGAAGAAGAAGTGGTGGCCGGTACCCAGAATGCCGGTGATCAGCGCCATGGCAATGATCACATACAGCCATTTGTCGATCACTTCGCGGTCCACACCGGTGGTCTTGATCAAAACGAATGCGAGCAAGGAGCCGAGAATCAGTTCCCAAGTGCCTTCAACCCACAAATGCACCACAAACCACCAGTACATCTTGTCGCGAACCAGGTTGGCTGGATTGACAAAGCTGAACAGGAACATCAAGGCCAGGCCCCACAAGCCCATCAGCAGCACCAGGGAGATGCTGGTTTTGCGGCCCTTGAGCACCGTCATGCTGATGTTGAACAGGAAGGCCAGGCAAACCACAACAATGCCCACTTTGGTGGGAAGCGGTTGTTCCAGGAACTCCCGGCCCATGGTGGCCAGCAACTCGTTTCCGGTCAGCTCCGCCAGCTTGGCGTAGGGGACAGCAAGGTAACCCACGATGGTGAGCCCACCTGCCGCCAAAAAGACCCAGAACAGGAGCATGGCCAGCTTGGTGCTGTACAGCTCGGTTTCGGATTCCTCAGGAATCAGGTAGTAGGCTGAACCCATAAAGCCAAACAGCAACCAGACAATCAGCAGGTTGGTGTGGACCATGCGAGCCTGGTTGAAGGGGATGTAGGGAAAGAGAAAGTCACCTATGACGTATTGCAGGCCCAGGGTGACTCCGAATAGGATTTGGGCAGTAAATAGGACCAGGGCGGCCACGAAGTAGTACTTCGCAACTCCCTGGGATTTGTATTTCAATGTTGTCGCTTGCATTTGAGTTTCCTTGTTCGTTCAGACGTGCTTTAGCGATTAGCCTTCAATATTGGGGGGCCATTTTTCGGTATTGATGTTGTTCGTCCATTTCAAGAACTCCACCATGTCATTCAACTGATCTTCAGTAAAGTTGAACTGAGGCATTTGGCGGCGTCCGGGGGTGTGTGTGGGTTGCGAAGCGATCCATGCCTTGATGAAATCGCCGCCACGGCGCTTGTAGACGTTGCCAAGTTCTGGCGCGAAGTAGGCACCTTCTCCCAAAAGGGTGTGGCAACCGATGCAGTTGCGCGTTTCCCAGAGCGCCTTGCCTCGCTCCACCGCCGGGGTGATCGCTTCCGCGTTGGAACGCAGCGGGATTTTTCTTTCACTGTCGAAGATGAGTGCAGCAAATACGAATATGAAAAATACGGACCCTCCGTAAAACATATTGCGGGCCATTTGCTTGGTGAACCCGCTGCCTTTAACTTGATTCATGTCTTGGAACTCCAGAAGTGTGTTTCACCTGGGAGCGTATCGACTTACCGGAAACAAGTCCTTGACCCGGTTTAAGAATTGCCGAAAATCAGATTGTTCCGGCTGCGGGAGGTCCGTCCGACTTTGCAAGATGCGCGTAGCTGTCATCAATTTCATTGAAGACGGGGCTTGCAATCGTGTCTTCAATTTCAGCGTAAGGTCCCGTGCCGCTGTGCAGTGCGCTTGATGCAGGGACAAACTGGCTGCTTTTGACGTCGAAGACATGGACCTCACCGTCCTCAATGACATAGTGCCAGCCATGCAAGGTAATCCCTTTGGCTTCCACCTGTTCACGCACCATGGGGTAGCCCATCAGGCGCTCCAGTTGCAGCACGACGGCCCGCTGTTCTGTCCGGCGCAAGGCTTCAGGAGTGACTTGCACCGGCAGGGCCGCTTCCCGGCCCAAATTCAGCCACGCGGCCAGATTTTTTGCTTGGGGTACCACGTCTTCATAAAGCGCCCGGATGCCGCCGCAATGGCTGTGGCCGCAGACCACAATGCGGGAAACCTTGAGATTGAGCACCGCGAATTCAATCGCCGCCGAGGTGCCGTGGTACCCGGCTGATCCGTCATAGGGCGGTACGAACGCGCCCACATTGCGAATCACGAACAACTCTCCGGGCCCGGTGCCTGTCAAAAGGTAAGGCATCAGGCGCGAATCGGAGCAGCCAATGAAAAGGATGGTCGGGTGCTGACCATCCTTCACCAGGTTTTGAAACTGCTCCTGCACCCCCGGAAAGGTATGTTCGTGAAACTGTCGAAGCCGTTGCAGGAGTTCGTCAGGCATACAAACCCCTCTGCAGGGAACAGTTGCAGTGGCTACTGAACCAACGGTGTGTCAGCGGCATCGAGATCAACCCCTTCGATGACCGCCTCGCCGGCCAATAGTTGCAGGTACTGGCGCAAAGCCGTCACGTAGGTTTTCTGCCGCAGTGCCATGGCGACTGCACCGCGAACTGCATCAAAGGGTTGCTCCACACCGGGCGAGCGCTCCAGCACTTCCACCACATGCAAACCAAAACGGCTGTGTACCAGACGTGGCAACACCCCCACTTCCGCGTGTCCGAACAACTCCTTGGCAAATTCGGGCGCACAGTCGGAGGCGACCAGCCACCCCAGCTGCCCACCCTCGGCACCGCTGGGGCAGTTCGACAGGGTTTTGGCTGCGGTGGCAAAGGCGTCATCCGCGTTCTTGCCGTCGTGGCACCGCACATCCAGCAGAGTGGTCTCTGCACGGCTGCGCAACGCACCCACGTCAACGCCCTGAGTCACTGCGAACAAAATGTGCCGGACGTTGACACGTTCACCCGTGGCGTAAATGGCCTGGTGTGCACTGTGGTGGCGTTTGCAGGCCTCCTCCGAAGGCTCAGGGATCGCCAGGTTTTGCTCCAGCAAGGTCTCAATCGCGCTGGTGGCTTCCTCGCTGAGAACACCGTCTGACGATGGCATGTCGCTGGCGGACAGCAAGCCTTTGGCGATGGCCGTCTGGCGGAGCAATTCCGAGCACGCGCGCTGGCGCAACTCGTCGGCGGACAGGGTATCGTCCGCCGTATGCAAGGCCACACCGTTGATGCTTGCCATGGTTGTGCTCACGGGTGTTGCGGTTTGCATAGTGTTTCCTTAAACGCCTGCGCCAGGACGGCGTGGCTGGTTGTGTCCGGCGGGCACATTCATACGGCGGGCACGAACCACCTGGTAGGGACGGGCCAGGTAAGCTGCCGCGCCAAAGCCGCTCCACACATGCACCAGACGGGTGAATGGGAAGATCAGGAAAATGCTCATTCCGAGGAACATGTGCATTTTGAAAATCCAGCCTGCTTCAGCCAACAACTCCGGTGCACCGGCCTGGAAGGTCACGATGTGCTGGGCCCAACCGGCCAAATTCATCATCATGCTGCCGTCCATGTGCTGTCCCGACAAGGGAATGGTCGCCAGGCCCAAAGCCAGTTGCAGCCACAACAGAACCAGCAAGACGATGTCACTGGTTTTGGAGGTGGCGCGGATGCGTGGCTCGGAAAGGCGGCGGTGCAACAGAATCGTGACACCGATGAACCCCAAGGTGCCTGCAATACCACCGCTGACCATGGCCATCAGTTGTTTGGACCCGGCAGTGATGAAATTCTCGTACACGAAGTGCGGTGTGAGCATGCCAAAGAAGTGGCCGAAGAACAGAAACAAAACCCCTACGTGAAACAGGTTGCTGCCCACCCGCAGTTGTCCGGTTTTGAGCAACTGGGAAGAATCGCTCTTCCAGGTGTATTGGTCCCGGTCGAATCGAAGCAGGCTACCCAGCAGAAAAATCGTGAGGCAAATATAAGGGTACAGACCAAACAGAAAATTGTCGAGCGCGTTCATTGTGATACTCCTGTGGGTGAGGCAGCCTTGGCGTTTGCGCGTGCTGCTTCATTCTTGACGAAGTGAATAGGTTGAGATTGACCAGGTTTGGATTGGCCTTTGGAAGAGCATCCATCGAACACCACGGGTTCTTCCCAGGTGGCGTCCAGGGGTTCTTCTGCGACGACCTTGACGGCCTGGGCAGTTTCACCCGATAGCTCCAGTAGTGCGCCCAATACGCTGGCATAGGTGCTTTGGCGTTGTTGCAGGGCACTGAAAATGGCGTTGAAAATGTGCGTCATTTCACCCAGGAAAGAGCGGGCTTCCTTGGGAGGCTGGGTCGACACAAATTCAAGCACCACCGGCAAATAGTCCGGCATTTCGCCGGCCGCCAGGAACAGTCCCGCCTTTTCATAGGTTTGGGCCAGGTCGATCATGGCGGGCCCCCGGTCGCGGGAATCACCATGCACATGTTCAAACAAGTGCAAAGAGGTGGCGCGGCCGCGGTCAAAGATCTGCACGTACTCGGCTTCATTTTCAAGCGCGTCGCCGCGCTCCAAATTTGCCATGAGCGCGTCGAGTTCGGCCAAACGTGCCGCTGGAACCGCGTTGTCCGTCTGCAGTGCCTGACGCATTTCCGGCAGATGCTCTCGCAATGCTGCGTCCGGATAAGACAGCAGCCGCGCCAGCACCCGCAGGGAAGTGGATGCGTTGGGAAGTTGCGACATGGTTAGACCTCGGCCTTGATCGGAATGGTGCGCCGTTTGGAGCCGCCAAACAGGCTGGTTTCGCCGACGCCGTCAGAGCATCCATTGCCAAAAGAGAAGCCGCAACCGCCACGCACGTCAAAGGCGCTTTCAGCATACTCACGGTGCGTGGTCGGGATGACGAAACGGTCTTCGTAATTGGCAATAGCCATCACTTGGTACATCTCATCCACTTCAAGCTGTGTCATCTGCACCTGGTCCAGTGCTGCAGTGTTGACGCGTCCATCCACATGCTTTTCGCGCTGGTATGCACGCATGGCCAGCATGCGCTCCAGGGCGCGCTCCACCGGTTGTGTATCACCGGCGGTGAGCAGGTTGGCCAGGTATTTGACGGGGATGCGCAGTTGTTTGACATCCGGGATTTGCCCGTTGACGCCAATATGGCCCGCATTCGCAGCCGCGCTGATGGGAGAGAGTGGCGGTACGTACCAAACCATGGGCAGCGTGCGGTACTCGGGGTGCAGTGGCAGGGCGACTTTCCAGTCCACCGCCATTTTGTACACCGGGCTCTTGCGCGCTGCGTCCATCCATTTGTCAGGGATGCCGTCAATGCGTGCCTGTTCAATGACTTTGGGGTCATTGGGGTCCAGGAAAATGTCGAGTTGGGCCTGGTACAGATCACGATCATGTTCCACGCTCGCCGCTTCCTGAATGCGGTCCGCATCGTAGAGCAATACGCCGAGGTAGCGAATGCGACCCACGCAGGTTTCAGAGCATACGGTTGGCTGCCCGGATTCGATGCGGGGGTAGCAGAAAATGCATTTCTCGGCCTTACCGGATTTCCAGTTGTAGTAAATCTTCTTGTAGGGGCAACCGCTCACGCACATGCGCCAGCCGCGGCATTTGTCCTGGTCGATCAGCACAATGCCGTCTTCTTCGCGCTTGTAGATGGAGCCGGAAGGGCAGCTGGCCACACACGCCGGATTCAGGCAGTGCTCGCACAGGCGCGGCAGGTACATCATGAAGGTATTTTCGAACTGGCCGTAGATGTCCTTCTGGATGTTGTCGAAGTTCTTGTCCTTGCTGCGCTTGGAGAACTCACCACCCAAAATTTCTTCCCAGTTCGGACCCCACACGATTTTCTCCATGCGCTTGCCAGTGATCAAGCTGCGTGGACGCGCCGTAGGCGCGGCCTTCATCTCCGGCGCGGACTGCAGGTGGTCGTAGTCGAAAGTGAACGGCTCGTAGTAGTCGTCAATCTCGGGCAGGTTGGGGTTGGCAAAGATGCGCATGAGCAGCTTCCACTTGGCCCCTTGGCGCGGTTCGATCTTGCCGTCGCCTTTGCGAACCCAGCCGCCATTCCATTTGTCCTGGTTTTCCCACTCTTTGGGGTAACCAATGCCAGGTTTGGTTTCCACGTTGTTGAACCAGGCGTATTCCATGCCGGGGCGGCTGGTCCAGACGTTTTTGCAGGTGACGGAACAAGTGTGGCAACCAATGCACTTGTCCAGGTTCAGCACCATGCCGATTTGTGCGCGAATTTTCATTTGTAATCTCCTTACGCGTGGGCTGCGGTTGAGTTATCGGTCGAGCTGGGTTCATCGTCCAGCCAGTCCACTTTGTTCATCTTGCGAACCACTACGAACTCATCGCGGTTGGTTCCAATGGTTCCGTAGTAGTTGAAGCCGTAGCTGAATTGGGCATAGCCGCCGATCATGTGGGTGGGCTTGAGCACCACACGGGTGACCGAGTTGTGGATACCACCGCGTGCACCGGTAATTTCCGAGCCCGGAACGTTGATGATTTTTTCCTGGGCGTGGTACATCAGTGTCATGCCATTGTTCACGCGCTGGCTCACCACCGCACGCGCTGTAATCGCACCGTTGATGTTGAACAATTCAACCCAATCGTTGTCCACCACACCGATGGACTTGGCGTCATCTTCACTCAGCCAGATCACCGGGCCTCCGCGGTTGAGCGTCAGCATGTGCAGGTTGTCACTGTAGGTGGAGTGAATACCCCACTTCTGGTGCGGCGTGATGAAGTTCAGCGCGATCTCTTTGTTGCCGTTGGACTTGATATTTTGAATACCTGCCGTGGTCTTGAGATCCACTGGTGGGCGGTAGGTGGAGAAACCTTCCCCGAATGCAGTCATCCATGGGTGGTCCATATAGAACTGCTGGCGGCCGGTCAGGGTGCGCCATGGGATCATCTCATGCACGTTGGTGTAACCAGCGTTGTAAGACACGGTTTCCGACTCAATACCGCTCCAGGTGGGCGAGCTGATAATTTTGCGTGGCTGTGCCTGCACATCGCGGTAACGGATTTTTTCGTCTTCGCGGTACAAGGCCAAATGGGTGTGGTCCAAACCGGTTTGTTTGCCCAGAGCTTCCCAGGCCTTCACAGCGACATGGCCATTGGTTTCCGGTGCCAGTTGGAGAATCACCTCGCAGGCATCGATATCCGTTTCAATTTTTGGCATTCCGCAGGAAACGCCTTCATTGGTCACAAAGCCATTCAACTCACCGAGTTGTTTGACTTCGATTTTGGTATCCCAGTTGATGCCCTTGCCGCCGTTGCCGGCCTTGTTCATCAATGGTCCCAGCGCGGTGAAGCGTTTGTACACATTGGGGTAGTCGCGCTCAATGACCGTCATATTGGGAGCGGTTTTGCCGGGGATCAGGTCGATCTCACCGCGTTTCCAATCCTGCACACCAAAGGGCTGCGCCAACTCGGAAGGAGAGTCATGCATCAATGGTGAGAGCACCATCTCGCGTTCCACACCCAGGTGACCCACGCAGACTTCGCTGAATTTTTTGGCGAAACCTTTGTAAATTTCCCAGTCACTGCGCGACTGCCATGCAGGATCCACCGCTGCCGACAGCGGGTGAATAAAGGGGTGCATATCGCTGGTGTTGAGGTCGTTTTTCTCGTACCAGGTGGCAGTTGGCAGCACGATGTCAGAGTACAGACAAGTGGTGCTCATACGGAAATCGAGCGTGATCAGCAGGTCCAGCTTGCCTTCAGGTGCTTTGTCATGCCACACCACTTCGGTGGGTTTGGCGTCGTCCTTGCCCAGATCCTTGCCTTGCACACCGTGGGTGGTTCCCAACAGGTGCTTGAGGAAGTACTCGTGTCCCTTGCCGCTGGAGCCCAGGATGTTGGAGCGCCATACAAACATATTGCGTGGCCAGTTGTCTGGGTGGTCTGGGTCCTCGCAACTCATCTTCAAAGAGCCGTCTTTCAGGCTCTTGACCGTATAAGCGACGGGGTCCATGCCAGCGGCTGCGGCATCACGCACCACCTGGAAGGGGTTGGTTTTCAGCTGGGGAGCAGAAGGCAACCAGCCCATGCGTTCGGCACGCACGTTGTAGTCGATCATGCTGCCGCCATACAGCTTTTTGTCGGCCAGGGGCGAGAGAATTTCTTCGATGCCCAATTTTTCGTAGCGCCACTGGTCGGTGTGCGCGTAGAAGAAACTGGTGCCGTTCATTTGCCGGGGTGGACGGACCCAGTCCAATGCAAACGCCAACGCAGTCCAACCGGTTTGGGGGCGCAGTTTTTCTTGTCCCACATAGTGGGCCCAACCGCCGCCCGACTGGCCGATACAGCCGCACATCATCAGCATGTTGATGACGCCACGGTAGTTCATGTCCGCGTGGTACCAGTGGTTCATGGCGGCGCCAATGATGACCATGGATTTGCCATGGGTCTTGTCGGCGTTTTCGGCAAATTGGCGGGCCACGGTGATGAGCTGTTCACGCGGAGTGCCGGTGATGCGCTCTTGCCATGCGGGGGTGTAGGGGGTGTCGTCGTTGAAATCCTTGGCGGCCAGTTCGCCGGGCAAACCACGGGCCACGCCGTAGTTGGCCACCTGCAGATCGAACACGGTTGCGACGAGTGCTTCGCGTTGGTCGCCATCTTTGCCCAGTGCAATACGTTGCACGGGCACGGTGCGTACCAGAACATTGTTGGCACCGGCGCCGGTGGCATTGTTGGGGAAGTGTTCGCTCACGATGCCGCCGAAATAGGGGAAGCCCACCTTGGCAGTTTCGCTGCTGGGGTTTTCACCTTCCAGCACCGTCAATTTCAGCTTCACGTCATTGCCATGGCGTGCTTCCTTGGCTTCCAGGTTCCACTGGCCTTCGTCTGCACGGCCATCGGGGCCCCAACGGAAACCGAGGGCGCCATTGGGCAACACGACCTTGCCCGAGTCGTCCAGCGCAACCGTTTTCCACTCGGGATTGTTGGAGGCGCCAAGCTTGCCGTTGAAATCGGAGGCGCGCACATAGCGGTCCGGTACCATGACCGTTTCACCGGAGGGCAGCTTGTGCTCTTTGAGCATCACCAGCATCGGCATGTCGGTATAGCGGCGGACATAGTCGTCAAAGTACGCACTGCGGGCCTTGCCACCATCGGGGAAGTAGAACTCCTTCAGGATCACATGTCCCATGGCCATCGCCACGGCCGCATCGGTGCCCTGCTTGGGCTTCATCCAGATGTCGGACAGCTTCGCCACTTCGGAGTAGTCCGGTGTGACTGCGACCGTCTTGGTGCCCTTGTAACGCACTTCGGTGAAGAAGTGGGCGTCGGGTGTGCGGGTCTGGGGAATGTTGGAGCCCCAGGCCATGATGAACGTGGAGTTGTACCAGTCGGCTGACTCTGGAACGTCCGTTTGTTCTCCCCACACCTGGGGGCTGCTGGGGGGCAAGTCGCAATACCAGTCGTAAAAACTAAGAGGCACACCGCCAATCAGGCTCAGGTAACGGCTTCCTGCGCCGTAGCTCACCATGGACATGGCAGGAATAGGGGAGAAGCCCACAACGCGGTCTGGACCATGCTTCTTGATGGTGTACACGTTGGCGGCCGCAATCATTTCATTGACTTCGTCCCAACCGGAGCGCACAAAACCGCCCAGACCACGCACGCTCTGGTATTCCTTGCGCTTGGCGTTGGATGTGGCGATGGAGGCCCAGGCGTCCACAGGGTCCATGGACAAGCGGGCTTCACGCCAGAGCTTGAGCAAGCGGCCACGCACCAGCGGGTATTTCACACGGTTGGCGCTGTACAGGTACCAGCTGTAGCTGGCACCGCGTGCGCAGCCGCGTGGCTCGTGGTTGGGCATATCCCAGCGGGTGCGGGGGTAGTCGGTTTGCTGGGTTTCCCAGGTAACGATGCCGCCTTTGACGTAGATCTTCCAGGAGCATGAGCCTGTGCAGTTGACGCCGTGGGTGGAGCGCACGATTTTGTCGTGCGCCCAACGGCCGCGGTAGGCATCTTCCCAGGTGCGGTCTTCACCGTTGGTGACACCGTGGTCGCCGGAAAACGGCTCACTGGGTTGTGAAAAAAAACTGAGTCTGTCTAGAAAGTGGCTCATAGTGTTCCTCTTTGAAATGGTTTCTCAAAATGTTGAGGACAAAGTTTGCTGTAGCGGGTACAGCAAACTTTGTCCCGCAATGTTTCGCGTTAAGGGTTCTTGATTTCTGAATCTGCGCGCAAGTAGAACCACCAGTTAATTATCAGGCACAGGGCATAAAAAACGGCGAATCCGTACATGGATATTTGTGGTGTTCCTGCTTTGATCTGGTCTCCAATCACCACTGGGGCGATAAAGGCGCCGTACGCGGCAACGGCGGAAGTCCAGCCCAATACGGGACCTGCTTGCTGGCGGTCAAAAATCACGCCGATGGTGCGGAAAGTGGAGCCGTTGCCGATACCGCTGGCGGCAAACAAGAGCACAAACAACCACATGAAAGCCGAGAAATACTGCTCGGGGGTTGCGGATGCATAGGCTTGCATCATCACGTAGCCCACGGCGCCAGAAGCCACCACCATCACCGCAGAGATAACCTGGGTGACGATAGAGCCCCCCACCTTGTCGGCGATCCAGCCGCCGACCGGGCGAATCAGCGCTCCAACAAAGGGGCCAATCCATGCATAGGTGAGTGCTGACGGTGCATTGGGGTTTTTCAGGGTGTGTTGCATGACACCAGCGGCATCGGGGATGTGGCTGATCCCAAAAATCACCGTGATGGACAAAGGCAATGCCATGGAGAAACCGATGAACGAGCCGAAGGTCACGATGTAAAGCAGTGTCAAAGACCAGGTGTGTTTGTTCTTGAAGATCTCAAACTGCTTGGCGATGTTGCCTTTCATTTCTCCAAAGGCGGCCAGCTTCATGGCGCCCAGCGTGGCGACGATGGTCAGTGGCAGAGCCACCCACATGTTCAACAGACCCAAGCCGGTTGGCGCTGGCAGGTAAAGGTACAGGCCGATGACACCAATAATGCAGGTGATACCCCACAGGTAGACGATCTTGCTGAAGGCGGCAATGGTGCCGCCATAATTGGGTGACAGGGGTAGCAGGTTGTTCATGCCAAACCAGGCGGCAATCACAACGGGTGTCAAGATGGTGGCCCAGATAAAGCCGGCATTTTGAATAAAAGTGGGTGTTCCGGCGGCGATCTTGCCCAAAATCCAGCCACTGTCTTTGGCCAACACCATCGGCTCGCCGGCTATCGCACCAAACAGGCCAACAGTCATGACCAGCGGTATCAGGATCTGCATGCTGGTCACACCGAAGTTGCCCAAGCCGGCATTCAGTCCCAAGCCCGTGCCTTGCAGGCGCTTAGGGAAAAAGCTGGAAATGTTGGACATGGAGCAGGCAAAGTTGCCTCCACCAATACCCGACAGGAACGCGCAGGCCTGAAATACCCACAGCGGTGTGTTTTTGTCTTGCAGTGCAATGCCGGTCCACGCCGCCGGGATGATCAGCAGCAAGGATGTCAAGAAAATGGTATTGCGCCCACCCGACAGACGGATGAAGAACGAGGCCGGAATGCGGAACGTGGCACCCATCAGGCCTGCGATGGCTGTGAGAGTGAACATGTCAGCCGGTTTGAACGGAAATCCCAGGTTGATCATCTGCACGGTGATGATGCCCCACATAGCCCACACGGCGAAGGCGCACAGCAAATTGGGAATGGAAATCCAGAGGTTGCGGTAAGCAATGCTCTTGCCCTTGGATTCCCAAAATTTTTCGTCTTCCGGGCGCCAGTCGGATATGTCCGCGCTCGAATACTGTTGGTTGGTCATTGTTGTCTTTCGAGAAATGAAAATTAGTTCTGCAGGCTAAAGGGGGTTGCTTCCTTACCCATGAGGTGGCTGCGGCGCACTTCAGTCCAGTACATCCAGATCAGAGAGACCCACACCACGCCATACATCAGCATGAATGCACTGGAACGAATGCCGGTGTAGTCCATCAGTGCGCCAAACATGATGGGAAGTACAAACCCACCCAAGCCGCCCGCCAAGCCCACGATGCCGCTGATGGTGCCGATATTGCCGGTGTAGTCGTCACTGATGTACTTGAAAACGCTGGCCTTGCCAAAGGCAAAGGCGATTCCCAGAATGAACATCAGCGCTGTGAAGGCATAGACGTTCAAGCCAACATGGAATGTTTTGGGACCGGTAATTGTGGTGATGGTGAAATCTGTCTGGGGGTAGCTCAGCAAGAACAGGCAAATCCAGCTCACCCACATCACCCACCAGGTCACGCTGTGCGCGCCCCATTTGTCGGACATCCAGCCACCTACCGCCCGCAGCACGCCGCCGGGCAGCGAGAAGCATGCGGCAAGCAAGGCTGCGGTGCGGATCTCCAGCCCGAACTCACCCACGTAGTACTGCACCATCCACAGCGACAGCGCCACATAGCCGCCAAACACAATGCTGTAGTACTGGCAGTACTTCAATACTTTAGGGTCTTTCAGTGCCTTGAGCTGGTCCATGAATTTGACGTTGCTGGAGACCAGGTGGGCTGGGTCGCTGTGGCTGAACATCCAGAACAGCACCACGGTACCGGCCATGATGACCGCATAGACCGTAGGGACCATGGTCCAGCCAAAGGCCACCACCAGCGCCGGCGCTACAAACTTGTTGACTGCCGCGCCCGAATTGCCTGCGCCATATACGCCCATGGCGAAACCCTGCTGGTTTTTGGGGAACCAGCGCGCCACATAGGGCGTGCCCACAGAGAACGAACCGCCGGCCAGACCGACAAACAGGCCAATGGTCAGGAAATGCCAGTAGGCGGTGGCATAGGACATCAGGTAGATGGCGGGAACTGTCAGAGCCATCAGGGTCGCCATCACAATGCGGCCACCGAATTTGTCGGTCCAGATGCCCAGCGGAACGCGGATCAGTGAGCCAGTGAGCACCGGGGTTGCCATCAGCAAGCCGAATTGTGTGGAGTTGAGGTCCAGCGCCTTCTTGATGGGGATGCCAATCACCCCGAACATCATCCAGACCATGAAGCACACTGTAAAAGCCAGTGTGCTCACAATAAGCACCGAAAGTGCCTGTCCTTTTTTAGTCATGTCAAAGACTCCTTTGTTACCGTTACATAACTGTAGGTAATGCAGGGTCTTTGCGGTATCCCCCTGAAGAAGCAGGGCGGCAACTCCTTGGAACTATGGTTTTTTGTTGAAAGTAGTTCTAAAGAACTACTCCTTGCGAAATCGCAACAACGTTTGTTTTAGATCAAACCAATTTCCGTGGCAATGACTGCTGCATGGACGCGTGTACTCACGTCCAGTTTGCGCAGCACATGTTGAACATGGATCTTGACGGTGGTCTCGGCAATGCCGAGTTCCCGGCCAATTTCCTTGTTGCTGGCCCCTTGTGCAATGGCGCGCAGTATGTCGCGTTCACGGGGTGACAATGTGGCCAACGGTGATGGTGCTTGGGCTGGCGCCTGCGCCTGGAGGCTGAGGCCACCGGCCGCGCCCCGGTAGGCGGATACCAATTTGCTGGTCATTTCGGGTGCAATCACGCTTTCTCCCCGGACGGCGCGTTGAATTGCGCTGATAAGCGCCTCGCCTTCGATGGTTTTGAGCAAGTAGCCAGCCGCACCTCCACGCAATGCGGCGGAGAGATCGGCCTCATCTTCGCTGACAGTCAACATCAGTATGCGGGTATGTGGCGCCGCTTCAAAGAGAGCGGGTAGTGCATCTACCCCGTTGACCCCCGGCAAGTGATTGTCCAAAAGTATCAGATCGGGTTGCAAATCCTGGGCTCGGCGTTGGGCTTCTCCGGCGTCACCTGCGTCCCCCACCACCGTGACCAATGGATCTCTTGAAAGCAGGGCCGTAAGTCCGCGCCTGAACAAGGTATGGTCGTCCACGACCAGAACACGGATGGGGTTGGGTGGGCTTGCGTGCGTCATCGGCGGATACGGGTTGGGTTTGGAAACGTGCAATTACACCGTTGTCGCATGTATTGGGGGCAGTGTCCTGGCGGGCGTTGATGGCATGGGTGGGGCTGGCGGGGCCAAAGTCAGAACGACAGAAGTTCCGTATTCCGGCGTGGAGATAACCTCCATTGTCGCGCCAATGCGCTGAGACCGTTCTGCCATGATACGCAGCCCAACATGGGTTTCTTCCAGTTCATGGTTGTTGGGGTTGAAGCCAATGCCATCGTCGCGTACTTCGAATTGCCATACGGGCTGCTGTTGTACGTTGAGGCAGACCTGCGAAGCACGCGCATGCTTGCGCACGTTGGACAAGGCCTCTTGCAGGATGTGCAGTACCTGTATCTGCAGGTCTGGCGACAGCGGCATGCCATGGCCGGTGATGGTCAGCGTTGTTTTGAGACCGGTCTGGTGCTCAAATTTGCGCAAAGTGGTGGCCAGCGCGGGTTCAATGTCCTCACTATTGGCGCGGGTGCGAAAGTGCATCAGCAGTTCACGCACATCGCCGTAGCACTCGCGCACGCCTGCATCAATTTCTTCCAGAACTTTTTGTATTTCACTTTCATTTTTTGATTGCAGTGCGTCACGCATCAATTGCACCTGAATTTTCAGAAAGGCCAGTGACTGGGCAATGGAGTCGTGCAGTTCGCGCGCCAGGAAGTTCCGTTCGCCAGAAATAGCCGCTTCTCGACCCATTGCGTGCAGGCGCAGGTTCTCCATGGCGCTTGCCAGATGGCTGTTGAGCGCCTCCAGCAGAGAGCGTTCGGCGGCGGTGGGGGAAACCTTGGCGTGGAAAAACAGGTCTACCTCACCCAACAGACGCTCTTGCAGCCGAATGGGAACATTGACCACCGTACCAAAGCCAGCCTTGGCACAGTGTTTCATCGTATTAAGTGGCAAGGAGTGGATGGGAATGACAGTCAGACCAGAGGCCAAAGGGGTTCCGCAATGGCAGTCGCCGACATGCAGGCATTGCTCATCCTCCACCATGGCGGTGGGCAATCCGCTGGCCGCCAGCATCATGTAGCGTTTATTGGCCTGGTCGGACCAACGCAGTGCCACACCGTCGGCACGGGCAATGCGCATCATGCGCTGGGAATAGTCTCTTGCCAAATCTTCCAGCGAGGTGGCGTGTGCCACCAAGGCTGTGACTTCATAGAGCGATTCCAGGCGCTCCCGCTTTTCTTCGAGTTCTGCAGTTTTCTCCAGAACCTTGCTCTCCAGATTCCGGTACATGGACTGCAGGTGCTCGGCCATGCCGTTAAAGCCCTCGGCCAGGGTTCCAAATTCGTCGGTGGTCACACGGTCTACGCGGGCGCCAAAGTCGCCGCCCTGGATTTTTTGAATGGCTTGTTTGAGCTGGTTGACGGGCTCAAGTACAAACAGAAAGCCGGTAAACAGCAACACGGAGGCACCCAAAACAGCGAGTGCCAGCACCCCCATTTGCAGCATGTGCAGGACGGCGGTCCAGTGTGACATATGCGTCTCAATGCTGCCCACAAAGGTGTCAACGTCTGCCGCGAAAGCCATTGTGTGCCCACTCAATTCGTGCAGGTTCGTCACCTGTTGTCCAAGCCAGCGTGCTTGAAAGCGTTGCCAGTTTTGTTCCACGGTCGTGAAATGCTGGCGTACGTTATTGTCCCAGGGGATAAACAAAGGCCTTTCAGGGTCCCCGGTTCGCAAAAGAGCGAGGCTCTGGTTGAACTCACTGATATGCCTTGGCAATTCTCTTTTCTCACCGCTGCTTACCGCCAGTGCGATGCGGTAGGCCTGCATACGCATGCGGCCTGCCTCGTTCACCGCGGCCGCACCGCCATCCAGCTGCCAACTCACCCACAGCGTAAATACCGTCGAGAGCAGCGCCAGTAGCAGAAACGGTGTTCCGATCAAGGTGAGTTTGGCGCCCAGGCTCCAGCGTGCTTGTGTGGAGTTCATGTTAGGTGGAGAGTGCATAGCGACAAGCTTTATACCTTTATCGGTTCCGTACTGTGGGGGCCATGGTGGATGGATACATGTCTTTGGATGGGAAAGAAGGCATGGAATGGATCATAGACATACTCTAAAAATGCTTAACTTGAATCAAGGAATTATTTACCTGTGAGCGTAAAGTGGTTTTTAGCCACTCAACCGTTTTTCCGCGCACTGCGCGGCTATTCAAGGAAGGCCGTGTTTTGAATATTTCCAGCGCCATCGTATATGCGAAGTCGACCCAAGAGCAGATCTTGCGCGCGCATTTATCCCAAATGGAAGGCGTGGAAATCCACGCCAGCACCGACGACGGCAAGCTCATTGTCACCATCGAAAGTGACAGCGACCGGACAGCCGTCGACACCTATGAGGCCATCGAACGCATTGACAGCGTTCTGTCGGTGGCCATGATTTTTCAGCAAACCGAATCCAACCCTGATCAGGAGCTATTGAAATGCAAGTAACCCGTCGAGATCTCATCAAGGCCAATGCCGTCACCGCCGCGGCCACCGTGATTGGCATCAGCGTGCCAGGTGCCCAGGCGCTGGCGCAGTCCGGCACCACCGATGGCGTGCGCTGGGACAAAGGTGTTTGCCGCTTCTGCGGTACGGGCTGCGGCGTGCTCATTGGTGTGAAAGACAACCGCGTGGTGGCCACCCAGGGAGACCCGGACGCGCCGGTCAACAAGGGCTTGAACTGCATCAAGGGCTATTTCCTGTCCAAAATCATGTACGGCAAGGACCGACTCACGGAACCGCTCCTGCGCATGAAAGACGGCAAGTTTGACAAGAACGGGGACTTTACCCACGTGTCCTGGGAAAAGGCCTTTGACGTGATGGAAGAAAAAGCCAAGGCCGCGCTCAAGGCGGGTGGCCCGAAATCGATTGGCATGTTCGGCTCCGGCCAGTGGACCATCTGGGAGGGCTACGCGGCGGTCAAGCTGTTCAAGGCGGGTTTCCGTTCCAACAACCTGGACCCGAATGCACGCCACTGCATGGCCTCTGCGGTGGCTGGTTTCATGCGCACCTTTGGCATTGACGAGCCCATGGGCTGCTACGACGACGCCGAACACGCCGATGCCTTTGTGCTGTGGGGCTCGAACATGGCCGAGATGCACCCCATTTTGTGGTCCCGCATCACCGACCGCCGTCTGACGGCCAAACACGTCAAGCTGCATGTCTTGTCCACCTTTACGCACCGCTCGTGTGAACTGGCCGACAACGAGCTGATTTTCAAGCCGCAAACCGATCTGGCGATCCTGAACTACATCTGCAACCACATCATCCAGAGCGGTGCGGTGAATGAAGAGTTCGTCAAGCGCAACGTCAATTTCCGCAAGGGCGTGACCGACATCGGCTACGGCCTGCGGCCCAACCACCCGCTGGAAGTGGTGGCCAACAACAATGGTTACCCGGGCGCCGACGGCAAGCCCAAGGGCAACCCCGGTGCATCGGCGCCCATGACGTTTGACGAATTCAAGCTGTTTGTGTCGGAGTACACCCTGGACAAGGCGCACGAAATCTCGGGTGTGCCCAAAGACAAGCTGGAAGCACTGGCCAAGGTGTATGCCGACCCCAAGACCAAGGTGGTGTCCTACTGGACCATGGGCTTTAACCAGCACACCCGTGGCACCTGGGCCAACAACATGATCTACAACATCCACCTCCTGGTGGGCAAAATATCCGAGCCCGGCAACGGCCCGTTCTCACTCACCGGCCAGCCCTCCGCTTGCGGCACGGCGCGTGAAGTGGGCACCTTTGCCCACCGCCTGCCTGCCGACATGGAAGTGGTCAACCCCAAGCACCGGGCAATCGCCGAAAAGCAATGGAAGCTGCCCGAGGGTACGGTGCCCGACTGGGTGGGGCTGCACGCCGTGGCGCAAAGCCGCGCCCTCAAGGACGGCAAGCTGAATTTCTACTGGACCACCACCACCAACAACATGCAGGCGGGGCCCAATATCAATGGCGAAATCTGGCCGGGTTTTCGCAATCCGGCCAACTTCATCGTGGTGTCGGATTGCTACCCCACGGTCTCCGCCATGGCGGCCGACCTGATTTTGCCGTCCGCGATGTGGATGGAAAAAGAGGGCGCTTACGGCAATGCCGAGCGCCGCACCCAGTTCTGGCGCCAGCAGGTCAAGGCACCGGGCAAGGCCAAGTCCGATCTGTGGCAGTACATCGAATTTTCCAAACGCTTCAAGACCGATGAGGTATGGCCTGCCGAGTTGCTGGACAAGGCACCGCAGTACAAAGGAAAAACCTTGTACGAAGTGCTCTATGCCAATGGCCAAGTCAACAAATTCCCCGCATCCGAGATGCAAAAGGGATTTGAGAACGACGAGTCCAAAGAACTGGGCTACTACCTGCAAAAAGGCTTGTTCGAAGAGTACGCCGAGTTTGGCCGTGGGCATGCGCACGACCTGGCCCCGTTTGACACCTACCACAAGGCGCGTGGCCTGCGTTGGCCGGTGGTGGACAACAAGGAAACGCTGTGGCGCTTTCGCGAAGGGTTCGACCCCTATGTGAAAAAGGGCGAAGGCGTCAAGTTCTATGGCAAGCCCGATGGCAAAGCCTGGATTTTTGCCCTGCCTTACCAGCCTGCTGCCGAAGCACCGGACGCGGAGTTTGACCTGTGGCTCTCCACCGGGCGGGTGCTGGAGCACTGGCACACCGGCTCCATGACCCGGCGTGTGCCCGAGTTGTACCGTGCCATGCCCGACGCCTGGCTGTACATGAACCCCGAGGACGCCAAAAAGCGCGGCCTGCAGCGCGGCGATACGGTCAAAATTTCCACCCGACGCGGCGAAATCAGCACCAAGGTGGAAACCCGGGGCCGCAACAAACCGCCCGTGGGCCTGGTGTTCATGCCCTTCTTTGACGAGCACCGGTTGGTGAACAAGCTGACGCTGGACGCGACCTGCCCGATCTCCAAAGAGACGGACTTCAAGAAGTGCGCCTGCAAGGTGGTCAAGGCCTGAAGAAGCTGAGAGGCCTAGCTGCATAGGTCTCTGCGTATCGCCGATTTGTTGCTATGACATTGCCTGCCCCCCTTCAAATGGAAGCCCGCCGCCAGTTCATCTTCGACTCCCTGAAGATGGCCTGCGGTGTGGGGGCCATCGGTTTGGGCTTGGGCCTGTACAGCAAGCAAACCAAGGCGTTACCGGCGGGAGCCATTCGCCCGCCGGGGGCCGGGCCTGAGGCGGATTTTCAGTCCGCCTGTATTCGCTGTGGCCTGTGCGTGCGCGACTGTCCTTACGGCATTCTCACGCTGGCCACGCCGGAGCAGCCCGTGGCCACTGGTACGCCTTTTTTTGTGGCCCGCGCCAAGCCCTGCGAAATGTGCGAGGACATTCCCTGTGTCAAGGCCTGCCCCACCGGTGCGCTGGACCCCCAGCTGACCGACATTACCCTGGCCAAAATGGGTTTGGCGGTGCTGGTGGACCATGAGACCTGCCTGAATTTCCTGGGGATGCGCTGTGACGTGTGTTACCGGGTGTGCCCGGCCATCGACAAAGCCATCACGCTGGAGGTACAGCACAACGAGCGCACCTCCAAACACGCCATGTTCCTGCCCACGGTGCATTCGGACCCATGCACGGGCTGCGGCAAGTGCGAAGCGTCCTGCGTGCTGGAAGTGGCTGCCATCAAGGTCTACCCGGTCAAACTGGCCAAGGGCGAACTCGGCGCGCATTACCAGCTGGGCTGGGAGGAAAAGCGCAAGGCGGGCAAGTCCCTGGTGGAAGACAAAAAACTGGTGGACTTGCCAGACCGCATGCCAGACGGCCTGACATTGCCGGGCCACTCGGACCCTGGCAGCGCGCTGCCGGGTGCACTGCCCCTGGAGGCGCCGCGATGAAGCAGTTTGCCGACACCGTAGGACAGGACGCGCGGGAGGCCAAAGGCTGGTGGGGCACGCACCGCTGGCTGGTGCTGCGCCGTGTGTCGCAATGCAGCGTCCTGGCCTTGTTCATGCTGGGGCCCTGGTGGGGCTGGTGGCTGGTGAAAGGCAATCTCAGTTACAGCCTGACCTTGGGCACGCTGCCCTTGACCGACCCGCTGGTGCTGCTGCAATCCTTGCTGGCGGGCCATACGCCGCTGCGCAATGCGCTCATCGGCGCGGCTCTGGTGCTGGTGTTTTATGCGCTGGTGGGCGGCCGCGTTTTTTGCGCCTGGGTCTGCCCCATGAATGTGGTGACCGACACCGCCAGCGCCTTGCGCCGCAAACTCGGTATCCGGGGCGGAGGCGACATGCCCCGCGCCACCCGCTACTGGATGCTGGCCTTGATTTTGGTGCTGGCGGCCACCACGGGCAGCATCGTATGGGAGCTGGTCAACCCGGTGTCCATGCTGCACCGGGGCCTGATTTTTGGCATGGGTGCGGGCTGGTTGCTGATTGCGGTGATCTTTTTGTTCGACCTCTTTGTCATGAAGCGCGGCTGGTGCGGCCACCTATGCCCGGTGGGTGCCTTCTATGGAATGCTTGGCAAGTGGAGCGTGGTGCGTATTTCTGCCAGCAAGCGTGAAGCCTGCAACAACTGCCTCGATTGTTTTGCTGTGTGCCCCGAACAGCAGGTGATTCGCCTGCCGCTCAAAGGGGCTGGCAAGGGTGTTGCTCCCCTGATTGTGTCTGGCGACTGCAGCAACTGCGGCCGCTGCATTGATGTGTGCTCCAAAGACGTGTTCACCTTGGGCACCCGGTTTTCATCCCCTGTTTCAACCCTGCCCGGCACCGACCCCAAGTTGCCGATCTGATTCTTAAGACCTTTCACTTGTGGAGATCCCCTCATGAAAACGACCCTCAAACTTTCATTGGCTGCTGTTTTGTCGGTGGCGGCATGCTGGAGCACGGCCCAGCCGGTGAGCAGCATGCGCGGTAGCGAAGTGTCGGCCACGGACAATGCGCCCGCCGAACAATCCTACCTGGGCAGCAAACCGGGGGCGCAAAAAGTGATTGCGCGCACCTTCAAGGAACAGCCTCCTTTGATTCCGCACAAGGTGGATGGTTTTGATGACATCAATGCCACGGACAACGCCTGTCTGGACTGCCACATCCACGACAACTTCCGGGGGCAAAAAATACCCCGTGCGGGCAAAAGCCATTTTGTCCAAAATGCCGACCCTAAAGCTGCCCCCGAGTTGGACATGATGCGCTGGCAGTGCAACTCCTGCCATGTGCCGCAGGTCGATGCCAAACCGCTGGTGGAAAACAGCTTTAAGGGCAATCCAGGTAAGTAACAAAATCAGCCAGCGCAGGCCGCACGCGAGGCGGCTTGTGTTTGCTCACCGTGCCGATATTGATGCAGCACACCGCCTGCTCGTTGGGGTACAGACCGAACAGCGCGCGCAAATGGGGGGAGGCCATGGCCTGCCCGCTGGTCAGGCCCGCGCCAAAACCGGCGGCCTGTGCGGATAGCAGCATGTTTTGAATCGCACACCCGAGGGACACCAGACGTTCCGCATCGCTCACATCCGCCGCACTGGACTCCGGGTGTTGGGCGCCCCGTCCTGGCGCGGTGCCGGGCTGTGCGCTTTGGTCCGTCAAACGGACAATCGCCATGATCAACAGCGGCGCACGGTGCGCCTTCTCGCGCGCAGACTCCAGTTGATCTGGTGATGCCTGGGGGTCACGGTCCAGCAGCGCTTGCCCAAAAACCTCGGACAGCCGCCCCCGCTGGTCTGCAGGAACGACCACAAAGCGCCAGGGCCGCAACTGCCCGTGGTCCGGGGCCGCCGCCGCAGACTCCAGAATCTGCTGCAACTGCTGCGCAGACGGGCCAGGCTCCACCAGCCGTTTGGCGGAAACATTCTGGCGCGCATGCATCAGGGCGCTGACAGATTCCAATGTCGCTGGGCCACGGGGTGTATCCATCAGGCAATCCCTTTTCTTTGAATTCAGGTAACTATTTCATTTTCAGATCGGTCCGAGATGAGGCGCGAAGCCGCAGACAGTGCTTTAGCACGGCAAGGCGAAGCAACGACATATCGGATTGATCTGGAATTGAAATCAGGACACGCGCTCAAAAATGGCCGCAATGCCCTGGCCGCCGCCAATGCACATGGTCACCAGGGCGTAGCGCCCGCCAATGCGTTCCAGCTCGTACAGGGCCTTCACGGTGATCAGCGCCCCGGTGGCGCCAATCGGGTGGCCCAAAGAGATGCCGGAGCCATTGGGGTTGACCTTGGCGGGGTCCAGGCCCAGGTCACGTGTGACGGCGCAGGCTTGGGCGGCAAAGGCCTCGTTGGCCTCGGTCACATCCAGGTCATTCACGGTCAAGCCGGCTTTCTTCAGCGCCAACTGGGTGGCGGGCACGGGGCCGATGCCCATGTACTTGGGGTCCACACCGGCGTGGGCATAGGCCACCAGACGCGCCATGGGCTTGAGCCCGCGCGCTTGGGCCGCGCCCGCTTCCATCAGCACCACAGCAGCAGCGGCATCGTTGATGCCCGAGGCATTGCCAGCGGTAACGGTGCCGTTTTCTTTCAGGAAAGCGGGCTTGAGCTTGGCCATGTCGGCGGCCGAGCAGTTGGGGCGGAAATGCTCGTCGGTGGCATAGGCCACGTCGCCCTTTTTGCTCTTGAGCATGACGGGCATGATTTGCGACGTGAAGTAGCCCGCCTCGGTGGCGCGCTGGGCGCGGTTGTGGCTCTCCACCGCAATAGCGTCCTGCTCTTCGCGGCTGATGCCCCATTTGGCGGCGATGTTTTCAGCGGTCACGCCCATGTGGATGGTGTGGAAGGGGTCGTGCAGGGCGCCCACCACCATGTCCACCATCTTGGTGTCACCCATGCGCGCGCCCCAGCGGGCCGACAGGCTGGCGTAGGGGCCGCGGCTCATGTTTTCCGCGCCGCCGCCAATGGCGATATCGGTGTCGCCCAGCAAGATGCTTTGGCTGGCCGACACAATGGCCTGCAGGCCCGAGCCGCACAGGCGGTTGACGTTGAAGGCCGGTGTGCCCTCGGCGCAGCCGCCGTGGATGGCGGCCACGCGGGAGAGGTACATGTCCTTGGGTTCGGTGTTGACCACATGGCCAAACACCACATGACCAACGTCGGCGCCATCGACCTGTGCGCGCGCCAGGGACTCGCGCACCACCTGCGCTGCCAGTTCGGTGGGGGGGATGTCTTTCAGGCTACCACCGTAGGTACCAATGGCGGTGCGCACAGCGCTAACGACGACGACTTCACGGGACATGGGAAAACTCCTTGAGGTTGATAAATGGGGGGCGGCGCAGGGCCGACAGAGCGCTTGCCTGAGATTATGGAGCAGCTGAACGGGCGAGTTGGGCTGTGAATGGCAGCGTTTCGCGCGCAATGCTCTGCATCGGCAGGCGTATGCTGCGGGTTTTCAACTTGCAGGAGCCCGCATGATGGACTTTCGCCGTATGGCCCTGGTGGGTTTTCT
Source organism: Burkholderiales bacterium RIFCSPLOWO2_12_FULL_61_40 (assembly GCA_001770935.1). Lineage (GTDB taxonomy): Bacteria > Pseudomonadota > Gammaproteobacteria > Burkholderiales > Burkholderiaceae_C > Allorhodoferax. The sequence goes on along the minus strand of MESI01000024.1, from coordinate 962 downwards.
GCTTTTGGCAACTGCCGCTTCAGCGAAGCTGCCGGTGCGCAATATGACGGTGGAGCTGCGCGTGGTGGCGCAAACCGAGACCGCCGACGTAGTGGTGCGCACACAGCCAGTGCAGGAGCACGACCTCGAAATACAGAAAGTTTTTGTCATGAACGGCGAACGGGCGCAGGTGAAACTGAACCGTTCCATGCCCCTGCAGTGGGTCAAAACCGCAGTTTCCCGCACTTCGTCCTCCACCACCGCAGCGGGGGATGTCTCCAGCGCGCAGGGCAAAGGGGTGGAAAACGCCATCACCTGGGTCGATGCAGGGCAGGGCCTGGCCGTGCAGGTGCGCTGGCCGGGCGGCAAACAGCCCGCTGTGGTGGAAGTGGAGGTGGATACCACGGCGGCAGAGACGCCTGCAGGCCACCCCTTGCCCAGCCAGGCGCGCAGCCGTTTTGCCACCACGGTGGCCGTGCCGATGGGCGAGTGGTCCACCATCGCGGTGACGGGGCGCAGGGCGGCGCCCGCGCAACCGGGGGTGTATTCCACGCGCACGGTGGAAGCCGATGCGGCCCAACTGGTGCAGATCAGGGTACTCGCGCCTTGAGGCCTGGCGGGAGCGTTTTACACCGGGGCCTTGCCGCCCGGGCCCTTGCTTTGCACCACCAGGTCCGCCAGCATCACGCTGGACTTGCGCAGGCGGCCTGACAAGATGCGGGCAATGTTGCGGTAGATGATGTGCGCGCTTTCGGGGTTGGCGTCGATGCGCTCGCGCTCGAACCGCATGGTGACGCTGTCACGCACGGCCAGCACGGTGGCGGTGCGAACGTCGTCGCGCACCAGCGCCATTTCACCAAAACACTCGCCAATGCCCAAATGCGCCAGCACCACGTACTCGCCATTGCGTTGCTTGAGCACCGTCACCTCGCCCGCAATGACGACGTAAAACGCACTGCCCATATCGCCTTCTTTGAACACCG
>MESI01000023.1:53226-53649 GCA_001770935.1 Burkholderiales bacterium RIFCSPLOWO2_12_FULL_61_40 | reverse complement strand
TAAGCAAAGCGCCGGGGCGCGGGGTGCACGGGGGTGTCTTGCAGGGAGAGTGCCGCCGGTAAAAAGGCCATTTCATCGGCCAGGCGTGCCGGGCCTGCAAGTTCTGCGCGGTGGGTCCAGGCGGCAGAGAAGACGGCGCGGTAGCGGGAAAGAAGTTCCAGGATCGGGTGCGGAGGTTTCTGGACGGGTGCAGGCCCTTCGACGGGCTCAGGGCGAACGGCATGGTTGCTCATACGTTTTCTCCCTTTGCGACGCCTTCGGTCGGTTTGCCGCCATCCTGCATGCGCCACAGGTAGGCGTACATGCCGTCTGGCTTGTTGACCAGCGCATCGTGCGGTCCACTTTCGATAATCTGGCCTTTGTCCATGACGATGATGCGGTGGGCGTGGCGCACGGCACTCAGGCGGTGGGCGATGATGAGCA
>MESI01000023.1:0-53216 GCA_001770935.1 Burkholderiales bacterium RIFCSPLOWO2_12_FULL_61_40 | reverse complement strand
CGATGATGAGCACGGTGCGGCCTTTGCAGATGTACTGCATGTTCTTCTGGATGATGGCTTCACTTTCGTAGTCCAGCGCGCTGGTGGCTTCGTCCAATATCAATATGCGCGGGTTGGTGAACAGCGCTCTGGCAATGGCCACCCTTTGGCGCTGGCCGCCAGACAGGCTGCCGCCTTGTTCTCCCACCAGTGTGTCGTAGCCTTCGGGCAGTTCGCTGATGAATTCATGGGCGCCTGCGAGCTGGGCCACGCGCATCACGGCTTCAATCGGGGCGGCGGGGTCGGTGATGGCGATGTTTTCGCGCACGGAGCGGTTAAAGAGCAGGTTTTCTTGCAGGACGACACCGACCTGGCGGCGCAGTTGGGCGGCGTCGATCAGGCTGATGTCGATACCGTCCACCAGCAAACGTCCGCCTTCGGGGCTGTACAGGCGTTGCACCAGTTTGGTCAGGGTGCTTTTGCCGGAGCCCGAGCGCCCGACGATGCCGATGACTTCGCCGGGGCGCACTTCCAGGCTGAGGGCATTGAGCACCGGGGTAGCCTCGGGGCGGTAGCGGAAGGTGATTTTGTCGAGGGTGATCTGGCCTTTGAGCGCGGGGAGCTGCGCGGTGCTGGTGGGGGGCACTTCGGTGCGGGTGTTGAGGATGTCTCCCAGCCGGGCCACGGAAATTCCCGTTTGCTGAAATTCCGTCCAGAGTTGTGCCATGCGCATGATGGGTTGGCTCACGCGTTGGGCGAACATATTGAAGGCGACGAACTGGCCCACGGTCAAATCGTTGTTCATGACAAGGTGCGCGCCGTACCACAGGGTGGCGGCATTGACGAGTTTGCCAATGAGGTTGACGCCTTCGTGCGCCACGCTGGCCAGGTTCTGGGTTTTGAAGCTGGCAGAGACATAGGCGGCCAGCTGGTTGTCCCAGCGTTTGCAAAAGGCGGGCTCCAGGGCCGTGGCCTTGACGGTCTGGATGCCGGTGACGGTTTCGACCAGCATGGACTGGTTCTCGGCACCGCGGGCGAACTTGACGTCCAGCCTGGCGCGCAGGAGGGGGACCACGGACAGGCTCAGGCCGAAGTACAGGGGCAGGCTGACCAGCACGATCAAGGTCAATGGCACTGAATAGAACAGCATGACCGCAATGAAGACGATGGAGAAAAAGACATCGAGCAGGACCGTCAGGGCGTTGCCGGTGAGAAAGCTGCGGATGTTTTCCAGCTCGCGCACGCGGGCGACCGAGTCCCCTACCCGGCGGGCCTGGAAGTAGGCCAGCGGGAGTTGCACCAGATGGCGGAACAAGCGGGCGCCCAGCTCCACGTCGATGCGGCTGGTGGTGTGGCTGAAGACATAGGCGCGTAATGCATTCAAGACCGACTCAAAAACGACGACGATGACCAGGCCTATGACCAATACGTCCAGGGTGGTGACGCCTTTACTTACCAGCACCTTGTCCATGGTGACCTGGAAGAACAGCGGAGACACCAGGCCGAAGAGTTGCAGCATGAAGCTGATGAGCAAGACTTCACCGAGCAGCTTGCGGTATTTGACCAGGGCCGGGATGAACCAGGAGAAGTCGAATTTGGCCAGGGCACCGGCCAGCGTTGCGCGGCTGGTGATCAAGATGAGTTCGCCAGTCCAGTGCTGGGCGAAGACTTCGATGGGTTCGATGGTGGTGCGTCCCTTGGCGCCGTCCGACAACAACACCCGTTGGCCGTCGCTTTGCGCCAGGATGTCCAGGCGCAAACTTCCGTCGTCACTGCCATCAGGTGCACGCATCAGGGCCAGTGCGGGCAAGGGGGTGAGGCCCAGGCGTTCTACTGTGGTGGTGCTGCGTTTGGCTTTGAGGCCCAGGTGCTGGGCGGCGCGCAGGATGTCGTTGGGGGTGAGGGTGTCGCTACCAGAGAGGCCCAGCTGGTGGGCCAGGGTGGCGGGGTCGGCGGCGATTTGGTGGAAGCGGGCTACTGTGCACAGGGCGGATAGGGGGGCCAGGGTGTCCGCGCTGGCAGGGGGAGTCTCTTGTGAAGGGTGGTGCCCGGAGGGCGGAAAATGCTTGCTTGTGAGGGCGCCACTTGGCGCCACTGTCCCTGCTGCTGTCACTGGATTGCCTCTCAGAAGTGCACACCTCTGGAGATGGCGCGGTTAAAAGTAACCGGCAATGTAGGGGGTGCGCCTTCCGCTGGCTATCCCCCATTCGGGTGAGATGGGAGAAATTTTTTTAAAACAGGGAGCATAGTTTGCGCTGGATCAATAAAAAAGCGGAGAAATGCAATGACTTACAAAAACGATCTCAGGTTTGCGCGGAGGAATCTGCGTTCTCCGATACGGAGTCACGCGTTTCCGTGTTATCTGGCGCCTCATTTTCCGCGCCCTCGCTAACCTTGCGTTCGGCTTTGTTCTTCAACTTTTCCTCTTTTTTCTTCTTTTTTGCCAGTTCTTTCTGGCGCTTCTCGTATCCGTAATTGGGTGTTGCCAAAGTATGCTTTCAAGTTGTTAGGCCCACTTTAACATTTCAGGACCGCACCTTGACTTGTCGGCTGGAATATATGTTGCTTCAGGGTGCGGTGCCAGCTACAGCGGTATCTGCCCATCGTACAGAGCCCGTGTATGCATGCCAGGTGGCGTGGCCCAGGAGCGGTCCCACCAGCAAAATCCCAGCCCCCCAAGGCAATAACAAGGCACCCACCACCAAGAGGGAGATCACAGCGCCCCAGACCAACATCACGGCCGTGTTGTGAAACACCACTTCCAGGCTGGTAATGGCGGCTGAAATGGCATCGGTGCCGCGGTCCAGAATCATGGGAATGGAGACCGCTGCAATGGAAAAAACCAGCATGGCAAAGCCACCTCCCACCACGGCATAAGCAGCGACAAACTCCCAGTTGTCTGGATTGAAGACCGCCTGCACCACTCCTGTGGTGGATGGCATACCGGTATTAAAAAACACGGCAAAGACCACCAGTGAGGCTCTGCCCCACAGCAGTTCCAACACAATGAGTACCAGCACCAACATGCCCATGCTGGGCACATGGCGGTCCCAGCAGGTCAACGATTCACCGAGTTGCGGCTGCAAGCCCAGGTTGCGTCGGCGACTTACGTCGTACAGCCCCATCGCCAAAAATGGACCCACCAACAGACACCCGGAGGCAATGGTCATGGTGTACTCCGGTTTGGATCTGAACACCGCCTGAAGCACCAAGGCCATGAGCCAAAACGCCGTGCCGTAAAACGTGCTGATTCCCGGGTGGGCCAGCATATCGCGCCCTCCCGCCACCAGCCAGCGCAACAGATGCGAGGGACGCAGAGCAACAATAACTTTGGGAGGAGCCTCCGACGGTGAAGGAATGTAGGGTGAAGATACGCCCGCAGGCGGCAATGAACGCATGCCGATAGGCTAACGCGTATCCAACGCAGCGCCTATTCAGGTAAACACTGATTTAGATCAATGTTTTTTTCATTGCCCGTGCTAGATCCGCCTGCAAATCCACCACTGCTTCCAACCCCACCGAAAACCGCACCAATGTTCCGGTTTTGAGGTGTGCGGGCCAGGCACTGCGCATAGTGGCCAGATCGTAGGGCACGACCAAGCTGATCGGACCGCCCCAGCTGTAGCCAATTTTGAACAACTGCAGCGCATTGCAAAATGCATCGGTTTGCGCCTGGCTGTAGCGTGGGTCGATCAGCACACTGACAAGGCCAGCCGCTCCACCCCATCCATTGGCACACAAGGCCTTCCAGTGCGCATGCCCCGGAGAGTCTTGCAGCGCCGGATGCAGCACCTGCACAAACTCCGGTTGCATCTGGCACCACTGTGCCAATGCCCGCGTGGATTCATCGTGGGCGCGGTAGCGAAGCGCCATGCTCGGTAGCGCCCGAAGCACCGCCTCGGCGTCGTTGGCACCAATTCCCAAACCTAAACGCATGTGGGTAAGTTTGAGGCGCATGTGCAAACCAGCGTCCCGGGTAATCACACTGCCCATCAGGACATCGCCGCCGCCGCTGGGGTACTTCGTCAAGGCATGGGCCGAAATGTCCACCCCAAAACCAGGCTCAACATCCGGCAGCAGATCGAAAGGTTTGAACGCCAGCCCTGCGCCCCAGGTGTTGTCCAGCGCCACGGGAACGCCCCGATTTTTGCAAATACGCACCAAGGCGACCAAATCGGGAAATTCCAGCGTGACAGAGCCCGCAGCCTCCACCCACACCAGCCTGGTGCGGCTGGAGATCTGGGCTTCCAGATCCAGCGGGTCCATGGGATCGTAGAATTGGTGTGTGATGCCCCACTGCCTCAACTCCCCTTCCGCCAATGCCTTGTTAGGACCGTAGGCGTTGTCGGGAATCAGCACTTCATCCCCAGTCTTGAGCAGGGAAAGCGCCACATTGGCAATCGCGGCCAAACCACTGGGCACCAAAACACATTGCAGCCCCCCCTCCAAAGTGCACAGGCGCTCCTCCAGCGCGTAGGTGGTGGGTGTTCCATGCAAACCGTAGGTGTAGGCCGTCTTGTCCTTCCACTCGCGGCTTCGCATATCAGCCACAGTGGGGAAAAACACGGTCGACGCTTTGAAAACACCGGGTTGCGGGGCCGCAAACCCTTCAGGGGGCACGTAGGGGTGGTGGATCAGTTCGGTTGTCAGTTGCGCCATGGCCAATTTAACGCGTCACACGCTCCACTTTTTAATCAACTGCTCTGGACGCAAGGCGTCATACCCCTCAAACGGCTGGTGAATCCAAGGGTTGGTTGGCAAATATTCAACGGAATAATCGGGCGTAAACGTGGAAAGCGCCTTGGTCCAGATCACCGCACTGCGCAACTCGGTGATAGGTGCGTAATTGGATTTGAGTTGCCTGACCACGGCGTTGAGCGTGTGGCCAGAATCCGCCAGATCGTCAACCAGCAGGACCCGTCCGGCAATCTCGCCTTTGGGGGTGGTGATGTAGCGTGCAATGTCCAGATTGCCCTGAATCGTGCCTGCATCCGCCCGGTAGGAACTGGTGGACATGATGGCCAAAGGTTTGTCAAACACGCGGGACAGAATGTCACCGGGACGCAGACCGCCGCGGGCCAGGCACAAAATAGTGTCGAATTCCCAACCCGATTGGTGGACCTTGATGGCCAGTTTTTCAATCAGGTTGTGGTATTCGTCATAGCTCACGTACAGGTGTTTGCCGTCTTCCGTCAACATGGTTTTGCTCCTTTATTTATAGCTGCCTGCGCACATGGTACGCGGGGTTCAGCCATATTTCATATTCAATTTACAAAATCTCGACGTTCAGTCAGCCAGGTAAGGGTGGCGCATCATGATGGTATGGTCCCGATCGGGACTAGTGGACACCATATGAATGGGAACTCCCGTGACCTGTTCGATGCGTTGCAGGTACAAGCGGGCATTGGTGGGCAACTTGTCGTATTGGGTCACGCCCACGGTGCTGTCACTCCAGCCTTCAATGGTTTCGTAAATGGGGGTGCAGCGCTCAATATCGTCGGCCCCCATGGGCAGAATATCGATCTGTTCACCATCGAGCATGTAGCCGGTGCACAGCTTGAGTTCCTTGAGACCATCAAGTACGTCCAGCTTGGTAATACACAAACCGGTGAGTCCATTGACCTGGGCAGACCGTTTGAGCAGCGCCGCGTCAAACCAGCCACAACGACGGCTGCGGCCGGTGGTAACGCCCTTTTCAGCGCCTACGGTGCTCATGTGGTACCCCGGTGTGCCCTCCACTTCCCACTCCAGCTCGGTCGGGAACGGGCCGCCACCGACACGGGTGCAATAGGCTTTGGTGATACCCAGGATGTAATGCAACATGCCAGGACCGACGCCGGACCCCGCAGCGGCGTTACCCGCCACACAGTTGCTGGACGTTACATACGGATAGGTGCCATGGTCCACATCCAGCAGGGTGCCCTGCGCACCTTCAAACAGCAAATTAGCGCCTTTGAGATGCGCCTCATTGAGTTCGCGCGACACATCCGCCATCATGGGCTTGAGCAGTTCGGCGTGGCGCATGGCCTCGTCAAAAACCGCTTGAAACTGCACTTGGCCGCTGGACATATAGGGTGCCAGTGTGGGACCAAAATCAAACGCGGCAGAGCCGAGGTAGGACGTCAGCACATGGTTGTGCAAATCCAGCAGTTCGCGCAATTTGGAGGCAAAACGCTCCGGGTACTTCAAATCTTGCACCCGCAGCGCACGGCGGGCAATTTTATCTTCATACGCAGGGCCAATGCCGCGCCCAGTGGTGCCAATCTTGGCATTACCACCCTTTTCGCGGGCGGCCTCGCGGGCCACATCCAGCGCGGCGTGGAAGGGCAAAATCAGGGGGCATGCTTCACTGATGCGCAGGCGTGATCGCAATTCAACCCCCACCTTTTCCAGGCCCTCGATTTCTTCGAATAGCTTGGCCGCGGAAAGCACCACACCGTTGCCGATGTAGCATTTCACACCGGGACGCATGATGCCGCTGGGAATCAGGTGCAATGCAGTTTTAACCCCGTTAATCACCAAGGTATGACCAGCGTTATGCCCGCCTTGAAAGCGGACAACGCCCTGGGCGCTTTCAGTCAGCCAGTCGACCAGTTTGCCCTTGCCCTCGTCGCCCCACTGGGTACCTACGACAACGACATTACGTCCTTTGGTTGCATTCATTATTAAGTTCGATTCAAAAGAATTTCAAATGGCTTTCACGACCCATTGCCCGGCGACCTGAACCAGTTCGCGATCACAATGGAACTCATCAACTTCACTCTCGTGGCCGGGCAATACACACACCACGGTCTCACCTTGCTTGCGTAAACCGGAAACTGCAGCGCGCAAATCAGCGGCTTCACCCCATGGAGCCCGAATGGACGCGCGCAAAGGACGCCCCGCAGCAACGCCGACTACGCTCTTGATATCCAGGCTAAACCCGACTGCAGGGCGTTTGCGCCCGAAAACGGACCCCACTTCGTCGTAGCGCCCACCCCGCGCCACAGCATCGCTGGCGCCCGGCGCATACATGGAGAAGCGGGCGCCGCTGTAATAGGCGTAGCCCCGCAGATCCGCCAAATCAAAAGACACACTCGCGCCTTCGACGTGGCTTCCCAGCCAACTCAAGTGGGTCAGGGCATCACTGACGCCTGGCAGATCGGGAAGTACGCGGCGAGCCTCCTGCAGTACTGCGGCATCACCGTACAGCTGCACCAGATCTTGAAGCGCTTTAGCCAGCACATGCGGGAACTTCTGGGTTAAGCGTTTGAGTTCGCTGGCGTCCTTGGCGGCCAACGCGGCATGCACTTGCGCTACCTCGGCAGAACTTATGGATGCATCCTTGAGGATGGCATGCACAATCCGTGCGTCCGCCATATCCACTTTGATCGATTGGACTTGCGCAACTTTCAGTGAATCCAGGGCCAGCGTCAAAATCTCCAGATCGGCTTCGAGGCCTGTATGGCCATAGATTTCCGCACCGAACTGCAAGGGCTCGCGCGTCGCGTGCGGGCTGGCAGGCCGGGTGTGCAACACCGGGCCGCAATAGCAAAGACGCGTAACGCCTGCACGATTCAGCAAATGGGCGTCAATGCGCGCCACCTGTGGGGTGCTGTCCGCCCTCAAGCCCATCATGCGGCCGGAAAGTTGATCCACCAGCTTGAAAGTTTGCAAATTAAGCGCTTCGCCGGGACCTGAAAGCAATGACTCAAGATGCTCAAGCAGCGGTGGCATAACCAGTTCGTAGCCATAGCAACGCGCCATGTCCAGCAAATCGCGACGTATTTCTTCGATGTGGCGAGCCTCGGAAGGCAGCACATCGGCAATGTGATCCGGCAGAACCCAGGCAGACATGTAATTGAAGGGTGCTGTTAAAACTGAGATTTTACCGGTGTTGATGCCCGGATTTCAGGGAACAAGCAACCAAATCAACAGCAAACCGGTCAGGATGCTGCCCAGGGCGAAGAAGCGAATCTGACCATCCGTCAACTGCAACAGCTGCGTAAACATGCGCCGCCAACCCATAGGCGACACAAAGGGAAACAAACCTTCGATGACCAGAACCAAGGCCATTGCCAGCCAAAACGTATCACTGACCAAGATTTATTTCTTCACAGGTCCAGCCGCAGCACCACCATTGCGAAACACCTTGAAAAACTCGGAGGAAGCGGGATCCAGGACCATCACATCACTCTTGTTGCTAAAACTGGCTTTGTAGGCATCCAGGCTGCGATAAAACTGCGCAAACTGAGGGTCACGTCCGAACGACTCCGCATAGATGCGGGCGGCTTCGGCATCACCTTCACCCTTGATCTTCTGTGCGTCGCGGTAGGCATTGGCAATGGTTACCTCACGCTGACGGTCCGCATCGGCGCGGATTTTCTCCCCCTCTGCGGCACCTGTGGATCGCAATTCGTTGGCCACGCGCTTACGCTCAGCCTCCATTCGACGGTAAACCGACTCCGTAATGGCTTCGACATAATCCACCCGGGTGATGCGAACATCAACCACATCCACCCCCCAAGGCTTGGCACCACGCACTTTCTCCAGCACTTCTGTTTTCACGTCCGCCATCAACGCCTCACGCTTGAGTGACAAAAGCTCTGTCACTGTGCGTTTATTGATTTCTTCCTGGAACGCATTGCGCACCACGCGGTTGAGTTGACTCGCTCCAGCACTTTCGTTCAGACCCACGTTACGGATGTATTCAGTAGGTTCAGAAATACGCCAACGCACATACCAGTCAATCACCACCCGCTGCTTTTCCGCTGTCAGCAAGGGCTCCGCGTCGGTACTGTCCAATGTCAATAAACGTTTGTCGATATAGGAGACGTTTTGAAACGGTGGAGGCAGCTTGAAATTCAAGCCGGGTTCCGTGATCACTTCCTTGATCTGCCCCAAGGCGTAAACCACGCCAAATTGCCTTTGGTCCACTACAAAAAGAGTTGAACTGGCAAGAGCGAGCAGCACCAGCAGCGACGAAAAAAACAAACCAAGCCGATTCATGGGAAGCTCCTAACGTGAATCACGTTCACGGGCGCGCGCCGCGTCGCGGCCTCGCGCATCATTGGACAAAGTATTTGCGGGTGGCACCACCTGAACGGGAACACCGGAAGATTGGGAGCTTGCCTGCGCGTCACCTCCAAATGGGCTGGCAGATCCCATTTGCAGCAATTTTTCCAAAGGCAAGTACAGCAGGCTGGAACCCTGGCGGGACTCCACAAGCACTTTAGTTACATTGCTGTAGATGTGCTGCATGGTGTCAAGATACAGACGATCCCTCGTGACCTGCGGTGCCTTTTGGTACTCCGCCTGGATCGACCTGAAGCGCTGGGCATCACCCTGAGCCTGCGCTACAACACGTGCCTTGTAGGCATCCGCCTCTTCTTTCAGACGCGAAGCGGATCCCACAGCCCGAGGAATGACATCGTTGGCATAAGCCTGTGCCTCATTTTTGGCACGTTCACGCTCCTGCCCAGCTTTGAGCACATCATCAAAAGCGGCCTGCACCTGCTCGGGCGGCCTCACGCCACCTTGCTGCAGGTTGATACCAACCACTTCAACACCCACCTTGTAGCGGTCCAGGATAAGTTGCATCAAGGTTCGCACTTGCGGTGCGATTTGGTCCCGCTCTTCTGACAGGGCGGCATCCATTTTCATTTTGCCAACCACTTCGCGCACCGCAGTTTCAGCTGCCTGAACCACCGCCTCTGACGGATTTTTGCTTTCGAACAAAAAGGCCCGAGCATCGCTCAAGCGGTATTGCACAGCAAATTTGATATCAAGAATATTTTCATCTTGCGTGAGCATCGCAGACTCCCGCAATCCGGTGGCTTTCAGCACCGTGTCACGACCTACGTCGACCGAGCGTATCTGCGTCACAAAAACCAACTCATGCCGCTGAATGGGGTATGGCAGGCGCCAATTGAAACCGGCATTTACCGTGCTCTTGTATTTGCCAAATTGGGTAATGACGGCCTGCTGGCCTTCTTGCACGATGAAAAATCCTGTTCCCAGCCATATCAATAACACTACGCCAAAAATGAGACCGGCACCAAGGCCTGCGCTCTTCATATCAGGCTGAAACCCACCGCCAGAACCTGTTCCGCGGGGTGGCTGTGAAGATCCCCCAAGCAATCCACCCAATTTGCGGTTGAAGTCGCGCCACAGCTCATCCAAATCAGGCGGACCGGATGACGCACTGCCTTTGCGATCATTGGGGGCACCCGTTTCCCGTGGAGGCTTTGCTGGCTCAGTATCGGAGGGGTCGTTCTCATTTTTACCCGACGCCGCAGGTTTGTCGTCACCGCGACCCCATCTGGAATCGTTCAGATTGAACATATTCCGAACCCATTGCGGCAATGCGTCCCATTGACGGAGACGGATGTGTGATTTCATTTCTTTATCTCTCATGTATCTGGTGTCGATTGTGCCCAATCACTCGCCAGCCCCAAAACTTACGGGGGAATGCACAGGCACTGCGCCCCCCTGTCCTGCGCTGGTCGCAATACTAGCGAGCCTTTGTCGCAAAGCCGCTATGCCAGTTGAGTTTCTGGCACTCACAAAAATACGCGGCGTCTGCACACCATCCATTTCAAAGTCATCTTCCTGCTTCACGGGCTGGCGCTCGGACTCCAGCGCGTCCACCTTGTTAAACACAAGCAACTGAGGAATACCGTCTGCACCGATCTCTTTCAAAACTCGCTGCACTTGGTCAATCTGCTCTGCAAAGTCTGGATTGGACGCATCAACCACGTGCAACAACAGATCTGCATCCACCGCTTCTTGCAGCGTGGCCTGAAATGCGTCGACTAAACCATGGGGGAGGTCTCGAATAAACCCAACCGTGTCGGAAAGAGATACAGAACGCCCTGCCTCACCCAGGTAAAGCTGGCGGGTGGTTGTATCCAAAGTGGCAAACAATTGGTCTGCAGCGTACGCACGGGCCTTGACCAAAGCATTGAAGAGTGTTGATTTACCCGCATTGGTGTAACCAATGAGAGAAATATTGAACGCATCCCTGCGTTCACGCTGACGTCTTTGGGTTTGCCTTTGACGCTTGACCTTGCTCAAGCGCTCTTTGGTGCGCTTGATATTCTCACCGATCATCCGTCGGTCAAGCTCAATTTGCGTCTCCCCTGGGCCACCGCGCATCCCAATGCCACCACTTTGCCGCTCAAGGTGGGACCAACGTCGAACCAAACGGGTACTCAGGTACTGCAGGCGCGCCAATTCCACCTGCAATTTACCTTCGTGGCTACGCGCCCGCTGGGCAAAAATTTCCAGTATGAGAAAGGTGCGATCATTCACTGGAAGCTCAAGAAGCCGCTCCAGATTACGTTGCTGACTGGGGCTCAGACTTTGGTCAAACAAAATTTCCTTCGCTCCACACTGTGCCGCCAGAAGCTTAATCTCGTCAGCTTTACCTGAGCCAACAAACAGCGCAGCATCAGGTGCCTTGCGTTTACAGACAATACGGGCAACAGGCGTTAGCCCTGCTGTTTGGGCCAAAAGACCCAGCTCCCCCAAATCACCATCGAAGTTGGGCATACCCAAATCCACCCCAACCAAGATGGTTGGGGCTTTGGGGATTTGTTGCGAGGCAGTCAAATGAAGAATGGAAAACTAACGTCTCAACCACAGCAGGCCTGAGCGGCCAGTGCTTTTATGCAGGCGTCGGCTCGTCCGCACCAGGTGCGGCGAAATTCACGGCACGCCCGGGTACGATGGTCGAAATAGCATGCTTGTAGACCATTTGTGTAACGGTGTTGCGCAGCAAGACCACATACTGGTCAAAGGACTCGATCTGCCCCTGCAGCTTAATACCATTCACCAAATAAATTGAAACTGGCACATGTTCTCTACGCAATGCGTTGAGAAATGGGTCTTGCAGTAATTGTCCTTTGTTATTCACGATATTCTCCGTGTTGAAAAAATGAAGAGGTCTCTACGATACCACACCACGCAGTCCAAACTGGCCGTGATGCCAGAAACCCTTGACATATGAGAGCAATTCAGCGGATATATTTTGTATCAGCGACTCTCTTTGTCCGCATAGGGGTTCTCAGAGGATTTCATTTGTATCCGAAGTGGCGTACCCACCAAGTCAAATTCCTTGCGAAATCGGCCTTCCAAAAAGCGCTTATAGGCGTCTGTGACATGCTCAAGGGAGTTACCGTGGATCACAATGATGGGCGGATTCATGCCACCTTGGTGCGCATACCGAAGTTTGGGCCTGTACATGCCTGACTTCTTCGGGGTCTGAAACTGTATAGCCTCCAGCAGCAAACGCGTCAACACAGGAGTTGACATCTTTCGATTGGCAGCTCGGTGGGCCTGCGCAATGGATTCCCACAAAGGGCCCAGACCTTGTCGTTTTTGGGCTGATATCAGGTGCGTCGCTGCAAATTTCAAAAACCCTAAGCGAGTTTCCATGGATCTCTTTACCAACTCGCGCTGATATTCATCAACAGCATCCCATTTATTCACCGCAATGACAACGGCTCGACCCGACTCTAATATATAGCCCGCAATATGCGCATCCTGATCAGTCACCCCCTGAGTGGCGTCAATCAGCAATAACACCACACTGGCCGATTCAATGGCCTGCAAAGTCTTGACGACAGAGAATTTTTCAATGGCCTCAAATACCTGACCCTTGCGCCTGAGTCCCGCAGTATCAATCAACTCAAAGCGCTGCCCATCGCGTTCAAACGGGACTGAAATTGCGTCACGGGTTGTGCCTGGCATATCAAAAGCTACCAGCCGTTCCTCCCCAAGCCAAGTGTTGATCAAGGTTGACTTACCAACGTTGGGTCGACCAGCCACAGCCAATTTGATGACACCGGGATCCGCTTCTGCCTCATTTTCATTCGACATGGTCAAAACCAGCGGATCCAAAGCAAACTCTACGAGCGGTCGAATGCCTTGACCATGGGCTGCGGAAACAGGAAAGACCTCACCCAATCCCAATTCAAAAAACTCAACCAACTGCACGCCCTCCTTCATTCCCTCGGCCTTGTTGGCCACCAGAACGCAGGGTTTCCCGAGCTTGCGCAGGTATTTGGCTATCTCATGATCCTGTGCAGAGATACCAGCACGTGCATCCACCAGAAAAAGCACAACATCTGCTTCAGCGACAGCTTGGCGCGTCTGCTTGGCCATCTCCTTGTAAATACCGTTTGCAGCATCCGGCTCAAATCCACCGGTGTCTATCACGATAAATTCGTGTGCACCCTGCTTTCCAGTGCCGTAATGACGGTCACGAGTCAAACCAGCAAAGTCAGCAACAATGGCATCTCGACTCTTGGTCAGACGGTTAAACAGAGTTGACTTGCCCACATTGGGACGGCCCACCAAGGCGATTACTGGTTTCATAACAACAAACCCACTTTTTACTCAGGCTTGAAGCCAAAAATACCACCACGCTTTGTTACAGCGACTACCGTTTGGCCTGCCAATACGGGCCCGGATACCACTGCAGACCCGTCCGTGGTCATGCGATTGAGTGCCCCCCCATCTTGACGTGACAAGAAATGCAGCGTCCCCGTTTCATCACCCAGGACAATCGCCCGACCGACCAACAGCGGTGCGGTGAGTGATCTGTAACGCAAGCGATCGGATGCCCACAACTGCTCACCATCGGTGCGCCGCCAAGCACGTATTCTCCCGTCACTCTCCGCCCCGAGCACAATCGTGTCATCGCCGTGAACCCCTGTAGCCCCCGACGCTGGCTTGCTCCAAATGACAGAGCCTTTGCTCGCATCAGCACACCCCACCGCAGATTGAAATGCGCGCACACACAATTGATCTCCGAAACGGCTCACTCCTGAAACCAAATCCACCAACCTTTCAACTTCATTGGTTCCACGGCTGCTGGCAATGGTGGCTTCCCAGCGGACATTTCCATTTTGTGGATTCATTCCCACCAGCCGCCCCCCCTGCCCCACAACCAGCGTGTCGCCTACCGCCGCAATAACGCCAGCCTGCGCAAGTACCAAGGCATCCCCACTCCGTTGCTGCTGCCACAACTTGCGCCCTGAAGCAGCATCAAAAGCGGATACTGATCGATCCGCTGAGAGTACAAAAACTCTGTCTCCCGCTACCAATGGCGCAGTTTGCGTGGCTGCATTCAATCGTTGCCGCCAAATTTCGCGCCCGGCATTCAGGGTAATAAGCTCATTGTCACGGCTCACCACCGTAGCGTAGCGGCCGTCGGCCCCCACCCCAGCAGACAAGGATGTTTTTAAAGCCACACGCCATATATCCCCGCCAGTGCGCGCGTCAATAGCAACGACAACCCCATCCGTACTCGCTGCATAGAGGGCGTTGTCACGAACCTGAATATTGAGTGGAAAACCGATCTCACCCACATTGGATATCCATGCGGAACGGATGCCCATTAACGCCGTGTTGGGACCAAGATCAAGCGGTTTGGGTCTTTCGGGTCCAGCACAGGCGACCAGCATTCCAACCAACAGTAACACGCCGAGTCGCCGCTTTGTTGCGCCGAAAGAGGGCAAACGATTCACTTTGAGCCTTCCATTTTTACGGAGCTACTATTCCCGTCTGCAACGGCAATTTCAGGCTCCCCCCCCAATGCATTTAGTTTGACCAGAACAAGACGGCGATACTCCACCCGCTCATCAAGTGCTTTGAATGCTTTTTGGTATTCTGATTTGGCTTCAAGCTTCTTCCCTTGTGCCAAGTAGATATCCCCTCTGCGGTCAGCAGCAAGTGCTGTGAATTCTTCACCAATATTGCCCGCCAGGAGTTCGAGTGCCTCGTCATACGCCTTTGACTCAACTAGCATTCCAGACAAACGCAGTCGTGCAATGGATGAAAAGCCCTTGTCGCCTGATTTTTCTGCAACCCAAGTCAACGCGGCTTTCGCAGCTTCTGTGTTACCCGCTGCATACGCTGATTGGGCGACCATCAATCCTGCCTGCTGGGCATAGGTCGTTGACGCGAATCGCTCTTTCATGTCAGAAAAAGCCCGCTCGGTCTTCTGAAGATCGCCACTTTGCACAACTTTTTCGACTTCATCAAACATTGCCGACGCCTGAATTGATTGACTACGCTGCCAATATTGGTAACCGTTCCATGCGGCCACAGTCCCTAATACAACAATCAGCCCCCAAGTGATCAGGTTGCCATATTGCTGCCAAAAATGTTTGAGTTGATCGAGTTGCTCTTGCTCTTCGAGATCTAGATGATTTGCCATGGGTTTGTTCAGTTAAGCAGAAAATTGTAGGCTTGACGCCCATTGCGTTGTCTGGTTGAGTGATTGCGTTATCTGGGCTCCGCACCCATCTCGTAATGCTTTCACCGTTACCACGCCCTGCGCCAGTTCGTCAGCGCCAAAAATCAGTGCGAATCGCGCGCCAGATCCGTCGGCACGCTTGAATTGTGACTTAATGCTTGCCATTGCATCTGAACCACCTGCATGCATCTGAACGGAAACACCTAATGCACGGAGTTCTTGCAGACATGCCATAGCAACTGGCAATGCTGCGGCATCCGGCACGATGGCATAGGCATCCAGGGGATCTGCCTCTACTTGCGAACCTTGCTCCTTCAGCAACTCCAATACACGTTCCACCCCCATAGCCCATCCCACCGCAGGGGCAGGCTTGCCACCTACTTGCTCGGTCAAATAGTCATATCGGCCGCCTGCACAAATGGTGCCTTGCGATCCCAGGCGAGTGGTAACGAACTCAAAAACCGTTAGATTGTAATAATCCATACCCCGAACCAGTCGAGGATTGATGGTGTAGGTAACACCGTTGGCGTCCAGAATCGAAGTCACCCTGTTCAGATGCGCACGGGAAGCCTCACCCAGAAAATTTAACAACTGAGGTGCGCACTCATTCACCCGTTGCATCGGGGGATGCTTGCTATCCAGCAAACGCAACGGGTTGAGATGCAACCTTCGTTTGGCTTCGTCGTCCAGAGAGTTTATATGGTGCTCGAAATGCGCAATCAATGCCTCCCGGTGGGCCAAGCGCTCGGCGGGCTGTCCCAAACTGTTTAGCTGCAACGCAACGTCCGTCAAACCCAACGCCTTCCAAAGAGCGTCGGCCATCAAAATCAACTCTGCATCTACCTCAGCACCGCCAAATCCAAGTGCCTCAGCCCCTATTTGGTGAAACTGCCGGTACCGCCCCCGTTGCGGACGCTCATGCCGAAACATGGGCCCCATGTAGTACAAACGCTTACCGCCGTTGTACAACAACGAATGCTCAACCACAGCCCGCACCACCCCAGCCGTATTTTCAGGCCTCAGGGTCAAAGCTTCACCGTTGAGCCGGTCATCAAAAGAGTACATCTCTTTTTCGACAATATCGGTCACTTCACCCAGGCCACGCACAAAAAGTGCAGTGGGTTCAACCATGGGCGTACGAATATTCTCATATGCGTAGCGCCGCATCAAAGTGCGCACCGTATCTTCCAACGCTTCCCACCGCGTGGATTCCGGGGGCAATATGTCGTTCATGCCTTTGACGGCAGACAGTTTCTCCACTTTACGTGGTGCAGATTTCTCGACCATGCGAACTCTTAATCTTTCGTAACAACAGCAGATGCACCAAAACGCTGCTGTATATAGTTTTCAACAACAGCCTGGAAATCGGCGGCAATGGCATCTCCACGCAAGGTCATGCGTTTCTCTCCATCAATAAACACCGGCGCGGCAGGGGCCTCGCCAGTCCCCGGCAAACTGATACCGATGTCTGCATGCTTGCTTTCACCGGGGCCATTAACAATACATCCCATTACGGCCACTTTCAGTGCCTCCACCCCAGGAAAGCGTGTGCGCCAAATGGGCATTTGCGCACGAAGAAAATCATCGATTTGCTTCGTCAATTCTTGAAAGGTCGTGCTGGTCGTCCTTCCACACCCGGGGCATGCGGTCACACTGGGTACAAAAGTTCGTATCCCCAAAGCCTGAATAATCTCAGAAGCGATGACTACTTCTTGAGTACGCGACTCGCCAGGCGCAGGCGTTAAAGACACCCGAATGGTGTCGCCAATGCCCTCTTGTAGCAAGACCGACAGGGCGGCGGTCGAGGCGACCGTTCCTTTGGTCCCCATTCCGGCTTCAGTGAGGCCCAAATGCAAAGGGTAAACACAACGACGACCCAGCTCACGGTATACAGCAATCAAATCCTGCACGCCGCTGACCTTGCACGAAAGAATAATTTGACTGGCAGCAAGCCCGACTTCTTCCGCGCGCAGGGCCGAACTGATCGCCGATGTAATCAGTGCCTCATACATGATGGATTTGGAGTCCCATGGTGTTGGGCGTTTGCTGTTCTCATCCATCAAGGAGGCCAACAACTCCTGGTCCAAACTACCCCAATTGACACCGATTCGCACCGGCTTACCCCACCTTACCGCGGCTTCGATCATCAAGCCAAACTGCTTATCCCGTTTATCACCCTTTCCCACATTGCCCGGATTGATGCGGTACTTGGACAGAGCCCGTGCGCACTCCGGGAATTCAGTGAGCAAGCGGTGGCCATTGAAATGGAAGTCTCCAATCAGGGGAACGTCTACGCCCATTCGATCCAGCTGTTCGCGGATGTAGGGAACAGCTTGTGCGGCTTCGGGCGTATTGACGGTGATACGAACCATTTCTGAACCGGCATTCGCCAGCTCTTTGACTTGTATTGCCGTTCCAATAGCATCCACAGTGTCAGTGTTTGTCATGGACTGCACTCGCACAGAGGCCCCACCACCAACGGTCACGACACGCCCCCCCCACACTACGCGAGATTGCAGGGAAGCACGCTTTTGAGGCGATGCCAGGGATATGGGTTGAGATTGAATCACTATTTCACCTCAAATCGAGCAACATTGTCCCTGGCAATATTCGCCAAACTAAATGCCTTTCCACGAACCTCAACCTCCACAGCGTCTGCTCTACCAATCACAACAGAGAGGGGCAAGGCACCAGTCACCCCAACTGATTCGCCAGCGGACAACGTTCGGCGAATCTGCACAATCCCGTTGGCATCAGTCACCTCCAGCCATGAAGGAGCCTTGGCTTTGAAAAGCAGCACTTTTTGCAAAACGCTCCCGGCCTCTGAGGAAACGCCGCGGCCATCGGATTTACCCACGGCATCAGAAACAATTTGTGGTGTTTTGACTACGTCGGCCACCAATCCATTCGAACCCTGAACGGCCGGTACCACGCTCCTAACGGGTCCGGCTGGCACTGCGGGAGCAGGCTCTACAGCAACTGTTTGCGGCAATACAAGCGCTGGAGTTGCGACGACCTCAGGCACAGATACCGCGGGTTCCGCAGCAGTATTCCGATCCACCTCCGAGGATTGCCCCCGAATTTGGATATCTGGAAAAACAGCCAGTGTAAGAACGCCAAGCAACAAAACCATTACAAGCAGCACCCCGGGCTTAGCAAGAAAGGCAGGGACTGACAGGCCTGACCTTTGCCCAGGCACACGGAATGGCGCATTGATGCCCTGCTCGATCGAATGCAACTTGGGAAGGCTGTTTTGAGGCAGCTTCTCCAGTACGGGCGTTGGATCAATTTTCAGAGCGCGACACATACTTGAAGCCAAGGCCCGAGCGAACACCACATCCAGCAGCAAATCCAACTGATCCGACTCCAACGCCTCCAACTTTTTTACCGGAACCTTCATCGACACCGCAAGTGCCGCGATATGCAAGCCTGCGGCCTCTCTGGCGCTACGCAACATCGCACCAGCCGTCGAATCTCCAACACCCGTAACCGCACTTAAGCCACTGGATTGAGTGGAAGTCTCCGCATCACTCATCGAAAGCCCCTCTTTCAAATGCTGACGACTCACGCGACTGGGGGAAGCGCCGATTTAACTGTGTGCCCAGTTGCGCCACCGCATCTGTGTTTCCCATCCTGCGCTCTACCTTAATACCCAGCCACAAAGATTCAGCATTGGCCAATTCACTGTTGTTGATTCGACGCACATAAAATTGTGACCGCACGTACTCTTGCCGCTGATACAACAATAAGGCAAGGTTGTAACCGGTAATGGGGTTGCCTGCATCCAACTCATAAGATCGCAAAAAACTGGACTCCGCCTCAGCTTTTTTTCCATTGCTCAGCTCACACCCACCTTGTGCCATCCAGGTTTTTGCCCGTTCACCGTAGCCAGGGTTAGCCAGTGCCGCAGCAAAAAACTGCATCGCCTCGGGAAATCGGGACTGTTGGCATAGCAATAACGCATAGTTGTGCTGTACACCGCCAGCCTTGGGATTGATAACCAAAGCCCGCCGAAAACTCTCTTCGGCGAGTGGCACATTGTTGAGACGTGAATAGATCAACCCTCGCAGGTTATATGCATCGAACAAGGTAGGATCGGCATTGATAGACTGCTTGAGTTCATCCAGGGCAATCGTGGTTTGCCCATTGCTGTAATACCCAACAGCCAATTCAAGTCGAATGCGGGCGCGCTTTCGGCTTTCTGGTTCATCCGAATCCGTCAGCAAATCCGATTTAATTTCTGCGTCGCCCCCCTTGGAGGCACAACCCATCAATCCACCAACCGTTATGTATGCCAAACAAGACCATAGCAAGAAGAATCGCAGCATGACACCAGCCCGGCCTACTTTATTCATTAACACCATCCTCATGCTTAATAGGAACAATTTTGAACGTGGGTTTCAATATCACGTTGCGCTGACGCGACATGCGGTTGTGAACATCGGTACGGTCCTTAACATCGCCAGCAAGTTGCCCGCATGCTGCATCGATATCATCGCCACGTGTTTTGCGAATCGTCGTCACTATTCCAGAATCACTCAGGATTCTGGCGAACGCCATAACAGCGCTTTGTGACGAGCGAACGAGCCCGGAGGCGGGAAATGGATTAAATGGAATAAGGTTAAATTTACACCAGGCACCTGCGCCGACATCTTGCCGAACAAGTTTGACCAACTCGACAGCATGTTGCGGCGAATCGTTGACACCATCCAGCATGCAGTACTCAAAAGTGATGAAATCGCGCGGAGCAAACGCCAAATACCGTTTGCAAGCTTGCAACAGTTCGGCGATAGGATATTTCCGATTCAATGGAACCAGGTTATCACGCAAGGCATCATTTGGTGCATGAAGGGACACTGCCAAGGCTACCGGGCAATCTTGTCCCAAGCGATCTATCATGGGCACCACGCCCGATGTCGACACCGTTACGCGCCGACGCGACAAACCATAAGCATGGTCACTCAGCATGACCCGCAAAGACTGAACCAGTGCAGCATAGTTCTGAAGCGGCTCGCCCATTCCCATCATTACCACGTTGGAAATGACACGGTCAGAGACGCCCAAATGCCTGCGCAAAAAGTGCTCTGCGAACCAGAGCTGCGCAATAATTTCACCGGCGGTCAAATTTCGGCTAAAACCCTGGTGCCCGGTTGAGCAAAACCGGCACCCCACTGCGCACCCGGCTTGCGACGATATGCACAAGGTGCCACGGTCAGTTTCCGGTATAAAAACTGCTTCTACAACATCCCCATTCCCGACATCGAATAACCACTTTATGGTGCCATCGGCTGAAATATGTTGCGAAACAACACCAAGCGCCTGAATGCAGGCAGAGGTTTCTAGCTTTTCACGCAAAGATTTTGCGAGATCGCTCATCTCATCAAATTGAGATGCACCCTTTTGATGAATCCATCGGAAAAGCTGGGTCGCTCGAAAGCGTTTTTCTCCCAGCCGCTCGCAAAAAACGGCCAATTCCTCAAGATCAAAATCCAGTAGATTGGCCGTCATTACATAACTTAACGTGAATAAACGTTCATGCCAGCAAAAAAGAATGCAACCTCGGCGGCGGCAGTCTCAGCAGCATCCGATCCATGCACCGCATTTGCATCAATGCTGTCAGCAAAATCAGCGCGAATCGTTCCAGGTGCAGCTTTCTTGGGATCGGTGGCACCCATCAGATCACGGTTCTTCAAAATAGCATTTTCACCTTCGAGTGCCTGAATCATGACAGGCCCGGAAATCATGAAATCCACCAAATCTTTGAAAAATGGACGCTCTTTGTGCACAGCGTAAAACGCTTCCGCCTCACCGCGCGACAAATGGGCCAGGCGTGCTGCCACAACCTTCAGGCCAGCAGCCTCAAAACGTGCATAAATTTGGCCAATAACATTTTTGGCTACTGCGTCAGGCTTGATGATGGAGAGAGTGCGTTCGATTGTCATAATATTTCCAGAACTAGGTTGGTAAATTTTTCACCCCTGCTGGAGCAAAGCCTGCGATTTTAGCATTCAAGACTACCTGCCTTTCCGACCGCCACGAGAGCCACCCTGAGCACCGCGTGGGCGTTGTCCCGCATCTTGACGCTGGCGGGTAAAACTATCGGCACCGATGTAACCAAATGCAGTTTTCATAGGATCTGGTTGACTTGCCCCACCTTGGCGCGGATCTGCCTTACCTTGTCGATTGTCGCCGCCACGGCTTCCACCGGACCCCATCCCACTGCCATTGCGGGCTGCGGACGGCGGCTTTCCACGTTGCCCATTGTTGGCACCACGTGGTCCTCCGGTACGCCCCCCCCTTCGTTTCCCCTGGCCTGCGGAGCGATCCACCCGCCCCGGACGGGATTCGTGCGAAACACCATCTCCTTGCCCCAACTCGCCTGATTCTTTTCGCCCTCCGGCCGCCTGCGCCAACCCACGAATGTCGGCTTCGTCAAGCTCCATCCAGGCGCCGCGCTTCAAACCGCGTGGCAGCACCATTGCGCCATAGCGGATACGGATCAAACGGCTGACTGCATGTCCGACCGCTTCCAGCATCCTGCGCACTTCACGGTTACGCCCTTCGGAAATAGTGACCCTGTACCAACAATTCGACCCTTCTCCACCGCCATCCTCGATCGACCCAAACTGCGCCACACCGTCGTCCAGCTTGACCCCATCCAACAGCATCTGCTTTTCTTCCTTGTTCAATGAACCAAGAACACGCACCGCATACTCGCGCTCCAGTCCAAACCGGGGATGCATCAAATTGTTCGCCAGTTCACCCGACGTTGTAAAGAGCAGCAAACCTTCCGTATTCAAATCCAATCGCCCCACCGACTGCCATTTTCCTTGGTGCAATTTGGGAAGTCGACGAAAAACTGTTGGGCGATTCTGCGGATCATCATGGGTGACCACCTCACCCACAGGCTTGTGGTATGCAATCACCCTGGCCGGCGGGGCATCTATGCGAAACCGGATCGGCTTACCGTTCACCTTGATGTTGTCGCCAAACTGAATTCTTTGCCCGATGTGCGCAGGCTCGTTATTGACGGAGATACGCCCCTCCAATATCAACTGCTCCATTTCAAGCCGCGAGCCCATGCCCGACTGGGCCAATACCTTGTGCAGTTTAGGTGTTTCGGCCAGTGGCGCCAAAACACGTTTGGGCGGCATCAAATCCAGCAGCTCCTCATCGGCGTCAAACTGGCCAGAAATAACGTCATTAAACCGATTGTCGAAATCGCCCCCCCCCGCCTTGCCAGCATCTTTATGCTCGACTGCCACAGGCAAGTCACTTGCCAGCACGGGCATCGCGTCGACGCCAGACTCCATGCCTGGTGTAGGCACTTCGGCCCCGGGGGTGATTTCGTTCATGTTGAAATTCCATTCAAAGGTGGTAGTACCTCGGCGCTCACTGCGTCCAAAGATATATCCAGTTGTAACTCTGCATCGCCTGAAGCGCCAACCTTGGCCTCAGGCAAAACCATTGCATCCCCAACAGCGTCAGCAAACGTTTCGAAAACGTTTGCTGACTGTGCCGAGCTCTCCAACAAGGGCAATTGATCTAGCGATTCAAGTCCCAGATCATCCAAAAATTGTCTGGTGGTCGCAAAAAGCGCAGGTCGCCCTGCTGCCTCGCGGTGGCCAATCACCTCCACCCATCCCCGGTCTTCCAGTTGCTTGATGAGCAAGGAGTTAATGGTGACGCCCCGAATATCTTCCATATCCCCACGCGTCACCGGCTGCCGATACGCAATGATCGCCAACGTTTCCAAGGTTGCCCGCGTATAACGCGGCGGTTTTTCGGGGTGCAGCCGGTCGAGATACTCACGCAACTCTGGCCGACTCTGAAAACGCCAACCCGTGGCCACATGGACCAACTCTACGCCTTTGGTCGCCCAATCATTTTTCAATTCTTCAAGCAGCGTCTTGATTGTGTCTGCACCAAGAGCATCCTTGAAGAGCACGCGCAATTCGCGCACCTGCAAAGGTTGCTGCGAGCAAATCAAGGAAGTCTCCAAGACTCGCTTTGCTTCCGCCATATTCATAGTCAGGCTATTCTGGAAACGTCACTAAAAAAGCAAGCAATCAACTTGATTTCATCTGGATGGCAGCAGTTGTGAAGAACTCACCGTGCCTATTCTCGGCTTTTAACCAAGGTGCTTAGGTCATTTCGACCCCATGGGTGGATTGTAGCGCAGGCCCCAGGCTTCCATAAGACCCATGAAATCCAGGGGCAGTGGTGCCTCGAACACCAACTGTGCACCGGTAATCGGATGCACCAGCGCCAACCGACATGCGTGCAAGGCCTGGCGATTCATCTCAGGAACACCCGCTCCGCCGTATACAAGATCAGCAACCAGCGGGTGGCCTATTGATGCCATATGCACCCGGATTTGATGGGTGCGCCCCGTATGCAAAATGCACCGAACCAGGCAACCGGTGTGTGCATTCGCAACAAGAATCACATCGGTTTTTGCGGTTTTACCTGGGGTTTTTTCCAAATCCACTACCGCCATACGCAAACGGTTTCGGGGATCGCGTCCTACCGGCGCATCTACGGAAACACTTTGCGAACCCATCCAGGGGCGATGGGCCACCGCCAAATACTGCCGGCTGACCTCCCGCGCGGCAATGGCCTGCACCAAGGCGTCCATAACCACCCGAGTCCGGGCCACAACCATCAGACCACTGGTGTCCTTGTCAAGACGATGCACGATTCCAGCCCTGGGGATCAAGGCACTGGTTTTATCGTAAGCCAAGAGGCCGTTGAGCAGCGTACCGCTCCAATTCCCAGGTGCAGGGTGAACAACCAGACCTGCAGGCTTATTGATGACCAGGATGTGCTCGTCTTCATATACCACCTGCAGTTGCATATCTTCCGGCTTGAAAGCCTGGCTCTGCGGCGTAGGCCTCAACTCAATCACCACCGTATCACCGGCCTTCACCTTTTGCGACGGCTTGACAACCCGCTTCGCATTGACGGAAACGCAACCGGCTTCAATGAGCTGCTGCAGGTAGTTGCGTGAGAACTCCGGCGCTATATCGACCAATGCACGGTCAATCCGTTCGCCATGCTGCAAAGCGGTGACCTCCACGCGGCGCCATTCCACCTCGGCAGCAGTGTCTCCGCCATCGTCAGGATCCGTTGTTATTGGGGCGCTCGATATAATCGGTTCGGTCTGTTTCAAGAAAGTTTCCCATAATGCTTCGTGTCAAATTATCGGTCGTCAGTGCATCTCTGTTGACCTTGGGTGCATTATTGCTGACAGGCTGTTCGACAACACCTGTCGACAAAACCGCTGGCATGAGTCCCAATACGCTCTACGCTGAAGCCAAAGATGAGATGGCATTGGGGCAATGGGACAAGGCCGTCCCCTTGCTGGAAAAGCTGGAGGCCCGCGCAGCCGGTACACCACTGGCGCAGCAAGCCCAACTGGACAAAGCCTACGCGCACTATAAAACGGCAGAGCCGGCGCAAGCGCTGGCCACATTAGAGCGGTTCATGAAATTGCATCCCGCGAGCCCGGCGTTGGACTATGCCCTCTACCTCAAGGGAATCATCAATTTCAACGACGATCTGGGCATGTTTTCCGACGTCACCCGCCAAGATTTGGCAGAGCGTGACCAAAAGGCCTCCAAAGAGTCTTTTGAGTCATTTAAAGAACTGGTTTCACGCTTCCCGGATTCGCGTTACGCACCCGATGCGCGCCAACGCATGAATTACATCGTTGGATCGCTGGCCCAATATGAAGTGTATGTTGCACGCTACTACTACAAGCGCGGCGCCTATTTGGCAGCCATCAACCGCGCGCAACTCGCGGTAGCAGATTACCGCGATGTTCCAGCGATTGAAGAGGCGTTGTTCATTATTTACAAGTCGTACGACGCCCTCGGAATGGCACAGCTTCGCGATGACGCCAAGCGGGTGCTTGAAAAAAACTATCCCCAGTCCGAGTTTTTGTCACGCGGCGCTAGGTCCAACACGGATCCATGGTGGAAGGTTTGGTAAGTGCGTGCAGTGCATCTTGAAACTGCTCACGGGTGGTTAGAAATTTCATAGGTGGCAGTGCGGCCAATATCTTGCGTCCATAACCCATTTGGAGCAAGCGCACATCACAAACAACCAATACACCGCGGTCCGTTTCGCGTCGGATCAGTCGGCCAGCGCCCTGTTTTAAGGCCATAGCTGCTTGTGGCAGCTGAAAATGCTTGAAAGCGTTTTTTCCGGTGGATTCCATCTGAAGCTCTCTGGCTTCCAACAACGGATCTCCGGGTGGTGCAAAAGGAAGTTTGTCAACAATGACCATTTGCAAGGCATCACCGGGAACATCGACCCCCTCCCAAAATGAGGCAGATGCAACGAGTATGCATCCGTTAAAACTTCCACTGGAGCCCAGACTAAAGCGCTCCAGCAACTCTCTTTTGGGCAACTGCCCCTGCACCAGAACCTCAATGCCATTGGCCTGCGAGAAGTGTTGCTGCAAAGCGGACCCAATATTGCGCAAAGCGCGCAAACTGGTGGTTAACAACAAGGTGCGTCCCCCAAGCACGGCGGCACTTTGCGCAGCAAGCATCGCGACGGATCCACTGTGCAAGGAGTCGCTGGGCTTGGGCATCTGCCTCGGGATGTAAAGTGACGCCTGCGTGGCGTAATCAAAAGGGCTTTCCACTTGGAGCAGGGTGGCCCCCTGCAGACCACAGGCGTTCACGAACCACTCCATCTTGTCGTCGCCACCCAGTGTGGCAGACGTGAAAATCAACGATTTTCCGCCCCCATTTCTTGCGTCGCTTCCGACGACTCTGGACTGCATTACCTCGGCAATGTCCAAAGGAGACTCGACCAGCCGGACCTGATCCCCCGACTCCAGCCAACGCACCTGCCCCGGGTCAGCAGGGTGTGAGAAGTGGTCAATTTTTTCAATTAAAGCAGTCGCCCGGTCCTGTAGCCTTTTCAGTTCTGGCGAGCATTCGGCCACGTTTCCCAGTGCGCCCGCGGCATCTTGCACCACGGCACGTAGAACCGCCATCACGCTGACCCACGCCCGCTCTGCAATGCTCTGCGGGGCATGGCTGTTCCAGCGGCG
This sequence comes from Burkholderiales bacterium RIFCSPLOWO2_12_FULL_61_40, assembly GCA_001770935.1. Taxonomy (GTDB): domain Bacteria; phylum Pseudomonadota; class Gammaproteobacteria; order Burkholderiales; family Burkholderiaceae_C; genus Allorhodoferax. The sequence continues at coordinate 26,925 of MESI01000023.1, read as the reverse complement.
TTTTCCAGTAGGAACACCCTGCCCACACAGCTTGCGCAGGGCAGCAGCAGCGCGATCCAAATCCAGGACCATCAAATTCCAGTTGGCAAAACCACGCGCCCATTGCAGACCCTGGATCACAAGGTCCCGGCTAAAGGCCGCCAGTTGTCCGGTGGTCAGCTGGCGCCCAAGAAACTGTACCCCTATGTCATTGAGTTGATGGGCCTCATCAAAAATCACCGCGCGCACGGTGGGCAGCAGTTCCGCTACACCGGATTCCCGAATATTCAAGTCCGCAAAGAACAAATGGTGATTGACAACGACCACATCTGCGGCCAGCGCCCTGCTTCTTGCCATATTGACGTGGCAATTGTGCGACTGGGGGCATCGCGCTCCCAAGCAATTCTCGCGGGTGGAGGTCACCAACGGAACCACAGAAGCCTCTTCATCCACCTCCAGCTCTGCCAGATCTCCGGCTTGTGTGGTCACTGCCCAGCGCTCCACCTGCGCCAATTGCCGCATCGCGGTGGGGTGGTTGGCGCGCGAATCCTGTCGTGCGAAGGCCAGTCGCTGCAGGCAGAGATAGCTGCTTCGCCCCTTCAGCAAGGCTACGCGAAGGGGTAAATTCAAAGCGGTCCGCAATCGGGGAATGTCACGATGAAACAATTGGTCCTGCAAAGCTTTGGTGGCTGTCGATACCAGAACCGTTCCACCACTGAGCAATGCGGGAACCAGATAGGCATAGGTCTTACCGATCCCCGTGCCAGCCTCAGCGACCAACACCCCCCCTTCAGTGATGGTTTTGGCAACCGCCAATGCCATGCGCGTCTGTCCCGACCGGGGTTTGAACCCGTCCAGTGCGAGCGATAGCGGCCCATCCACACCGAAAACATGCCCCACGGCATCCTGCAGGGCCATGGGTCAAGCCGGCTCGTCGGGGTCCAACTCACGCTCTACCCGCGCAATTTCGTCACGCAAGGCCAGGCGCCTTTTTTTTAAACGGCGCATCATCAACTCATCCGTTGGAGTGACCGCGGCCGCGCCGTCTATCAGCGCGTCAAGATCACCGTGTTCTATGCGCAGTTCGATCAGACGGCGTTCTGGAAAATGAAGATTTGCGTCCACAGGAAAAATGGGGAAAGTACGGGTTAAATATCGCTCGTGCGGTCCAAGGTGGCTCGATAATACGGCCTGACACCCTTTTTGCAGAAACAATTGCTTTAAAGCAGCCCCCTATGGCCACTGGTTACAGACTCACCGCATCCACCGGCATCCACAAGGGAGACCGGGATTACCAGCAGGATCAGGTTGCCTTGCTGAAACATTCCAGGGTGAATGGGTGTATTTTGGCCATCGTCGCCGACGGTATGGGGGGACGCAGCGGGGGCAGAAAGGCATCCGACCAGGTCATGATGACCGCCAAGCAGCTGTTTGAGCGTTATGACCCCCAAACTGACGATGCGGCAGCCACCCTGATGCAGATCGTGCAAGAGGCCCATATTGTTATCAAATTGACCGCCATTTCCGCCGAGGAAGAGCCGCATAGCACCTTGGCTGCTTTTTTGATCAATCCCGGCGGTGACTGCCATTGGGCCCACACCGGTGACTCTCGCATCTACCATTTCCACGGCAGCCGTTTCGTCAAACGCACCATGGATCACTCCTACGTTCAAGCCTTGGTAAACCGGGGTGAATTGACCGAGGAGCAGGCCTCGGTTCACCCCCAATCCAATATTTTGATGGGATGCCTGGGTACGGAAACCGATCCGCCGGTGGATTTTCACTTCATCCCCCAATTGCGCCCTGGCGATGTACTCATGACTTGCAGTGACGGGGTCTGGCATTATTTCAATACCGGTGAAATTGGATCGGTGCTTTCCACGCTTTCGGCGCGCGAAGCCACTGAATTTCTGATCGAAAAGGCACGATCCCGAGGTCACGGTGGCGGCGACAACCTCTCTCTGGTGGTCGTCAAGCTAGAACCCCTCGCCTGATAACCACAGGGTGATTTCTGTGGCCCTGCCTTGAATTCAGGTCAAAGTGGTGTCGACCACACGCCGCTCCAGCGCCAAAAACTCTTGCGACTGCATCTCATTGAGGCGGGAAACCGTCCGGGGAAACTCATGCGCCATGGGTCCCTCGGTGTACAGCGCCTGCGGCTCCACCTCGGCCGACATGACCAGCTTGACGCGGCGGTCATACAACACATCCACCAGCCAGGTAAATCGCCGCGCCTCTGATGCCATGCGCACGGGCATATGGGGCACATCGCTCAAAAAAACCGTGTGAAATCGCGATGCGATCTCCAAATAGTCATTTTGAGAGCGCGGGCCACCACACAGGGCCTTGAAATCAAACCAAACTACCCCTCCGGCTTTGCGGCGCGCCCGGATTTGGCGGGCTTCAATGTGCAAAACGGGGTCTTCATCATGGGATTCGGCCAGCGCATTGAAAGCCTGTTCCATCGCCTGGTCTGCCACGCCCCCCATCGGTACATGGTACAGCTGCACCGTTTCCAACGCCCGTCGCCGGTAGTCGGTCCCATTGTCTACGCTCAGCACCTCCAGCCGCGCATTGAGCAACGCAATCGCCGGCAAGATGCGGTCCCGGTGCATGCCTCCGGGGTACAGATCGTCCGGTCGAAAATTGGAGGTGGTCACCAGACCCACGCCGTTGTCGAACAGTGCAGAAAGCAGCCGATGCAGGATCAAGGCATCGGTAATATCCGCCACATGGAACTCGTCGAAACAAATCAAGCGGTAGCGTTTGGCCATGCGTTGGGCCAGCACGTCCAGGGGATTGACCGTGCCTTGCAGGTCCGACAACTCCCGGTGCACCTCTCGCATGAATTCGTGAAAATGCAGGCGAGTTTTGCGTTTGAGCGGAACCGCGTTGTAAAAACAATCCATCAAGAAACTTTTGCCCCGCCCCACTCCACCAAACATGTACACGCCACGGGGGATATCAGGCCGGTTGATCAGCTTCTTGATCGCGTTGGATCGTTTTTCCTTGAAATGCGACCACTCCTGGGCGCATCGCTCCAACGCCTCCACGGCCCGCAACTGGGCCGAATCAGCTTTGTAGGCACGCGCGGCCAACTCGGCTTCGTAGGTTTTTTTAACGCTCAACACTCACTCCGATTTGCTATGAAAAAAGTAGCTGCCTGCGCAGTATTCACGGGGGCTAGCAGCCATTTTTATTCATAAAATCAGAAATTCAGGGTGCGCTTGTCCACTGCCAGGGCCGCTTCCTTGGTGGCTTCACTCAAAGAGGGGTGGGCATGGCAAATACGGGCAATGTCTTCGGCACTGGCCTTGAACTCCATGGCAACTACGGCTTCGGAAATCAGCTCGCTGGCCTGTGGACCCACGATATGCACGCCCAGAATTTCATCGGTTGTGGCATCGGCCAGGAACTTCACAAAACCGGTGGTATCCCCCAGCGCACGGGCACGGCCATTGGCCAGGAAGGGAAACGATCCTGCCTTGTAGGCCACGCCATCTGCCTTGAGCTGCTGCTCGGTGCGGCCCACCCAGGCAATTTCCGGACTGGTGTAGATGACCCATGGAATGGTATTGAAGTTGACATGGCCGTGCTGACCCGCGATACGCTCCGCCACGGCAACGCCCTCTTCTTCCGCCTTGTGGGCCAGCATGGGGCCACGCACCACATCACCCACCGCCCACACATGGGGCAAATTGGTTTTGCAGTCGCCGTCCACCACAATCGCGCCACGTTCGTCGAGTTGCAGGCCCACCGCTTCGGTGTTCAAACCAATGGTGTTGGGCACGCGGCCAATGGAAATGATGAGCTTGTCTACGTCCAGCGCCTGGGCTTCACCCTTGGCATTGGTATAGGCCACCGACACGCCTTTCTTGCCGTTCTTGATCTCACCGACTTTGACGCCCAGCTCAATCTTCAAACCCTGCTTCGTAAAGGCCTTGTGCGCTTCTTTGGCCACTTGCTCGTCCACCGCGCCCAAGAAAGTGGGTAAGCCTTCCAGAATCGTCACTTCCGCGCCGAGACGCTTCCACACGGAGCCCATTTCCAGACCGATCACGCCTGAGCCAATCAGGCCCAGTTTCTTGGGAACGGCGCCGATGTTCAAGGCACCATCATTCGACAGCACATTGACTTCGTCAAACGGTGTGCCCGGCAAGGCACGGGCGTTGGAGCCGGTAGCCAGGATGATGTGCTTGCCAACCATCACTTCTTCAGCAGCACCGGCCACTTGGATTTGGTAGCCGCCGTCCACGGCCTTGGCAAACGAACCACGGCCATGGAAGAAGGCAATCTTGTTCTTCTTGAGCAAGTACAGGATGCCGTCGTTGTTTTGCTTCACCACCGTATTCTTGCGGGAGATCATTTTGGCCACATCCATGCTCACACCCTTGACCTCAATGCCGTGCTCGGCAAAGTGGTGGTTGGCATGGTTAAAGTGCTCGGACGACTGCAACAGGGCCTTGGAGGGAATACAACCCACATTGGTGCAAGTGCCGCCGGGAGCGGGCCCACCCTTGTCGTTTTTCCACTCGTCGATACAGGCCACGTTGAAGCCCAACTGTGCTGCGCGAATAGCTGCGATGTAGCCCCCAGGGCCACCGCCGATGACGATGACGTCGAATTGTTTGCTCATGAAATTTCCAGTGTGTTGGTTAAAGATAAACCCACCGATGGGCGAGACACAGAGTCAGGCCACACGGGTGGGTCTATGAAGGTAGCCTTTAGATATCGAACAGCAAGCGTGCAGGATCTTCCAGCGCTTCCTTCATGGCCACCAGGCCCAAGACCGCTTCGCGGCCGTCAATGATGCGGTGGTCGTAACTCATGGCGAAGTAGTTCATGGGGCGCACCACCACTTGGCCGTTTTCCACCATGGCGCGGTCTTTGGTCGCGTGCACGCCCAAAATCGCACTTTGCGGTGGATTGATGATGGGGGTGGACATCATGGAGCCAAAGGTGCCGCCGTTGGAGATGGAGAAAGTACCACCAGTCATGTCTTCAATACCCAGCTTGCCATCCTTGGCCTTTTGGCCGAATTCGGCAATTTTCTTCTCAATATCGGCAAAGCTCATCTGGTCGGCATTGCGCAAAATCGGCACCACCAAACCACGGGGCGAGCCGACCGCGATACCAATGTCAAAGTAACCGTGGTACACAATGTCTGTGCCGTCCACCGAGGCGTTCAACACGGGGAATTTCTTCAAGGCATGCACCGCCGCCTTGACGAAGAAACTCATGAAACCCAGCTTCACGCCGTGTTCCTTCTCGAAGCGCTCTTGCATGCGTTTGCGCATGTCCATGACGGGCGCCATGTTGATTTCGTTGAAAGTCGTCAGAATGGCATTGCTGCTCTGGGACTGCAACAAACGTTCCGCCACACGGGCACGCAGGCGGCTCATCGGCACGCGCTGCTCTGGACGGTCGCCCAAGTTCACCGAAGGAGCAGAAACCTGGGGCAAAGAAGTGGTCCGAACGCCCGTGGGGATTGCGACAGCAGCTACTGTTTTAGGAGCAGACGCAGCAGAAGCTACAGCGCCCAGTACATCGCCCTTGGTCACTCGGCCATCTTTGCCAGTGCCAGGCACCGAACCCGATGCCAAGTTGTTGTCCGCCATCAGCTTGGCCGCAGCAGGCATGGCCACGCCTGCCTTGGAGTTGCTTGCGGCAGCAGCTTGCGCTTGCGCGGCAGGCGCCGCTGCCACTGCGGCCTGGGGCGCAGCAGCACCGGCTTTACCTTCGGTGTCAATGCGGGCAATCAGCTGCTCCGCCAAAACGGTTGCACCATCGCCCACCACCAACTCTGCCAATACGCCAGCGGCAGGTGCAGGCACTTCCAGAACAACTTTGTCGGTTTCAATTTCGACCAGGATTTCATCGATCGCGACCGCGTCGCCAACCTTTTTCTTCCACTGCAACATAGTTGCTTCCGCCACAGATTCTGAGAGCTGGGGCACTTTTACGTCTACGAGAGCCATATCAATTCTTTCTGTATTCTGTATTTATTTGGTCAGGACAAAGCCTTTGAGCTTCGCGAACGCGCCGTCAACCAGCGCCTTTTGCTGCTCTTGGTGAAGATGCGAATAGCCGACTGCGGGGGACGCGGAAGCCGCGCGCCCGGAGTAACCCAGCTTTTGGCCTTCGGTCATGTTTTCGTGCAGATAGTGCTGCACAAAGAACCAGGCTCCCTGGTTCTGCGGCTCATCCTGGCACCACACCACCTCGGTGGCGTTGGGGTACTTTTTGAGTTCCGTCGCAAACGCTTTGTGCGGGAAAGGATAGAGTTGTTCGACGCGCAAGATTGCCACGTCGTCGCCTCTTTCCTCGCGTTTTTTGACCAAATCGTAATAAACCTTGCCGGAGCAAGCCACGATGCGCTTGACCTTCTCGGCCTTGAGCGCCTTGTTTTCCGGAATAACCGTTTGGAAACCGCCCCGGGTGAACTCGCTCAAAGGGGATGCCGCGTCTTTTGCGCGCAGCAGGGATTTCGGTGTCATGATGACCAAAGGCTTGCGCAGATTGCGCACCATCTGGCGACGCAACACGTGGAAGATTTGGCTTGCCGTGGTGGGCTGGACCACCTGCATATTGGTGTCTGCACTCAGTTGCATGAAACGCTCCAGACGCGCCGAGCTGTGCTCAGGGCCTTGGCCTTCATAACCGTGCGGAAGCATCAGCGTGATGCCGTTCACACGCCCCCATTTCACTTCCCCGGACGCAATGAATTGGTCAATCACCACTTGCGCGCCATTGGCGAAGTCACCAAACTGGGCTTCCCAGATCACCAGCGTATTGGGGTCATTGGACGCATAGCCGTATTCGAAGCCCAACACCGCTTCTTCAGACAGGATGGAGTCGATGACCACAAACGGTGCCTGGTTATCGGCCACATTTTGCAAGGGCACGTAAGTGCCTGCGTCCCACTTTTCGCGAGCCTGGTCGTGAACCACGGCGTGGCGGTGGGTGAATGTACCCCGCCCGCAGTCTTCACCACTCAAACGCACGGGGTAGCCACTGGCCACCAGTGAAGCAAACGCCATGTGCTCACCCATGCCCCAGTCCACGTTGATTTCACCGCGTCCCATGGCTGCGCGATCGTCATACACTTTCTTGACAAGTTGGTGCGGTGTTACGCCGACAGGGATAGTAGTGAGCTTTTCGGACAGGCGCTTCCACTCGATCAGGGGAATGGCGGTGTCGCCAGCATCGGTCCATTTTTTGCCCAAAAAGGGCGACCAGTCCACCGAATACTTGCTCTTGAAGTTGGTCAGCACCGGATCAATGGTGTGCTTGCCCGCATCCATTGCGGTCCGGTAGGCTTTGACCATGTCATCGCCCAACGTGGCCCCCAAACCTTGGGTCGCCAACTTGTCCGCGTACAGCTTGCGCGTACCGGGGTGTGACGTAATCTTCTTGTACATCAGCGGCTGGGTCAGGCTGGGGGTGTCTTGTTCGTTGTGGCCCAGTTTCCGGAAGCAGGTGATGTCGACCACTACGTCTTGGCGGAACTCCATCCGGAATTCAAGGGCCAGTTGGGTGGCCAGTACCACGGCTTCGGGGTCATCCCCATTGACATGCAATACAGGCGACTCCACCATCTTCACGATGTCGGTACAAAACGCGCTCGAACGCATGTCGCGCGGGTCGGACGTGGTGAAACCAATCTGGTTGTTGATGATGATATGCACCGTACCGCCCGTGGTGTAGCCACGGGTCTGGGCCAGCGCCAGGGTTTCCTGGTTCACACCCTGGCCGCCAAAGGCCGCATCACCATGCACCAGCACCGGCAGAACCTGATTGCCTGTGGGGTCATTGCGCCGGTCCATACGGGCACGCACAGAACCTTCGACCACCGGGTTCACAATTTCAAGGTGCGAAGGGTTGAACGCCAATGACAGGTGCACCGGTCCGCCCATGGTGGACACGTCAGAGCTGAAACCCTGGTGGTACTTCACATCGCCCGCTGGCAACTCTTCAGGGGCGGTGTGGTCAAACTCAGCGAACAAATCCGCAGGCATTTTGCCCAGGGTATTCACCAGCACGTTCAAGCGCCCGCGGTGGGCCATGCCAATCACGATTTCCTGCACACCTTTGGCGCCGGCTTGCTGAATCAGCTCATCCATGGCGGCAATAAAACTCTCACCACCTTCCAGCGAGAAGCGTTTTTGACCGACATATTTGGTATGGAGGAATCGCTCCAAGCCTTCTGCAGCGGTCAGGCGCTCCAGGATGTGCTGTTTCTTTTCAGCATTGAATTGGGGTTTACTGCGGGAAGCCTCCAGCTTTTGTTGCCACCAGCGTTTTTGGTTCTGGTCGGTGGCATACATGTACTCGACACCAATGGTGCCGCAGTAGGTTTCACGCAGAGCATTCAGCAACTCGCGCAGACTCATGGAGTCTTTGCCGAAGAAGGTATTGCTGATGTTGAAAACGGTTTCCTGGTCCGCATCATTGAAACCGTAGAAGGCCGGTTCAAGCTCCGGAATTTTGTCGCGCTCTGTGCGCTTAAGGGGATCAAGGTCAGCCCAACGCGCACCCACGTTGCGGTAAGCTGCAATCAACTGCTGAACAGCAGTTCTCTTGCGCCCCATCTCGGAGTCCGCACCCGTGGCCAATACCACTTTGGTTCCGCCCTGTTTTGCACGTTCGGCAAAAGCATTGATGACGGGCTGGTGTGCTACGTCCTTGGCACTGCTGCCATCAACAGCGGGCACATGCTGCAATGCATCAAAGTAATCGCGCCAGGAATCGGGCACGCTTCCTGGGTTGGCAAGGTAGTTTTCGTACATCTCTTCGACATACGGAGCATTCCCACCAAAAAGGTAGGTGTTGTTTTGATAGGCTTGATAGACCGTTGAAGCCTGATTCGCCCCTTGGGACGTTGATTCACTCATATTCCGCTGACCTCCGTTTCCCTTGAGGAAACATTAGCTGGTTAAAGCTTGTTAAATTAACCTTCCGCGACACGGCTTGACCGGTTTGCGGATGCGACTGTGGCATGGGAAGGGCCTAAATTGCAGTCCGGATTGTGCCACTGAATGCGGCACCATCAAAGTTTTTCCTGCGACAAATCATGCGGATTGCGCAACGATATTCAACGAAGCGTCAGCCAAAGGTAAGGCGTTTGAGTCATTGGCGCTCAGCTAAACCGCAATCAAATCTTTGATTTGCTGCAGGGCAGCCGGGTCTTCCATGGTGGTCAAATCCCCGGGATCCCGGCCTTCACATACAGCCTGAATCGCACGGCGCAGCATCTTGCCGCTGCGGGTTTTTGGCAAGGTGCTCACAAACAACACCCGCGATGGACGGGCAACCGCACCGAGGTCGTTGTCCACGCGCTTCATGACTTCACTTTCCAGGGTACGGCGTGCAGCGTCATCGGTCAGCAAACCTGCATCCTTGACTACGGCGAAGGCGATCGCCACCTGCCCCTTGAGTTGATCAGCCATGCCCACCACGGCCACCTCGGCAATCCCGGCATGGCCCGAGATGCTTTCTTCAATCTCGCGGGTTCCCAAACGGTGCCCTGCGACATTGATCACATCATCGGTACGACCCAATATGAAGAAGTACCCATCGGCATCACGGATGCCCCAATCAAAGGTGCTGTACACCATCTTTCCAGGAACGCTGGACCAGTACGTCTTGACGAAACGCTCATCGTCACGCCATATTGTTTGCAAACAACCGGGAGGCAGAGGCCCTTCAACAGCTACCACACCTTTCTGGTTGGGGCCTGTCAATTCCTCTCCAGTCTGGTCGTCCAGCAACTTCACGTCATAGCCGTAAACAGCCCTGCCGGGCGACCCAAATTTGCTATTGGATTGCTCCACCCCATTGCACAGGGAGAGGATGGGCCAGCCCGTCTCGGTTTGCCAGTAGTTGTCGATGATGGGTTTGCCCAGACTCTCGCTGATCCATTTTGCAGTGGGTTCATCCAGTGGCTCACCCGCTAAAAACAGGGCGCGCAAGCTGGAAAGGTCATATTTGGAGAGCAATGCAGGGTCCTGCTTCTTCAAAACCCGCACTGCGGTGGGTGCGCTGAACATCACCGTCACTTTGTATTTCTCTACCAAACTCCACCAAATGCCCCCGTCCGGGCGTGTTGGCAAGCCCTCATACATGATGGTCGCCATGCCTGAAATCAGGGGGCCATAAATGATGTAACTGTGGCCTACCACCCAACCGATATCGCTGGTCGAGAAGTAGGTTTCACCAGCGTTACCGCCATAGATATGCTTCATGCTCGCAGCCAACGCGACCGCGTACCCCCCCGTATCGCGTTGCACGCCCTTGGGTTTGCCAGTGGTTCCACTGGTATAGAGCGTGTAGCTGGGGTGGGTGGAATCCACCCATTCACATGGCACCACTGTTTGGAGGTGCTTTTGCCGCAAATCATTCCACAAATGGTCCCGCCCCGCGACCAGACGCATTGCAGCCAGCTTGCGGTCCACCAGAAGCACGGCTGCTGGCTTGTAACTGGAGAGTCGAATGGCTTCATCCAGCAAGGGTTTGTACTCCACCGCTTTGCCACCGCGCGAACCCGCGTCCGCGCTCACGATGACGCTGGGTTCAGCATCTTCGATACGGGATGCGAGCGAACCGGACGCAAAACCACCAAAGACCACTGAATGGATGGCGCCAATCCGCACGCAGGCCAGCATGGCAAAAGCCGCTTCCGCGATCATGGGCATATAAATCAGCACACGATCGCCTTTTTTAACACCCAGCTCCAGCAAACAAGCGGCCATGCGCTGGACCTCGCCGTGCAGTTGTGAAAAGGTAAAGGTCTGCTCGGTATTGGTTTCGGTAGACACAGCAATGAGTGCTGGCTGATCCGCACGATCCGTTAGATGGCGGTCTACTGCGTTGTGGCACAGATTGGTAGTTCCACCCACAAACCAACGCGCAAACGGCGGATTGCTGTAGTCACACACCTGCTGCGGCGGCGTATGCCAATCTACGAGTTGGGATTGCTCGGCCCAAAACCCGTCGCGGTCTTCAATAGAACGACGGTGAAATTCTGCGTAGTTGGTCATTGTGTGTCTCCATGCGGGTCGTTGAAACTGAATTCATAATTATGAATAGCCAACTTGCAGGAAGCTGACTTTCAATGACCTGAAAATACAGCGCACCTATTTAATGAGTGCCTGGATTTCCTTGAACGCAGGATGCTCTGCACTGCGCACCCACTCAAAGGCCACCATCTCCGTGGTCACCAATTCGGCCCCAGCACCTGCCAGACGGTCAAAGGCGGCATCACGGCTACGCTCGGTCCGAGAACCACAGGCGTCAGTCACGACCCATACCTCAAAATCATCCTCCAGTAAATCCAAAGCCGTTTGCAGCAAACAGATGTGCGCCTCGCAACCGGCCAAAACGATCATCCCGCGCCCAGCGTCTTCCTGGGTCGGCTTCTGCAAATGCTTGGGCAAACTACGCGCATTGCCTTGTACGGGCTTGGCCGGAGGACGCAGCCATTCACCCAGTCCCTCTTCGACCGCACTGAACTGCATCTTGCCAAGCACCCGAGCCTGAGCATGGTTCAACACGCCACGTAACTCAGGAACACTTTCGCCCAGCCTGGACGGATTCTGCTCGGTCGCAAAAGCGGGTACTTTAAGAAGCGCCGCCATTTGAGCCAGACGAACTGCATTGGCCAAAACCATTTGCGAGTCCTGTATGACCGGCATCAATCGAACCTGGAAATCCACCAGTACCAGTTGGGATTCATCCACATCTAACAACATGAGCAACTTTCAAATATAGGGAAAGAAGAGCATAACCAATCGCAGCAGCCGTGGCGACCCCTCCTCGTTTTTGCCACTGCCGCACATGCAACTTTGAAACGGGTTTTGCATCCACTCCCTGAAAACTCCTGACGATAAAAATGTGTTGATCTTGACTTCAATCAAAACATGATTGGCTTGGAGGCGTAGCGTCACTCCTCTTTCCAAACCGCGCCAATTTCTGGCACGTTTCAATTCACCTGGGGAGCGCATTGACCGGACTGACCAGCAGTGAGGCCGTCCAGAGGCTGGTGCACTACGGCCCCAATCGACTCCGCCCCACAATCCAGCGGGCTGTTGCGCTGCAATTTTTTGCCCATTTTCGAAACCCGCTGGTGCTGGTATTGCTGGCAGCCAGTGTGGTTTCGGCTTTGAGTGGAGACATGACAGGCGCCGTGGTAATTGGCGTGATCGTTGTGATGAGTGTCACCCTGGACTTTGTTCAGGCCTACAGGGCGGGGCGTGCAGCGGCGCGTTTGGCATTGCAGGTGGCCATCACGGCCACCGTGGTGCGCGATGGAAAATCCCGCGACGTTCCCGTTTTTGACCTCGTTCCCGGTGACGTAGTGCTCCTGTCTGCTGGCAATCTGGTGCCAGCAGATGGCCGCCTGGTGCAAGCCAATGATTTTTTTGTCAACCAGGCACAACTGACTGGTGAGCCTTTTCCGGTCGAAAAAAGACTGTCCGTCCAGCGGCAAATCAATGCACCCGACCCGGCCCGAATGGACTGGGATCTGGAGTCCGCAGACACCGTCTTCATGGGTAGCTCGGTGGTCAGCGGATCTGCTCAAGTGCAAATTGGCCGCACCGGAGGTGAAACTGCACTGGGTCAAATCGCGGTGAGCCTGGCAGAGCAGGCGCCACCCACCGCATTTGAGATTGGCACCCGCCATTTCGGCATGCTGATCATGCGCTTAACGCTGATGTTGGTGCTGTTTACGCTGTTAGTCAACGTCGCCTTACATCGGTCACTGCTCGACTCCTTTCTTTTCGCCATTGCACTTGCAGTCGGGCTGACGCCCGAACTGTTGCCGATGGTGGTCTCCGTCACATTAACGCGTGGCGCCCTGCGTATGGCCGCCTTGAAAGTGATTGTCAAGCGCCCATCCGCCATACAAGACATGGGCGCCATGGATGTTTTGTGCACCGACAAAACAGGAACCCTGACCGAGGCGAAGATTCGCCTGGAACGCCATGTGGATGCCAATGGACTGGACAACGCCCATGTGCTGGCACTTGCCTATCTCAACAGCTACTTCGAAAGCGGCCTGAAAAGCCCGATGGACGATGCCATTCTTGCGCATGAAGACATAGATATCTCCGACTGGAGCAAGATCGACGAAGTCCCCTTTGATTTCGAACGTCGCCGTGTGTCGGTACTGGTCGAGCGTGCGAATGCGCGCCGCCTGGTTGTCAAGGGTGCGCCCGAAGATGTACTGAGCTTGTGCACCCACTACCAGAGCGGCAATGGTGACACCGTCTCATTGGACAATGCGGCAAAGCTGCGCATAGAGCAACTGTTCGACCAACTGGGACAAGGAGGTTTTCGCGTGTTGGGCATTGCCTGGCGGGACGTGCCCATTGACCACCCCCACGCTGTGGTTTCGGACGAAAGCGAACTGGTGTTTGCGGGGTTTGCCGCATTTTTGGATCCCCCGAAAGCCAGCGCAGGCCAGGCGCTTCAGGCGATGGCCACCAGCGGCGTGGCTGTGAAGATTGTGACGGGCGACAACGAGTTGGTCACACGCCATGTGTGCAACCAGTTGGGCGTGGTCATCGAAGGTATGTTGACTGGTATCGAGATTGCGGCCATGAATGATGACGCGCTGCGTGCACGGGTGGAAAGCGTGAACCTGTTTTGCCGGGTAAATCCTTCCCAAAAAAATCGCATCATTCTGGCGTTGAAAGCACGCGGCCATGTCGTGGGCTACCTGGGCGACGGCATCAACGACGCCCCTTCACTGCACACCGCCGACGTAGGCATATCGGTTGAAGGCGCGGTAGATGTCGCCAAACAGGCCGCTGCCATGGTCTTGCTGGAAAACGACCTGATGGTGCTGCACCAGGGGATTTTGGAGGGGCGTCGGACCTTTGGCAACGTGATGAAGTACATCATGATGGCCACCAGTTCCAATTTTGGCAATATGTTCAGCATGGCTGCGGCGACCCTGTTCTTGCCCTTTTTGCCCATGCTGCCATTGCAGATTTTGCTCAACAATTTGCTGTATGACATATCTGAAATCACCTTGCCTATGGACAATGTGGACCCCGAAGATCTGGCCAATCCGCGGCGCTGGGATATGTCCTTTATCCGGAACTTCATGCTCACCATTGGCCCCATCAGCTCCTTGTTCGACTTTCTGACTTTCTATTGTTTGATCCTGCTCTTTAGCGCCAATGAACCCTTGTTTCGTACGGGCTGGTTTGTGGAATCGATTGCCACCCAGGTGCTGGTTATTTTTGTGATCCGGACCCGCCGCAACCCCTTGCACAGCCATCCGAACCGCTGGCTTGTACTGACCTCTTTGGGCGTCGTACTCACCGCCATGGTGCTTCCCTTCACCGCCTTGGCGCCGTATTTGGGTTTTGCCCCCCTGCCCTTGTCCTTCTTTGGTCTGTTATTGGCATTGCTGGCTGCCTACTTGCTCATGGTCGAAGGAGGTAAACAATGGTTTTACCGACGCCTCGTGAGAAGCTGAACATCGGCGAAGGGCTGAGCGCAGCCCAAGCGGCACAACGCCTGCGCACTGATGGTCCCAATGCGCTGCCAGATGAGCAGAGGCAAATGCTGCGCACCCTTGTCCGAGAAACGCTGCAAGAGCCCATGTTCGTGCTGCTGCTGGTTGCTGGTTTGCTCTACCTGGCATTGGGCGACTTGCAAGAAGGCGTGATTTTGTTCGGTTTGGTGTTGGTTGTGATGGCTTTAACGCTGTACCAGGAGGGCAAAACTGCGCGCGCCATGGCGGCCCTGCGCCAACTCGCCAGCCCGCGGGCGCGGGTGTTGCGTGACGGACAACCGCAATACATCGCAGGAAGCGACGTCGTGTGTGGTGACATCCTGCTGGTGGCAGAAGGCGACCGTATCGCCGCAGACGCCATATTGGTCAGTGGCACCGACATCCAAGTGGACGAATCCTTGTTGACGGGCGAGGCTGTCCCCGTCCCCAAAATGGCAAACGCGGCCACCACACCCACTACAAGCCCCGGCCCCAGCCCCGGCCCCGGCGGGGATCGCGCCGCAACATTGTTTTCTGGCACTTTGTTGGTGCATGGACACGGCATTGCACGGGTGAATGCCACCGGGCGCCATAGCGAAATGGGCCGTATTGGAACGGCGCTGGAAACCCTGTCCAATGAACGTTCGCCCCTCAAAAAGCAAACAGCCCGCCTGGTTCAAGTACTGGCGCTGATTGCCGTGGGCGCAAGCATGATGCTGGTTCTGGCGTACGGCCTTCTGCGAGGCGACTGGCTTGGAGCCCTGTTGGCAGGCATTGCGCTGGCAATGGCCTTATTGCCACAAGAGTTCACCGTGGTATTGACCGTGCTGCCGGCACTGGGCGCCTGGCGCTTGTCCAAGCAAAATGTCCTGACACGGCGCATTGCCGCGATTGAGACCCTGGGTGCGACTACTGTGTTGTGTGTGGACAAAACCGGCACGCTCACGGAAAACCGCATGACCGTGGTGGAACTCTATACCCTGGACAGCCGTACCGCTCTGGGGGAAAGCCTGCTCATCGACTACGCAACCCCGTCCGAGTTACCGGAAACCTTTCATAGTCTGGTCGAGTACTCCATTCTGGCCAGCATGGTGGCCCCCTTTGACCCTATGGAAAAAGCATTCCACCGCTTGGGGCAATATTTTCTGGAAGGTACCGAGCACCTGCACCGCGACTGGACTTTGGTGCGTGAGTATGGATTGACACCCCAGTTGCGAGCCATGTCGCACGTATGGCAGGCCGTGGACGCTGACGCCCATGTGGTTGCCGCCAAGGGAGCCCCCGAAGCCATTGTCGACCTTTGCCACCTGAGCACGGGGATACAGGCGCGCATCGCCACGGCGGTGGAGGCCATGGCCGCCAAGGGGTTACGCGTGCTGGGGGTTGCCAAGGCACGGTTTGCAGGCAATTCCTGGCCTGAAATAGAACATGACTTTGCGTTTGAATTCATCGGCTTGCTGGGCTTGGCAGATCCATTGCGCCCGGAAATTCCGCAAGCCGTGGTCCAGTGTCACTCTGCAGGTATCCGGGTGGTGATGATTACCGGCGACTACCCCGCCACCGCACAGGCCATCGCAATCCAGGCCCATCTGGACTGCGCACAGCCCCACCAGATATTGACGGGCGATGAACTGGCGGCACTTAGCGATGCGGAGTTGCAACAGCGAATGCGCACGGTAAGTGTGTGCGCGCGCGTGGTTCCCGACCAAAAGCTGCGCATTGTGCAAGCTTTAAAAGCCAACGGTGACATCGTAGCTATGACCGGCGATGGAGTGAACGACGCCCCCGCGCTAAAAGCCGCGCATGTGGGGGTCGCCATGGGAGGGCGTGGCTCTGACGTGGCCCGTGAAGCTGCCGCCCTGGTGCTGTTAGACGACAACTTTGCCTCCATTGTCCGGGCAGTGCGCCTGGGTCGGCGCATTTTTGACAACCTGCGCAAGTCCATGTCTTACATACTGGCGGTGCATGTGCCCATTGCTGGAATGGCCTTGCTACCGGTGCTCATGGGCTGGCCTGCGGCGCTCTTTCCCCTGCATATTGCATTTTTGGAGCTGGTGGTTGGCCCTGCTTGCTCCATGGTGTTCGAAAACGAACCCTCCGAGGCAAACATCATGCAACGTCCACCGCGTGACGCCAATGCCCGGCTCTTTGGAGGCATGCCGCTGACTTTTGCGCTGCTGCAAGGCCTTGGCGTGTTGTTGGTCGTGGCTGCGGCATATGCCTGGGGTGTTTCACACTTCCCCGAAAACCTCGCCCGTGCGTTCGCCTTCGCAACGCTGGTCACCGGCAATCTGGCGCTGATTTTCTCCAACCGCTCACACCAAGCCTCTTTGTGGGCTTCACTGTGGACACCCAACCGAATGCTGCGGGTGGTCTCCGGCCTGACGCTGGGACACATGGGCATGGCCATTTACCTGCCACCGCTGGCGCGCCTGTTCTACTTTGCCCCCCTTCCCCCAAGCACCCTTCTGGCCGCCTGCGTGTTAGGGATTGCGAGTGTGCACTGGTTCGAAGCCCTCAAACTCAGCCGCTCAATATCGTCTAAGCTGTAGGCAATGCACCGAATTCCTACCCCCACCAAAGATCAAATTGCCGGACTTGAACCCCTGACCCGGCTTGGACTGGACCGCATTGCGGTCATCTGCAGCCCCCAGCAGGCGCAAAAGGCATTTGAAGCACTCCATGCCTGCACTGTGTTGGGGTTTGATACCGAATCCAAGCCCACATTTGCCAAAGATGAAGTCTCTGCGGGCCCCCACGTGGTGCAATTTTCCACCTTGAACCAAGCCTACGTCTTTCAACTGCACGATCCGGCCTGCCGGGAAGCTGCGTCCGAGCTGCTGGAGTCAAGCCGCCTGCTGAAAGTCGGGTTTGGACTGGCCGGAGACCATGTGCAGATCAAGCGCACCTTGGGCGTTCACCCCAAAAATGTGCTGGATCTGAATGTAATTTTTAAAGAAAAAGGCTACGGACGGGAGTTGGGTGTGCGCGGCGCTGTGGCAGTGGTGTTCAAACGCCGCTTTCTGAAGTCCAGAAAGGCCACCACCTCCAACTGGTCCAACCGGCAATTGACAGATAGCCAGATTATTTACTCCGGCAACGATGCGTGGGCGGCCATTCAGGTCTACCACGCGCTGGGCCTGATGCCGTCTTAGCCCAGATTGGCTTCCAGCACGCTGGGCTCTTTGGCCTGGCGGTAACCGTTTTTGGCCAACAACTCCAGATA
The DNA here is from genome assembly GCA_001770935.1 of Burkholderiales bacterium RIFCSPLOWO2_12_FULL_61_40. Lineage (GTDB taxonomy): Bacteria > Pseudomonadota > Gammaproteobacteria > Burkholderiales > Burkholderiaceae_C > Allorhodoferax. The sequence continues at coordinate 9,214 of MESI01000023.1, read as the reverse complement.
AAACGCATCTCCACCGCCCGTTGCCACGGCATCGATCAGCGCGGTGATGGTTGCGAAATGCACCACTTCGGCGTTTTCTGCACCCGTGCCAAACCTGCAATCGAAATCCCAGTAGTCCACGCCTGCAGGCAGAGGCACGCGCCGTTGACGCTTAACGTATTTGCGAATCTCGTGCTTGGTGGCGTCCAGCACGCGGTCGCGGTTTTTGCCTTCGATATTGAGTTTGAATGTTTTTTTCACGGTGTCCTTAAAGCCAGTCTGGTATCACCCCCGACGGGCGTGATGGAAAAGCGCACGATTATGCGACGGATATGTTTTTGTGTTGCAATCTATCAATGTGCGCGGCGCTTTATTCCCCTGGTGTAGATCTTTACAAAAGAATGGTTTTCCCTGCGCTTTTTTCCGCCAAGAAATGCGCGCAAAACTTTAATTGAACCTATCATTAGTTACCTGTACCTAATACACAAAGTGTCGTTATTTTCGTGGTAACACCTTACTGAAGTAGGAGGCTCTATGGACGCAATTGGCAACTTCGTCGCCCGCTATGCACGCAGCCGCGAAGAGGAACTTTCCATCGACGACTACCTTGCGGAGTGCAAGCGCAGTCCTTTGGCCTACGCAACAGCTTCCGAACGCATGTTGAGTGCCATCGGTGAGCCCGAGTTGGTGGATACCCGCAACGACCCGCGCTTGTCCCGCCTGTTCGCCAACAAGGTGATCAAACGTTACCCTGCCTTTGCCGAGTTTTACGGTATGGAGGATGCGATTGAGCAGGTTGTCAGCTACTTCCGCCATTCCGCGCAGGGCTTGGAAGAGCGCAAACAGATTCTTTACCTGTTGGGCCCGGTCGGTGGCGGCAAGAGTTCGATTGCCGAGCGCCTCAAATACCTGATGCAACAGGTGCCGTTTTATGCCATCAAAGGTTCCCCCGTCAACGAGACCCCCCTGGCCTTGTTTGACGCGATCGAAGATGGCCCCATCCTGCAGGAAAACTTTGGCATCCCCAGCCGTTACCTGAAACGCATTTTGTCGCCCTGGGCGGTCAAGCGTCTGGACGAGTTTGGTGGTGATATCCGCCAGTTCAGGGTGGTCAAGCGCTATCCCAGCATCCTGAAACAAATCGGCTTGGCCAAAACCGAGCCGGGCGACGAAAACAACCAGGACATCAGTTCGCTGGTGGGCAAGGTGGACATCCGCAAACTGGAAAGCTACGCCCAGGACGACCCCGACGCCTACAGCTACTCGGGCGGCCTGTGTCTGGCCAACCAGGGCATGCTGGAATTCGTGGAAATGTTCAAGGCCCCCATCAAGGTGCTGCACCCCTTGCTGACCGCAACCCAGGAAGGCAATTTCAAGGGCACCGAGGGCTTTGGCGCCATCCCGTTTGACGGCATCGTGCTGGCGCACAGTAACGAAAGTGAATGGAAGACTTTCCGCAACAACAAAAACAACGAAGCGTTTTTGGACCGCATTTACATCGTCAAGGTGCCTTACTGCCTGAGCGTGCGCGAAGAGGTCAAGATCTACGAAAAACTCATCCGCGAGTCTTCCTTGGGCGAAGCCAAATGCGCCCCCGGAACACTCAAGATGATGAGCCAGTTCTCCATCCTCACACGCCTCAAAGAGCCGGAAAACTCCAGCCTGTACAGCAAAATGCAGGTCTACGACGGCGAAAGCCTCAAAGACACCGATCCACGCGCCAAGAGCTACCAGGAGTACCGGGACTACGCAGGCGTGGACGAAGGCATGAGCGGCGTGTCCACCCGGTTTGCGTTCAAGATCCTCTCCAAGGTCTTTAACTTCGACAGCTCCGAAGTGGCCGCCAACCCCGTGCACCTGATGTACGTGCTGGAGCAGCAGATTGAACGCGAGCAGTTCCCCGCCGAACTCGAAACCAAGTACACCGGGTTCATCAAAGAATACCTGGCGCCCCGGTATGCCGAGTTCATCGGCAAGGAAATCCAGACCGCCTACCTGGAAAGCTACAGCGAGTACGGGCAAAACATCTTTGACCGCTATGTCACCTATGCCGACTACTGGATCCAGGACAACGAGTACCGCGACACCGACACCGGTGAGTCTTTCGACCGCTCTGCCCTGAACGCCGAGCTGGAAAAAATCGAAAAACCGGCGGGCATTGCCAACCCGAAAGACTTCCGCAACGAAATCGTCAATTTTGTGTTGCGGGCCCGTGCCAACAACCAGGGCAAAAACCCGAGTTGGACCAGCTATGAAAAACTGCGGCTGGTCATTGAGAAAAAGATGTTCTCCAACACCGAAGAACTTTTGCCCGTGATCAGTTTCAATGCCAAGGCCAGCGTCGATGAAGCGAAAAAGCACGAAGACTTTGTCACCCGCATGGTGGCCAAAGGTTACACCGCCAAACAGGTGCGTTTGCTGTGCGAATGGTACTTACGCGTACGCAAGAGTTCTTAAAGGCGCCGGGACGCGCTGCTGCTTTCCATCACTGATGGAGGATCACCATGGCCCTTCAGATCATTGACCGCCGCCTATCGGGCAAGAACAAGTCCATAGGAAACCGCGAACGCTTTTTGCGCCGCTACAAAGACCAAATTGGCGAGGCGGTGCGCAAAGCAGTCTCGGGCCGGGGCATCCGCAACATGGAGCAGGCCGAAAACATCACCATTCCCAAAAAAGACATTGGGGAGCCGGTGTTTCACCACGGCAAAGGCGGCATTCGCGATACCGTGCACCCCGGCAACAAAGACTATGTGCGCGGTGACCGCATCGCCCGACCCAAGGGCGGGGCCGGAGGGCGTGGCAGCCAAGCCAGCGACACGGGGGAGGGAGAAGACGACTTCACTTTCACCCTGAGCAAAGAAGAGTTCATGCAAATCTTCTTTGAAGACCTGGCCTTGCCCCACCTGCTGCGCACCCAGATTGGGGACAACCCCGAATGGAAAAGCCACCGCGCCGGTTACTCCCACGATGGCACGCCCAACAACCTGCACATCGTGCGCTCCATGCGCGGAGCCCTGGGACGGCGCATTGCCATGGGCACATCCTCACGCAACGCGCTGGTGGAAAAAGAAGCCTTGCTGGCCGAATTCAAACGATTTCCAAAGGGACGTGAAACGGAAATTGTGGCGCTGGAGCGTGAAATTCTGGAGTTGAAGAGACGCCTGAGCAAAATTCCGTTTTTGGACCCCATTGACCTGTACTTTCGCAACCGCGTGCGGGTGCCTGTGCCCACCAGCAAAGCGGTCATGTTTTGTCTGATGGACGTATCGGGCTCCATGGACCAGGAGCGCAAAGACCTGTCCAAGCGCTTCTTTACCCTGCTCTACCTGTTCTTGACGCGGCACTATGAAAAGATCGACATCGTCTTCATACGCCACCACACCCAGGCGCAAGAGGTCGACGAAGACACGTTTTTTCACGCCACCGAGACCGGCGGCACCGTGGTCAGCAGCGCGCTGGTGCTGATGCACCAGATCATCCAGGCCCGCTACCCGCATGGCGACTGGAATATCTACGGTGCGCAGGCCAGTGACGGCGACAACTTTTCCGACGACAGCGCCCGCTGCACCGAGGTTTTGTCCGACAAATTGCTACCGCTGGTGCGCTACTTTGCCTATGTGCAAGTGGCCGAAGAAGAGCAAAACCTCTGGCGGGAATACGTCCAGCTGCAAAGCAAACACGCCAACTTTGCCATTCGCAAGGCCACGGAAGCATCGCAGATCTACCCGGTGTTTCGTGACCTCTTCAAGAAGGAAGGGGCCCCCACATGAACCCTGGCAAACACCCCATTTTGGAGCGGCGTCAATGGGAGAACCTCAAGCAGGTTCCGCCCACCGGAGACCGGCGGCCCAACACCATCTTGCAGGCGCCACTGCCCGCGCCACCGCGCGCCACCACCCCGTTGCCTGACCCCAGCGACTGGACCTTTGAACTCATTGACCAATACCACGACGTGATCCGCCAGACCGCGGAGCGTTTTGGCCTGGACACCTACCCCAACCAGCTGGAAATCATCACCGCCGAGCAAATGATGGATGCCTATGCCTCGGTCGGCATGCCCATCAACTACCGCCACTGGAGCTACGGCAAGGAATTCATCAGCACCGAAAAAAAATACCGCCGGGGCCACATGGGCCTGGCCTATGAAATCGTCATCAACTCCAACCCCTGTATCGCCTACCTGATGGAGGAAAACACCACCGCCATGCAGGCCCTGGTGATTGCGCACGCGGCCTACGGCCACAACAGTTTTTTCAAGGGCAACTACCTGTTTCGCATGTGGACCGATGCATCCAGCATCATCGACTACCTGGTCTACGCCAGAAACTACGTGGCGGAATGTGAAGAACGCTACGGCATGGAGGATATGGAGACCTTTCTGGACTCCTGCCATGCCTTGGCCAGCTACGGCGTGGACCGCTACCGCCGCCCCAGCCGGCGCAGCCTGGCCCAGGAGGTCAAGGAACGCAAAGAGCGCGAGGCCCATGCGCAGCAGCAGATCAATGACCTGTGGCGTACCGTGCCGGTCAAAGAAGGGGTGGCCGACCAGACATTGAAGGCCGATCGCTTCCCCGTGGAACCCCAGGAAAACCTGCTCTACTTCATCGAAAAAAATGCCCCGCTGCTGCGGCCCTGGCAGCGGGAAATTGTGCGCATTGTGCGCAAAATCTCGCAGTACTTCTACCCGCAGCGCCAAACCCAGGTCATGAACGAAGGCTGGGCCACCTTTTGGCACCACAAGCTGCTCAACACCCTGTACGACGATGGCCACCTGAGCGACGGCGTGATGCTGGAGTGGATGACCTCCCACACCAACGTCATCTACCAGCCCCCCGTGGACCACCGGGCCTACAGCGGGATCAACCCCTATGCGCTGGGTTTTTCGATGTACACCGACATCAAGCGCATTTGCGATGCCCCCACCGAAGAAGACCGCGCCTGGTTCCCCGACATTGCGGGCGCGCCCTGGCTGCCCACGCTGCACCATGCCATGCGCAACTTCAAGGACGAGAGCTTTATTGGCCAATTTCTCTCGCCCAAACTCATGCGCGACATGCACCTGTTTGCCATCCATGACGACGAGAAAAAGAGCGAACTGGAAGTGTCCGCCATCCACGACGACGCCGGCTACCAGCGCATCCGCCAATCCCTGTCGCTGCAGTACGACCTGGGCACCCGCGAACCCAACATCCAGGTGTGGGACGTGAACCTGCGCGGCGACCGCACCCTCACCCTGCGGCACAGCCAGTACCAGGACCGCCCGCTGGGCGAAAGCACTCTTGAAGTGCTCAGACACGCGGCCCGTTTATGGGGGTTTGGGGTGCGATTGGAGAGTGTGAACAGCGCGGGCACCGTGACCAAAGAGTGGGCCGTTTCCAGTCCCGCGTAAACTGGGCTCCTTGGAACTGCGGTTTGGACCGCAGTTCCCCCTCTTACCAAGCGCCCTTGCGCCTATCTCCATGCCATTTTCTTCCCTGGGTTTATCCCCTGCGCTCCTGCGCGCCGTCAGCACCAAAGCCTATGCCGCGCCCACCCCCATCCAAACGCTGGCCATCCCGCCCGTGCTGCAAGGGCGCGATGTGCTGGGCTCGGCGCAAACCGGCTCGGGCAAGACCCTGGCCTTCGCCCTACCCCTGCTGCAACAACTGGAGCAAAGCACGCTGTACAGCCCCCGGCGGGTGCTCGCGCTGATTCTGGTGCCCACGCGGGAACTGGCGGCCCAGGTTGGCGACGAAATCCGCAATCTGGCCACCCTGCTGCCCCAGGCCATGAAGGTCACCACCGTGTTTGGCGGGGTCTCCATCAACCCGCAAATGATGGGCCTGCGCGGCGGCACCGACATCATGGTCGCCACCCCAGGGCGCTTGCTGGACTTGATAGACCACAACGCGCTCACCCTGTCGGACGTCAAAACCCTGGTGCTGGACGAAGCCGACCGGCTCTTGGACCTGGGCTTTGCCGAAGAAATCGAGCGCATCCTGGCGCTGCTGCCCGCCCAGCGGCAAAACCTGTTTTTCTCAGCCACCTTTCCGCAATCGGTGCAGGCGCTGGCCAACACCCTGCTGCACGACCCGGTGCGGGTGGACGTGCTGCCCAACCCGCAAGACGCGCCCGACATCCAGCAACGCGCCATTGCCGTGGACCCCAGCCGACGCACCCAGTTGCTGCGCCACCTGATCCAGGACAACGCCTGGAGCCGTGTCTTGATGTTTGTTGCCACCAAACACGCTGCCGAAATCGTGGCCGACAAGCTGCGCAAGGCCGATATCCACGCCGAACCCTTCCATGGCGTGCTCAGCCAGGGCAAGCGCAACCAGGTACTCATGGACTTCAAGGCCTCCCGCGTCACCGTGGTCATCGCCACCGACTTGGCCGCCCGGGGCATCGACATCGCCCAACTGCCCGTGGTGGTGAACTACGACCTGCCCCGCTCTGCGGTGGACTACACCCACCGCATCGGCCGCACCGGCCGCGCCGGGGAAAGCGGTCTGGCGGTCAACTTTGTCAGCGCCGACACCGAAGCCCACTTCCACCTCATCGAAAAACGCCACGGCCTGGCCCTGCCCCTGGAGCATGTGCCCGGCTTTGAACCCACCGAAACCGAGGTGCCGCCCGCCCCCGGCAATGGCGGCATCAAGGGCAAACGTCCCAGCAAGAAGGACAAACTGCGTGCTGCGGCAGCTCGAATCACTGCGCAATAGGCCTCCAGCCCCCGTATTCATTGCGTAAGCAGCTATGAAAAGCATAGCGACTTGATTGCAACTACAACTCCGTGTACTTTTTGCTGGACCCCTGCGCCAGCGCAACGGGGTATTTCTCAGCGTTGACCAGCAGCTTGGCGCGCGCTGCTGCGGCCAAGTCGATACCCAGCTTGTCGCAGAGCTGCAGCAGGTACAGCAATACGTCGGCCGCTTCGGCGGCCACCTGCGCCGTCTTGTCAGCATCCAGCTTGCGGCTTTGCGCTTCCGTCATCCACTGGAAATGCTCCAGCAATTCCGCTGCCTCCACCGACAAAGCCGAGGCCAGGTTTTTGGGAGAGTGAAACTGCTCCCAATCGCGCACCTGGGCGAAGTCACGCAGGGACTGGGTTAGGGATTGGAGGTCGCTGTTCATGTTGAAAGCTTTGACAGTTCGCGTAAGGTTTTAGCCAAGGGTTTTGCCCGCTGCTGACTGAAGGAGTCGCCTGGCAAGTGGCCGGACAAGGCTTGTTCAAACTCGGGGTCGGAAAACAGAGCTGAAAATTCCGTGCCCAAGTAGGCGCGCAACTCAGGTGCTGCGGCGCTGCACTCGGCAAACAACTCAGGACGCCGGTCGGCCACAGTAATGATGTCTTCCATGTCATGGCTGCCCAAATAATCAGGTTTGCCGTTGGCATGCCTGCCCCGGTCTTTGAATGCTTCCAACTTGGTGCCGATGAACACCGGCGCCGTGATGAGTTTGATGTGCACGCCACTGGGCAAGGTGACTTGTTCCGCAGTCTGCAGGGCCAAGGGATACCAGCGATTGGCAAAGCCCAAAATGTCTTTCACCGTGGGCATCAAATCAAGGGTGACGTTTTGGTAGACCCACCGGCAAATGGGCGCATCGGGGCGCATGTCATTGCTGAAACCCTGGGCCCTGACTTGCTTCTCTATCGCGTGGTAGTCGTGCACCGTGAGCGCCTGGGCCACGATATCCACGTCTTCGGTGATGCGGATACGGTCTGGCCGCTCCAGCGTGAGCAGCAGGCCAGTGGCGCAACCGCCCACAAAAATCACACTGTCACACACGGGGCCAAGGGCTTTCGCCACCAGTTCCAGAATGGCGAGATTCGGGTTATTCAGTGCAGCCATCAACTCAGCCTTTCTTCCAAAAATTTGCGGGCCATTTCACGCTCGCGCGCCTGGCCTATGCGCAAGGCATCAAACAAAGCGAGCAACTCATAGAAGGGCTGATCCGCTAAGGCAGCCAAAGGCAGCTTGGGGTACAGCGGCAGCAGCGCACTGCCGCGCACCGGGCCGTCGGCATGCGGCCACACGGGCGGCATCTCATCTGTAAATAACACCTTGGACTTGAGGGGCTCCACACCATATGCAGTGGGGAAACCCATGGTGATCTCACCGCGCACTGCCGGGAAAAAGTAAGCAGCGCCATGCAACACCAGGGGCCGGAATGCGGCCATTACCAGTGCGGGCGCGTCATTGATTTCGGTTAAAAGCCGCGCACCGCTCAGGCGCGCCATGCAGGCGTGGGCTTCAAATTGCGACATCTGCATGGCCTGCGCCAGCGCCACGTAGGGCAACCTTTGCCCTGCCATGCACACCAACTTGAAAGCCATAGCCAAGTCTTGAGGCTTGAGCGACCACTGCGCGTGGCCGAGACGGGATTTGATGCCAGATGAACTCATGGTTTGCATTGTATTCAATATGCATACAGCATATAACCCCAATCACAGAAAGCCAGCAACGAATGTTAATTGCATGCCGCATATGACAACACAACAACTCCGGGGCAGTCTGCTAGACCACCTTCCGCGCCCGCACCAGCAGCTCGTCATACCCCGTCAGTGCATCTGGCTCGCGTGCAAACTCCCATTCGGTCAGCAGGGCCAGCAGCACCTCTTCCGTGGTGCGCACGATGCAGCCCGCCGCCACATGCCCGCCCAGCACCTGACCGGTGGACGTGCTCAGGGCCATGTGCAGGTGCGAGCTGCTCTTGGCGCCGTCAAACGCTACCGTGCCCGACAAGCTGAGGATTTCCAGGTCGCCCGTCAGGCGCTCGGGCTGATCCGGGCCGGCAAACCGCAGGCCAGCGGTGGACAGGCTGCCGATGCCAGAAAGCACAAATGCAGCGTGGCAGTTTTGGCTTTGCACGGCGGCTTCCAGTGCGGTGCGCAGGTCTTAGCCGGGGGTCAGGCGGATGGGAAGGGTTTTCATCACGATTCCATATAAAATCAGCCTTTGGCCCCCGTGGAATGTGCGCAAGAAGCTATTAAAACAATAGCAAAAATCATTTTTAAAATTCGCTCTGCTCACCTGTCCCAGCGTGAAGCCGTATTGGGTAGGTATCGGCAACCCGCATAGCCAGCGGGCGGCGGGCAGATCTGTGGAGTTGGCAGAGTCATGATCCAAACTGCCTGGGCCATAACCGGGCGACGTGCTGGATACGGATGATCTGCACGGTGTCACCTTTCACGCGGTAGGGCACAACGTAGTTTTCATGCACTACCAGTTCACGGGTGCCGGGTACCCGA
>MESI01000022.1 GCA_001770935.1 Burkholderiales bacterium RIFCSPLOWO2_12_FULL_61_40 | reverse complement strand
AAGCCCGCCGGGTGCAGGCCGACCTGTTTGTCAGCATCCATGCCGATGCGTTTTTCACCCCCGAGCCCCAGGGTGCCAGCGTGTTTGCCCTGAGCCAGGGCGGCGCCTCCAGCAGTGCGGCGCGCTGGATGGCGGCCAAGGAGAACAAGGCCGACTTGATCGGTGGCCTCAATGTAAAGGCCAAAGACGCCACGGTGCAGCGCGCCCTGCTGGACATGAGCACCACCGCGCAGATCAACGACAGCCTCAAATTGGGCAAAAACCTGCTGGGCGAAATTGGCCGCGTGGGCAAGTTGCACAAAGCGAAAGTTGAGCAAGCGGCCTTTGCCGTGCTCAAGGCGCCCGACATTCCCAGCGTGCTGGTGGAAGCGGCCTTCATCAGCAATCCGGCGGAAGAAATCAAACTCAACAGCGAGGAATACCAGAACACGCTGGCCGATGCCTTGATGCGGGGGATTGAAAGCTATTTCTCCAAAAACCCGCCGCTGGCAAGGAACCGCAGTGTGTAGCATTTGCTATACATTTTGTAGCTGTTCGCGCAATACTGGCATGCCAGAACTACTTTTTTCTTCATGAAAACTCTGAGGTGAAAAATGATGACATTGAAATCAAGCAAAAATCCCATGCTGCGGTGGACGCTGCTGATTTCGGGGCTGCTTTCCCCGGCACTTGCCTTCGCCCAGATTGCCCTGCACTACAACGAGCGCCCGCCTTACTTGGTGCTCAAAGACGGCCAACTGACGGGCCTGACCGGTTCGCCCGCAGTGGCGGCCTTCAAGGCTGCAGGCATTGGGTTCACGCTCCATTTCACGCCCACAGCCCGGCAGCTGGCAATGATCAAGGACAACGTGGGCATGGATTGCGGCATAGGCTGGTTCAAAAATGAGGAGCGGGAAGTGTTTGCCAGGTTCACCAAACCAATCTACCAGGACCGGCCACAAATCGCCCTGGCCGCCGCCCGGAATTCCAAGGTGAAAGATGGCGCAACCGTTGAATCCGTACTGGGAAACAAAGGCCTGACCTTGCTGGTCAAGCAAGGCTACTCCTACGGCAAAACGCTGGACGCCCTGATCACCAGGCTCCAGCCGGTGCAGCACGCGGTTGCCGTGGAAAATGTGCAGATGCTGAAGATAATCCTGGCCGAACGGGCGGACTACATGCTGATCGCCCCCGAGGAAGTGGACGGCCTGATCGCGGCAAGCGACGTAAGTTCGGCGGAAATTCGTAAAGCCAGCTTCTCCAACGCACCCAATGGCGAGAATCGCTACATTTTGTGCAGCAAGAATGTGCCGGACGAGACCATCAGCAAACTGAATAGCGTCATCAAATAAGTCCGTGGAGAAACCGCTCGCCCCGTTACTGGGACGTTCGTGCGTTCTTGCCTGGGCGAGGCGCGGGTTACAGCGCAGCCAGCCGCTGCACCATGTCCGGAAACTGCGCCACCATGCGGATCAGCAGGGCTGCTTGTGCATTGGGTTTGGCACGGCCTTGTTCCCAGTTTTCCAGGGTGCGCGGGTTGGTGCGCAAGTAATGTGCAAACACCGGGCGCGACAGGTGCAGCTGCTCGCGCACGTTCACCAGCTCTTGCGGCGTTAACACCGGCACGGGTTTGCTTTCCACCCGGACAGTGCGCAGCGTGCGCTTGCCTTCGCGCTGGGCTTGCAGTGCGCCGAAGCCTTCGGTGAGCTCGGCAAAAATATCGCGTTTAGTGGCCATGTTGATCTCCATTCCCGGTTTGCCGGTGTTCCAACTCGTTTTTCAGTAACTGCTTGAGTAGCTTGCGCTGGGCGGGTGTCAGGTCGTCCATCTGGTCTTTGTCGTACACGGTAAACAACCAGAACTGGTCACCACCTGACCACCAGTAATAAATCACTCGCAAGCCACCGCGTTTTCCCTTGCCACGGCGTGGGTCGGGTTGACGCAGTTTGCGCAGCCCGCCCGTGCCTTCCATGACATCGCCTGCCGCCGGGTTATCCATCAACTCGTGTTGAAACTGGCGGTAGGCGTCGTCGTCCATGTAGTCTTTGCGGTGGCGCTCAAACGCGGGTAGCTCAACAAAGGTGGCTTTCATGGGCAAATTGTACGTTGATTGCGTATATTTTCGCTCGCCAGTAGCCGATGGTTAACTCAAAAGTTAACATTCCAGTCCTTCCAACATCCGGTCATTCCCGATGCCCTGTTTTGGCATGGAGAAACAGCGACAGCCCCGTCAATTGGCAAATAGATTGGCAAAAACTTTGGCTAAAGTTATTAAAAGTCTATTGAAATCAAATATTTACAAACCTCTATAAATTGGCAAAATAGAGGCATGTACGCGCAGCCCCACCAGTTTGAGCCCCTCATGCCTGCCGATGCGCGCATGGAGCCGCTGCTGACCAAGGCGCATGACCTGTCCCGCTCCGCCACGCTGTTGGCGGGCCGCCGTGTGCCGACGGAATTGCGCAGCCTGCTGCGCAGCATGAATTCCTACTACACCAACCGCATTGAAGGCCAGCACACCCGCCCGCATGAGATTGACCAGGCGCTGCGCAAAGACTTCTCCAAAGACGCCAAGTTGGCCGCCAAACAACGCCTCGCAGTCGCACACATTGAGGCAGAGGCTGCGCTGGAGCAGCACTATGCAGGGGCAGAAGGTGCGCGTGGGCTTTACTCGGCTGACGCCGTGCAGGTGTTGCACCGGGAGTTGTTCAGCCGCTTACCGGTGCAAGACCTGCTGACCGACGAAGGCGAGCCCATAGCGCCCGGGCAACTGCGCCAGCGTGAGGTGCAGGTGGGCGCGCATGTGGCCCCCGCCTTTGCCAACGTGCCAGAGTTTTTGCAGCGCTGGGGCAGTTACTACGGCACTGTGCGCCGGGGCGAGGCGGCGCTGGTGGCCATGGCCTGCGCGCACCAGCGGCTGGGGTGGGTGCACCCGTTTGTGGATGGCAATGGGCGTGTCATGCGGTTGCATACCCACACCTTGCTGAGCGCACTGGGTTACACGGGCGGGCTGTGGTCACCCTTGCGGGGCTTTGCCCGCAACACCGAGCGCTACTACGCACTGTTGGCCGATGCCGACAGCCTGCGCCGGGGCGATCTGGACGGCTGCGGCAACCTGAGCGAACAGGCGCTGATTGCCTGGGCCGACTATGTGTTGGATGTGTGCCAGGACCAGGTCGACTTTATGGCCTGCATGCTGGACTTTGAAACACTGGCAGCCCGGCTGGAGGCCTGTCTGGTGTATGAAGCCACGGTACAGCAGTCTGGCGTGCGGCAGGCGTCATTGCGGGGCTTGCACTACCTCTTCTTGAGTGGTGAGGAGATGGCGCGGGGCGACTTCAAGGCCATGCTGGGCATGAGCGACCGGGGCGCTACCGACGCGCTGGGCGCGTTGGTGAAGCGCGGGCTGCTCAAGTCCGACTCGCCAAAGGGTACTGTGCGCTTCGGCTTGCCGCAGCATGCCTTGCGGTTTCTGTTCCCACGCCTTTGGCCGGAGGCGGAAGCGGACGCCCCCGGCGGCTAAGGTTTCACCGCCGGGCCGCCCCAAGGTGAAACGGCCCCCTCGGGGGGCAGCGACCCGCAAAGCGGTGGAGCGTGGGGGCAAGGTTTCACCGCCGGGCCGCCCCAAGATGAAACGGCCCCCTCGGGGGGCAGCGACCCGCAAAGCGGTGGAGCGTGGGGGCAAGTACCCGTCTATGATCTAACGCCATGCCCAACTGGGGCTGTAGCCCCCACGGGTATTGCGCAGACAGCTATCAATTGGATAGCAAACGTATGATTCACACCCACCATGTTCAAAGCCCTTCGCATATTCATTCTGCTGTCGATCCTGGCGGCCGTGGCCGCTGGCACCTGGCGCACGCAGACGAACTCGGTGCAGTGGAAGTACACCCTGCCCGTCAACGTGTACCCCATCAACGGCGATGGCAGCGCCGCCGCGCAGGCTTATCTGCGCACTTTGTCGGTGGATGATTTCAAGCCGATAGAGGCCTTTATGCAGGCGCAGGCCAGCCGCTACGGCCGCGACGCCAAGGCCTCCATCGAAGTTCGGCTGGGCCAGCCGATCAGTGCGTCGCCACCTCCGCCCCCCGTGCAGGGTGGTGTGTTGGACGTGGCGCTCTGGAGCCTGAAGATGCGCTGGTGGGCCTACCGCCACGGCACGACGGTCGGACCTGGCCCGCAAGTCAAAATGTATTTGCTGTATTTCGACCCGGCCCAAACCCAGCGGCTCGACCACTCCACCGCCTTGCAAAAAGGCCTGGTGGGTCGGGTCAACGTGTTCGCATCGGCGGCCATGGCCAGGCAAAACAACATCGTCATCGCCCACGAATTTCTGCACACCCTGGGCGCCACCGACAAGTACGATTTTGCGAACAACCAGCCCGTTTTCCCGGACGGCTACGCCGAGCCCCAACGTGTACCGCTCTTGCCACAGGCCTATGCCGAGATCATGGCAGGCCGCCCCCCCCTGACACACACCGAGGCCGAGATACCGGCCAGCCTGAACCGGGTGCTGATCGGCGAACAAACCGCCCGGGAAATCAACTGGCAGCCGACAGCCCCGTGAGGGACTGGTCTTCATCCCACGCCACAAACACATCCGCAAGGTGTCGGCTTTCTGCGATGCGCAGCGCATTGGGCTCGTCGGTGTGCGCCATCCAGGCCAGGGCCTGCTCCCGGCTGCGGCCAAAGCGCATGTGGCGCGCCAGCAGGCGCTCGCGGCGCACGGTATCGTCCACGTCCAGGTACCAGACTTCATCGAGCACACCACGCACCCCGGCCCAGCCGCCGTCCTCCAGCAGCAGGTAATTGCCTTCGGTGAGGATGAGCGGCGTGTGGGCCTCAATGGCAATAGCTCCGGCGACGGCTTCCTCCAACTCGCGGCGGTAGTCCGGGGCGTAAATGGTTGCGCCATCGGCCTGCGCCCGGACACGCTGCAGCAGGTGCACATAACCCGCCGCGTCAAAGGTGTCGGGTGCCCCTTTGCGCCCGGCCCGGCCCAAGCGCGCCAGCTCGGTGTTGGCCAGATGAAACCCATCCATGGGCAGCACCTGCGCGGCGGATGCGAACGCCGTGGCCAAAGCCTGGGCAAAGCTGGACTTGCCCGCGCCAGGCGGCGCAACAATGCCCAAGACTTTGCGTTCACCGGCCGCCAGCCACCGGGCCGCACGCTCCAGGCATTCGGGGGGCAGGCCCGTCATGCGAACTCCACTGTGGCCAGTGCCAGGCGGTCTTTCACTTCTGCACGCAGCGGCGGCACGCAGCCCTGGCGCATGACACAAATGCTGGCGCTGGCGATGGCGTTGCCCAACAGCGCGTGGGCCTGCGCCGCTGGCACCTCAGACGAGCCCCAGTCGGCCGCCAGACCCTGCTCCAGCAGGGCCGCCACCAGTCCGGCCAGAAAACAGTCCCCGGCGCCCACGGTGTCGGCCACCGCAATCGCCGCCGTTTCCCGGGCGTGAAAGGTTTGGCCGCTGCGGGTGAGCAGGGTCGCGCCTTCGCCACCGCGGGTCAGGGCCAGGAAATGCGCGCGGCTGTGCTGCAGGAGGTGCCGGGCCTGCGCGGTGGCATCGGCGCCCGGCAGGCTCAGGCATTCCAGGTCTTCGTCGCTGGCCTTGATGACATCGGCAAACTGCAGGGCCGCAAGGACATGGGCCCGGTACAGCGCCAGATCGGGCATGACCGAGGGGCGCAGATTGGCGTCGACCACCACGGTGCGTCCGGCTTGGCGCTGGCTGGCCAGCCAGGGCAAATAGGTGTCGGCATCGTCGGGCGACAGCGCCAGGGCACCGGTGCAGACCACGGACAAAGTATCGGATTGGGCACAGGCGCTGGTCATGGCCTGGGCCGTGGTAGCGCGGTCCGCAACCCCCTCACGGTAAAAAGAATAGTCAGGATGGCCGACAGCATCGACCCCCACCACTGCCAGCGAGGTGACCTGCTGCACGGCGTCGGGCACCGCCAGATGCACACCGTCCGCCAGCAGGCCGGCGGCCAATTGGCGGCCAAAGCGGTCACGCGACAAAGGGTTGAGGTACAGCGTCTGCACCCCTTGGCGGGCCAGGGCGCGGGTCAGGTTGTACACCGCGCCCCCCAGGCAGGGTTGCAGGCGGCCGTCCGCGTTGTGAATCAGGTCGATCAGGGCTTCGCCAGCCGTTGCCACTTGTAAATGGGTCATGTATTTGCTCCGTATTAGGGTTTTCCTTAACTAAATTAACTTGATTTAGTAAGTACCCAGCGACTATAGTTCAGCTGCGCCGCAAGGTAAAGCGCAAATTGGTCGGGGGCCACACCCTTGCTGATCCACCACGAACCCTTTGAAAACCCAGGAGATTCCCATGAACCAAGCCACCACCACACTGATGCTATCTGCTCTGGCCCTCGCCACCTCCAGCGCGTTCGCAGCCGGTGAACCCATCATCGGCCTGATCACCAAAACCGAGACCAACCCCTTCTTCGTCAAAATGAAAGAAGGCGCCCAGGCCGAAGCCAAGAAGATGGGCGCCAAGCTGATGACCGCATCCGGCAAGAAAGACGGCGACACCGCCAGCCAGATCACCGCGCTGGAGAACATGGCCGCTGCGGGCGCCAAAACCATTTTGATCACCTCCACGGGCGACGCCATCATCCCGACCGTGAAGAAAATCCAGGCCAAAGGCGTGCAAGTGATCGCCCTGGACAGCCCGTTTGACGGCGCCGACGCCCTGTTCGCCACCGACAACTACAAGGCCGGCATTTTGATTGGCCAGTACGCCAAGGCCGCCATGGCTGGCAAGCCCGCCAAGATCGCCATGCTGGACCTGTTCCCCGGCCACCCCGTGGGTGCCCAGCGCCACAACGGTTTCATGACCGGTTTTGGCCTGAAAGCCCATGACGCCAAGTCCAACGAACTCTCCAGCACCGCTGAGACCGTGTGCGCGGGCGACACCGACGGCAACCAGGCCAAGGGCCAGACCGCCATGGAAAACTGCCTGCAAAAGAACCCCGACATCAATGTGGTCTACACCATCAATGAACCCGCCGCCGCTGGCGCCTACAACGCACTCAAGAAGGCCGGCAAGGAAAAAGGCGTGCTGATTGTGTCGGTGGACGGTGGCTGCCAGGGCATCAAGGACACGGCGGCGGGTGTGATCACCGCCACCTCGCAACAGTACCCGCTGAAGATGGCGGCCATGGGCGTGGCTGCGGGTGTGGAATACGCCAAGGGCGGTAAAAAAGCCTCGGGTTATGTGGACACTGGCGTGACCCTGGTTGCCTCCAAGGCGATTGCGGGTGTGGACAGCAAAGACACCAAGGTCGGAATGGACCTGTGCTGGGGCAACAAGTAATTCCGTTCCTACTTCAAAGCGATATGTCGTTGCCCCGCCTTGCCGTGCCAAAGCACTGTCTACGGCGGTGCGCCTAATCTCGCATTGAATTAGAAACGGAATCTATTCGATCGTTTCAGGCCTTGGCGGGCCTGAACTTCATTTTTTGTATTTCGCACGGAGACTGATATGTCCGCGACGCCATCACGCCCTATTCCCTGGGGAGCCTTGGGCCCCTGGCTGGCACTGCTAGCCACCTGTCTATTTTTCGCGACCCAATCGGACCGTTTCCTGAGCGGGGAAAACCTGTCCCTGGTTTTGCAGCAGGTCATGGTGGTCGGCGTGCTGGCGATCGGGCAGACGCTGATCATTTTGACCGCCGGTATCGACCTTTCCTGCGGCATGGTGATGGCACTGGGCGGTGTGGTGATGACCAAATTTGCGGTCGATTACGGCATCAACCCCTACATGGCCATCGTCTGTGGCCTGGCAGTCACCACCGGTTTTGGCCTGGTGAACGGCCTGCTGGTCACGCGCATCAAGCTGCCGCCTTTTATCGTCACCTTGGGCACCTTGAACATTGCCTTTGCCATTACCCAGATCTATTCCGCATCCCAAACCACCACCAACCTGCCCAGCGTGCTCACCGCACTGGGGGACACCTTCAACATCGGCTCCACCGAGGTGAGTTCGGGCACCGTGACCATGATTGGCCTGTATGTGCTGGCCTGGTTTGTCTTGCGCGACACGGCGCCCGGGCGCCACCTGTACGCCGTGGGCAATGCGCCGGAGGCCGCACGCCTGACCGGTATCCGCGTGGACCGGGTGCTGGTGTCGGTCTATGCGCTGGCGGGTTTGTTCTACGGTATCGCCGCTTTGTTGTCGGTGGCGCGCACCGGCGTGGGCGACCCCAACGCGGGCCAGACCGAAAACCTGGACGCCATCACCGCCGTGGTGCTGGGCGGCACCAGCCTGTTTGGCGGGCGCGGCGTGATTCTGGGCTCGCTGGTGGGCGCGGTGATTGTGGGTGTGTTCCGCAATGGCCTGACCCTGATGGGGGTGGCCTCGGTTTACCAAACATTGATCACCGGCATTTTGGTCATTCTGGCGGTGGCTGCCGACCAGATGTCGCGCAAGGGAGCACGTTAATGAACACCCGCACTTCGGTTAAAAATTCCACCCCGCTGGTCCTGCAAGCCAAAGGCATCGTCAAGCGTTATGGCCAGGTCACGGCGCTGGACGGCACCGACTTTGAGCTGCGCGCCGGAGAAATCCTGGCGGTCATTGGCGACAACGGGGCGGGCAAATCGTCCCTTATCAAAGCCTTGTCGGGCGCCACGGTGCCCGACGAGGGGGAGCTCCTGCTCGACGGCAAAAGCATGCGCTTCAAATCGCCCATCGACGCCCGGCGCGCCGGCATCGAAACGGTGTACCAGGACCTGGCGGTGGCGCCAGCCATGAGCATTGCCGAGAACCTGTTTCTGGGCCGCGAGTTGGTCCGCCCTGGCCCACTGGGCCAGTGGCTGCGCCTGCTGGACAAAAAGGAAATGCTGGCCCAGGCCGTGGCCCGCATGCAAGAGCTCAAGGTCGGCATCCGCTCCATGACGCAGGCGGTGGAAACCTTGTCGGGCGGCCAGCGCCAGTGCGTGGCCGTGGCCCGCGCCGCCGCATTTGCCCGGCATGTGGTCATCATGGACGAGCCCACCGCCGCGCTGGGCGTGAAGGAAGGCAATATGGTGCTGGAACTGATACGCCGGGTGCGCGACAAGGGCTTGCCGGTGATTCTGATCAGCCACAACATGCCCCATGTATTCGAGATTGCCGACCGCATCCACATCCAGCGCCTGGGCAAACGCGCCGCCGTGGTCAACCCCAAAACCATCAGCATGAGCGACACCGTCGCCGTGATGACGGGCGCCAAGACGGTGGACGAATTGCCCGCCGACGCCCATGCTTAAAACCTGAGATAGCGCACACCATGCTCAAAGGAATCCACCCCCTGCTCACCCCCGAGCTGCTCAAGCTCTTGATGGAGATGGGCCACGACGACGCCCTGGTGCTGGGCGACGCCAACTTCACCGCCATGAGCATTGCCGCCGGCAAGCCGGTGCTGCGCCTGCCCGGCAGCACCATGGTGCAGGCCGTGCAGGCCGTCACCTCCTTGCTACCGCTGGCGGCGGATGTGGACCACCCGGTGGCCTATATGCAGGTGGGTGGCACACAATGCCCTTACCTGTCGGAACTGCAACGCGAGGTGCTGGAGCTTGTGGTGGGCGAACTGCAAGCCGGCCAAAGTGCCCAAGCGCTGGAGCGTTATGCGTTTTACGACCGCGCCCGCGCCGCCTACGCCGTGGTGCTGACCGGCGAACGCCAACCTTTTGGCAACTTTATTCTGCGCAAAGGTGTGATCGGCGAAAATCTGCGCCCATGAACGCTGACAGCACCCGCGCCGCCCCCGAACTCCCCCAACTCCTGCGCCCACGCGGCTCCAACCATGTGGGCATGCGGGCGTTCAACGAACGGGTGGTGCTGCAGGCCATCCGACTGAACGGCAGCCTGCCCAAAGCGGACCTGGCCCGCCTGACCGGGCTCACCGCACAAACCATCGGCCTGATCACCACCCGGCTGGACGAAGACGGCCTTTTGGTCCGGCATGAGCCGGTGCGCGGGCGCATCGGCCAACCCTCCATCCCCCTGGCCCTGAACCCGGACGGCGCATTTTCCATCGGCATCAAGATTGGCAGGCGCAGTGCCGACTGGCTGCTGGTGGACTTCACCGGCCAGGTGCGCCAGCGCCAAACCCTGGAATACGCCTTCCCGGACGCCAGCTCCCTGCTGCCCGCCCTCGGCGAACGCCTGAATGCCATGCGCGATGGGCTGGGCCCCTTGAGCCCGCGCCTGGTGGGGGTGGGGGTGGCCGCGCCTTTCCAATTGGGCGGCTGGCACCGCATGCTGGGCCTGTCCGATGCGCAGTCCACCGAGTGGAACCAGATTGACCTGCGTGCCCAGGTGCAGGCCATGACGGACGCCCCGGTCAGCTTTCTCAAAGACACCTCGGCAGCCTGTGTGGCCGAGCTGGTCAATGGGCGCGGGCGCGACCTGAAAAGTTTTTTGTACCTGTTTGTCGATACCTTTGTAGGCGGCGGGCTGGTGATCAACTCCCATCTGCATGGCGGCATCCATGGCAATGCCGGTGCCGTGGCGTCCTTGCCCTCCTGCCTGGCGGCGGGCACGCTGCCGCCAGAGCAGTTGGTCGGCCAGGCCTCCTTGTGGGAACTGGAGCAACGCTTCAAGGCCCGAGCCCTGGACCCCAGCGCCGCCTACGACGAACGCGCGCTGGCCGCACCGTTTGAAGCGGAAACCCAAGCCTGGCTGACCCGTGCTGCCAACGCGCTGGCGCACTGCGTGGTGAGTGGCACGGCGTTTTTGGACATTGAGGCCGTGGTGATGGACGGCTCGTTTTGCCGCGCGCTGCTGCAGCGCCTGATAGAGCGCACCAACGAAGCCCTGACCCGCTACAACTGGGAAGGGCTGTGGCCCACCCGCGTGATGGCGGGCAGCGTGGGGCCCGACGCGCGCGCGCTGGGCGGCGCGCTCTTACCCCTGCACGCCAATTTCGCCCCCGACCAGGATTTGTTTCTGAAAGTGGGGGCTTAAAACCAGCGTTGCTCAGGGCTGGCGCGGCAGGCTACGCTGCACCGCCGCCCAGTCGATGGCCAGCGGCTGCCACGGGCCTGGCAGGGTCGAAACCTGCGCCTGCAACCGCGCCGCCCGGTCTTCAGGCGCCGGGTGGGTGGACAACCACTGGGGCAGCTCCACGCCCTTTTCCTTGGCGGCCAGTTTTTTCATGAACACCACCATGTTGGCCGGGTCAATGCGGGCCGCCACTAAACGGCGCAGCCCCTCGGCATCCGCCGCCGTTTCGGCCTCCCGCGAAAACTGGCGCTCCAGCAAATGGGACAGCAGGCCCGGAACCGCCACGCCGGTGGCGTCACCCAACAGCACGGCACCGGCTTGCAGGCCCAGGCTTTTGACCACGCCTTGCAGGCCATGGCGCAATTCGGCGTGGGCCACCTCATGCGCCAGGACGGCGGCCACCTCTTCGGGGGTGTCGGCGGCCATCAGCAGACCCGAGAACACCACGACCACACCGCCCGGTGCGGCAAAGGCGTTGACATCGGGGTGGTCCGCCAGCAACCACCGGTAACGGTAGGGCGAGTGGGGCACCAGCTTTTCCCCCATCTGCCGAAGGGCCTCCACCGCCGGGCCGCTGTCGATCAGCCGCATCTGTGCCTGGGTTTGCACCAGCACCAGGTCGCCCAGCTTGGCCTCATAGGCGGGCGGCACCCATTGCACCACCCAGGCCGCCACCGCATCGCTGCGAACGACCAATGCAACCAAAGCGGCCAGGGGCACGGACAGGCACAACACCAGCGCTGCGATACCCCAGCGCCAACGCGCCCGGACACGGCTTTGGCTGCGCTGCGCGCCAGCAAGCTGCGCCCGCCACTGCGGCGGCAGGTCTGCCACAAACGCGGCCTGGGCCGCGCCTGCGTCCACAAAAAACACAAATTCGCCCTCGGGCGCTTGCCAGCTCACCCGCAGTTGTTCGGCATTGAAGCCGCCGCCGGTGATGTGGGGGTTGACCCCCATGTCCAGGCTCAGGCTGGGGGTCTGCAAGCGCAACTGGCCGTGCTGCCACTGCGCCTGGGCCACCTCGCCCGTGCCCGCCAGACCGGGGCCGAACACACGGCCGGTGAAGGACGCCATCAGTCGTCGCTATCGCCACCCAGCAAGCCCCCCAGCACCCCCGCACCCAGCAAGGAGCCCTGGTCGGCCGAGCGGCCACCGGCCGCCGGGGCGGACAGGATGATGCGGTTGGCCAGGCGCGACAGCGGCAAAGACTGCAGCCAAATTTTGCCGGGGCCGCGCAGGGTGGCAAAAAACAGGCCTTCACCGCCAAAAATGGCCGATTTGATCTTGCCCACAAACTGGATGTCAAAGTCCACCGAGGGCTGGAAGGCCACCACACAGCCGGTGTCCACCCGCAGGGTTTCCCCCGGCGCCAAGGTGCGCTCCATCAGCGTGCCGCCAGCATGCACAAAGGCCATGCCATCGCCGTCGAGCTTTTGCATGATGAAGCCCTCGCCGCCAAACAGGCCCACACCCAGCTTTTTCTGGAAGGCAATGCCCAGGGCCACGCCTTTGGCTGCACACAAAAAGGAGTCTTTCTGGCAGATCAGCGTGCCGCCAAGCTGGGCCAGGTCCATGGGAACAATCTTGCCGGGGTACGGTGCGGCAAACGCCACCCGCCGTTTGCCATTGGCTTCGTTGTGGAAGACGGTGGTGAACAGGCCTTCGCCGGTGATCAGGCGCTTGCCGGCGCCCATCAGCTTGCCGAAAAAGCCGCCTTGCTGGGAGGAACCATCACCAAAAACGGTGTCCATCTGGATGCCGTCCTGCATGTACATCATCACGCCGGCTTCGCCCACAGCGGCCTCGCCTGGGTCCAGCTCGACCTCGATGTACTGCATTTCCGAGCCAAAAATTTCGTAATCCACCACGTCCATTGCCATCATTCACTCCTTGAAAAAATGAAAAGAATACCGATGCACTCACACGGATGCCTTGCGCCGTGCCCTCCAGGCACCGAACAGAATCACCAGCCCCGGAATCAAAATCATGGCCCAGATGATTTTGTCCAGGTGCGCTTTCACAAACGGGAAATTGCCAAAGAAATACCCGATGGTGACGATGCCCACCACCCACAGCATGCCGCCCGTGACATCAAAAAAGGTGAACTTGGCCCGCGTCATCTGCGCCACACCGGCCACAAAGGGGGCAAAAGTGCGCAAAAACGGCATGAAACGTGCCGCCACAATGGTGATGCCGCCGTACTTCTCGTAGAACGCATGGGCCTGGTCGAAGGCCTTTTTATTGAAAAAGCGCGAGTCTTCCCACTGGAAGACCTTGGGGCCGAAAAAGCGCCCGATGGCGTAGTTGCTTTGGTTGCCCAGCACCGCCGCCGCCAGCAGCAGGCCCACCGACAGCGGGTAGCTCATCAACCCTACGCCGCACATGGCACCGACCACAAACAAAAGCGAATCGCCGGGCAAGAAGGGCATGACCACCACGCCGGTCTCCACAAAGATGACCAAAAACAGCAGAGCGTAGACCCACAGGCCGTAGGTTTGGACAAAGGTCTCCAGGTGTTTGTCAACGTGGAGGATAAAGTCAATGAGGTAGCTGATGATTTCCATGGGGAGGGATTATCGTCGCCACCTGCTTTTGGGGGATTTTGCTAATATCACCTCAGATTACTTTTACGAACTGGAATTCCCATGTTGGCTGCTGAACTTGTTGCCTTACCCCTGGCGGACCGTCTGCTGGCGATGGAAGCACTTTGGGATTCCTTATGCCGAGAGCCAGACGCCAAGTACCCCACGCCTGATTGGCACGCCGATGTACTGCACGCACGCATCACCGCCTTGGATACTGGTAAGGAAACCGCTGTGCCATGGGACGAAGCCAAGGCCCGCATCCGAGCAAAGGCACAGGTCCTTGCACGCCAACCCCAATGAAAGTCTTCATCAGCGCAAGCGCTGAACAAGACTTGCTCGACGGATTTGAGTTTTACGAAGTTCAGCAAGCAAATTTGGGCTGGTATTTTCTGGACAGCCTGTACTCTGACATCGACTCCCTGGAACTGTTTGCGGGAATTCACCCCAAGCGGTTTGGCGATTTGTACTGGACGACCAGTAAACGCTTTCCCTTCAGCATTTATTACCGCCTTGCTGACGACACCGCTACTGTCATGGCAGTATTGGACAGCCGACAGAATCCTGTGAAAACGCGAAGCCGCTTGACACCAGAGTAGAGTGATGCCCGGCCTCAAACAGGCGGGCACTCCGAATCCAGCCATCCAAAATCAGCTGCACACACTGCATGAATTTCAGGGCAACAAAGCAGCAGTTCGGAAAAATGTAGCCATTGCTGGGAGGCTTTCGATTCCACCCACAAATCCCTAAAATACCCCGGTGAACGCCCTTCTTTCCCCCTCCCCCCGCCGCCCCATCCGTGAACTACCCGACGAGCTGATCAGCCAGATTGCGGCTGGCGAGGTGGTGGAGCGCCCCGCCTCCGTGGTGCGTGAACTGGTGGACAACGCCCTGGACGCCGGGGCCACGCAAATCACGGTGCGTTTGCTGGCCGGTGGTGTGCGGTTGATATCGGTGGAAGACGATGGCATGGGCATCTTGCGCGAGGAACTGCCCATTGCCTTCAAGCGCCACGCCACCAGCAAGATCGGCAACCTCTCTGACCTGGAATCGGTCGCCACCATGGGGTTTCGGGGCGAAGCCCTGGCCGCTATCAACTCCATAGCTGACTGCGCAATACTGTCGCGGGCCAGCGGCCATTCTGATGCATTTTTATTGGACGGACGCACGGGCGAACTGCGCCCCGTGGCGCGCAGTGCCGGCACCACAGTGGAAGTGAAGGAGCTGTTTTACAGCACCCCGGCCCGGCGCAAATTCCTCAAAACCGACGCCACCGAACTGGCCCACTGCGTGGAAGCCGTGCGCCGCCACGCCCTGGCCCGGCCAGATGTGGGTTTTGCCATCTGGTCCGACGGCAAACTGGTGGAGCAATGGCGCCGCTGCGACCACCCCAGCGACCCCATGGCCGCCCTGGACCAGCGTCTGGCCGATGTCTTGGGCGGCGACTTTGTCGAGCGCTCGGTGTGGGTGGACTACCGCAGCAAAAGCCAAAGCCACCTGGAAAACGCCCCCACCGTGCGCGTCTGGGGCCGCGCCGGTATTCCCGACGCCGCACGCTCGCGTGCCGACCAGCAGTTTTGTTATGTGAACGGCCGCTTTGTGCGCGACAAGGTGCTCACCCACGCCGGGCGCAGTGCCTACGAAGACGTGCTGCACGGCCACCGCCAGCCGGTGTATGCGCTGTACATCGAGATCGACCCGGCGCGGGTGGATGTCAATGTGCACCCCACCAAGATCGAAGTGCGCTTTCGCGACAGCCGCGAGGTGCACCAGGCCGTGCGCCACGGGGTGGAAGACGCCCTGGCGGCACCCCGGTCCGCCGCCACAGCCGCCGCCGCGCAGTTGCTACCGGGCCTGGCGGAGAGCGCTTTACAGGATGCAGCGCGGGGCGTCTCCGCCTCCATTTATGCATCAAATATGCCTGCAGCCCCCATGTACAGTGCGCAACCAGCTATTAATTTCAGAGCAAATGAAGATGCCTACGGCCACCGGGTGAGCGATCTGGGTGCGCTGTGGCAAAAAACACCGGCACCTTCCGCGCCCCTTGCGGGGATATCCCCCCCCAGCATGCTGCCCCCCATTGTTGACACCGCCCCGCTACCCCACCAGGGCGACTGGCCGCTGGGACGGGCTCTGGCGCAGTTGCAAGGCGTCTACATCCTGGCGGAAAACACCCAGGGCCTGGTGATTGTGGACATGCATGCCGCACACGAGCGCATCGTCTACGAGCGGCTCAAGAAGCAAATGGCGGTGCAGGCCAACGCCGACGGCGGCGGCCCGGGTGCCGTGCTGCCCGGCTTGGCCAGTCAGCCGCTCCTGATTCCCGCCACCTTTGCGGCCACGCCCGCCGAGGTGGCCACCGCCGAGGCCCACGCCGAGACGCTCGCCACGCTGGGGCTGGAAATTTCACCGTTTTCTCCGAAAACGCTGGCGGTGCGCGCCGTGCCCACGACCCTGGCCCAGGGTGACCCGGTGGAGTTGGCCCGCAGCGTGCTGGCCGAACTGGGCCAGCATGAGGCCAGCACCGTGGTCCAGCGCGCCCATAACGAACTGCTGGGCACCATGGCCTGCCACGGTGCGGTGCGCGCCAACCGGCGTCTGACCATCGAGGAAATGAACGCCCTGCTGCGCCAAATGGAGGAAACCGAACGCTCCGACCAGTGCAACCACGGGCGCCCCACCTGGCGCCAGCTCAAGCTCAGCGAACTGGATGCGCTGTTTTTACGGGGGCGCTAACGCCGATATGTCGACCCGAATTAATTGCGCGGCACCAAGGGGGCAACCCGTGGCAAGTGCACTTCAATCCGGGTGCCTACCCCCAACTCGGAGTGCATTTTGAGCGAGCCCCCCAGGGTTTTGCGAACCAGGTTTTCCACGATACCCATGCCCAGTCCCGTGCCACCCCGCCCCTTCTTGGTGCTGAAAAAGGGCTCAAACAGGTGTTGGAGATTGTCGTCCGAGATGCCTGCACCATTGTCCTCACAGCACAGCAGCACGGATTCACCCGATTCACCCTGCGTGCTTGCACGGACGGTGAACACGCCATCGCTGCGCCCCTCAAAGGCATGCATATAGGCGTTGTTGGTCAGGTTGATGATGACCTGCCCCAGTGGCCCAGGCAGGCTGTCCATGGTGATGCCTTCCGGAATGTCCAGAACAATACGGTGCGGATGCCGCTTCAGGCTGGGCGCCAGGGTATCGACGATTTCCTTGACCACTATCGCCAGATCAAAGGCACGGCGCTGCTCACTCGCTTGGTCATTGGCCACCTGTCTGAATTTATTCAGCAGGTCTGTGGCCCGTTGCAGGTTGCGCAGCAGCAAATCATTGCCGGAGCGCACGGCATCCGCAAAGGCGTTGAGGTCCGAGCGTTTGAGTTGGTTGCTGTCGACCGCCTTCTGGAAATCCTCACTTTCACACACCAGGGTGCTGGCCACCATCAGGCTGTTGCCCAAGGGCGTGCTGAGTTCGTGGGTCACACTGGCAATCATGGTGTTGAGCGCGGCCCGCGTTTCGCTGCGGGCCAATTCATCTTGGGAACGTTGCAAGGTGTCCATGGCGGCATGGAGTTCCTGCGTACGCAGTTCCACCCGTTTCTCCAATGTGGCGTTGAGTTCTTTGATGTGCGCTTCAGCGGCGACCTTTTCGGTCACGTCAATCAGGAGTGCAAACAGCCCTGTCACCCGTGCCTCGTGGTATTCCGGCTCCAGCGCAACGTCGAAGATACGCGCCTCCCCCGTCAAGGGGTCGTGGTTGATACGGCGGTATTCGGCCCGCGCACCGGCCAGGCATTGGTTCCAATACGGCATGATGAGATCCAGGGTCGCCTGGGGCGTGTATTCCGTGATGTGCCGTCCCACCAGTTGTTCGGCGTGTGCACCAAACAGGGCGGCGTAGCGCTGGTTGCCAAAACGCAGGCGTGAGCTGGAATCAAACGAAGCCAGTCCGGCGGACACATGGCTCATGATCATTTGCAAATCGCGCTCGCGCTGTGCCAGCGTCATGTTTTGCTGCGCCATTTGTTGCGCCAGGGTGTAGGCCTGGTCCCGCTTTTGGGACAGACTGCGGTAGGCCACCGCCGTGAGAAAACTGATGGCCACCAGCGTACTGACCAAGGTGAGCGTGACAAACACCACCCCTGCCCGCGGGGAGGGATGGTAGAAGCCCTGAAACTCCAATACCCCCAAGACCATCACTATTGCAATGGTGGAGCCAGCAATTCCCACCAACCATCGGGTTCCCAGCAGCCAGCCAGTCAACACGATCAAGAAGGGGTAAATCAGCATATTGGCGCTGTGCACGCCCGCAAACAGAATGGTGATCGCCGAGGTGGCGCCCCACAAACCGACGATCAGCACGCTGACCCCGCGCTGAACAGAATGCTTCAACTGGACATAGCTCAGCCCAATCACCCCCAGGAATAGGGGGAAAAAGACTGCGCGTGACATGGAATAGGTGTCGCTGGCCACCAATCCCATGAACGACAGCACACTGAGCAGCAGCACCGTCAGCAGCACCCCATGCAACAAACGCCGGTACCTGGCGTTGTCATCTGGCGCGACGGTGAAGGTGTGGGAATCTGACATTGGCGCAAATCTTACGCTTTCGGCGCCGATACGACCAGAGGGCCGAACCCGACAATCTACGCGTCAACGCGCGCGCGCAAAGCCTTGGTTTCGGAACGCTGGCTTTTGGCCACACGCAACTTTTGTTTGGAGGCATAGCTCGGTTTGGTGGCTCGCCGTGTTTTGGGAAGCACCGCTACGCTGTTGACAATTTCATGCAGGCGCAACAAGGCGTCCACCCGGTTCATCTCTTGCGTGCGGTGTTGCTGCGCCTTGAGCACCAGCACACCGGCCTTGGTGATGCGGCTGTCGGGCAGCGCCAGCAGACGCTCTTTGACCTTCTCGGGCAAGGACGATGCGCCGATGTCAAAACGCAGGTGAATGGCGCTGGAGACTTTGTTGACGTTTTGCCCCCCGGCCCCCTGCGCGCGGATGGCCGTGATCTCGACTTCGTCTTCTCTAATTTCCAGCATCGGCTTGCGTCCCCTGGTCGGCTACATAACGCGCCACGAAGGCGCCCACTGCGCTTTCGGGCAGCGGCAGCCACACGGTGTGGCCGCTGCCCGGTGCCACGTCCATGGCCTGCGCCTCGGCGTTTTCCATGCGGGTGAGTTGCACATCGTGGTTGCCCTTGGGGTGGATGATCTCCAGCCAGTCGCCCACGGCAAATTTGTTGCGGACATTGACCTCGGCCAAGCCACGTGCCGCGTCAAACGCGCGCACATCGCCCACATAGAGGCTGCGGCCGGACTCGGAATAGCCGCGCAGGTAGTTTTGCGTGGCCTCCGGTGTGTGGCGCTGGAAGAATCCCGAGGTGTAGCCCCGGTTGGCCAGCCCCTCCAACTGCCCCAGCAGGGCCGGGTCGAGCGCGCGCCCGGCCACCGCGTCGTCAATGGCCTGGCGGTAGACCTGCGCCGTGCGCGCCACGTAGTAGGGGCTCTTGGTGCGGCCTTCGATCTTGAGCGAGTCCACGCCAATTTCCACCAGGCGCTGCACATGCTCGATGGCGCGCAGGTCCTTGGAGTTCATCACGTAGGTGCCGTGCTCGTCTTCTTCGATGGGCATGTAGCTGCCGGGGCGCTGGCTTTCTTCGATCACATAGACCTCGGCGCGCTCGCGCTCGGCGGCGGCCTGGGGCGCCAGGATGTCCCCCGAGGCATCGACCACGCCGGGCTGGGTCTTGTAGTCCCAGCGGCAGGAATTGGTGCAACTGCCCTGGTTGGCATCGCGGTGGTTGAAGTAACCCGACAGCAGGCAGCGCCCCGAGTAGGCGATGCACAGCGCGCCGTGCACAAACACCTCCAGCTCGGTGTCCGGGCACTCCTGGCGGATCTGCGCCACCTGGTCCAGAGAGAGTTCGCGCGACAGAATCACGCGGCGCACGCCCACGCTTTTCCAGAATTTCACGGCGGCGGAATTCACGGTGTTGGCCTGCACCGAGAGGTGGATTTCCATCTCGGGCCAGGTTTCGCGCACCATCATGATCAGGCCGGGGTCGGACATGATCATGGCGTCGGGCTTCAAGTCGATCACTGGCGTCATGTTCTGCACATAACTCTTGATCTTGTTGTCGTGCGGGAAGATGTTGGACACCAGAAAGAACCGGTGTCCCAGCGCATGCGCCTGGTCAATGCCCTGCTTGAGCACCTCCAGGTTGCCAAAGTCGTTGTTGCGTACCCGCAGCGAATAACGCGGCTGGCCTGCGTACACTGCCGTTGCACCAAAGGCAAAGGCCGTTTCCAGCATGGTCAGGGAGCCCGCTGGGGCGAGAAGTTCTGGTGTTTTCAAGGTCGTGCTCCGCCCCGTTGTGCAGGCGTGACGCCGGGGCCTTCAATGTCAGTCAATTTTCAAAAAATACAGGAAAGTCCGGTATCGTACTGCGGATAGCCGGAAATGGACTTGACACGAATCCAGCATGTGCCATACCGTTTTGACCGCTGCATTGACAAATGTCGGTTAGACGGGAACTTTCAACGGCAACAATTCGTCTAAGGATGCGCTTGGTGTGCAACCTGAAGGAGGTAGATCATGAACGCTTGGACAAAATCAGCAATGGCCCTGCTAAGTTTGGTTGTCTTGGGTGGGTGCGCTGGCATGACCACCCAAGAACGCAACGCGGCCATCGGCGCTGGCGCGGGTGCAGTCGCGGGGTCGGTTCTCAGTGGTGGGCAAACGGGCGCTACGGTGGGTGGCGCGGTGGTTGGCGGAGTGGTAGGAAGTCAGGTCAAAAAATAAGGCGCGTGTGCAAGGGGGGACGCGCAGAGCGGGTGCGCGCTAGCGCTGTCTCGTATTGCCTGCTGTGCATTGCAATTGCACAAAATCAACAAAACCATGCATGAACTGCTGCAATTGGGTTCTGACTTTCTCGTCAAGCAGTTCACCCTGTTCGTTGAACATGCTGCCAGCGCGAGGCACCATGAGGCGCCCGGTGAACCAGGGTTGCGTGCCCAGTACGCGCAATACAGGTAGCCAGCTATTTTGCGCCAGGATGGTGCCAAAGTTGCTGGGTGATGCGCCGATAACAGCCACCGGTCGGTTGCCAAATACCCGGGAAATATCACCGGGCGGCCGCGACAGCCAGTCGATCGCATTTTTGAACACGCCTGGCAGCGCATTGTTGTACTCTGGCGTGGCCAGTATCAAACCGTCTGCGGCGGCAATTCTGTCTTTCAACGCTGCCACGGCTGGCGGGATGCCTTGCGTGGTTTCAACATCACCGTCGTACAGAGGGATACCCCGGATGTCCGCCGTATCGAGGCGGCTGCCCTGTGGCATCAACGTGGCGGCCGCACGCAGCAGTGCGGCGTTGAATGACCCGACGCGCAGACTTCCTGCCATTCCAATGAGCGTTGCCATGTTGACCTTTCGTGCGTGCGCTTGAAAAACTCCAATCTACTGTTGAACATGTCGGGTAGTTTGAGAATCCTCAACGGCCATAAAGTCGATCAAAACGACTGCACTTTTCCCCAAATTACGCCTTTTGCCAGCCCGCCATCGTTGTATGGCACTTGTTTTGTGGTGTAACTCCAACTCCTTTTGAAGCCATTTACGTGAAATTTACAAAACCGGTTTTGTAAATTCAACAACAAAATACCAGCCTTCTCCAAAGGCAAGCAGCTTCACTCCACAGGGTTGTATACGGAACGTAACCCAGCCTAGTGCTTTCCCTACATGCCGACCAAATTAACGGCGCCGTCTTAACAATAGAGACGTTCTTGCAAGAGCACACAACAGCTGCGGTAGAGCATCCGGCCCCCGCATTTCACGCACCACTAACTGAATTATTTTTATGAACCACACTGTTAAATTCGTCGCTCGCGCTACCACCGTAGCCGCTGCCCTCATGATCGCAGGCACCGCATTCGCGGCTCCCGCAGTGGACGCCAACATCGAGTTGGACAACACCAGCCGCGAAGGCACGGCGGTTGCCGCCGCCGATCGCGGACTGACCCAATCGGGCCGCGTGGAGCTGAATATTTCCAACAAGGCTGGCGCAGACATGTTTGTCGCCGGCCGTGCCTCCTTCTTGTCCAAGAAAGATGGCACCGTGGCCACCGACGACATGTGGATCCAACTGGGTTCCGCTGGCGGTGACGTGAAACTGGGCCGCTTTGAAGCCGCCGACCTGTTCCCCTTGGCCGGTGACACGCTGGTCAACCATGCTGGCACAGTCTATGGCGCAAACTCACTGCGTGGCCGCAAGGGTGCTGACGTATTCCATGCCGCCGGCACCTTGCAGCTGGGCAGCGGCTTTGCCTTCGAACTGGGCGCCGTCCAGACCAACACCACCACCTTGGTCACGTCTGGCGCACGCGGATGGCGTCCGGTGGTTTCCTACGCTTCCGGCCCCTTGGCAGTGAAGCTGGGCATGGAGTCTGGCGAATACAACTCCGGCAACAAAGTCAGCGGTTTTGGCCTGACCGCCAGCTATGACTTCGGCAGCTTCAAGCTCACCGGCAACGTCGCCCAGGGCAAACAAGACGCGGCCGCCAACGAAACCACTAAATCCTACGCTCTGAGCGCCGCTGTGGTGGGTGGATTGGGTCTGGGATATGCCTCAGGCATCAACGACCTGACCGGTGGTGACATTCGTGTCAACACCACCTACGTGTCCTACAAAATGCCTTTGTTTGGCATCGATGGCGCATCGGTCACGCCCGCCTTCTCCAGTTCCAGGGCACAAAACAGCGTGGCCAACACCAGCGTGGACGAAACCGCCTTCCGCGTGCGCCTGAACTACACCTTCTAAGCGCCTCGCGCCGATTTTTTTCATCCAAGGTCGAACTTTCGGGGTGCTCGCAAGAGCACCCCTTTTTTTTGCCTGAACGGCAATAGCCCGGCTACTTTATGACCCCACCAGATCGCCAGGGTGTGCAATGGTTCGGCACAGTTGCAGCACAAACCGGCTGCCTTCACCCAAGCGGGACTCCACGCTGACTTTGCCCTGCAGCACCTGGGTCACCATTTGGTGCACGATCGCCAGACCCAGCCCCGATCCGCCCTGCCCCAGCCTGGTGGTAAAGAAGGGATCGAATATTCGGCTTGCCGTCTCGGAAGACATACCAATGCCATTGTCGGCAAACACCAGTTCAACCGTGTCCTGGTCGATCTGGCGCCCACGGACCACAATGCGACCTTCTGCACGCTCACCAAATGCATGGATCGCAGCATTCATCACGAGGTTGATCGTCACCTGCCCCAAGGCGCCTGGAAAACTGTCCATCACCAGATCATCGGGGATATCAATCTCCAGCTTCCATGGCATTTTTCGCAAATTGGGTGAAAGTGTGATCACTATCTCACGAA
The DNA here is from genome assembly GCA_001770935.1 of Burkholderiales bacterium RIFCSPLOWO2_12_FULL_61_40. Taxonomy (GTDB): domain Bacteria; phylum Pseudomonadota; class Gammaproteobacteria; order Burkholderiales; family Burkholderiaceae_C; genus Allorhodoferax. Next base: position 45,582 of record MESI01000022.1, on the reverse strand, counting down.
CCACCTCGGCCAACCTGAATACCCGCTGGCGCTCGGATGCTTGGTCCACCGCCACCTGCTTGAAGCTGTGCACCAGATCAGAGGCCCGCTGCAAGGAGCGCTGCACCAGCTCGGAACCCTCTAAGCTGTCCGCCATGAACCGCTCCAAGGCGGACCGTTTGAGTTCATTGCGGGTGACCAAACCCTGAAACTCCAGCGCACGGTCGACCATGGAGCTGGCCACCGTCATGGCGTTGCCGATCGGTGTATTGAGTTCGTGGGATACGCCGGCCACCAAACCGCCCAAGGCAGCCATTTTTTCAGACTGCACCAGATCCTTTTGGGCACACTGCAGCGTGGACAAGGCGTGGGACAGTTCACCATTCGCGGTCTGAAGCTCCTGTGTGCGCTGCTCCACACGCGCCTCCAACTCGGCGTTCATTTTGATGACGCTCGCTTCAATCAGCTTTCGGTCTCTCAAATCGAACAGCAAACTCATGGTCACATGGCGCCCATCCTGCTCGACAGAATCGGCAGATACCGACACGGGCAGGATGGAGCCGTCATGGGCCTGGACATTCATCTCCAGATTGCGCACACAGCCGTTGCTTCTGAATTCGGCCCCGAACGCTTCGCGTGCCGACATCTCGAACCAGACCCCAAGCTCCAACGGTGACTTCCCGATCACGTCCTGTTGTGTCCAGCCCAGCACGCTTTCCCACGCTTTGTTGACATAGATGATTTGACCGGTCACGGCATCCGTCAGTGACAGGGGAGCCGGGACAATATCTCCGACCTTGGAAAAACGCGACTCCGCCTGGTTCAACTGGTGTTCTCGTGACGTGAGGTTGGCAACGGTATCGCTCAACTGCACGTTAAGCTCGCGCATCCTGGCCGCCTGAGCTTGCTGGTGTACCAAGATGCGGTGCAGCACCACCATGCTGACTGACAATATCACCGAGAGATCGGCCGCCCGCCCCCATGGCCCACGCTGCATCGTAACGAAGCTGATACCCAGCGTCTCCATCCACGCCACGCCAAAAATGGCGACAACCGATGCCACACACATGGCATAGCTGTGCCGCAATCCAAGCAGCCATCCACTGAGCAAAATCACCACCGGGTAGGTGTACAGCGCCGTGTTGTTCACGGTTCCCGTCAGCACGGCATCCACGGCCACAGAGCCCCAGGCACCCCAGCCAAAAACCACAAACGCCCAGCCCAGCCGCCCCGACCGCATCACAAAGAGGGCAATCAAGGCGGCGACCAAAATGATGGCGTTCATGATGGAATTGCGGGGATCTCCGCCGACCCAAATATCAGCCAGAGAAAACAAGGTGACAACCACGCTCGTTGTCAGTACGACGGCCCGAAACAGCCTTGCACCCTCGTCCGTCGGTACGGATGCAGGTAAAACGGTCTGTTTCAGAAAGTCGTCCATGCCCGACCTCTAGTGCTTGTTGCGCGCACGCGCGAGCATGCGCATTCGATTGCAGACAACCAAACTGGACTGGCGCACCTGTGGGCCCATGCGTTTTCCTTGAAATAGAGATTGGCACTATAGCGCTGTCAGCGCAACCGTAAAATCATTTAACAATGACCGTCACATCTCCAGCATGCCTGCGCACCCAAGTGCGCGTTGAAGTCCACGCCTTATGGCAACTGGCTTGGCCCATCCTGATTGGGCAACTGGCCAATGTAGGAATGGCGGTGGTGGACGTGGCCATGGCCGGCCATGCATCGGCAGATGACTTGGCAGGCGTATCGCTCGGCGTGTCGATCTGGAACATGGTCATCATCACACTGATGGGCATCATGATGTCGGTCAGCCCCCTGGTCGCCCAATATGTGGGTGCCAAAGAATTCAAGCGCGTACCCCATGTGGTGCGCCAGGCCCTGTGGAAGGCGCTGGGGGTCGGACTCGTTGCCTTTTGCATTGCCAATCTGGCCACGGAAATTTTTAACCACCTGGATCTTGCTCCACAGGTGCGCAATCTGGCCCAAAACTTTGTGCACATCACCAGCTTTGCCCTGCCGGCTTTTGCCTGTTACCGGGTGTTGTACAACTACAGTGCCAGCCTGAACCAGACCAAACCCCTGATGGGCATTGCCATTGGTGCCTTGTTACTCAACGTGCTGATCAATTGGCTGCTGGTGTTTGGCCATTGGGGAGCACCCAAATTGGGCGGACTGGGTTGCGCCTGGTCTACGTTGCTGTGTGTATGGTTCAACCTGGTCGGTCTTTTATGGTGGATGCGGCGCAGCCCGGCCTTTCGCAGCACCTGGCCCTTTAGCCAATACGAGGCGCCCCATTGGCCCAAGCTCAACCGCCTGCTGAAGCTGGGCTTACCCATCGGGGTCACCTACTTTGCGGAAACCAGCGCATTTGGTTTGATAGCCCTCCTGGTGGCCGAATTCGGCAGCACCGAGGTGGCAGCCCACCAGATTGCACTCAATTTCACCTCCCTGGTCTTTATGGTGCCATTGAGCTTGGGTGTAGCCCTGCTGACGCGGGTGGGCCAGAGTCTGGGGGCCGGTGATCCGGTTACTGCACGTTTTCGTGCCTGGGTGGGGGTGGGTACTGCACTGGGATTTGCGGTAGTGTCCGCCACCGGTATCGCTTTGTTCAATCGGCAGATTGCATCCACCTACACCAGCGATATAGCGGTAGCGACGGTAGCGGCACAACTGCTATTTTGGGCCGCTATATTTCAACTCTCAGACGCCACCCAGGTGGTCACCAGTTGTGCCATTCGGGGCTACAAAGTGACCCGCTCGCCCATGGTCGTTCATCTCACCGCGTTTTGGGTATTCTCATTGCCCTTGGGCTATGCCCTGGGTTTGGCACCGGTGTGGCTGCTGTGGCGGCCGAGTCTGCCCATGGCAGCGCAAGGATTCTGGATTGCGCTGGTGGTTGGCCTGACGGTGGCAGCCATGGGACTCATCGTTCTCCTGCGACGTGTGGCAAACAGCCGTTTGACCTGACAATCGCTGTTCCCACGCACGATGTGCTGACACAATCTGGCCCCCCTCGACCCCAACGCTATGACTCCAGAACTATCGCAAAAACTCGCCACCGCCGTGGATGGCATGCCCGCTTTCCCCAAGAGCGTGCAAAGAATTTTGGAACTGACCCGGGATGTCAACAGCACCCCCAAGGACCTGGTCGAAGTAATTGACAAGGATCCCGTGGTCACCGTCAAAATTCTGAAAGTGGTGAATTCTGCGTACTACAGCCTGCCCAAGCAAATCACCTCTATTGGGCATTCCGTGGTTTACCTGGGATTCAACACCATCAAGAACCTCGCGCTGAGCATCGCCGCCATCGGGATGCTTCCCAAAGACAATGCTGCGGGATTTGATGTGCAGCAGTATTTGCTGCATTCTCTGGCGACGGCAGCCATCGCCAAACAATTGGCCAGCCGTGTGGACGATGCCGACCCCATGGACTGTTTTATTGCGGGTCTGCTGCACGATTTTGGCAAAGTGGTATTTGCACAATTCATGCCCCAAGAATTCAAAAAGGCATTGCAGGCCAGCCAGGACAACAGCAGTTCCTTGCACGCTGCTTTGCAAAAGGAAATCGGCACGGACCATGCGTTTGTTGGTGGCATGCTGGTCGAAAAATGGCGGTTTGCCCCCCACCTGGTAGAGACCATTCGTCACCAACACCTTGCGGATTTAAAAGACACGGACATGATTGCCTGCGTATTTGGGGCCAACCAGATCAGCAAAAAATTGAATTTTGGCTTCGGTGGAAATTCCTGTATCGACGAATTTCCAGCAGCGATTCAAAAGCGGCTTGACGGAACACTGGACGAGGTCGTGGCGTCCATGGGTGATTTGAACCCGCTGTTTGAAGAAGCCAAAATTTTTGCCAAACTTTGAGTGCTTGCCACGGTCGGGCATGCGCTCAAAGTTGGAGCTAACGATTAGCGGCGCTTTCTAGCGGCTTTTTTCTGTGTCGCGGCGGGCTTGGCAGCACGTTTGGTCGCTCTGCCTTCCACGCCCTTGCGTTTTTCTGTCGCAGCAAACTTTGACCTTCTGCTGCCTTCCAGGTCTGTACGGTTACCCGACTCTCCACGCGTCTTTTCGTCCCGCGGCAAACCCTTGTCGCCCATGGCGCGTCCCACCAACCCTTCGCCTTCTTGCACCAGGCGGAAATCGATACGCCGGCCATCCAGGTCCACCCGACTGACCTGAACCCGCACACGTGTACCGATGGCATAACGGATACCGGTTCGCTCGCCCCGCAACTCTTGGCGTGCTTCATCGAAACGAAAGTACTCCCCGCCCAATTCGGTGATGTGCACCAGGCCTTCCACATACATCGCATCCAGTGTGACGAACAGGCCAAAGCTGGTCGCGGAGCTGACCACTCCGCCATATTCCTCACCCAAATGCTCACGCATGTATTTGCACTTCAGCCATGCCTCCACATCCCGGCTGGCTTCATCAGCCCGGCGTTCATTGGCGCTGCAATGCAAACCGGCGGCCAGCCAGGCCAAGACTTCAGCATTGGTCTTTTTCGGTTTGACACCGGGTTGCCCCACTTTGGCAGCCAGTCCTTTTTCAAGTCGGCGAGCCAGTTTGGCATGGGCCTCGCCCGGTGTTGGCAAAACCGGTAACTGGTACTTTGTCTTAGCCAAAATGGCCTTGATTACCCGGTGTACCAACAAGTCTGGATAGCGACGTATGGGGCTGGTGAAATGTGTATAGGCTCCGTATGCCAAGCCAAAATGGCCACTATTTTCAGGCGTATAAATCGCCTGCTGCATGGAGCGCAGCAGCATGGAGTGAATCTGCTGCGCATCGGGCCTGTCTTTGGTCGCATTGGCAATGGTCTGGAACTCTCCCGGCGACGGGTCATCACTGATCGTCAAGCCAACCCCCATGGCCTTGAGGTAAGCCCGCAAAATTTCTTTCTTTTCCGGCGTGGGGCCTTCGTGCACGCGGAACAATCCCGCATGCTTGCTTTGGGCAATGTAGTCGGCGCTGCACACATTGGCGGCCAGCATCGCCTCTTCGATGACTCGGTGCGCCACGTTGCGGGTGCGCGGCACGATCTTTTCAATACGCCCGTTTTCATCACAAACAATTTGCGTCTCGGTGGTCTCAAAATCCACCGCACCCCGTTTAAGCCTGGATTTGGAAAGCGCCTGGTAGACGCCATGCAAATTCAGCAGATCTTGCACCAGCTCCTTGCGCTTAAGGGCTTCAGGGCCGCGTGTATTGCTCAAAATGGCGGCCACTTCGGTGTAGGTAAACCGCGCATGACTCCACATCAGAGCGGGGTAGAACTGATATGCATCCACCTCGCCGTCTTCGGTGACGAACATGTCACACACCATGCACAGTCTTTCCACCTCGGGGTTCAGGGAACACAATCCGTTGGAAAGTTTTTCCGGCAACATGGGAATCACACGGCGCGGAAAGTACACGCTGGTCGCGCGGTCATAGGCGTCGATGTCAATCGCAGAGCCGGTTTCCACATAGTGGCTTACATCGGCAATCGCAACCAGTAAACGCCACCCCCTGACCGCTGACTTGCCTCGGCCCTTGCTGGCAGGCTCGCAATACACCGCGTCATCAAAGTCACGCGCATCCTCGCCATCAATCGTCACCAGAGGGATGTCCGTCAGGTCAATGCGGCTCTGGCGGTCCTGCGGACGCACGGCATCCGGCAGGGTGCGTGCCAGCGCCACACAGCTTTGGGAAAACTCATGGGGAACGCTGTATTTGCGAACGGCGATTTCAATCTCCATCCCGGGGTCATCTACCTCCCCCAGCACCTCCTTGATGCGTCCCACCGGTTGTCCAAACAAAACCGGCGGCTCAACCAGTTCTACCACGACCACCTGGCCCGCCTTGGCAACGCTGGTGGCCCCTTTGGGAATCAACACGTCTTGCCCGTACCGTTTGTCCTCAGGCGCAACCAGCCAAACACCACTTTCCTGCAACAAACGGCCAATGATGGGCTGCTGTGATCGCTCAATGATCTCGACAACGCGCCCCTCGGGTCGGCCTTTGCGGTCACTGCGCACGATGCGGGCCTTGACCCGGTCCTTGTGCAGCACGGCGCGCATCTCGTTAGGAGGCAAATAAATGTCTGGACCACCGTCATCACGCGACACAAATCCGTGTCCATCGCGGTGTCCTTGAACAATTCCTTCAACTTCGTCCAGCAAGCCGCTGGTTTGACTTAAATTTTTGATATACTTCTCTCTTTCCTGAGATGCCCAGGTGGCGGAATTGGTAGACGCACTAGTTTCAGGTACTAGCGAGTAACTTCGTGGGGGTTCGAGTCCCTTCCTGGGCACCAACTATGTTAATGTAGTTAATGAAAACCGCTTCAATTGAAGCGGTTTTTTTTTGCTTGCTAATTTTCTCCATAAAGGTTTTATTCCGTTTTCAGATCAATGCGAGATGAGGCGCACCGACGCAGGCAGTGCACCAGCACGACAAGGAGGGGCAACGACATATCGCGTTGATATGGAAATGGAATTAGCAAGCACTTGGTTTAAAACGGCAATGCCACCAAATCGTGCCCTTGCGCGCTCACGATACGGGCCTTGGTAAATTCGCCCACTTTCAAGGTTTTGCTGATTTTTTCAGGTGGCAACAAGCGCACCACACCGTCAATTTCGGGGGCATCTGCGTAACTGCGCCCAATCCCACCTTTCTTTCCCATGCCAGGCGCCGAATCCACCAAAATCTGCATGGTAGAACCCACGCGCCGCTGGAGCTTAGCCACCGAAACCTCTTCAGCCACCGCCATGAAACGTGCACGGCGCTCCTCTCGCACCTCCAGTGGCAACATGCCAGGCAACTCGTTGGCCTGCGCACCCTGAACTGGACTATAGGCAAAACAGCCCGCCCGATCAATTTGTGCCTCGCGCACAAAATCCAGCAGATGCGCAAACTCCTCTTCGGTTTCACCCGGAAAGCCTGCAATGAAAGTGCTGCGCACAACCAGTTCGGGGCATGCCTCACGCCATTGCAAAATGCGTTCCAGATTTTTTTCACCACTGGCCGGACGCTTCATGCGGCGCAAGACCTCCGGGTGGCTGTGCTGCAGCGGCACATCCAAATACGGCAGAATTTTTCCCGTGGCCATCAGCGGCAAGATGCCGTCCACTGTGGGGTAGGGATAAACGTAATGCAAACGCACCCAGGCGCCATAGGACTCAGCAACATCCCCTAACGCCTGCACCAGTTCCAGCATGCGTGTCTTGACGGGTTTGCCATCCCAAAAGCCGGTGCGGTATTTCACATCCACCCCATAGGCGGAGGTATCCTGGCTGATCACCAGCAACTCCTTCACCCCACCCTCAAACAAGGCACGGGCTTCTGTCAATACATCCCCAATGGGACGCGACACCAAATCCCCACGCATGGAGGGAATGATGCAAAACGTGCAACGGTGATTGCAGCCTTCGCTGATCTTCAGGTACGCAAAATGCCGGGGCGTGAGCTTGATCCCCGCAACACCAAACGAGTTAGGCACCAGATCAATGAATGGATCATGCGGCTTGGGCAAGTTGAGATGCACCGCATCCATCACCTGCTGTGTGGCCTGCGGCCCCGTCACGGCCAGCACACTGGGGTGCATTTTGCGCACCAGGTTTCCACCATCATCGGACGATTTGGCACCCAGGCAACCGGTCACAATCACACGCCCATTTTCGGCCAGTGCCTCACCAATGGTGTCCAAGCTCTCTTTGACCGCGTCATCAATGAAGCCGCAGGTATTCACAATCACCAAATCAGCACCTTGAAAGGTTTTGGAGGTTTGGTATCCCTCTGCACTGAGTTGGGTCAAAATCAATTCGGAATCAGTAAGGGCCTTAGGGCAACCCAGACTGATAAATCCTACTTTAGGCGCAGGATTGACGGTGGTTTTAGGAGAAAGTACTTCGGTCATGTGGGGATTGTCGCTGCGCTGCTATCGATAAGCTGAATCGGGACTAGCGCTTCAGGCCGAAAGTGCCAAGAAATTGTTCTGTTTGTTTCTGCATCTGCTCCTGCATCTGCTGGAACGGATTGCCACTCACCACGCCTTTCAGCATGGGCGCCTGCATATCCATGAGTGCCTGGATATTGTTTTCAAGGTATCCGCCCATCATCCCTTGCATGGCATGGCCATAGAAGCGAATGATGTTGGCAAGTACCGGCGTAGTGAACATGGGGGAGCCATTGGCTTCTTCTTCCAAAATGATTTGCAGCAAGATGCTGCGCGTCAGATCTTCTCCGGTTTTCACATCGCGCACCACAAAGGGTTCACTCTCCATCACCAAGCGCTTGACTTCAGCCAGCGTGATATAGCTGGAGGTATCCGTGTCGTACAAGCGGCGATTAGGGTACTTTTTGATGACTCTCTGCGGAGTCCTGCTTTCTTTGAAAGGCTGTTTTTGCATTGTGGCGTGGACTTCAACATCCCATGAGAAACGATACATGCTGCACCGCAATACATTCTAAGGACTAGCTCCCCACAACCAAGCTAGGTTTACCCTAGCGGAGTTGATAAAAGTAATGCGCACAGTCTTTGGCGTCTTGGCAACACCACCCTGGACACCACCAGAAGCAGGGGCGCAGGCCACCCTGTTGCCTCCTTGATGCTCGGTTAAGGCATTTGCAAGCACCATGGTGTTGTGCTTGCATGCTCCGACCAAACCCCAGACAAAAAAAAGACCTGCTCGAAGCAGGTCAATTTTTCGTACTTGTTTTATACCGCAAATCAAAATGCCACCCTGATGTGACGAAAATTTTGATTCTATTGGTAGGCGCGATTGGACTCGAACCAACGACCCCCACCATGTCAAGGTGGTGCTCTAACCAGCTGAGCTACGCGCCTAAGAGTCTCCGAGAGGGCAAAGTATAGCAGCAAACTTGCCACTTCCTGGCACATCGCTCAATTTTCGCGAAGCAGCCTTACAAAAGCCGCAATGGCATAAGCCATAATTGACGTTTACGTAAACGTCAATTGATTTAACACCACCAAAAGGAACGCACCATGAAAATCACAGGCAAAGTATTTATCGTCACCGGTGGCGCATCGGGGTTGGGCGAAGGCACTGCCCGCATGCTGGCTGCCCAAGGCGGCACCGTCGTCATCGCCGATATGCAGGCCGAAAAAGGCGAGGCGATTGCCAAGGAGATTGGTGGCGCCTTTGTCAAATGCGATGTCAGCAACGAAACCGATGGCCAAGCCGTTGTCGCCAAGGCCGTGTCCATGGGCAAATTGATGGGGCTTGTGAACTGCGCCGGTATTGCACCAGCGGAAAAAACCGTCGGAAAAAATGGCGCGCACACCTTGGGCGCATTTACCAAGTGCATCACCGTCAACCTGGTGGGCAGTTTCAACATGATCCGATTGGCAGCAGACGCCATGAGCAAAAATGAGCCTGAGGCCACGGGCGAACGCGGTGTGATGATCTCCACCGCTTCCGTGGCGGCCTACGACGGGCAGATGGGTCAAGCCGCCTACAGCGCCTCCAAGGGTGGCATCGTGGGCATGACACTGCCCATTGCACGCGACCTGGCACGCAACGGCATCCGCAATATGACAATTGCCCCCGGCATTTTTGGCACGCCCATGATGTTTGGCATGCCCAAGGAGGTGCAAGACTCACTGGCCGCCAGCGTGCCCTTCCCTTCCCGCTTGGGCACGCCCCAGGACTACGCCAAACTGGCCCAGCACATTTTTGAAAACGACATGCTCAACGGTGAAGTGATTCGCCTGGACGGCGCTATTCGCCTGGCGCCACGCTGACCCGGATGCGGCCCACCCTAGCGGTGGGCCCGGATGGATACCAGAATACCCAGCACAAACATCACGCTGGCTGCCCATTGGATTCCCGCGGGCCACTCCCCCGCCCACACAAAGGCATACAGGAGGGAAAACAGAGTTTCGCTTACGATGAGTTGGCCGCACAAGCTGGCACTCAAGCGTCGGCTTGCAATATTCCACAACACCGTGGCAAGCCATGCGGACCCCAAACCAGTTGCTACACAAACAATAGCTGCCTGCGCAATATCCGCCTGGGCCAGAAGCACTTTGGAATCCGACCCCAACGCGTTCCACAACACCAGTGCCGCCAGACCGGAGGCCACGCCCAGCCAGTTGGCCCAATCGGTGGCCTTGACTTCACGGTGCTTTTTCAACCACACGGAATTGAGCAGGGAAAACGCCGTCCAACTCACCATGGACAATATGGCATACCCGACACCACGCCAATAGGTCCAGTCCTGCGCCCCCTGCCCGTCGGCCCCTGGCTGAGACACACCGGCCACCATCATCAACACCACGCCGGAGGTAGTGAGGCACAGACCCGGCAATAAGGCCCGCCACAGCAAGCCCTCGGGTTTGCCCAGCAACATGATCCAAATCGGAATGGTGCCAATGATCAGGGTGGGAACTTCCACGCCTGCGTCGCGAATGGCCAGCACCAGCAAGAGGTAGTAGCCGGAAAAGCCCAGCACGCTCATACCCAGGGCCATACCTGCCTGCTTCAGGGTGGGCACAGAGCGAGGCCCCCGTGACAAAGCCATCACCAGAAGTGACCCCAGCCCGTAACTTACAAAGCGCCCCGCCATCAGATCCACCGCCGACAAGCCGGGTGCCAGACTGGGCGCGACAAACACAAGTCCCCACAAAGCCCCCGCGGCGAGGCCCGCAAAAATACCCGTCAACAAGGGCGCACCAATGCTCTAAGCGCCAAAACCATCGTCCGCGGAGATGACAGCCCCATTGATAAAGTGGCTTTGGTCGGAGCAGAGCATCACCAGCAAGGCATCCAGGTCCTTGGGCTGGCCTACCCGCTTGCGGGGCAGCATCTGCACCAGTTTTTGGCCAGCCTCGGTCTGCCAGTGGTGGTGGTTGATTTCGGTATCAATGTAGCCGGGGCAGATGGCGTTCACATTGATATCGAATTTGCCCCATTCCATCGCCATGGCCTTGGTCATCTGGATGACGGCCGCCTTGCTCATGCAATACACGCCAATTTGGGGCAGCACCCGCAAACCCGCCATGGATGCCACGTTGATGATCCGTCCACCGGTGTAGTTGCCGGGAGCCGCGCCTTTGGCGCGCGCCAGCATGCGTTTGCCAACCTCCTGGGCGACAAAAAAAGCCCCTTTGACATTGGTGTCAAATACGAAGTCGTAGTCTTCAGGTGAAACATCCTGAATACGCTGCGTGGCGCTGACGCCCGAGTTGTTGACCAGAATGTCAATCGAACCCACTTCCGTCTCGGCATGGGCGACGGCGGATTTGATGGAATCGTGGTCCGTCACATCCATTTCAAAAACATGGGCATCCCCGCCCTCACCGTCAATGATGGCGCGCAGTTCTTTGAGCTTGTCCACGCGCCGCCCAGTGAGGACCACCGCTGCCCCGGCCGTCGCCAAGGTGCGCGCAAATTGCGCACCCAAACCGCCGGAAGCGCCGGTAATGAAAGCCACTCGGCCCGAAAGATCCATGCTGTAAGCCATTTAGAGAGCCTCCACGAATTAAAAAGAACGACCGTGCTATTTCACAAATTCCGCGAATAAAATCAGTCCCGAATATGCCCACCATTCGATAATGCTGCGCACATCCGCCAAGCCCCCATTATTAAGCGAGACACTCCATGACAAACCAAGAAATACTGGCCCAATTCGGTCCCCGTGAAGCAATGGAATACGACGTAGTGGTCGTAGGAGGCGGCCCTGGCGGCTTGGCAACTGCCATTCGCATCAAACAACTGGCCGCAGAAAAAGGCAAGGACGTGTCCGTGGTGGTGCTGGAAAAGGGCTCCGAGCCCGGCGCGCACATCCTGTCGGGCGCCATCATGGACCCCAAGGCCCTGACCGAACTCATCCCCGACTGGAAAGAACGCGGCGCACCGCTGAACCAGCCCGTCACCGATGACGCCTACACCTTCTTGAGCGAAACATCGGGCTTTCGCGTGCCCAACATGTTCCTGCCCCCGTTTGCCCATAACCACGGCAACTACATCATCAGCCTGGGGGCCGTCACCAAATGGATGGCCGAGCAGGCCGAAAGCCTGGGCGTGGAAATTTTCCCCGGCTTCACCGGTGCCGAAGTGCTCTACAACGACGACGGTTCGGTCAAGGGTGTCGCTACTGGCAACATGGGCGTGGGCAAGGACGGTGAGCCCACAGAGAACTTCCAGCTCGGCATGGAGCTGCTGGGCAAATACACCGTGTTTGCCGAAGGCGCGCGCGGCCACCTGGGCAAGCAGCTCATTGCCAAATTCAAGCTCGATGATGGCAAAGACCCGCAAAGCTGGGGCCTCGGTATCAAGGAACTGTGGGAGATCGACCCCGCGCGCCATCAGCCCGGTTTTGTGATGCACAGCGCCGGCTGGCCCATGGATGCCAAGACCTATGGCGGCGCCTTCCTGTACCACATGGAAGGCAACAAGGTGGCTGTGGGCTTTGTGACCGGTTTGGGCTTTGAGAACCCCTACCTGAGTCCGTTTGAGGAATTCCAGCGCTGGAAGACCCATCCGAACGTGCGCTACTACTTCGAAAACGCCAAGGGCGAAGTCACGGCCAAGCGCCTGTCCTATGGGGCCCGCGCCATCAACGCCAGCGGCATCAACTCCCTGCCCAAGACCGTGTTCCCCGGCGGCGCACTGGTGGGCTGCAATGCAGGCTACCTGAATGTGAGCCGCATCAAGGGCAGCCATGCGGCCATCAAGACCGGCATGCTGGCAGGAGAAGCCGCGTATGAAGCGGTGACCGCCGGACGCCAGCACGACGAGCTGACAGCGTACCCAGAAGCCTTTGAGGCAAGCTGGCTGCACACCGAACTGAACAAGGACCGCAACTTCAAGAACTGGTTCAAGCACGGCCTGACGGTGGGCACCTTGATGAACGGCTTTGAGCAGTTTGTGCTGCGCGGGCATATTCCGTGGACGCTGCACCGCGAGAAGCCTGACCATGCGTACCTGAAGCCGGCGGCCGAGTGCCAGCCCATCGTCTACCCCAAGCCCGATGGCAAGCTGACCTTTGACCGCTTGAGCAGCGTCTTCATCAGCAACACTAACCACGAAGAGCAGCAACCGGCCCACCTGACGCTCAAGGACGCATCGGTGCCGGTGCGGATCAACTTGGCCAAATACGCGGGGCCTGAGGCACGTTACTGCCCGGCCGGTGTGTACGAATTCGTGAAAAACGAAGACAACACCGACCGCTTGCAGATCAATGCACAAAACTGCGTGCACTGCAAGACCTGCGACATCAAGGACCCGACGCAAAACATCGTATGGGTGACGCCGGAAGGCGGCGGCGGACCGAACTACGCGGGCATGTAAGCACGCAAGCATGCACAAAGGGGGCCCACTGGCCCCCTTTGTGCAAATAACCTGTGCCCTGCGGCCTGGTTTAGAATCCCACCCCGTCAGGAGAGAGTTTTCCTCAGGAAAACCGCCGAAGGCGCAGAACGGCTGATTGCAGCGGTTTGAACGCTCAGGCAAAAGGACTGACAAACGTTGTACGGCTTGCCCAAGCCCTGCAGCGATCCCCACTGGAGAGAGGCGGCACACGATGCAGCCCACCGAAGGAGCAAACCGCAGCCTGCCCGCCCTACCGGGTGCCAGCAGGCCCGGTGAATCTCTCAGGTAAAGCGGACAGCGGGGGCAGCCCATGGCGTGAGCAGCAGTGTTCAGGCCATGGATTTTGACTTGCCCCTCCAGGAAATTGCCATGTCCGCATCCGCTCCCGATTCTTCCCTTTTGCTGACCCCTCTGAACGCGTTGCACCTTGAGCTGGGTGCCCGCATGGTGCCTTTTGCCGGCTACTCCATGCCGGTGCAATACCCTGCAGGCCTGATGGCAGAGCACCACCACACCCGCAAGGCCGCTGGCCTGTTTGATGTGTCGCACATGGGCCAGTTGCGCCTGGTCGGACCCGATGCCGCAGCCGCCTTTGAGAGCCTGATTCCGGTGGATGTGATCGACCTGCCCGTGGGCAAACAACGCTACGGCCTGCTGCTCAACGACGAAGGCGGCATCATTGACGACCTGATGTTTTTCAACAAGGGTAACAACGAGATTTTTGTGATTGTGAATGGCGCCTGCAAAGTGGGTGACATCGCCCACATCCAAGCCCAAATCGGCAGCCGCTGCCAAGTCATCCCCATGCCCGAGATGGCGCTGCTGGCGCTGCAAGGCCCGCAGGCCGTCACCGCCCTGTCGCGGCTGGCGCCCGGCGTGGAAAAGCTGGTGTTCATGACCGGCGGCAACTTCACGGTGGACACCGGCGCACAAAAGATCGAGGTGTTCCTGACCCGCAGCGGCTACACCGGTGAAGACGGGTTTGAGATTTCCGTGCACAAGGACCACGCCGAAGCCCTCGCCCGCGCGCTGCTGGCACAAGCCGAAGTCAAGCCCATCGGCCTGGGCGCACGCAACTCGCTGCGCCTGGAAGCCGGTCTGTGCCTATACGGCAACGACATCGACACCACGACCAACCCGGTCGAAGCCAACCTGCTGTGGGCCATGCAAAAGGTGCGCCGCGCCGGTGGCGCACGCGCAGGCGGCTTCCCAGGCGCTACAAAAATACTAGCTGCTCTCGCAGATTCCACGGGGGCTGCAGCACCAAAAGGCACTAAAAAACGCGTGGGTTTGATTGCGCTGGAGCGCATCCCCGTGCGCGACCACACCGAACTGCAAGACGGTCAGGGCAACAAAATTGGCGAAGTCACCAGCGGCCTGCTCGGCCCCACCATCGACAAACCCGTGGCCATGGGCTATGTGGACGCAGCGTTCAGCGCCTTAGGAACCCAAGTCGTCGCCATCGTGCGTGGCAAGCCGGTGCCCATGGAGGTGAGCGGCATGCCCTTTGTGCCAACCCGTTACTACCGCGGTTAAATTTGCACCGCCCGCGGCTACAGTCGCGGGCGGTTGGTTCGTCTTTTGGTTCTATTTCAATTCTTTTCCCCGTTTTTTTAGGAGTTCCCCATGGCTATCAAGTACACCCCTGACCACGAATGGCTCAACGTTGAAGGCGACACCGCCACCGTGGGCATCACCCACCATGCGCAAGACGCGCTGGGCGATGTGGTGTTTGTGGACCTGCCCGAAGTCGGCAAGACCTTTGCCGCCAAAGACGTGGCTGGCGTAGTGGAGTCGGTCAAGGCCGCTGCCGATGTGTACATGCCCGTGACCGGCGAAATCACCGAAGTGAACGAAGCCCTGCGTGCCGACCCCGCTTTGGCCAACACCGACCCGCTGGGCGCGGGCTGGTTCTTCAAGGTCAAGCTGTCCAACGCGTCCGAGCTGGACGCGCTGATGGACGAGACCAGCTACACCGCGTTCTCCGTCAACGCGTAAGCCCCCGAAACGGCGCTTGCCGTTGGGTGTGCGCTGAATGGGGGGTCAGAGCCCCATTTCGTTCATCACCCTTGCGCTACGGAAAGTTCATTGTCCTGAATGGGGATCTGACCCCCATTCGAGACCCTGGCGCGGCGCGCAAGCGCCCAAAACCTAAAAAGTTCATATGCCAACACCCCACGCCCCCACCCTCCAAGACCTCGAAAACGCCTCCGAGTTCATCGCCCGCCACATCGGCATTGATGCCGCCGACGAGCAGCGCATGCTCAAAGCCGTGGGCTCCACCTCCCGCGCCGAACTGATTGCCGGCATCGTCCCGAGCAGCATCGCCCGCAAGAGCAAGATGGCCATTCCTGCGGCCATCACCGAAGCCGCTGCGCTGGCTGAAATCAAGGTCATGGCGTCCAAAAACAAAGTACTCAAGAGCTTTATCGGCCAAGGCTACTACGGCACCCACACGCCCGGCGTGATATTGCGCAACATTCTGGAAAACCCCGCCTGGTACACCGCTTACACGCCCTACCAGGCCGAAATCTCCCAGGGCCGCATGGAAGCGCTGGTGAACTTCCAGACCATGGTGTGCGACCTGACCGGCATGCCCATGGCCAATGCCTCCATGCTGGACGAAGCCACCGCCGCCGCCGAAGCCATGACACTGGCCAAGCGCTCGGTCAAAAACAGAAGCAATGTGTTCTTTGTGGACGACCAGGTACTGCCGCAAACGCTGGAAGTGCTCCAGACCCGCGCCCGTCCGCTGGGCATTGAAGTGCGCACCTGCTCCGGCCCCGAAGCGCTGGAAAACGACAGCTTTGCCGTTTTGCTGCAATACCCCGGCGCCAGTGGCGTGGTCCGCGACGACCGGCAGTGGATTGCGTCGTACAAAGCCAAAGGCGGCGCCGTCATCATGGCGGCCGACCTGCTGGCGCTCACCCTTTTGGTGCCCCCGGGCGAGATGGGTGCGGACATTGCCATCGGCACCACCCAGCGCTTGGGCATGCCCCTGTGCAACGGCGGCCCGCACGCCGCCTACATGGCCTGCCGCGACGAGTTCAAACGCTCCATGCCCGGCCGCCTGGTGGGCGTCAGCATCGACACCCATGGCAACCCGGCCTACCGCCTGGCGCTGCAAACGCGCGAGCAGCACATCCGCCGCGAAAAAGCCACATCCAACATCTGCACCGCACAGGTTTTGCCCGCCGTGGTGGCCAGCATGTTTGCCGTGTACCACGGCCCGCAAGGCCTGACCCGCATAGCACAACGGGTAGCCACCTTCACCGCCCTCCTGGCCAAAGGCTTGCAGCAATTGGGCTACACCCTGGGCAACAGCACGGCGTTTGACACCCTCACCGTCCACACCGGAGATGCTACCAATTCGATAGCTGCCCGCGCAGTGTCTGCGGGGGCTAACCTGCGAATAGTCTCCCAAGAACTGACCAGCGTGGCCCTGGATGAAACCACCACGCGCGAAGACCTCGCCTTGGTCTGGTCCTTCTTCGCCAAGGATGGCCAGGCACTACCCACCGTGGAAGCGCTGGAAGCCAGCACCGAGCTGCTGATCCCCGCCGCACTGCGCCGCAGCAGCGCATTCCTGACCCACCCGGTGTTCAACACCCACCACTCCGAGACCGGCATGCTGCGCTACATCCGCATGTTGTCCGACAAGGACCTGGCGCTGGACCGCAGCATGATCCCCCTGGGCTCTTGCACCATGAAACTCAACGCCACCAGCGAGATGATTCCCATCACCTGGCCCGAGTTCGCCAACATCCACCCCTTCTGCCCCGCTGACCAGCGCACCGGCTACGCCGAGCTGGATGCCCAGTTGCGCGCCTGGTTGTGTGCAGCCACCGGCTACGCCGGCATCAGCCTGCAGCCCAACGCGGGTAGCCAGGGTGAATACGCGGGTCTGCTGGCCATCAAGGCCTTTCACGAGTCCAAGGGCCAGGGCCACCGCAACATCTGCCTGATCCCCTCCAGCGCACACGGAACCAACCCCGCCAGCGCCAATATGGTGGGCCTCACAGTGGTGGTAACCGCCTGCGACGCCAGCGGCAATGTGGACATGGCCGACATGAAGGCCAAGTGCGAGCAGCACAGCGCCAACCTGGCCTGCGTGATGATGACCTACCCCAGCACCCACGGGGTGTTTGAAGTGCAGGTCAAAGACCTGTGCGCCCTGGTGCACAGCCACGGTGGCCGGGTCTACGTGGACGGCGCCAACATGAACGCGCTGGTCGGCACCGCCGCCCCTGGTGAGTTTGGCGGCGATGTCAGCCACCTGAACCTGCACAAGACCTTCTGCATCCCCCACGGCGGTGGCGGCCCCGGCGTCGGCCCGGTCTGCGTGGTGCAAGACCTGGTGCCCTTCCTGCCAGGCCACGCCACCGGCGGCGTGCCCGGCACGGGGGCGGTCAGCGCGGCGCCTTTGGGCAATGCAGCCGTTTTGCCGATCAGCTGGATGTACTGCCGCATGATGGGCGCGGACGGCCTGCAGCACGCCACCGAAGCGGCCATTCTGGCGGCCAACTACATCAGCTCGCGGCTCAAAGACCACTACCCCACGCTGTACGCCAGCGCCAACGGCCATGTGGCCCACGAGTGCATCCTGGACCTGCGCCCCCTGAAGGAGAGCTGCGGCGTGATGGCCGAAGACGTGGCCAAGCGCCTGATGGACTACGGCTTTCACGCGCCCACGCTGAGCTTCCCGGTGCCCAACACGCTGATGGTGGAGCCCACCGAGAGCGAAACCCTGGCCGAGCTGGACCGTTTCATCAACGCCATGATCGCCATCCGGGGCGAAATTGCCAAGGTGGAAAGCGGTGTTTGGCCACAGGACAACAACCCGCTCAAACACGCCCCCCACACCTCCGCCAGCCTGCTGGGCGCCGAGTGGGACCGCCCGTACTCGCGCGAAACGGCGGCCTTCCCGGTGGCCTCGCTCAAGGCGGTGAAGTACTGGCCCACCATTGGCCGGGTGGACAACGTGTATGGCGACCGCAACCTGAATTGCAGCTGCATACCGGTGGCGGACTACGTCAACGGCTAGTAGGTTTGCCATACGCCCGGCCTACCCACACCGCGTGAATCGCCACCGATAGAATCGGTGGCGATTCATCCAGCATTTCCAACAAGGGGGTTTTATGCTTGAACAGCATGCCATTCTTGAGGCCGCACACCGCGCTGCAGAGGCTGCAAGCAGTCCCGCCAGCGTGGTGCTGTTTGGCTCGTATGCCCGGGGCGATGCGGACGAGGGGTCCGACCTGGACTTGCTCGTTATCGAACACAGCGTGACCGACAAAGCGGCTGAGTACCTGAAGCTGCACAGGGCGATTGGCGCCATGGGCGTGGGCGTGGATGTTTTGGTGATGTCCAGCGAGGAGTTCGCACGTCGCAGTCAGGTGCCCGGAACGGTGCCTTACTGGGCGGCCAAGGAAGGAAGGATCCTTCATGACACCCGCGCTTGAGGAAGCCCACCGCTTGCTGCGCTTGGCACTTCGGGACCAAGACACCTTTGACTTGCTGCGGCCTTTGCCCAAAGCCTCGGTCGCCGCACTCGGATTTCATGCCCAACAGGCGATAGAAAAGGCGCTGAAAGCCGTTTGTGTCCGGCGCAGTATGGAAGTGCGGCGTACGCACGATCTGGCAGCGCTGGCCCATGCCTTGCTGGAGGATGGCGTGGCACTGCCCGTTTCCGTCGATGAATTTCGCACACTCAATCCGTTTGCGGTGGAATATCGTTACGACGATGAAATCGCATCCTCCATGACGCGTGAGGATCTCGATGGCCTGCTGTCGCCGGTCCTCTCATGGGCAAAACAACAATTAGAGAGCTAACCATGGCCGTATCCGTCTTTGACCTTTTCAAAATCGGCATCGGTCCGAGCAGCTCCCACACCGTGGGGCCCATGCGGGCGGCGCGCCAGTTTGTGCTGCGACTCCAGCAGGCGGGCCTGCTGGAGCAGACAGCGGGCGTGCGCTGCTGGCTGTACGGCTCGCTCGGGGCCACCGGCAAGGGCCACGGCAGCGACACGGCGGTGCTCTTGGGCCTGGGCGGGCACGAACCCGACACGGTGGAGATTGAGGCGATTCCCGCCCTTCTGGCGGGCATACGTGCCGACAAGACCATCAACCTGCTGGGCGTGCACCGCGTGCCCTTTGTAGAGCGCGACGACCTCAACTTCATGCGCCGCGAGACCCTGCCTTTTCACGCCAACGGTATGCGATTTGTGGCGTTGGATACCAGCGGCGCCGAGATCAGCAACCGCACCTACTACTCGGTGGGCGGCGGCTTTGTCATCAGCGACGAAGTGGCAGCGGATGGATCGCGCCACAAGGTGGTGGCGCCCGACGCCACGGTGTTACCACTGCCCTTCACCAGCGGCGACCAGTTGCTGGAGGTGGCCCAGCGCGAGGGCCTGAGCATCGCCCAGGTGATGCGCCGCAACGAGCAGCACTGGCGCAGCGACGCCGAGATCGATGCCGGCCTGCTGCGCATCTGGAACGTGATGCAGGAATGTGTGCGCCGGGGCTGCCGCACCGAAGGCGTGTTGCCCGGCGGCTTCAAGGTCAAGCGCCGCGCCGCGCCCTTGTTTCAGGCCCTGAGTGCCAACCCCGAGGCCGCCCTGCGCGACCCGCTGCAGGTGCTGGACTGGGTCAATCTGTATGCACTGGCGGTGAACGAAGAAAACGCCGCAGGCGGGCGCGTGGTCACCGCGCCCACCAATGGCGCGGCCGGTATCGTGCCCGCCGTGCTGCACTACTACAGCCGCTTCTGTCCAGGTGCCAACGACACGGGCGTGATGGACTTTTTACTCACCGCCGCCGCCATTGGCATTTTGTACAAGGAAAACGCATCCATCAGCGGCGCAGAAGTCGGCTGCCAGGGTGAAGTGGGTGTGGCCTGTTCCATGGCCGCCGGTGCGCTGTGCGCAGTGATGGGCGGCAGCCCCGAGCAGGTGGAAAACGCCGCCGAAATCGGCATGGAACACCACCTGGGCCTGACCTGCGACCCGGTCGGCGGCCTGGTGCAGATCCCCTGCATCGAGCGCAATGCGATTGCCTCGGTCAAGGCCATCAACGCCGCCCGCATGGCCCTACGCGGCGACGGCTCCCACTTCGTGAGCCTGGACAAGGTCATCAAGACCATGCGCGAAACCGGCGCCGACATGAAGACCAAATACAAGGAAACCGCGCGCGGCGGGCTGGCGGTGAATATCGTGGAGTGCTGAAACTCCATGCAATTCAAGTCGTGAACACACGGATCTAGAGCGCAGTTTGAACGGCTCCTGTGCAGCGACATTCACAAATGTGCGCTTTCTGGCGGCCCAGCTTCAACGCCTATAGCCCTATGGGGTGCCTCGAACTTCAATAGCTCTCGGATCCATAGGTAACTTATGTGTTACCATAAACTATGGTGATCAAAGTTGAAGAATACCTCCGTGAGGATGCATCAAACCCATACAAGCATTGGTTTGACGGTCTGTCCTCGCAGGCCGCCGCGAAGGTAACCGTGGCCAAACTGCGAATGGAGTTGGGGAATACATCAAGCATCAAGTGGTTCGACGGCTTGGGTGAATACGTTATCGACTGGGGACCCGGTTACCGTATCTACCTCGCAAAAGATGGCGACACCCTCATTGTTCTGTTTGGCGGCGGTACCAAGCGGGGCCAGCAACGGGACATCGATAAAGCCAAGGAATTGTTGGCTGAGTACAAGACCCGCAAAAGGGCGATGAGCGCCAAATCGACTAGCAAACACAAGGGGTAAAAGCCATGGCACTGACCAGAAATTTCAAAGAAACCGTCATTCAGCGCGTGCAGAGTGACGCATCATTTGCGCAGGCGCTCTTGGATGAGGCCGCCACACTGTTTCTCAACGGCGAGCCAGAGACTGCCCGCCTGATCCTGCGTGATCTTGTCAATGCCACCATCGGTTTTGAGCAACTTGCACTGTTGACCGCCAAGCCCAGCAAGAGTTTGCACCGTATGTTGTCGCCCACTGGCAATCCCAGCATGGACAACCTCGCTGCCATTTTTCGAGCCGTGCGCGAGCGGCTGCATGTCAGCCTTCAAGCGCACTCGGTAGCTGCCTAATTCCATTTCCATATCAATGCGATATGTCGTTGCCCCTCCTTGTCGTGCTAAAGCACTGCCTGCGTCGGGGCGCCTAATCTCCCATTGATCTGAAAACGGAATAAGACTGTTGACAAATCAAATTTCAGTCTGCGCGGCGACGGCTCTCACTTCGTGAGCCTGGACAAGGTCATCAAAACCATGCGCGAAACCAGCGCCGACATGAAGGCCAAATTTGTGCGGGGCCGATGCCCCTGGGGTAGATGGCTCCGCTCATGTCCCCCGGCCCGGGCTGCGCCCGGACCTCCGCCTTTACTTCGCTGCACCATCTACCCCAGGGTCTTCGGCAGCCAACGGTATTGGCATGCCATGCATGAATACCTGTGCATACCAACCACACTTGCAGACGGGGGACGCAGTGGCGTTCAGCGCAGTGAGGTTAAGGAGGAGCCCGCAGGGCGGAGGACACGAACGGAGCTGAATGCCACTGCGTCCCCAGTCCCGAAGTGCCAGAGGCCTATTTGGTATCCAACATCCCCGCTAACCCCGCCACCGCCAGCGCATAGCCGTTCACCCCAAACCCCGCCATCACCGCCTTGGCGGCCGGTGAGATGTAGGAGTGGTGGCGGAAGGCTTCGCGGGCGTGCACATTGCTGATGTGCAGCTCAATCAGGGTGATGCCCGTGCCCTTGATGGCGTCATGCAGGGCCACGCTGGTGTGGGTGTAGGCGCCGGCGTTCAGGATCACACCCGCCAAGGTGCCCGCGGTGTGCAGGCGGCCGGCCTCGTGCAACCAGTCCACCAAGGTGCCTTCGTGGTTGGTTTGTCGGAAATCCATGGCAAAGCCGTTGGCCATGCAGGCGCGCTCGCACAGGGCCTGCACATCGTCCAGCGTTTGGGCGCCGTAGACATGGGGTTCGCGGGTGCCCAGCAGGTTGAGGTTGGGGCCGTTGAGGATCAGGGCGGTTTTCATGGTCGGATTCCGGGTACAAGCGACCTCGCAGTCGCTATGGTTTTAATAGCTGCTTGCGCACATATTTAAAGGGCTGCAGGCACTTTTGGCATTAAATATGGGCCGCAATCGGGGCCAAGGCAGTACGCACATCGCCGCACTGTGCACGTTGGCGCAGGGCATGGTCCATCACCACCAGGGCCAGCATGGCCTCGGCAATGGGGGTGGCCCGAATGCCCACGCAGGGGTCGTGGCGGCCCTTGGTTACCACCTGGCTGGGATTACCGGCCATGTCGATGGAGTCGCGCGGCGAGAGGATGGAGCTGGTGGGCTTGATGGCAATGCTCACCTCCAGGTCTTGCCCGGTAGAAATGCCGCCCAGCACGCCACCGGCGTTGTTGCTGGCAAAACCCTGCGGAGTCAGCGAATCGCCGTGCACGGTGCCGCGCTGCGCCACGCTGGCAAAACCGGCACCGATCTCCACGCCTTTGACGGCGTTGATGCCCATCATGGCGTAGGCGATGTCGGCGTCCATCTTGTCAAACAGGGGTTCGCCCAAACCCACGGGCACGTTGGAGGCGCTGACGCGAATGCGGGCGCCGCAGGAGTCGTGCGCCTTGCGCAGGGCCTCCATGTAGTCTTCCAGGGCCGTGACATCGGCAATAGGAGCGAAAAAGGGGTTGTGGGGCACATGGTCCCACGACTCGAAGGCAATCGGCATCTCGCCGATCTGCGTCATGCAGCCGCGAAACTCGGTGCCGTATTTTTCCTTGAGCCATTTTTTGGCCACCGCACCGGCGGCCACCATGGGGGCGGTCAGCCGGGCGCTGGAGCGTCCACCGCCACGGGGGTCGCGGATGCCGTATTTCTGGAAATAGGTGTAGTCGGCGTGGCCGGGACGGAAGGTTTCCAGGATTTGCCCATAGTCCTTGGAGCGCTGGTCGGTGTTTTCGATCAGCAGGGCGATGGGGGTGCCGGTGGTCTTGCCCTGGTACACGCCGCTGAGAATCTTGACGGCGTCGGGTTCGTTGCGCTGGGTGACAAACTTGGAGGTGCCGGGCCGACGACGGTCCAGGTCCCCCTGGATGTCGGCCTCGCACAAGTCCAGCCCCGGGGGGCAGCCGTCAATCACGCAGCCAATGGCTGGGCCGTGGGATTCACCAAAGTTGGTGACTGCGAAAAGGTGTCCGAAGGTATTGCCGCTCATGGGCGGGGATTATCCCAGAGCGAACGCCGCTTCAGGCAGCTGGCTTAGGCTCTTCGCCATCCGGCCAGTCGCGAATGTAGGCTTTGAGCATCTTGTTCTCAAAGTTCTGGCTGTCGACCACCGTCTTGGCCACGTCATAAAAACTGATCACGCCCATCAACAGGCTGTTGTTGATGACGGGCATGTAGCGGGCGTGGCGCTCCAGCATCATGCGGCGCACTTCGTCCATTTCGGTTTCCATGGTGCAGATCAGCGGACCCGAGTCCATGGCTCGGTACACCGTGGTGCTGCCAAAAGTACCGCCGTTTTTGACCACCGCCTGGATGACTTCCCGAAAGGTGAGCATCCCCACCACCCGGCCGTGGGACATCACCACCAGGGAGCCAATGTCCTTCTCGGCCATGGACTTCGCTGCGTCTGCCAAAGAGTCTTCCGGTGTGATGGTAAAAAGCGTGCCGCCCTTTACGCGCAAGATATCGCTAACTTTCATGGTGATTCCTCATGACGCCTAGTTTGGAAATGTCAGTGAAATATAGCCCACAATCCCACAAACTTTGCTGACTTCAGCACTTTTCACCCTCCGGAGAATCCTATGCCCGGCTACGCCGACCCCAGTTTCGACACGCTCGCCTTGCACGCGGGCGCTGCCCCCGACGCCACGGGCGCGCGCGCAGTGCCCATCCACCTCACCACCTCCTTTGTGTTCGAGTCCAGCGACCACGCGGCGTCGCTGTTTAACCTGGAACGTGCGGGCCATGTGTACTCGCGCATCAGCAACCCGACCAATGCGGTGCTGGAGCAGCGGGTGTCGGCACTGGAAGGCGGCATTGGCGCTATCAGCACTGCCAGCGGCCAGGCCGCCTTGCACCTGAGCATTGCCACGCTGATGGGTGCGGGCGCACACATCGTCGCCAGCACGGCCCTGTATGGGGGATCGCAAAACCTGCTGCACTACACGCTGCGCCGTTTTGGCATCGAGACCACCTTTGTAAAACCCGGCGACATCGACGGCTGGCGTGCGGCGGTGCGCCCCAACACCAAACTGTTTTTCGGTGAAACCGTGGGCAACCCCGGGCTGGATGTATTGGACATTGCAACCGTCTCTGCAATAGCCCACGAAGCCGGTGTGCCGCTGCTGGTGGACTCCACCCTCACTTCGCCCTGGCTCATCAAGCCGTTCGACCACGGGGCCGATCTGGTCTACCACTCGGCCACCAAGTTTTTGAGCGGCCACGGCACGGTGATTGGCGGCATTGTGGTGGACGGCGGCCGCTTTGACTGGGACCGGTCCGGTAAATTCCCCGAGCTGACCGAGCCCTACGACGGCTTTCACCACATGGTGTTCAGCGAGGAATCGACCGTAGGTGCGTTTTTGCTGCGCGCCCGCCGCGAAGGCCTGCGCGACTTTGGCGCTTGCATGAGCCCGCATTCGGCCTGGCTGATTTTGCAAGGCATAGAAACCCTGTCGCTGCGCATGGAGCGCCACATGGCCAATACCGCCAAGGTGGTGGAGTTTCTGGCCAGCCACGATTTTGTGTCGCGGGTGTGCCATCCGCTGTTGGAAAGCCACCCCAGCCACGCCTTGGCGCAAAAGCTGCTGCCGCGCGGGGCGGGTTCGGTGTTCAGTTTCGACCTCAAAGGCAGCCGCGAACAAGGCAAAAAATTCGTCGAAACCCTCAAAATCTTCAGCCACCTGGCCAATGTGGGTGACTGCCGCAGCCTGGTGATTCACCCGGCCAGCACCACCCACTTCCGCATGGCCGACGAGGCGCTGGCGGCCGGCGGCATTACCCAAGGCACGATTCGCCTGTCCATCGGCCTGGAAGACCCGGACGATTTGATCGACGACCTCAAACGGGCATTAAAAGCAGCAGAGAAAATCTGAAACTTTGCGGGACAGACCTTCAGCTCTGTCCTCAACTGGAAAAAATATGAACTTCACCGTCAACGGACACAACACCTATTGCTACACCGGCGGCAAGGCCTTTGACGCCGCCAAGCCCACCATCGTTTTCGTCCATGGGGTGCTGAACGACCACAGCGTATGGGTTTTGCAAACCCGCTACCTGGCCAATCATGGCTGGAACGTGCTGGCGGTGGACCTGCCGGGCCACTGCCGCAGCGCCGGGGCCCCGCCCGCCACGGTGGAAGAAGCGGCCGATTTTGTAATCGCCTTGATGCAGGCCGCCGGGCTGGAAAAAGCCGTTCTGGTGGGCCACAGCTTTGGCTCCCTGATTGCGCTGGAGACGGCGGGCCGGGTGCCGGATCGGGTAAGCCAGCTGGTGCTGGTGGGCACGGCCTTTCCGATGCCGGTCTCCCCTGCGCTGCTGGAAGCCTCCCAGCATGAGCCTCTGCGCGCGCTGGAGATGATCAATATTTTTTCGCGCTCCACGCTGGCACCGCCCCCTTCCGCGCTGGGGCCGGGCACCTGGGTGTATGGGGCGTCCATGGCCCTGGGGCGGCGCGTGCTGGCCAGCAACCCCAAGGTGAATGTGTTTCACGCCGGTTTCCAGGCCTGTGACCGCTACACCCACGGCGAAGAGGCCATGGCGCAGGTCACCTGCCCGGTGCTGTTTGTGCTGGGTGCGGTGGACCAGATGACCCACCCCAAAGCGGCCCAGGGGCTGATCGCCAAGGCCCGCAACGCCCAAGTGGCGTATTTGCCCGGCGGCCATAACCAGATGAACGAAACCCCCGAGCCCATGCTGCAAGCGTTGGTGAACTTCTTGAAATAACCTCCCAGTCGGCATCCATCGGGCGTAGGCAGCTATATTTTCAGGAGCAACCTTGGTACAGGAAGCATTCCCCTCATGGCACTGAAATTCCCGTGGCATTCGCTGTCCACCCGCGTACCGCTGCTGACGCTGGCCATATTTATGGCCAGCATGTGGTCTCTCTCCCTGTATGCCGGGCGCATGCTGCGCCTGGACATGCAGCACCAGCTGGGCGAACAACAGTTTTCCACGGCTTCGTTCATTGCCGCGAACATTGATCGGGAACTAGGCATCCGGCTGGACGCATTGCAGCAGATTTCCGCCACCATTGCGCCCGCCCTTCTGGACAAACCTCTGGCACTGCAACATTTGATGGCCCAGCTCCCGGTGTTTCAAAACCTGTTCAACGGGGGCACCTTCGCCACGCGCCTGGACGGTGTCCCTGTGGCTTCGGTCACCCCCACCCATCAAACGCTGGTCAGCAAGGCCGCAGATGCGGCACACCTGTCGGCGTTTTTGGCAGCGGCCGAGCCGCGCCTTATCGCCTTGTCTGACAGCGCACCCCCAAGCATCCGCGTGGCGGTGCCCCTGCGCAACCCACAAGGCCAGCCGGTGGGCGCCCTGGTCGGGGTGATTGTGCTGAGCAGCAGCAATTTTTTAACCAATATCGCCCAAAACCGGTATGGCCAAACCGGGGGATACCTTCTGTTTTCGCGGCAACAGCGTCAGGTGGTCACCGCGTCCGACATGCCCAGTACGGCGGGCAGCCTACAACCCGCCAGCAGTTACCCTGCCGTGGCGCAGGTCATGCGCGACCAAGAGGGGTCGGACATCAGCATGGACCCCCATGGTGTGGAGGTACTGGTCTCCAACAAACACATTCCCTTGGCCAACTGGAGCATGTCGGTCATGCTGCCCACCGAGGAGGCCTTCGCCCCCGTGCGCGAGCAACAGCACCGCATACGGATCGCCACGGTATTTTTAACGCTCCTGGCGGGGCTGCTGACGTGGTGGATTCTGAAACGCCAATTGGCTCCCCTGGTCGGCACCGTTAAAACGCTGGCAAACCAAACCCGTTCAGAACAGTCCCTACGCCCCTTGCCGCTGACACAGCAGTATGAAATCGATACCTTGATCGACGGCTTCAACCGCTTGCTCATGACCTTGAAGCAGCGCAACGATGCCCTGATTGCCAGCGTCGCCTTGAACCAAAACACCCTGGACTCGGTTGCGGCGCAGATTGCCGTGCTGGACCCGAACGGTCGGGTGGTGGCAGTCAACCAGCCCTGGCAACAATTTGCCGCAAAGGCCTGCGCCCCCGGTGAAGAAGGCATCACCATCGGCGCGGACTGCCTGGCACTGATTCAGGATTGCCAGGAGATCAATGAGGGCATCAACCCGCAGGTGCTGCACAGGGGCATCCAGGCGGTGCTGGACGGCGCCGAACCCGCGTACACCGCAGAATACCCGGTGCAGGCGCGCCAACAACTGCACTGGTTTTACATGAGTGTGACGCCCCTAGGGCCGGACCGGCAAGGGGTGGTGATTTCCCGCTCCGACACCACCGAACGCAAATTGGCGGGGGAGCTGCTGCGCAAATTGTCCCGTGTGGCTGAGCAGGCTCCGCTGTCCATCATGATTACCGACCTGCAAGGCACTATTGAATACACCAACCCCTATTTCTCGGACAAAACGGGATACGCCGCACACGAAGTGCTGGGTCAAAATCCCCGCTTTCTCAAATCTGGCCTGACCCCACCCGAGGTGTACCACGGCTTGTGGCATGCCCTTGAAGCGCAACGCGTCTGGCGTGGAGAGTTGCACAACCGCACCAAAAATGGCGACCTCTTTGTGGAGCGGGCCGTGATTGCACCGGTACTCAATCCTGCCGGACAGGTGACCCACTATGTCGCACTCAAGGAAGACATCACCGAGGACAAAAAGCGGGAGAAAAACCGCTTGAGCCTGTCGGTTCGCATCGAAGAACTGTCGCGCCGACTGGTGCGCACACAAGAGGACACCCGCCTGCGCTTTTCGCAGGAATTGCATGACCGCACCAGCCCCAATCTGGCGGCCCTGCGCATTAACCTGGACATCATCGCCCACACCCGGCAGCAGCACCCCAATACCCAGGACTTTGCCGACCGCATTGACGACACCCGCGCCCTGATTGAAGACACCACCATGAGCATTCGGGAAATTTGCGCGGGCCTGCACCCGCCCGCCATCGAGCGCGGCGGATTGTTTGGCGTGGTGCAAAGCTACGCCCAGCAGTTTGCCAAGCGCACCGCCATCCAGGTGCATGTGAGCTGCCCCCACGGTGAAATCCGTTTGCAAGCCGATTTGGAACTATTGCTGTTTCGCGTGGTGCAAGAGGCCCTGACCAACTGCGCCAAACACGCCAAGGCGCACAGCGCAGAGATACGCTTGCAACTGGACTCGCAGCCGCGCATGCTGACCATTTCCGACGACGGCTGCGGCTTTGACCAGGAGAAAATGAACCACAGCACGCACCGGGTCGGCCTGGGGCTGCTCAATATGCGTGAAACGGTCGAATTTGCCGGAGGCAGCTTCCGGCTGGAGTCCGCGGTGGGCCACGGTACACGCATTTACGTGGAAGTTTAGGATTTTTTGCAGGATGCAGCACCCATGAAAATTCGGATTCTTATCGCCGATGACCACCAGATGTTTCGGGAGGCCCTGTGCAACCTGCTGCGCGCGGAGGAGGACATGGAGGTGGCAGGCCAGACCGGGGACGGTTTGGAGGTCCTCACGCTGGCTGGCGCTTTGGCACCCGACCTGGTCTGCATGGACATCAACATGCCGGGCCTCAACGGCATTGAAACCACACGCAAGCTGCGCGTGGCTTGCCCACAAACCAGGGTGGTGGCCCTGTCGGCCTTTGCCGACCAGCGCTATGTGCTGGATATGCTGGCCGCTGGCGCCAGTGGCTATGTCACCAAGGCCGAAGCCAGTGACGAACTGCGCCGCGCCATTCGGGCCGTGGCACGGGGGCGCACCTACCTGTGCCCGGATGTGGCGGGCGTGGTCGCGGGTGCCGCATCGGGGCAAACCGCCGCAGCCGCCCCCGCCGTCAGCCTGAGCACGCGTGAGCAACAGGTGGCGGGGCTGGTGGCACAGGGGCACACCTCGAACCAAATTGCAGACCGGCTGTGCATTGCACCGTCTACGGTGGAGGTGCACCGGCGCAACATCATGCGCAAACTCGACCTGCACAACGTCGCTGACCTCACCCGCTACGTGCTGAACCAGGACCGCCATAGCGCCTAAACCGGCGTCACGCTCCTGCGGCGCTACCGGTTTTACGGTAGCAAAAAATACCCAGCGCAGAGTATTCCCTAGCCCGGCCTTTCTCTTTACCGTCACAGGCACGCCACTTTGCGACGCACCACGAGAAAATTCACCGTGACTATCCAATGGAACAAGGAGCTGGACACCGGGGTTCGCTCCATCGATTTGCAACACCGGGAGCTGTTTGCCCTGGTCAATGAACTCGCCACCCTGCACGCCACGGGCTACGACACGGAAGCCCTCAACGAAGTGTTGCCGCAGCTCAATACCTTTGTCCGGTTTCATTTCAGCGAGGAGGAAACGCTGATGCACATGCTGGTCGCCGAAGACGACTTTGAACAGCAGCACCTGGCACAGCACCGGGAATTCACCGCCCACATCGAATGGCTGCAAAAAGACCGAAACCGTCAAAATGACACCGCTATCGTCGAAGCGCTGGTGCACTACCTGCACGACTGGCTGCCGGAGCACTTCACCACCACGGACCGCGAATTGGGGCAGCGCCTGCTGAACCAGCACTCCGCTTTTTCTGCCCATTGATTCCATTTCCATCTCAATGCGATATGTCGTTGCCCCTCCTTGTCGTGCTAAAGCACTGCCTGCGTCGGCGCGCCTCATCTCCCATTGATCTGAAAACGAAATGAGATCTGGCGCACCCATGCCGTCGCACGCTTTGGAGGGGGCGCTGCACAACGCCGCGCGCTGGAAAACGATTTTCGACCATGCTTTTGATGCCATGGTGCAAATGGATGCCAATGGCTGCATCGTGGGCTGGAACACCCAGGCCGAGCGTTGTTTTGGATGGTTTCGGCATGAGGTCATGGGGCTCACCTTGCATGAACTGGCCCTGCCCGTGGATCGGCACCAGGGGCACCTGCACCGGCTGGCCCAATTCATCCAGTTGGAATCTGGCCGAGAACCCCCTGCCCGCGTTGAAATCGAAGGGCTGCACCGTACCGGGCACCACTTTCCCATGGAAATGGCGCTCTCCATGGTGCGCACACAGGAAGGCATCGAGTTCATTGCCTTGATCCGTGATGTGTCTGAACGCCACCGCACTGAAAGCGCCTTGCGTATCGCCGCCACCGCATTCCAGACGCTGGAAGGCCTGGTGGTCACCGATGTCCATCAGCGCATCCTCAAGGTCAACGACGCGTTTTCACAAATTACCGGCTATGCCCCCCACGAAGCGATGGGGAAAAAGTCGGCCATCTTTCGGCCCGAACGCCAAAACGAGGCGGCATACCACAGCCTGCACCAACGCCTGCCCATCGACCGCTTCTGGCAGGGCGAAGTGTGGGACCGGCGAAAAAGCGGCGCCCGTTATCCGGCGTGGCTGCGGGTCACGGCGGTGGTGAACCAGCACGACCAAATCAGCCACTACGTGGCGGCCTTTGTGGACTCCACCCAACGCCATACCCCCGGCGGCTGAAAAAAATGCTCCTTTTTTTATAGCACTTCACGCAGGGTTATCAAGGGCCAACGGTCTCTTTTCCATAAATTTTCAGTGGCCTGTGTGTGCGGCAGCAAGAGGCTGCTGATCAGTGGCGCCAGCACGGTGTGCTGGGGGTCCGCCAGCAGGATGAACCGGGCCTCCCGCCCTTCCTCACTGGGTTGTGTGAGTTGGCCAACCCAGTCCAGCGCAAGCAGGGCCTCCAGTACCGGCTCCAGCCGCAAGGCATCCACCTGCAAGGCGATGCACAGTTGCGATGGCGTCAGCCCCCGCGCAGCCTGCAAGCGCACGCGGTCCAACTGCTGCAGCACCTCCAGCGCCAACTGAAATTGCCAGCCCGGCCCCGAGCGGCGCCGGGGAACCCCCGCCAGCAAGGCCGGTACATACGCCGTCAGCGTGGCCCCCAGCAGCACGATGGTCCAGGCCACATAAATCCACACCAGCAAAATCGGCACCGTGGCAAAAGCGCCGTACACCACCGAATAGGTAGGCACCTTGCTCAAGTACAGCGCCAAAACCTTCTTGGCCAACTCCATGCCTGCGGACACAAACAAGCCCCCCATCCAGGCATGGCCCCAGCGCACATGGGTGTTGGGCACAAAACGGAACATCGCCGCCATGCCAGCGGCCACCAGCAGGAACTGCAAGGTGTCCAGCACCAGCCCCACACCGCCGGGCAGGGAGCCCACCAGCCCCTTGGATGCCGACACCGCGTACGAGGTCATGCTCAGACTCAGGCCCAACAACAAAGGCCCCAAAGTGATGGCGGACCAGTAAATCAGCATCCGCTGGCCAAAGGGCCGGGGGGTGCGCACCCGCCAGATGCTGTTGAGCGTGCGGTCGATGGTAAAAATCAAGGCCAGCGCCGTGCCCAACAGCACCGCCACCCCCACCGCGCCCAGCTTGCTGGCCTGCCCGGCAAACTGGTTGAGGTAGCCCAGCACCTGGCGCGCGATGTTGTCGGGCACCAGGCTCTCGATCAGCCACTTTTGTAATACGACCTGGAACTTGGCGAACATGGGGAACGCCGTGAACACGGCCAGCGCCACCGTGATGAAGGGCACCAGCGCGATAGTGGTGGTGAAAGTGAGGCTGCTGGCGGTCAAACCCAGGCGGTCTTCGCGGAAGCGCTCCCGCAGCGTCTGCGCCGCGTGCAGCCACGGCACACGGGCCACCTCTTCCAGCCAGAACCTGAAACGTTGTATCAATTGCATGCCGCTATGATGCCACCGACATGAGCACCCCATTCCAGACTGCGCAGTCTAGCGCCGCCGCCCTTTTCGACACCGTTCAATTCACCCGCTGGCTTGCCGTGGGCAGCCTGCTGAGCCTGATCCTTCTGGGCCTGGGCTGGGAGCTGCTGTGGGCGCCCCTGCGCCCCGGAGGCTCCTGGCTGGCCCTCAAAGCCCTGCCCCTGTGCATTCCGCTGGCCGGTTTGCTCAAAAACCGCATGTACACCTACCGCTGGGTCAGCCTGATGGTGTGGCTGTATTTCACCGAAGGCGCGGTGCGCGCCTACAGCGACCGCCCCCCGAGCAACTACCTGGCCCTGCTGGAAGTGCTGCTGTGCCTGGCGCTGTTCACCGCCTGCGCCCTGCATGTGCGCCTGCGTTTGGGCCGTGCCAAAGCTGCGGCCCTGTCTCCAAAGGAACCCAACACACCATGAACCCGTTTGACACTTTGCTGGAATCCCTGCGCGCCGCCGTGGGCGCCACCCACGTCTTGACCGAAGGCGACCTGAGCGCCTGGGAGCAGGACTGGCGCAAGCGCGAGCGCGGCAAGGCCCTGGCCGTGGTGCGCCCCGCCAGCACCAACGAAGTAGCCCAGGTCGTCAAACTCTGCGGCCAAGCGGGCGTGTCCATCGTGCCCCAGGGCGGCAACACCGGCATGGTGGTGGGCTCCACCCCCGACGCCAGCGGCACCCAGATCGTCTTGAGCCTGCAGCGCATGCAGCAGGTGCGCGTGCTCGACGCCGCCAACCTGACCGTCACCGTGGAAGCCGGCTGTGTGCTCCAAAGCCTGCAGGACGCCTGCGAAAAGGCCGGATTTTTATTTCCCCTGAGCCTCGCGTCCGAGGGCAGTTGCACCATCGGCGGCAACCTGGGCACCAACGCCGGCGGCACCCAGGTGGTGCGCTACGGCAACACCCGCGAACTCTGCCTGGGCCTGGAAGTGGTCACCGCACAGGGTGAGGTGTGGAATGGCCTGAGTGGCTTGCGCAAGGACAACACCGGCTACGACCTGCGCCACCTTTTCATAGGCTCCGAGGGCACGCTGGGCGTGATCACCGCCGCCACCATGCGCCTCTACCCCTTGCCAGCCGCCCAACTCACGGCCTTTGCCGCCGTGCCTTCGCTGGAAGCGGCGGTGGAACTGCTGGGCCTGGCGCACCGCTTTTTGAATGCGGGCCTGACGGGGTTTGAGGTGATGGAGAAATTTGCGCTCAGCCTGGTGACCAAACATTTCCCGCAACAACGCGTGCCGTTCCAAGATGCGCCCTACTGCGTGGTGCTGGAGAACTCCGACCACGAGTCCGAAGCCCACGCCCGCACCCAGTTCGAACGGCTGCTGGAAGCCGCCATGGAACAGGGCTGCGTGCAAGACGCCGTGGTGGCCGAAAGCATGGCGCAGGCCAAGGCGCTGTGGCACATCCGCGAAAGCATCCCACTGGCGCAGGCGCAAGAGGGCCTGAACATCAAACACGACATCTCGGTCGCCGTCTCGCGCATCCCCGAGTTTGTGCGGGTGACCGATGCGCTGATCCAGCAATCCTTCCCCGGCGCCCGCATGGTCAACTACGGCCACCTGGGCGACGGCAACCTGCACTACAACGTGCAAGCGCCCCTGGGCGCGGATGCACAAACGTTTCTGAAGGAACAGGAAGCTGCCCTGAACGCCCTGGTCTACGCTTCGGTGGACCAGTTTGGCGGCTCTATCTCCGCCGAACACGGCATCGGCAGCCTCAAGCGCGACAAGCTGGAGCACCACAAATCCCCGGTCGCGCTGCAGATGATGCGGGCCATCAAGACGGCGCTGGACCCGCAGAATCTGATGAATCCGGGGCGGATGATTCGGGTTTGACTGCGCTGCGGCCGCTTCAGCCCCTACGGCGCATAAATCCGAATCGGCAACCACCGCTGGTACATCGCAAAATCGCCGTCCAAGCTAAAAATAGGCAACTGGTGGTGAATGGACGCTGCGCAAATCAAAAAATCCGTATTGGAGCCCTGGACTCCGTTGGTCCGGCAGGTATTGAAGGCTTGGGCGGCGGACTCATAGACCGGCCTTGATAGCTCCACATCCTCGAAGGCGATCAGGCTGTCTCGCAAGGCTTCAAACTGGCCCTGTGTTTTGATGCCGCAGAGTAATTCTTGCCGGATCGCCCCTATCAGAACAGCCCGTCCATCACGCACCAAGTCCGTCAGGGCATGGACCGTTGCTTGTTGTTCCGGGGCGATGGGACTGTTTCTCGGCCGCCGCAACGCCAATGACCAAACTGAGGTATCCACCAGGACTTTCATTGCTCAGCCAAGGGTGAACGCCCCACACCCCGCTGCGCTTTGGCATCGAAGCCGTCCTCAAAATCCACCGCACCGAACATGTCCAGCAGCTTGAGCTGCTTGCGACGCTGGATGTATTCCACCAGCGCCTGGGTCACCACATCTTTTTTGGTGCGCTGCCCACCGAGTTGGCGCGCTTCTTCAATCAAACTGTCATCCAAAGCCAAATTGGTCGCCATGTGTGAACTCCTACACAATATATTGTGCAAGTATAGGAGGCGCCCCGCCTTGTTGCACCATTTTTCCAATGGCCCATGCTTCAGGTGTGAAGCGTCAGCGGTACTTGGCGTCCAGTACCCGGTTGGCGGCAATCTCTGTCTCAAAGCGGTCGCCAATCGCCAGCAGCATGTCCTTGGTGAAGTAGAGGTCGCCGCGTTTTTCACCGTGGAATTCCAGAATATCAGTTTCCACGATGGCATCCACGGGACAGCTTTCCTCGCAAAATCCGCAGAAGATGCACTTGGTGAAGTCAATGTCGTAGCGCTTGGTACGGCGGGAGCCATCGGCGCGCATCTCGGACTCAATCGTGATGGCCAGGGCCGGGCATATCGCCTCGCACAACTGGCAGGCAATGCAGCGCTCTTCCCCGTTGTCGTAACGCCGCAGGGCATGCAGGCCGCGAAATCGGGGCGAGAGCGGCGTTTTTTCCTCCGGGTACAACAGTGTCACCTTGCGGCGAAAGGCCGCACGCCCCGTCAGCGCAAGGCCCTTGAGCAACTCCAGCAACATAAAGCTGGAGAGAAAGTCTTTGAGGGAAAAAATAGCGGGTTTTGAGGCTGGCGCGTTGGTGCTCATGAACAACTCCTGTTGCCCCCGGAAGGGCATGGGTCGCCATGGCGGGCACTGTCCAACCGGGTTCATGGTCATGGCCCATCGCATGCCTCCAGCGCAACCGTCTGGCGATCATGCGCGCCTGAGGCGCAAAAGTGAACCGCCAGATTCCAGCGCTTTGCGAAAACGCAAAGATGTCTGCCAGACGGGTCAACCCTGGGTTCAACCGGCCGCGTAGCAGCCTATCTGGCTGATTGGCGAAGATGGACAGGCGCGGCGCATGGGTTTGCTGAGTTTTTTGGCCAAATCCCAGATCCACATCGAGGCCGAAGGGGTGAACACCCTGTTTGAACCCTCGGTGCAAGCGGAGCTGCCGTGGTACCTGGCGCCCTTGCGGGCGCAAGGCTTCCTGGGGCGCTTGCTGGCCCAGGGGCTGGCGTCCTACGGGCTGCCGTCTGCGCCCGAGAAATGGGACACGCATGCGGTGCTGCTGGCTGCGCTGCACACCCATGACGCACCGGGCAGCCTTTTGCTGGGGGATGAGAGCCTGAAGAGGTCAACCAGCCCCCCGCTGATTCCACACCACGCCCCGGCGGCGGCGCTTGATGCCGTGTCTTTGGACGTGGCGCAAACCCTGCCAGCAGGCTCCTCGGCTGGTGGCGAACAAGCCAAATTTCTGGCCATCACCGAGTCGGACGAACACGTTTTGGTGAAATTTTCACCGCCGCTGGGCACACCCTTTGGCGACCGCTGGAGCGATCTGCTCTACGCCGAGGCCTTGTGCAGCGAGGTGCTGGCGCGGCACGGGCACGCAGTGGCCCCCACCCAAGTGGTGCAGACAGCCAGCCGGACCTACCTGATGCGCTGGCGTTTTGACCGGATGGGGCGCAGTGGGCGCACACATGCGGTGGCGCTTGGCGCGGTGCACCACGCATTTGTGCCCGGGCCGTATGTCCACTGGTCCTCCACCTGTGAGGCTTTGTCCCGCCAAGGGCGCTTGACCGCAGCAGATGCCGAGTCCAGCGCACAGCGGCTTCAGTTTGGGCGCTTGATCGGCAACACCGATATGCATTCCGGCAATGCCAGTGTGCGGGTGCAAGGGGCGACCCTGGCGGAGATGTCCAAGGGAAAATTTCAACTGGCACCTGTGTACGACATGCTGCCCATACGCTGGAAACCCGACCCCATGCTGGGACTGTTGGACTATGAACCGTTTACCCCGGATGGCTTGCTGGTCAGTGCCCAGGCGCGCGCTGCGGCGCAGGATTTTTGGGCATCCTTGTCTGGGCATCCAAGGGTCAGCGCGTCGCTTCGCCAGGTGGCGTCTGCCATGGCCACACGCATGGGCGGTGGGTGACGCTCCTTGTGCGGCCCTCAGTTTTTCAGATAAACGCAACCTATCTCCAAGGCCTGTTCAGGCGTTCCAAACCAATCGTCGCCCAGCGTGGTGGGCTCATATCGTTCGTTGCTATAGGTGTAAAAAGCGTAGCTCCAACGGTCCGGGGCGAAGTGGCGCAGGCGGCCCAGGTGGGTAGGTTCTTGCCGGTATGCGGCCTTCCCCTCACTCACATCCCAACCTTGGGACTCCCAGTACGCCACCAAACCAGGAGAAGGACCGGGATCGGGGTCTTGGTACGCATCGATATAACACAAGGCGCCGCGAAACCGCAGCTCCAGCCGGTAGGCCTTGCCGTGGCCAAGTGCTGCAAAACAAGCCTGCAAGCGCGTCTGCACCTCTTGCTTGGTTCGCTCGGGTATTTTGACGCCTCCCGAGTGGGGATCGAGAGTCCAGACACGTTTTCCACTGTGGCTCATATGGATAGGCGGCGCTGCCGCAGGTAATGCCCGATACCGGGACGGTTGATGTATCCGTCAAATGTACTCAATACACCCGCTCCCCGGTTTGCAAGCGCCACAGCGCCGCATGTGGCTTACCACGCAGGCGCGGGCTGGAGCTTGCGCACACCGATCCACTCCAGCTCGGCCAGCACACCGACCGTGACAGCCTGCGTGATCAGGAACGACACGCCGAACACAGTGGGCGCCACCAGGCTACTGGCCAGCAGGCCCAAGCAGCCCAGCACCCACAGCGTGTTGGCGGCGATCAGCAGCCAGACCGCGCCAGCGGGAATCGCCTTGCGGGTGGCGATCCAGGCAATGCCCAGCACAAAAACCCCCAGGGCCACGCCGCCCCCCCAAGCTTTCGGCGACCACCGGCGGCATTGGCGGCAACACCGGCGCCTGAGCCAGTTGGACCTGGCGATGGGCGCCGAGATCTCGACACGCCACCTGAGTTTTGTGGAAACCGGGCGCTCGGTGCCCAGCCGCGAGATGGTGCTGCGCCTGTCCGAGCGCCTGTGCATCCCGCTGCACGAACGCAACGCCCTGCTGGTGGCCGCTGGCTACGCGCCCATGTACCGCGAACGCGCCCTGGACGACCCGGCGCCGACCCGGCCTTGGTGGCTTTGCTGGAGGAGTTGCGGGCCTATCCCGTCCCCGAGGGCGCCGACCTGCAGCTAGAGGGCGAACACCTCGGTATCGCCATGCCGTTCCAACTCAGAACCCCCGGTGGTGTGCTCAGCTTCATCAGCACCATCACCATTTTTGGCACGCCGGTGGATGTGACGCTGCAGGAGCTGGCCCTGGAAACCTTTTTCCCGGCCGATGAACTCACCAGGCAGGCCCTGCAGAGTTTGGCCACCTCGGCATAAGGCGCGCAAAACCTGGATTGGGCAGAGGCCGACCTTCCCCACTAGAATTCACGGCTCACCCGCAGCACCGCCCATCCCATGACCCTCTCCACGCCCCCCCACCCTGTGCGCAGCCAGTACGAAGACTTCATGCGCCATGTGCACACCACGGGCGTGTCCAAGATGGACCGCACCGGCACCGGCACCACCAGCGTGTTTGGCCACCAGATGCGTTTTGACCTGAACGAAGGTTTTCCGCTGGTCACCACCAAAAAAGTCCACCTGCGCTCCATCATCCAGGAGCTGCTGTGGTTCCTGACCGGCTCTTCCAACAACCACTGGCTCAAGGAACGTGGCGTCAGCATTTGGGACGAATGGGCCCGTGCGGACGGCGACCTGGGCCCGGTCTATGGCGTGCAGTGGCGCAGTTGGCCCACGCCGGATGGCGGCCATATCGACCAGATCGCCCAGGTCATCCAGACCCTGAAGACCAATCCTGATTCGCGCCGCATCATCGTCAGCGCCTGGAACGTGGCCGACCTGGACAAGATGGCGCTGATGCCCTGCCATGCCTTCTTCCAGTTCTATGTGGCGCCAGCCACCGAGGCGGGCGGCAAGGGCCGCCTCTCCTGCCAGCTCTACCAGCGCAGCGCCGACATCTTTTTGGGCGTGCCCTTCAACATTGCCAGCTACGCCCTGCTCACCCACATGGTGGCGCAGCAGTGCGACCTGGACGTGGGCGACTTCATCTGGACCGGCGGCGACTGCCACCTCTACAGCAACCACCGCGAGCAGGTGGACTTGCAACTCAGCCGCGCACCGTTTGCCTACCCCACACTGCACATCAAGCGCCGCCCGGACAGCATCTTTGACTACCAGTTTGAAGACTTTGAGGTGCAGGGCTACGAGTGCCACCCCGCCATCAAGGCGCCGGTGGCGGTTTGATCTCCCGCCGCCAAGCCTGGGCCTTAGCAGCCCTGACGCTCATGTGGGGCGTGAACTGGCCCATGATGAAACTCTCACTGCAGGGCATGACGCCGCTGTACTTTCGCGCCAGCACCATGTCACTGGGTGCCGCCTGGCTGTTTGCCTTTGTCACCCTGCGCGGCGAGCGCATGCGCCCCAGCGGACGCGAGTGGGCGGCCATTGCCAGCCTGGGCCTGCCCAATGTGCTGGGCTGGCACACGCTCTCCATTTTTGGTGTGCAGGAACTTGCGTCAGGCCGTGCGGCCATTTTGGGCTTCACCATGCCCATCTTTACGGTGCTGATCGGGGCCGTGTTTTTTGGCGAACGCATTACG
Source organism: Burkholderiales bacterium RIFCSPLOWO2_12_FULL_61_40 (assembly GCA_001770935.1). Taxonomy (GTDB): domain Bacteria; phylum Pseudomonadota; class Gammaproteobacteria; order Burkholderiales; family Burkholderiaceae_C; genus Allorhodoferax. Next base: position 6,230 of record MESI01000022.1, on the reverse strand, counting down.
CCGCGCGTGCGCCTGGCCGTGCTGTGCGCGGGCACAGCCATCGGCCTGCTGCTGTGGCACGAGCTGCAGCGCCTGAGCGGGCGCCCCACGGGCGTGGCCTGGATGTTGAGTGCCGCCCTGTGCTGGGCGCTGGGCACGGTGCTGTTTCGCCGCGCCCACCTCACGCTCTCACCCGTGGTGGTCACGGTCTGGATGCTGCTTTTGGGCAGTGGCGTGCTGTGGGCCCTGGCGCTGACGCTGGAGCCGACTCCCGACCCAGCCACCTTTTCAACGACCTTGTGGATCAGCCTGGCCTATGGTGTGCTGGTCAACTACGGCGTGGCACAAATCATCTGGTTTGGCATGGCCCGCAACCTGCCCCCCGCCACCAGTGCCATGAGCATCATGGCTATTCCGCTGGTGGGCACCCTGAGCGCGACCTTCATCCTGGGCGAATCACCGCACTGGCAAGACTGGCTGGCCATGGTGTTTGTCATGCTGGCCATTGCCAGCGTGCTGTGGCCCACCCGCAAACCCACCGCATCCTCCTGAACCCATGCCAAACACCACCCCACGACTGCACCTGATATTTGCCCGCGCCGCCAACGGCGTTATTGGGCGCGACGGCACCCTGCCCTGGCACCTGCCTGAAGACCTGGCGCATTTCAAACGCACCACGCTGGGCTGCCCGGTCATCATGGGGCGCAAGACCTGGGATTCGCTGCCACCCAAATTCCGCCCGCTGCCTGGGCGCACCAATGTGGTGATTACCCGCCAGACCGATTGGCAGGCCGAAGGCGCTGTGCGCGCCGGATCGGTGGAGGAAGCCCTGCACCAGTGCACCGGCCAGCCCGACGCCTGGGTGATAGGCGGCGCCCAGATCTACGCACAGGCCCTGCCCCTGGCCCGCACCGCCGTGGTGACGGAGATTGACACCGTGATTGAAGGGAATGCCTTTGCCCCCATCTTCGGGCCGGACTGGCAGGAAACGGCACGGGAGGCCCACGTCGCCGCCAATGGCCTGCGCTACTGTTTTGTCACATGGACCCACCACACTGGGTCCCCTTGATAAGCACTTGAAAGAGTTTGCAATATGTCCGCTGGAACACGCCCAACAGGGCGGGCACGGCGGCCATGGTGAAGGCGGCGGCATGATCAACCAGATCGCCATGTTCACCGCCATCATTGCCACGATTGGCGCGATTTTTGGCTACATGGGCGGCGCCACCCAGGCCAAAAGCACCAAGCAATCCCTGGCCGAACTGGCGCGCGACCTGGCCCCGCGTGAAGAGGATAAAACCAAGTACCAGGCCAAGGTAGAGCGCTACGAGAAGGAAAAAGGCGAGATCAAGCGGGTGGCAGACAAACTGGAAGCCGAGGCGACCGAATGGGACCACCAGAGCGACGAACAAATGCACTTGCACCACCGCTGGGCGCAGTCCACCACCGTGCTGCAAGTCAGCATCGCCCTGGCCGCCATCGCCTTGCTGACCAAGAAGAAGTGGCTGGAGTACGCCATGTTTGGTGCTGGCGGCGTCGGCTCGGTTGTGGGCGCACTGGCGGTGCTACATATTTAATAGCTGCCTGCGCAGCAACCACACGCCAAACGCTGTTTTCAGCTCGCAGGATCTACCCATAGTGATTTTTAAAATTAACCAAAAATTTGCACGGTAACAATAACGATGTTATTGTGCAAATATTAAGTTATTAATTTCAACTGCGATGCCCCCTCTTGCCGCCGATGTCCAGCACTACCTGTATGAAACACTCGGCCTGCCCAAGTCGGGATCCCAGGCATGGGCAAACCAGGACGGTCTGCCCTACTTTCTGCGGGATGCCTTCGATTTCCAAGCACTAGATATCCTCGGACACACGGTTCTGCTGGCGCTGGACCGGAACCCTGAAAAGGCGTCCCTTGGCGACATCCGGGCGAAATTGGACAAGGTGCGGTCCGTGGCAAAGCAACCGACCGTTTACGTAACAAAGGCGCTCGCCTCTTACGAGCGCAAACGCCTGATAGAGCAGAAAGTGCCCTTCATTGTGCCGGGCAATCAGCTCTACCTCCCAGATTTGGGGCTGGATCTGCGGGAATACTTTCGCCAACGCCCCACTTCAGCAGAGTCACTATTGAGCCCCTCGGCGCAGGCGATGCTGATCACCGCCTTGCTGCGTCCGCACTGGGAGCCCGAATGGCACCCTGCAGAAGTGGCAGCCACGCTGGGCTACACGCCGATGACGCTCTCGCGCGCCGTGCGCGAGCTGTCGGCCGCTGGGCTCGCGAGTGTTCACAAGGCGGGCCGGTCCCAGTACCTCACCATGGCATTTTCGCCACAGGAAACCTGGGAACGGGCCACGCCGCTGCTGCGCAGTCCGGTACAGCGAACCGTCTGGACCTCCACTCCGATACCGGCTGATCGATCCATACGGCTGGCCGGCCTGAGCGCACTCGCACACCACTCCATGCTTGCAGAACCCCGACTACCCGTCCATGCGGTGAGCCGCGCCGCGTGGCAGGCGCTGAAGTCAAACGTCGATGAACTGCCCGAAGCCATGCCCGGCGCGTATGCATGGCAGCTGTGGAGCTACAGCCCAGCACTGCAGCCAGACAGTGGCACGGTAGACCCACTTTCGCTCAGTTTAAGCTTGCGGGACGACCCCGATGAACGCGTCCAGAGCGCGCTGGATGTGTTGAAAGAACAGTTGCCATGGTGAAAGGACTCGATGTTTTCAGGGCTTGGTTCGCAGACTACCCTGACCAGTACATCCTGATCGGCGGCACGGCCGCCAGCCTGGCGATGGAAGAGGCCGGATTGGAGTTCCGTGCCACCAAGGATTTGGATATCGTGTTGCATGTGGAGGCGCTGAGGCCTGCATTCGGTGAGACCTTTTGGAAATTCATCGAAGCGGGCGGCTATGAGATCCGACAGGCCAGTGACGCCGGAAAGCCAAGCTTCTACCGCTTTCAGAAGCCGACCGATAGCCGTTTTCCGGCCATGGTCGAACTATTTTCCCGAGCACCCGATACGCTACGGCCCATCACGGGCGCAAGGCTCACACCCATCCCTTTCGATGAGGCCGTCTCCAGCCTCTCAGCCATCCTGCTTGACGACACCTACTACGCCTTCATCATGGCCGGGCGACGCGCGGTCAATGGTCTGCCCTGGGTGGGCGAAGACCGCCTCATCCCACTGAAAGCGGTCGCCTGGCTGGACCTGAGCGCGCGATTGGCCCATGGAGAGCAGGTGGATGCCAAGAACATCCGCAAACATGCCAATGATGTCCTGCGCCTTTCCCTGTTGCTCGCCCCAGCGACACGTATCGCGTTGGATGCAAAAATTGCGGGTGACATGCGAAGGTTTCTGGATGCGGCTGCAGCCGATACCTCACTCGACCCCAAAACCTTGGGTCTCGGACGCGCAACCCTGGCGGACCTGCTTGGCCGAGTGGCACAGGCCTACGGCCTTGGCGACGGGGGAACTGAATGAGCGCGCTCACCGAACGTAACCTTGCAGTGCAGCCATACAAGCAAATCAAAGAACAAAATCCTGTTGAATCAATGAGATAGAGAAAATATGAAACTGGCCACCTGGAACATCAACTCCCTCACCGTCCGCCTGCCGCAGGTGCTGGACTGGCTGCAAGCCAATCCTGTCGACGTGCTGGCGCTGCAAGAGCTCAAACTGACGGACGACAAGTTTCCTCTGGAGGTACTGGCGGCCGCAGGTTACCAGTGCCAGTGCTTCGGCCAGAAGACCTACAACGGCGTGGCCCTGCTGACCCGCACGCCGGTAGAGCGGGTGGTGAAAAACATCCCCGGCTTTGACGACGAGATGGCGCGGGTGATCAGCGCCACGGTAGGCGACATCCGGGTGATTGGCGCCTACTTTCCCAACGGCCAGGAGCCGGGCTCCGACAAGTTCGAATACAAAATGGAATGGCTCAAGGGCCTGCGCGACTGGGTCAAACAAGAACTGGTGGCACACCCCAAACTGGTGCTCATGGGCGACTACAACATCACCTTTGACGATCTGGATGTGTGGGACCCCGAGGGCCTGCGCGACACCATCCACTGCACCGAAGAAGAGCGCTACCACCTGCGCGCCCTGATTGCGCTGGGGCTGGTGGACAGTTTCCGGCTGTTTCCCCAGCCGCCCAAGAGCTACTCGTGGTGGGACTACCGGAATTTTGCGTTCCGGCGCAACCGGGGCCTGCGCATCGACCACATCCTGGTCAGCAAGGCGCTGCAGCCCCTGGTGCGCTCCTGCGTCATCGACAAGCGCCCGCGCAGCAACGAACGCCCCAGCGACCACGCCCCGGTGGTCATTGAGCTTTCGCTATAGTTTCAGGAGCTGCCTACGCATATTCCACGGGGGCTGGAGGCCTTTTTTACTCCAAACCCAGCTCCTGGATCTTGCGCGTGATGGTGTTGCGCCCAATGCCCAGTTTTTGCGCCGCTTCGATGCGGCGGCCCCGGGTGGCGGCCAGCGCCGCCAAAATCAGGCGCGACTCGAAACGCCGGGTCAGGCTGTCCCACACATCGGTGCGCCCCGATTCCAGCAGCGCCACCGCTTCGTGTTCCAACTCGATTTCCCATTCCTGCAAAGGCGCATTTCCCCCTGGCGCAGGGCTGGGCAGCCCGAACACCACAGGAGCGGCGTCGGCCATCTCACCCACCAGGCCGGACACCCCACCGGCATCGTCAGGGCTGTGTCCCTCGTCTGCTCCCGCCAGCACAACAGGGCTGTGAAGCGCACCGGCCAGGGGCCCAACAGGGGGGCTGGTGCGGGAAACCTCTACTTCGGGCGGTAAATCCTTGGGTTCGATCACCTGCGCTGGCGCCATCACCGTGAGCCAGTGGCAGATATTTTCCAACTGGCGCACATTGCCAGGGAAGGCAAAGCCTTCCAGCCAGCCCAGCGCCGCATCCGAGATGCGCTTGGGCTCCACGCCGAGTTGTTGGGCGCTTTGCTGCAGAAAATGCCGGGTCAGCATGGCCACGTCTTCCTTGCGTTCGCGCAAGGCGGGCAAACGCAGCCGGATCACGTTCAAGCGGTGGAACAGGTCTTCACGAAACGCCCCGTCCTTGACCCGCTGCTCCAGGTTCTGGTGGGTGGCGGCAATCACCCGCACATTGGTTTTGACGGCGCTGTGGCCGCCCACGCGGTAGAAATTGCCATCGCTCAGGACGCGCAGCAAGCGGGTTTGCAACTCAAACGGCATGTCGCCGATTTCGTCCAGAAACAGCGTGCCCCCGTCAGCCTGCTCAAAACGTCCCCGGCGCATGGTCTGCGCGCCGGTGAAAGCGCCGCGCTCATGGCCAAACAGCTCGGATTCCAGCAGGTCCTTGGGGATGGCCGCCGTGTTGATGGCCACGAACGGGCCATTGGCGCGTTGTGAATGCTTGTGCAAGGCGCGGGCCACCAGCTCTTTGCCGGAGCCGGATTCACCGGTGATCATCACCGTCACATTGCTCTGGCTCAAACGCCCAATGGCACGAAACACATCCTGCATAGCGGGGGCCTGGCCCAGCATTTCGGGGGCCTCGGCCATGCGCTCTTCATTTACCTCTTCGCGTTGGCTTTCTTCCACCGCGCGGCGGATCAGCTCCACCGCCTTGGGCAGATCAAAAGGTTTGGGCAAGTACTCGAAGGCGCCGCCCTGGAAGGCGCTGACCGCACTGTCCAGGTCCGAGAACGCGGTCATGATGATGACCGGCAGGCCCGGGTGCTTGGCCTTGACCTTTTCCAGCAACTCCAGCCCCGAGCCGCCGGGCATGCGGATGTCGCTGACCAGCACCTGCGGGCCCTCGTCATCGGCCGCCGTGTTCAGCGCGGACAGCACATCGCGCGGATTGGAGAAACTGCGCGTGGGCAGGTGTTCGCGCAGCAGCGCCTTTTCCAGTACGAAGCGGATGGACTGGTCATCATCTACGATCCAAATGGGCTTCATGTTCTGTTTATCCCTGCGTTAAATCCCTGGTGGAACAGGCCACCGCTCCACAAGGCGAGCCAGCGCTGTTCCCCACTGTTTAAGGTAACGGAATCAAAATCTTGAAATCCGTACGGCCTGGCACGCTGTCGACCTCGATCAAGCCGTGGTGTTGCTGCACAAAGGTTTGCGCCAATGTGAGCCCCAACCCCGATCCGCCGTCCCTGCCCGACACCAGCGGATAGAAAATGCGGTCTTTGATCGAATCTGGCACACCAGGTCCGTTGTCGATCACATGCAATTCCAATGCCAACCGGTAGCGT
>MESI01000021.1 GCA_001770935.1 Burkholderiales bacterium RIFCSPLOWO2_12_FULL_61_40 | reverse complement strand
TTTATTTGCTTCACCGTGATCAGCGAAGCCTTGAATTATGACACACTTTTTAAGAATCTGTCAAACTCTACGAAAAACTTTTTCGCTTTCATCAGCACTCGCTTTTACGTAAGCGCTGATGAAAACGCCCAACCGCTTGGCTGGGCGTTTTAAACTGGCGGAGTGGACGGGACTCGAACCCGCGACCCCCGGCGTGACAGGCCGGTATTCTAACCAACTGAACTACCACTCCTGGTAGTGGCAACATTCGCTCTTTCGAGCCAAGTGCATCTCTTTTCAGATCTGCCGTTACCAACTTGCGCTTCGATCATCTTGCGACGAATCTTGGCGACCCCACGGGGATTCGAACCCCGGTACTCACCGTGAAAGGGTGATGTCCTAGGCCTCTAGACGATGGGGTCAAAACCTTGGACTAATCCGTTTTCTTGAAAACTTTGGTGGAGGTAAGCGGGATCGAACCGCTGACCTCTTGCATGCCATGCAAGCGCTCTCCCAGCTGAGCTATACCCCCTAAACCACTAAATACTTTTAAAAGTATTCGTTATTTCCAAGCCTCAAATTATAGCGTCAAAAATTAGGCTTTGCCAAGTCTTTCAATTACTTTTTCTTTATCGCAAAGTTCAAGCACCAAATCCAAGGATGGAGTCTGGGGAGTACCCATGACCAAAACGCGCACTGGCATCGCCAATTGTGGCATTTTCAAACCGGTGGCGGTCAGCACTTCTTTAATAGCGGCTGCAATGCTGACCTTGTCCCAGGAGCAGGTCGCCAGCTTGTTCGCCAGCATTTCCAAAGCAGGTTTCACTGCATCGGTCACGTGCTTGGTTAGCTCATCCGGGTTGAGATCGACGTCTGCATAGAAGCGCGCCACCCAATCGGTCAACACAACAGTGGTGTCACACCGATCCTTCAGCAAATCACACAAACGTGCCAAGCGCTCGTCGCTAGCAATGCCGCGTCGCGCCAACTGGGCTTGCACCAGCGGTGCCAAGGCCTCGCCAGCCATCGCTTTTAGGTGTTGCGCGTTGACCCAGCGCAGCTTGGCCTCGTCAAATTGGGCCGCGCTACGACCCAAATGGTCCAGGTTGAACCACTGCAAGAATTGTTCGCGGCTAAAAATCTCATCATCCCCATGGCTCCAGCCCAGGCGGGCCAGGTAGTTGATCATGGCTTCCGGCAAATAGCCCTCGGCTGCGTATTGCGTCACGGGCTTGGCGCCATTGCGCTTGCTCATTTTTTCACCCTGCTCATTGAGCACGGTCGGCAAATGGGCGTACACCGGAGGTTCTTTGCCCAAGGCGCGGAAGATATTGATCTGGCGCGGGGTATTGTTGACATGGTCGTCACCGCGAATGACGTGGGTGATCGCCATGTCAATATCGTCAACTACGACGCAAAAATTGTAGGTGGGTGTTCCATCCGGCCGGGCAATCACCAAATCGTCCAGCTCATCGTTGCGGATCTCAATACGTCCCTTGACCTTGTCCTCCCACACGACGGAGCCACCTTGTGGATTTTTGAAACGCAGCACGGGCTGAACCCCTGCAGGAATGGCCGGCAAGGTTTTGCCTAGCTCGGGACGCCAGGTGCCGTCATAACGGGGCTTTTCCTTGGCAGCCATCTGTTGCTCGCGCAGGGCATCCAGTTCTGCCATGCTCATATAGCAGGGATACACCAAACCGGCGGCCTTCAGTTCAGCCAGCACTTCCTTATAGCGATCCATGCGCTGCATTTGGTAGAACGGGCCTTCGTCATGGGCCAAACCCAACCAGGCCATACCTTCAATGATGACGTCCACTGCCGCCTGGGAGGAGCGCTCTACGTCGGTGTCCTCAATGCGCAAAATGAAATCACCGCCGGTGGCACGGGCAAAAGCCCAAGGGTAAAGAGCCGAGCGGATATTGCCCAAGTGGATGAATCCGGTGGGAGAAGGCGCAAAACGGGTGCGTATTTTGGTTGTAGTAGTCATTGCATTGCTTTCAGGCCGGCCAGGCCACGGGCCAGATCGGCCTTTAAATCTTCGATATTCTCAAGCCCCACCGCCACGCGGATCAGGCCTTGGCCCACACCCGCTGCTTGGCGCTGGGCTTCGTTCAGGCGCCCATGCGAGGTCGTTGCCGGATGGCAAATGGTGGTTTTGGTGTCACCCAGGTTGGTGGTGATGGAGCACACCCGGCTACTGTCGATGACGTGGAAGGCTCGGGTACGGGCCTGCACAGGGTCCTCAGCCACTACGTCGAAGGACAGCACGGCGCCGCCCATGCCCGACTGCTGGCGCAGGGCCAAAGCGTGTTGCGGATGCGAAGCCAGACCAGGGTAATAGACGCGCGCCACGCCAGGCTGAGCCTCCAGCCAGGTCGCCAGTGCCAGCGCGTTATCGCATTGCGCTCGCATGCGGATGCCCAAGGTTTCCATACCCTTCAACACCACCCAGGCATTGAAAGGCGACAACACCATGCCAGCCGTGCGGGTGATGGGCAAAAACAGCTCATCGATATAGCGCTGGTCACAGCAAATGGCGCCAGCCATGACCCTCCCCTGGCCATCGAGGTATTTCGTCCCGGAATGGATTACGAAGTCCGCACCCAAGCGCTGTGGTTGCTGCAGCGCTGGCGTACAGAAACAGTTATCGACCGCCAGCAAAGCGCCCGCTGCATGCGCCACATCGGCCAAGGCCTGGATGTCGCACACATCGGTCAAGGGATTGGTGGGCGTCTCGGCAAAGAGCAATTTGGTATTGGGCCGCACAGCCGCTTTCCAAGCTGCCACATCGGTCTGCGAGACATAGGTGGTTTCAATGCCAAACTTGCCAAACTCGCCGGAAAACAGCCGGATGGTTGATCCGAACACCGACTGCGAGCACACCACATGGTCACCCGCACGCAACAAGCCCATGCCCAACAACAAGATGGCCGCCATGCCCGTGGAGGTGGCCACCGCGCCCTGGGTTCCTTCCAGTGCGGCCAGCCGCTGCTCCATGCTGCTCACCGTGGGATTGCCCACGCGGGTGTAGGTGTAGCCCTCTTCTTCCATGGCAAAACGGCGTGCCGCCGTGGCAGCATCCGGCTGTACAAAGCTGCTGGTCAGGTACAGGGCTTCGGAGTTTTCACCGTATTGGCTTTTGTCGATGGCGGCGCGCACCGCCAGCGTGTCCAGGTGCAGTCCGTCAGGTAGTTTGCGTTGCGTCATGGTCTGTATCGCCGTTTCAATCCCCGTGGTTCGGCAAAGCCAGGCGGGACTTGTCTTCCTGCCCCTCATCGCCTGCCACCCGGTTTTCATTGAGGCGTGCAATGTCGTCCGCCGTGATATCACCCGTGACGTAGACGCCGTCAAAACAAGAGGCATCAAAGCCAGCCAGCTTGGTATTCAGCGAACCCACGGCCTTCTTCATGCCTTCAACATCCTGGTAAATCAGGGCGTCGCAGCCAATGATTTCACGGATTTGTTCGACCGTGCGGTTGTGTGCTACCAACTCGGTGCTGGTGGGCATGTCGATGCCGTACACATTGGGATAACGCACCGGGGGCGCGGCGCTGGCCAGGTAGACCTTGCGGGCACCGGCATCACGCGCCATCTGCACAATTTCCTTGGACGTGGTGCCGCGCACGATGGAGTCGTCCACCAGCAGCACGTTGCGGCCCTTGAATTCGCTGGCGATCACGTTCAGTTTTTGGCGCACCGATTTTTTCCGCACGGCTTGCCCCGGCATGATGAAGGTGCGGCCTACATAGCGGTTTTTGACAAACCCTTCGCGGTAGGGCAGTCCCAACAGATGCGCCAGTTGGGCGGCGCTGGGGCGGCTGGATTCGGGGATGGGGATCACGACGTCGATTTCATTGGGCGGCACAGTGGAGATCACACGCTTGGCCAGGGTTTCGCCCAGGTTCAGCCGGGCCTGGTAGACCGATATGTCATCCATCACCGAATCGGGTCGGGCCAGATACACGTATTCAAAAATGCAGGGGTTGAGCTTGGGCGCATCGGCACATTGCTGCGCATGGATGTTGCCTTGCAGGTCGATGAAAACCGCCTCGCCGGGCTCGATATTGCGTTCGAACTGGTGCGATGTGCCCTCCAGTGCGACCGATTCGCTGGCCAGCATGACATTGTCTTCGCTGCGGCCGATACACAGGGGGCGAATGCCGAAGGGGTCACGAAATGCCAGCACACCGTGTCCGGCAATCATCGCAATGACCGCGTAGGAACCCTTGACCCGGCGGTGCACATTGCGCACGGCGGCAAACAGATCGGCGGACTGCAGGGGCAGACCGCGCGTGGTTTTTTCAATTTCATGGGCCAGCACATTGAGCAACACTTCAGAGTCGCTCTCGGTGTTGATGTGGCGGTGGTCGGTGCTGAAGAGCTCATTTTTGAGCGCATGGGCGTTGGTCAAATTACCGTTGTGCACCAGCACAATGCCAAAGGGCGCATTCACGTAAAAAGGCTGCGCCTCTTCTTCACTGAAGGCATTGCCCGCCGTGGGGTAGCGCACCTGGCCCAGACCGCAGTTGCCGGGTAAGGAACGCATGTCGCGGGTGCGAAACACGTCCTTGACCATGCCTTTGGCCTTGTGCATGAAGAACTTGCGTTCTTGCTGGGTCACGATGCCAGCCGCATCCTGGCCGCGGTGCTGCAACAGCAGCAGCGCGTCATAGATCAACTGGTTTACAGGTGCATTGCTGATAACGCCAACGATTCCACACATAGTTTTTCACTCACTCAGGGTAAATATTTTCCAAATTCTTGGGGCAACACGGGCTTCAAACCCGACAGTACGACCGTCGCCACACGCGGGCCGGAGGCTTCTTGCCACCACTGCGCCGTGTGCAAGGGGGTCATGCCCACCACCACGGTCACGGCCAACAACAAGACCGTGCCGCGCACCAATCCAAACGCTGCGCCCAGCAAGCGGTCCGCCGGGCGCAAACCCACCGCCGCCACCAGCTTCTTAATCAAAAATGCAATCAAGCTTCCTGCAAATACCGCAGCGATGAATACCAGCACAAACCCTGCCGCGTAGCGCACCGCCTCCGCCGAACCCGCCATGGGCAGCCACTGGGCCGCCTGCGGGGCAAACCACTGCGCCACCACAAACGCGGCAATCCAGGTGCACACCGACAACACTTCATACACCAAACCGCGCCAAGCCCCCACCACCAGGGAGATGAGTAACACAGCCAGAAAGATCCAGTCCAGTGTGGGCATGGGCAATGACTGCTTTTTACAGTTCCAAGATGGCGGTAGGCAGGTTCAGCTTCTTGATTTTTTCGGCTGTTTTGTCCGCCAGCGCCTTGGACTCGAAGGGTCCCACACGCACCCGCGTCCGCTTGCCGTCTTTGGATTCAATCACCTGGGCGTAGGTCTTCAGTCCGGCTTTTTCCAGCTTGGCCCGCACATCGCGCAGCTTCTGCGCATCGGTAAACGCTCCCACCTGCACCACAAACCGGCCCGGCGCGGCATCAGGCTTTTTGCTGACCTCTTTGCCTTCCAGCAGGGCCCGGACTTTGGCGCCCTCGTCGGTTTTGGCTGCTGGTTTTTCAGCGGCTTTTTCAGGGGTCTTTTCAGGCGCTTTTTCCACCGGTTTGGCGTCGGGCTTGCTCTCGGGCTTGGCCGCCGCTTTGGCAGGCTCGGCCACCGGCACCGCTGGGACCGCAGCCTTGGGTGCGGGGTCGGGGCCCTCTTCGATCATGCCGCCGGTTTGCGCGCCTGGCGCAACAGCGGGCGTGCGGCCCAGCGGCTTGACCTTGCTCTTGTCAGGAATTTCAATCGGGATATCCACCGCAATCGGGCGCGGCTGGTTATCGAACAACAAGGGAAACCCAATCACCCCCGCCAGCACCAGCACCGCAGCGCCAATCAGGCGGTGCTTGGCGCGCTTGCGTATCACCTCGACACTCTCGGGGGCCGGAGGTGGGGTGGGATGGTCGTCGCCACCTTTGCGAAACTTGAAAAAGGCCATGGATGGGGTGACTCAATGGGGTGGCTTAGGGGCTCAGATGTTTGGCATGCAGGCGGGGCACGCCCTGCTGCAGAACGCCTCCCACGGTGTAGAACGACCCAAAGACCACGATTCTATCAGCGGGGTCTGCTGCAGCAATGGCCGCCTGCAGCGCCGCCATCGGGTCAGCAAAGGTGTGGGAAACCACGTTCTTGCGGGTATTTTGGGCCTGCCACTGGGTTTGCAATGCCCCTGCACTGGCCGCGCGCGGGGTGGGCAAATCGGTGAAATACCAGCGGTCGATCAGCGGGTTGACGCGGGCCAGCATGGGCTCCAAATCCTTGTCGGCCATGGCGCCGAACACGGCATGGGTGGTGGGGAAGTAGCCCATGGCGTCCAGATTGGCCGCCAGCGCCGCCACCGAATGGGGGTTGTGGGCCACGTCCAGCACCAAGGTGGGCTGGCCCGGGATGATCTGAAAGCGCCCCGGCAGTTCCACAAACGCAAAACCGTTGCGCACCGCCTGCGCGGTGACCGGCAGGCGTTCGCGCAGGGCGGCCAGGGCGGCCAGCACGCCGGCGGCGTTCACCAACTGGTTGGCGCCGCGCAGGGCCGGGTAGGCCAGCCCGCTGTAGCGCCGCCCCCGGCCCGCCCAGCCCCATTGCTGTTTGTCGCCCGACACATTGAAATCCTGCCCCACGCGCCACAGGTCGGCGCCGATCTCCAGAGCATGGTCCAGCACACTTTGCGGCGGCATGGGGTCGCTCACCACCACCGGGCGGCCGGTGCGCATGATGCCGGCTTTCTCCCGGCCGATGGATTCGCGGTCGGGGCCCAGCAGCTCCATGTGGTCCAGGTCGATGCTGGTGATGACGGCGCAATCCGCGTCGATGATGTTGACCGCGTCCAGCCGCCCGCCCAGGCCCACCTCCAGAATCACCGCATCCAGCCCGGCGCGGGCCATGGTGTCCAGAATGGCCAGCGTGGTGAATTCGAAGTAGGTCAGCGAGATTTCAGCCTCATTTTGGCCTCTAGCGCTTTCTACACGGGCGAAGGCAGCTATCAATTCAGTAGCAGAAACAGGGTCACCCGACAGACGCAGGCGCTCCTCAAAGTGCACCAGATGCGGCGAGGTGAATACGCCGGTGCGGTAACCGGCCTGCATCAATATGGTTTCCAGCATGGCGCAGGTGGAACCCTTGCCGTTGGTGCCTGCCACCGTGATCACCGGGCAAGCAAAGCGAATTTGCATGCGCTGGGCCACGGCGCGCACGCGCTCCAGGCCCATGTCGATGCTTTTGGGGTGCAATTGCTCGCAGTAGGCGAGCCAGTCGGGCAGGGTATTAGGTGTTTCCATAGAGGCCCACATTGTCGCAGGCCTGTAAATTCTTGGATCAGGCGGGCTGCTCCTCTGCTCCTCAGATCAGGGTGGCTGGATGCTTTGCTCCGTGTCCCCCGGCCACGCACGGCATTAGCCGTGCCTGGCCTATTGCCACAAGGTGAGCGCATCCGCGACAGCGGATGCGTAAGCCTCCTCCTTTACCTACGCAAAGCATCCAACCACCCTGATCCGCCACCGACTTGGCGTTCAGTCTGGTTTTCAGACTGTCAGCAAGAAATACTGTTCGCAGCAGCAGGGCTGGGGTGAGCACCAAAGTGAGGTAAAGGAGGAGGCTCACGCATCCGCGACAGCGGATGCGCTCACGTTGTGCCAACAGGCAATGCACGGCATTGAGCCGGGCGTTGCCGGGGGACACGAACGGCGGTGCTCACCCCAGCCCTGCTGCGGGCTCAGAAGTGAAATGAAGCCCCAAGAAAAGCAGCCCGTCCGTTCATCCCTACAATAAAACCATGAGTACCCCACACATCACCGTCTACGGCATCCCCAACTGCGACACCGTCAAAAAAGCCCGCACCTGGCTCACCGAGAACGGGGTGGACTATGTGTTTCATGATTTCAAAAAACTCGGCGTTCCCGAGGCCCTGCTGCCAGGCTGGATCGCCGCCGCAGGCTGGGAAAAACTGGTGAACCGCCAGGGCACCACCTGGCGCAAGCTTGATGCCGCCACCCAAGCGGCCGTAACCGACGCAGCCAGCGCCAGTGCCCTGATGCTGGCCCAGCCCAGCGTGGTGAAGCGCCCGGTGGTGGTCTGGCGCGATGGCCGCATCACCGTGGGTTTCAAGCCGGAAAGCTTTTCCGCCCACCTGTCCTAAAATCGAGGGCGACGCTGGCATCTTGCGACGCCAGCTCTCGCACCTTCACCCCAACACCTGACCAGCCCTGCACACCATGAGCACAACCCCCACCGCACGTATCGACGGCGTGTCCGTCACCACCACCGCCAGCGTTTACTTTGACGGCAAATGCGTGAGCCACGGCATCACCTTTGCCGATGGCACCAAGAAATCGGTCGGCGTGATTCTGCCCGCCACCCTGACCTTCAACACCGGCGCGCCGGAAATCATGGAATGCGTGGCCGGGAGCTGCGAATACAAACTGGCTGGTACCGATGCCTGGGTGAAGTCCTCGGCGGGCGAGCAATTCAGCGTGCCGGGCAACGCCCAGTTCGAGATCCGGGTGACCGAGCCCTACCACTACATCTGCCACTTCGGCTGATCCGTTGCATTCTTGCTACTTTTTTTATAGCTGCTCACGCTTATTCCGCGGGGGCTACAGCCACATTTAGGCAATAACATGTCAAACACCATCCTGCAAAACACCCCCGTCGGCCAAAAGGTCGGCATCGCCTTCTCCGGTGGCCTGGACACCAGCGCCGCCCTGCACTGGATGAAGCTCAAGGGCGCCCTGCCCTACGCCTACACCGCCAACCTGGGCCAGCCCGACGAGGCCGACTACGACGAAATCCCGCGCAAGGCCATGGAATACGGCGCCGAGAAGGCGGTCTTGGTCGACTGCCGCCCCCAACTCGCCGCCGAAGGCCTTGCCGCCCTGCAATCGGGCGCCTTCCATATTTCCACCGCCGGCGTCACCTACTTCAACACCACGCCGCTGGGCCGCGCGGTCACCGGCACCATGCTGGTGGCGGCCATGAAGGAAGACGACGTCAACATCTGGGGCGACGGCAGCACCTTCAAGGGCAATGACATCGAGCGCTTTTACCGCTACGGCCTGCTGACCAACCCCGCGCTCAAAATCTACAAA
>MESI01000020.1 GCA_001770935.1 Burkholderiales bacterium RIFCSPLOWO2_12_FULL_61_40 | reverse complement strand
TTGATCGATCAGTTCAAACCGTAGACAGAACGCGGAACCGAATTTAATGCCGCTTTCATTGGGAAAACGCGGCCTTTTTTAGGAAGAACTTCAGGCTAAGACAAAACAAATCCGATCACCCGTGGCCGGGCGTGCCGACATCCTGGTGGTGCCCGACATCGAGGCCGGCAACATGCTGGGCAAGCAGCTCATCTACCTGGCCGATGCGGTGGCCGTCGGCATCGTGCTTGGTGCACGACTGCCGGTGATTCTCACCAGCCGCGCTGACGGTGTGTATGCGCGCGTGGTCTCGGCGGCCCTGGGTTTGCTGGTGACCGAGCAGCGACGCGCACAGGCGGGCATGCGGGGCAAGTGAGCTTGAAAAGGAGAATGGCATGGACATCCAGGATTTTGGCCGCATCGACGGCCTGATCAACCACGCCGGCACCAATGCCGACGCGCTGCTGGCGAAATACGGCATTCGGGTCGCCACACCGGAAGAAATCGCCCATTCGGCCCTGTTCATTCTGGAAAATGACTACTTCACCGGACGCGTGCTGGAGGTGGATGGCGGATTGAGGCTTTGAGCGGAGTGTCTTCACAACAGGAAGCCTCTGACGTGTTGCCTTCTCAGCCATGGCACCAACTCGACATCAGGACGGTGTTCGACGAACTCAACACCGGCGAGGGCGGACTCCATGAAAGCGAAGCTCGGCAGCGCCTGGCCCGCTATGGGCCCAACCGGTTTGGCGAACAGCGCCATGTGAGCGCCTGGCAGGTGTTGCTGCACCAGTTCACCAGTCCCCTCATTTACGTGCTGCTGGCCGCGCTGCTGGTGAGTATTGGACTGAGCTTGTTAACCGATGAGGCGCACTGGGCCGATGTGGGGGTCATCAGTATCGTGTTGCTCATTAACGCCACGATCGGTTTCTTCCAGGAATACAAGGCCGAGCACGCCGTCGAAGAGTTAATGAAGATGGTGGCGCCCAAAGCCACCGTGCGGCGCGATGGTGAGATCAGCGAAATCGAGGCCGAGCAAATCGTGCCGGGCGATGTGGTCGAGATTGAAGAAGGTGGCGTCATGCCCGCGGATGTGCGGCTTTTTGACGTGGCATCGCTGCAGGTGAACGAGGCGGCGCTCACCGGAGAATCGGTCCCGGTGAACAAGTCCGATGCCCCTATGGGCGAGGCGCAGGACGATCTTGCGGCGTCAGACCAGAACAACATGGGATTCATGGGCACGGCAGTCACGTCCGGGCATGCCGCCGGTGTCGTGATCGCAACGGGATCGCAGACACGCATCGGCGAAATCGCCGGCCAGGTGGAGCAAGCTGGCGATACCCAGACGCCGCTTCAGCGCCGCACCGGCAGACTTGCCCGCTGGATCACCGGCGCCATTTTGCTGGTCGCCGGCATGGCGATGGGCATCGGGCTGTGGATGGGACGGGACTGGATGGAGATGGTCCAACTGGCGATTGCGCTGGCCGTGGCCGCCATCCCCGAGGGCTTGCCCATTGTGGTGACGGTCGCCCTGGCGATTGGCGTGCGCCGCATGGCCGAGCGTCATGCCGTCATACGTCGCCTCCCGGCCGTCGATACCCTGGGCTCGTGCACCATCATCGTGTCGGACAAGACCGGTACGCTCACGCAAAACAAAATGACGGTGCGCGCCATCTATTGCGGCAACGCGCGCTTTGACGTCTCTGGTGAGTCCGGCGCACCTTCCGAACAGCCGCCTCAACGCAGTGGGGATCAGGACGACGCGCGCGACCTGTCGGCGACGCCAGCGTTGTTTGAAGCGTTGCGCGCCGCAGTCTTGTGCAACAACGCGGAGGTGCCCGAGGAAGGGGCTGCTTCCGGAGACCCGATGGAAGTGGCTCTGCTGCACGCAGGCCGCCAAGCCGGTCTGGAGCGCAAGTCGCTCGAAGAACAGTTGCCCAGAATCGGCGAGGTGCCGTTTCAGACCGAACGGCGCTTCATGGCGACCATTCATGAACAGGCCGCGGACCAGGCGGGTCGGGAGCCCGGCCCGATGGTATGGATCAAGGGCGCGCCTGAAACGGTCCTGGAGATGTGTGCCAACGCCCTGGACGAGCAGGGCGCGACACAGGATATGGATCTGGACACCTTGCTGGCGCAAAACAATGCGCTCGCAGATGAGGGGCTGCGCGTGCTGGCCGTGGCGATGGGCCGGGGCGAGGACGCCGCACGTGGCATCCGGGACGAAAACCCACCCAACACCTTCACGTTCGTTGGCCTGCACGGCCTACTCGATCCGCCACGTCCATCGGCGGTCGAAGCCGTTGACAACTGTCACCGTGCGGGCATCCGCGTCATCATGGTCACGGGCGACCATGTCCGCACCGCGGCAGCGATTGCGCATGAGGTCCATATTGACCGCCCGGTGCAGCCCAATCGCCAGCCGCAGGACGGGCCACCGGGCGATGTCAGCACCACACCGGCGGACCTGCCAGAAGCGCACAGCGGGCGGGACATCAGCAATCTGTCTGACGAGCAGCTCGATCAACTGCTTGCCAACACCAGCGTTTTTGCACGCATAGAACCGGCCCAGAAAATGCGACTGGTCGAACGTCTCAAGGCTACCGGGCAAATCGTCGCCGTCACCGGCGACGGCGTCAACGACGCGCCCGCGCTCAAGGCGGCGCATATTGGCGCAGCCATGGGATCGGGCACCGATGTCGCCAGGGAAGCCAGCGATATGGTTGTCACCGATGACAATTTCGCCAGCATCTACGGAGCCGTTGAAGAGGGTCGCACGGCGTTTCGCAACATTCGCATGGCCACGTTCTTCCTCCTTTCCACCGGGGCGGCCATGGTGTTGCTGATCCTCGCGACGCTCGGGTTACGCTGGCCGCTGCCGATGCTGCCGGCACAGATTCTCTGGGTCAACGTGGTGACCAATGGGATTGCAGACGTTGCGCTGGCATTCGAACCCGGCGATCGCGCACTGTATCTGCAGCCGCCGCGACCGCCTGGCGAAGGCGTGCTCAATCGCTGCCTGATCGAGCGCCTGGTGATCGTCGGTATCTGGCTGGCGGTGGGCACCCTGGGGGTTTTTCTGTGGAAGTGGGGGTTTGACTTCTCGACATGGGCTGTCGGGCCGGCAGAAAATCTCGATGCCGCGCGCACTGCGGCACTGACCACCATGGTGTTGTTTCAGATGGTGCATGTCTTCAACTGTCGCAGCGAGAACGTGTCCATTTTCAAAAAGAGCCTGCTTGACAACAAGGTGCTGCTGCTGGGTGTGCTGGCCTCACTGGCGGTGCATGTCGTCGCTGTCTATCTGCCGTGGATGCAGAACCTGTTGAGTCTGACCGCGCTGGATGCCACGACATGGTTCGTCGCCGCTGCGGTGGCCGCCAGCGCCATCATCGTGAACGAACTTCACAAAAAATTCCGTTCGCGCTTGCAGCCGTCTTCTGGCCCGGCAGACCAGGGATCATGATGCAGCCCCGAATGCACGGTGGTGCAATGACCGGCATTGTCGCCGAGTGGCTGGGGCGCCTGGACGCACACATCTGGGGCGCGCCGAACCTGTCGGATGCACCCTGGCAAACGCATGGGCTGAGGCTTGTGCGCACCGTCCTGGTCCTGGTGCGCGATCTCACGCAAGGCCAGCTCACGCTACGCGCGATGAGCCTGGTCTACACGACGCTGCTGTCCATCGTGCCGCTGTTCGCACTGAGCTTCTCGGTGTTGAAGGCCTTCGGCGCGTACAACCAGATCGAGCCGATGCTGCTGACTTTTCTTGAGCCCCTGGGCGAAAGGGGCCTGGAGGTGGCACAACGTATCACGCAGTTTATTGAGAGTATCAACGTCGGCGTGCTGGGTGCGCTGGGCTTGATGTTTCTGATCTACACCACGATTTCACTCATGCAGAAAATCGAGGAATCGCTCAACTTCATCTGGCACGTTCCCTACACGCGCCCCCTGGGCGAGCGCTTCAGCCGTTACCTGAGCGTGCTCCTGATCGGCCCCATCCTGGTGTTTTCGGCGCTGGGCATCACGGCTTCGGTGATGAACCTCGACCTGGTGCGCCAGTTGCTGGCGCTCGACACACTGAGCCTGGCCGTGCAGGCGATCGGCCAACTGACACCGTACCTGCTGGTGATCTCGGCTTTCACTTTCGTTTACCTGTTTATTCCGAACACGCACGTCCGTTGGGGGCCGGCGCTGATCGGTGGCGTGGTCGGAGGCATCGTTTGGCAGACTTCGGGCTGGCTGTTTGCAGCTTTTGTGGTGTCCTCGGGTAATTACGCCGCCATCTATTCGAGCTTCGCCATCCTGGTGCTGTTCATGATCTGGCTGTATGTGAGCTGGCTGGTGTTGTTGTTCGGCGCCAGCGTCGCCTTCTACGTCCAGCACCCCGAGTATCTGTACCGCAGCATCGGCGAGCCCCGCCTGAGCAACCGTGTGCGTGAGCGGCTTGCGCTCTCGATCATGAGCCTGATGGCGGGGCGCTTTGTGGCTGGCGAGCGCGCCCTTTCGCTCGGTGAATTCACGCACCTTCTTGGCGTGCCAACGCATGTGCTGTCCCGGGTGTTCAATGAGTTGCAAGGCTGCGAACTTGTGGCCCAGAGCGCTGATGACCCACCGCTCTATTTCCCGGCACGCGACCTCTCGCTGATCAGCGTGGGGCAGATTCTCAACGCGGTTCGCGCTGCCGGCGAAGCGCGGTTTTTTTCGCCGTATGAATTGCCGACCCCGACGCCGGTTAAGCAGGTTCTGGAAAAGATGCATTCGGCCATCGAGTCGGCTGTTGGTGCAATCAGCCTGCGCGAACTGGCTGACCCAGGAGCATCCCGCGCCGGGCCCGATTCAGCCGGGTCAGGCAACCACTGATAGCAGCCTTCACCCTCAGCCGCCAGGCGTCCGCGGCTTACATCTCCACAATCGTCTGAAAGCCGCCGTAGATCAGGCGTTTGCCGTCAAAGGGCATGGGGTTGGCTTGGGATGTCATGCGGGGATCGGCCATGAGTTTCGGCCATGCCGCGTCGCGCACTTCGCGCGAGGGCCACACGACCCAGGAGAACACGACGGTTTCGTTCTCCTCTTTTTTTACCGCCAAGGGAAATGAGGTGAGTTTTCCATCCGGCACGTCATCACCCCAACACTCCACCACCTTCAGTGCGCCGTACTCCCGAAAGAGGGGCGCGGCCAGCGTGGCGTGCTGGATGTATTTTTCCTTGTTCTCGGTGGGCACTGCGGCCACAAATCCATCGATGTATTGCATGTTTAGCTCCTTGGTTTCTGGGTTGTATCAGGTAGAAAGTTCGTGCACATCCAATTCCCGCACAGGGCGCACTTCGATGCTGCCGTGCTGTACCGGCGGAATCTTGGTGGCCAAACGGATGGCATCGTTCAGGTCATTGGCCTCCAGCAGGTAAAAGCCTGCCAGCTGTTCCTTGGTTTCGGCAAAGGGGCCATCGGTCATGGACAACTGTCCATTGCGAATCCGCAGGGTGGTTGCGGTTTCCACCGGATGCAGGGGTTCGGCAGCCAGCAGATGCCCACTCATTTGCAGGCCCTTCGCGGCCTCGAAACACACCGCGTCAGGACAGGCGCTCCACTTTTCTTTGGAGAGATACACCAGGCAGAGGTACTTCATGGCAGATTCCCTTTCATTCAAATAGTTACTGCGTGGCCACCGCTTCCACCTGGATGCGCAAGCCAACATCCATGTTGAAACCATAGTCCTTGCCGGCCGACAGGCCGAAATCGTCACGTTTGAAACTGCCACTGGCGTCGGCGCCACAGAGCTCGCGTTTGAGCATAGGGTGCGGGACACACTTGAAACGGTGGATGCTGAGGTTGACCGGGTGCGTTTGGCCGTTGAGCGTCAGCGCACCGCTGACCTGCGTCGGGCTGCCATCCACAAATTTTTCCAGTGTGCCTTTGTAGGTGGCGCGGGGTGACTTCTTGACGTTGAAGAAGTCTTTGCCGGTCGCCCAGGCATTCATTGCAGGGAGTCCGAAGTCGATGGAGGCCAGATCAATCACGATCTCCACCGTGCCGGTTCCGGCGGCCTTGTCCAGCACCACGGTGCCGGAGTTCTTGTTCATCTTGCCCCGCCAGACCGAGAGTCCCATGTGGTCGGCCTCGAAACTGGGGTAGGTGTGGGCGGGGTCTATGGTGTAGCTGACCGGTGCAGCCATCACGCTGCCGGATACCGCCAATGCCAGCGTTGCCCACAGGGTTTTCAAAAGGGGCTTGATCACTTGGATGCCTCCACATGTTGGGCGAATTTGTTCAGAATGGATTGCCAGCCGAAGCGCTGCTGCTCCACCGGGTGTTCGCTCTCCGCATCAAAGGTCGAACGCACGGTCACGCCATCGGCCCCCTCGATAAATTCGACGGTGCCGGTGCGGTCGCCAAAGGCGTATTCGATGCGTTGGTTCGGCACGACCTTGGTATAGGTGCCCGCAAAATCGAATCCAAAACTACCGTCCTTGGCCTCCATGCGGGACGAGAAGGCGCCGCCCTCGCGCAGATCGACGGTGGCTTTGGGGGTGTGCCAGTCGTCGGATGCTGCATTCCATTGGACAATGTCGGCCGGTGTGGTGTAGGCGCTCCAGACCTTGGCAATGGGCGCATGGATGAGGGTTTCAACCGTGATTTTCATAGGGGGTCCTTTAGCTTGGGTGCCGACGGGCGGCGGGTTTTAAACAAACTAGTCGATCAGGCTGGGGCCGATTCGACATCCACAGAAAATATTTTTGATCAATTTGCAATTTCTGACAGCCGCCGTTCCAGGAACCGGCGTTCGGGCTCCAGCTGAACCAGTGCCAAAGCCGCCTGGTAAGAGGCGCGGGCCTCATCCCACCGGTGCAAGCGGCGGCACAGGTCGGCCCGCGCCGCGTGTGCCAGGTGGTAATCCTGCATGGCAGGCAGCGTGAGGAGCTCATCCACCAGCGCTAGTCCCTGCTCACACCCACTGTGCATGGCAACCGCTACCGCGCGGTTGAGCGCCACGACAGGGAAGGGCTGTAGGCGTAGCAGTTCATCGTAGAGGCCGACAATCTGGCCCCAATCCGTCTGATCGGCACGTTGGGCCTCTGCATGCACCGCAGAAATGGCGGCCTGCAAGGCGTAGGGGCCGATCCCGGGCATGTGCAGGGCTTGTTCAACCAGGGCACATCCTTCTGCAATCAGCCCGGCATGCCAGAGCGTGCGGTCTTGTTCTTCCAGGGGTATCAAATTACCTGCACCGTCGGATCGGGCGGCGCGACTCATGCAGCAGCATCAACGCCAGCAGGCCATGGACTTCGGCCAGCGGCGGGGGCGGCAACACCTCGGCGATCAACCGGGTCAGGCGTATGGCTTCGTGCGACAGGTCTGCACGGGTCAGCATCGCACCCGACGACGGTGAATAACCCTCATTGAACACCAGGTAGAGGACGCGCAACACGCTGGGCATGCGTTCAGCCAGTTCATCGGCCTCGGGCACGCGGTAGGGAATTTTGGCGTCCCGAATTTTCGCCTTGGCGCGGACTATGCGCTGCGCCACGGTGGGCGCAGGGGTCAGGTAGGCGCGGGCGATCTCTTCTGTAGTGAGGCCACAAACCTCCCGCAAGGTGAGTGCCACTTGCGCATCCGGCGCGAGCGCGGGGTGGCAGCAGGTGAAGATGAGGCGCAGTGAGTCGTCCTCCTGCTCGGCAGACGCATCGGTGAGCAGCGTGTTATCGGCAATCGCCTCCAGAGGCTCGGCCAGGGTCTCCGTGGACGTGAAACGCGCCTGCCGACGGATGCTGTCAATGGCCTTGAAGCGCCCGGCAGACACCAGCCAGGCTGAGGGATTGCCCGGCACACCTTGCTCGGGCCATTGCTCCAGCGCGGCGCGAAAGGCATCGTGTAGCGCCTCTTCCGCAAGGTCAAAATCGCCCAGCAACCGCACCAGCGTGGCAAAGACACGCCGGGCATCGCGGCGGTACACGATTTCAATCTCTTGCGTGGTGTGGGCCGTGCTCATTCCACAAGAATATCGCAAGCTACCCCTGCGACAGAGGTCGGTGCGTATTCCGGAATTACTGGCCGTCGATCCTGGAATTGCTGACCAGCCTGCCTGTCTTGACCAGGGCGTTCATCCAAAGGCGCATTGAGTCTTGGCTGGACTCGACCCATAGCGGACGTGGATGACCGCCAAAGCGGAAGTTGCACTCACGAGTCCCAGCCCATCCAATGACGGAGAAAACGTCAGCAAATCTGAGAATGTGTCTTTCAGCGGCGGTCTGCGTTTTGCTGCCGGTAGTGAGTGTGAACACCCAATTTGATGTTCCAGCGTCCACGCAAGATGAGGGTCAATGCGTAAGGCCCCTCTGGCGAACGTCTTTTGGGCTTCGCCACATGGCCTGCGGCCATCACCACCAGCCCTTGCTCACCACTTTTTGGCTTGTCAAGATGGCATTTTTGCTCAGCCAA
>MESI01000019.1 GCA_001770935.1 Burkholderiales bacterium RIFCSPLOWO2_12_FULL_61_40 | reverse complement strand
CCCTGGCAGGGACTTACGGCACGCTGGCGGTCAACACCGCCACCGGCGCTTACACCTACACGCCCAACGCCTCAGCGATCAACGCCCTGGCCTCCAGCACCACCGACACTTTCACGGTGTCGGTGAGCGATGGGGCTTTGAGCAGCACGGCGACCTATACGGTCAATCTGACTGCCGCCAATGACACACCCACGGTGGTAAACACCTTGGCAAACATGTCCACACTACAGGACCAGCCGTTCCGCTTTGTGGTGGCCAACAATCCTTTTGCTGACGTGGACTCGGGTGATACAAAGACCCTCTCCGCCACCTTGGAAAATGGCGATCCCTTGCCAAGCTGGCTGGTGTTCGATCCAGCTACAGGCACGTTCAGTGGCACGCCAGCCAATCCAGATGCCGGGACGATTTCCGTCAAGTTGACTGTCACCGACGCCAGGGGAGCGACGGCCAGCACCCATTTCGATCTCACTGTGACCGCTGTAGCGCCACCCGCGCAACCCGTGGTACCGGCGCCCATCGAGGTGGCCCCTGTGCCCTCGAATACGGCTGCAGTCATGCTTTCGCCCGTCGACCCCAACGCTGCAAATACATCGAACACCGCTGCACAGCCATCACCCGTTGAAGTCAGACCACCCACCGAGATTGGCGGTGGCACGGCAGTGATTGCACAACTCACCACACTCCTGGCGCCAGAGGTGCGAAGCACACCAATTGTGGTGACGGAAAGCCCGAGCGGGCCCACCACGATAACGAACGCTGCGGCGCTCCCCCTCACCAGTTCCGGCACCAATGCGTTCCAGGTTGCCGTGACACAGGCGGACCAACCAGCGCTGGTACTCTTCAAAGGGGTGCCCGATCAAAGTGTCAATCCGACCAGCGGGATGATCAGCTTCACCATCCCTGCAGACGCCTTCGCCCATACCGACGCCGCAGCGGTGGTGCAACTGAGCGCCAGTCAGGCGAACGGGCAGGCACTCCCCGCTTGGCTGGCTTTTGATGCGGCGGGTGGGAAATTTGTCGGCCACCCCCCGGCAGGCGAACCATCCACACTCAGCATACGCATGGTGGCGCGCGACGCACAGGGCCGTGAAGCAGTCACGGTGTTCCGGCTCAAACTCGGCGAAGACGCTTCACCGCAACTTGCGCCGCAGGGCGAGGCCCCAGAAACCACAGTGCCCGAGCCTCAAAGTTTCCTCGATGACCTTGATTCCAACGGCAAACGTCTGGCAAAGGACAAAGTAACGCCGATTGGACGCACCAGTCTGAGCGAACAAATCCGCTTGGCCCACCGGCACACCACTGCTTCAGACCGGATGCCAGCGGCCCGTCGGGTCGCATAAGGGTGAAAAAGTGTAGGCTGACGGATGCAAACTGAAGTACAGGAAAAACAGGCCGTAACGGCGCAGGATCTCGGCACCTTGCTCGATCTCTCCCGGCGCACCCGCCAAGTTGTGGATGCATCGGAACTCGGTTTTTTGGCCGTGAACGACAGCCACGCCTTGGCCCCATACCGCCAAGCGGCGCTGTGGTTGGTGGAGGGCGGTGTCCAGACCTTGTCTGGCGTGGTCCAACTGGAAGCCAATGCGCCCTATGCCCAGTGGTTGGATGCTGTGTGCGGGCATTTGGCCCAGGTTGCCCCACAGCCCCAACCGGTTGACGCCTCACAGCTGCCCGAGTCGCTGGCTTCTGAATGGGCCACTTGGCTACCGGGCTTTGGCCTTTGGTTGCCCTTGGCGGCAACCGGGGGCAACCCAAATGCAGCGCCGGTCTTGGGGGGCTTGCTGCTGGCACGGGACACCCCTTGGCAGGAGTCCGACATGGTTCTGCTCGCCGAATGGATGGACATCTGGAGCCATGCCTGGCGTGCCCGTCACCATTCCACCCCGTGGTCCTGGCGCCACTGGGTGAAAACTCTCCGTGCCCCATTTCAACCCCAGTCGAACCTCGTCTGGTGGAAGCAAGGCCGCGTACTTTGGGCCGCCGCCGCTCTGGCCGTCTTCATGGTGCCCATCCGTCTCACGGTCTTGGCGCCCGGTGAACTGGTCCCCACCAAGCCAGCGGTCATCCGCGCACCATTGGAAGGCGTGGTCGACCACTTTTGGGTCAAACCGAACGAAGCCGTCAAAGTCGGTCAGCCCTTGTTCAACTTTGACGACGCCTCACTCAAGAGCAAGCTGGAGGTGGCCCAGCAAGCGCTGTCCGGCGCCCAGGCGGAATATCGCCAGTCTGCCCAACTGGCAGTCACTGAATCCAAATACAAAGGCCAGCTGGCTTTGCTCATGGGCAAGGTGGAGGAACGGCAGGCCGAAGCCGCCTATTTGCGGGGCCAGTTGGAACGGGCCCACGTTCTCGCGCCGCAAGACGGTATAGCCCTGTTTGACGATCCCAGCGAGTGGATTGGCAAGCCGGTGACAACAGGGGAGCGCATCATGCGTGTGGCCGCGCCTGGCGACGTGGAGGTGGAGGCCTGGCTGGCTGTGGGGGACGCGGTTCCGCTGCCGGTCGGGGCGCCGGTGAGCCTGTACCTCAATGCCAGCCCTTTGTTCTCGGTGTCTGCCCGGGTCCGTTATGTGGCCCACGATGCAGTGCAGCGCCCCGATGGCAGTTTTGCCTATCGGATGCGGGCCAGTCTGGACGGCACGACAGACCACCGGGTCGGTCTGAAAGGCACAGCCAAGATTTCCGGCCATTGGGTGCCGCTGGCGTACTGGGTACTGCGTCGCCCGGTGGCAGGCATCCGCCAAATGGTCGGGTGGTAAGGGCATGGCGCTGCCCGCCCTGCGAGAAGAGCTCGCCCTGTATGCAGGCCCCCACCTGGCCGATGGACAGCCCAGCTGGACCCTGCATGACCCTGTACGCAACCAGTTTTTTCGGGTCGATTGGCTCACCTTTGAAATCATCAGCCGCTGGCCGCTGGATGAAACACAAACCATTGCCGACGCCGTGAATGCCCAAACCACCTTGCGTCCGGACGCAACCGACGTAGAGGCGGTTGCACGCTTTCTCGTCGACAACCAACTGGTGCAGCCTGACGGTGCCGGTAGTGCACGACAGTTTGCCGAACGGCTCACCCGCATGCGCGGCAACTGGCAAAGCTGGCTGCTGCACCACTACCTGTTTTTTCGCATTCCCCTCATCCGCCCCGACGGCTGGCTGGAACGCTGGCTGGGTCGCATTGCACCGTTCTACAGCCGCGGTTTTGCCCAATTGACCTTGGCCGCGCTGCTGGTCGGCTTGGTCGAGGTCTACCGGGACTGGGGGCGTTTTTCGGCCACCTTGGTCGATACTTTTTCCTGGACCGGGCTGCTAGGTTACGGGATGGCCCTGACCGGCATCAAAGTGCTGCACGAACTGGGCCATGCCTTCACCGCCAAACGCTATGGCTGCCGGGTGCCCGCCATGGGAGTGGCCTTTCTGGTGATGTTTCCGGTGGCATATACCGATACCAACGAAGTCTGGAAACTTGCCAATCGCCACCAACGCCTGGCGGTGGCGGCGGCGGGAGTTGTCACCGAGCTGGTGGTTGCCGCCTGGGCCACCCTGGCCTGGGGATTGTTGCCGGAAGGATTGCCCAAATCCATCGCGTTCATGCTGGCCACCACCACCTGGATCGCCACCCTGGCCATCAACACCAGTCCCTTCATGCGTTTTGACGGCTACTTCTTGCTGTCGGACTGGCTGGACATGCCCAATCTGCACAGCCGTTCGTTTGCCTTGGCGCGCTGGGACCTACGGGAGCGATTGTTTGGTTTGGGTGTACCACCGCCGGAATATTTTTCCCGCAAGCGCCACATTGGACTCGTTCTCTTTGCCTACGCCACATGGATCTACCGCTTGGTGATTTTTCTGGGCATTGCGGCGCTGGTCTATGCCTTTTTCATCAAAGCGGTGGGGGTGATGCTATTTGTCGTGGAGATCGGCTGGTTTGTGCTGCTGCCTTTTTGGAATGAGATCAAGCTGTGGCCAGGTTTGCTTCAAAAAGAAAGTTCAAGCTCCGGGTTTTTATCGCTGATGCGGCACAGACCACGCGCCCGGCGCAGCGCCTGGCTCGCAGCCGGGCTGGCCTTGCTTTTTGTCTGTCCCTGGCCCACGCGCCAATCGGCCTCGGGCGCTCTTAAACCGGTGGAAACCTTTCCCATCTATGCACCGGCGGGTGCCCAGCTTGTCCAACTTCCTTGGCCAGAGGGCAGCGTGGTCCGTGCCGGGCAACCCCTGTTGGAACTGACATCCCCCGAACTTCAGCTGCGCTGGCAACACGCACAAACGCGGCTCGAACGTCTGCGTTGGCAGTCGAGCTCAGCGGGGGTGAATGCCGCGCAGCGGCAAAACCTGCAAGTTTTGGCGCAAGAAGAAAACACGGCCAAGGCCGAACTCGCCAATGTCCAGTCCGACATGGCACTTTACGCGCCGACGGCACCGTTTACCGGCGTTCTGCGCGACTTGGACCCCGACTTGAAACCCGGCGTTTGGATTGGTAACCGTGAACGCCTGGGCACCTTGGTGAAACCGGACCACTGGCAGGTGGAGACGTATCTGGACGAAGACGCCGTCAACAGAATCCGGGTGGGCGACCCGGCCCGCTTCTTTGCCGATGGACTGGAAGGACCGGTGCTGACTTTGACCGTGAGCGCCATCGACCAGGATGCCACGCGCATCTTGCCCAATGGCCAACTGGCAGCGCAGTTTGGCGGCTCCGTCATGACACGAGAAAAACACGGCCAACTGGTCCCGGAACGGGCCGTGTACCGGGTGACTCTGGACGTGAACAGTGAGGTGGGTGCACTGGTGCAGCAAAGCTGGCGCGGCCATGTGGTGATTCATGGCAGGTGGGAGGCGCCCGGTTTGGCGTTCTTGCGTGCAGCTCTGGTTTTGGTCTGGCGCGAACTCGGCTTTTAATGCGGAACGACACCCAGCATGAAGTCCATGACCGCGAACTTCTTGGTTTACGCCTGCTGATTCCAATTTCAGATCGATGGGAGAGTAGGCGCCCCGACGCAGGCAGTGCTTTAGCACGACAAGGAGGGGCAACGACCTATCGCATTGATATGGAAATGGAATGACGTGGTAGGCACACGCGAAAGCTGGAGCCCGCGCCCGGTGTGCTGCTCACCTCGATACGCCCCCCATGGTCGGCGACGATGCCAAAGCACATCGACAAGCCCATGCCCGTGCCCTTGCCAATCGGGCGGGTGGTAAAAAACGGCTCGAAAATACGCGGCAAATGTTCGGCCGCAATGCCGCAGCCGGTGTCACTCACTTCCACCCACAGCTCGGTGCTGTCCGTCTCTCCGCTGCGCACGGTGATTGCGCCGGGCTGCTCGCCAATCGCCTGCGCGGCATTGGCCAGCAGGGCAAGGAACACCTGGTTCAACTGCAAGGGCTTGCAACGCACGGCATCCAAGGCCGAGAATTGGCGCTTCAATTCGACCGTTTTAGGCAGGCCGCCGAGCATCAGGTTGATCGCACTTTCCAGGCAACCGTGGATATCGGCCTCGCTCCAGTCGGTGTCGCCTTCTCGGGAAAATTCACGCAAATCGGCCACAATTTTGCGCACCCGCTCCAGGCCGCTGCGGCATTCCTCCAGCAGCGCCGGGGCGTCTTCGCGCAGGTAGTCCAGGTCAGCCTGTTGCTTTTGCGCCTGCAACGCCGCCAGGGCGGGCGTGGCGCTGCAAGCAGCCTCCAGGGCGCTGTAGTGCTGGATGAGGGTAAGCAGCGTACCGAGGTAGTGGCCCAAGGTTTCAACGTTGGAGCGCACAAAGCTCAGCGGGTTGTTGATCTCGTGCGCGACGCCCGCCGCCAGCTGGCCAATGGAGGCCAGACGCTCTGATTGCTGCAGCCGCTCCTCAATGCGCCGGGTCGCGCTGATGTCGGCGGCAATGCCGTAATAGCCGATAAACGCTCCACTGTCGTCATAGCGGGGAGCGCCGCTCACGCGAAACCAGACCATGCGACCGTCGGGGCGGCGGCTCGGGTATTCGAAATTACGGATCGGCTGGTGCGCGAACAGCTGCTGCTGGTGCGCCTCCCAGTCGATATGGCCAAGCCGCTCCTTGCCCAGGCCGTCCCAGCGTGTGCGCCCCAGCGCTGCGGAGCTGGGCAAACCAGTGATTTCCTCGAACTCGCGCGAAAAGTAGCTGAAGCGGTGCTGCGCATCCATCTCCCAGTACCAGTCGGAGGTGATCTCGGTGTAGTCACGGTAACGTTGTGCCGCCTCCTCCAGGGTCTTGAAGGCGCTGGCCTCGGTGAGCACAGCGCTGTAGTGCAGCCCATCGGAGTGGATTTGCACCGCGCCGACGCGCAGTTTGAACCAACGCCAGCTGGCGTCGCTGGCACGCAGGCGAACCAGCTGGTGCGCCCCATTCAACGGCGGCGACACAAAAGCGGCCCGCTCGTTCGGGTGGATGGCCGCGCCCAGGACGCTGGCGGGCGCTGAGGCGTCACCCAGGACGGCCAACAGAGCACCCTCGGCCTGCACAAGCGTTAGCTCACCCTGGCGGACACAGGCCGAAAAGGCAATCAGCGGCAATGCACTCAGCTCCAATGTCATAGCCATGCCGTCTCCCGGTTAGGAATAATCCGTACAACAGGCGAAGTATTGCACTTGGGGCGGAGGAATGGAATAGACGAATAGGACATCCAACTGACTGAGGCGATGTATCGCCCCGTGGTCCTGCGCCGACAGCCAAACACCGTAACCTCTCTGAAACCATCAAAAGGCAGCAAGGGGTTCGAGAACTTCGGCTTGAAAGCGCCTACCTGTTGCCTGGATTGCACTCACCCCCACATCCATCGACGTAAGCAAGCCTAGATTGGCGATGCGCAAGGCCTGCTGCAGCTCGGCGGAACTGGAGAGCAGCGCGCTGATGCCGGTACCGGCGCGCTGGGAAAGTGGCCGAGCCTGGTCGCCAAACTTGGCCTGCAGGGCTTGCCACATCCTCTGCGGCCATTCGGCCAGTTCGTCGGTGCCGTCCTTGCGGTCTCGCGCGAGACTGCCAATGATGATGACATGGGAGCGGACCGCTTCAGGCAAAGCCTGCGCCACCTGAGCGCGGACTTCACTGGGGGACAGTGGGGCAGACAGTTTCATTGCCGGTATTCCTCGTTGCGCCTGGATTTGGCCTGACTGTTCAGCGCAAAGGCGAAGTCGCGGGCTTCCGAAGCCAGACCGATTTCCAGAAGATCGGCCAAACAGTCCAACGGCGGCGCGGCACGGCCCACCGCGCCGATTTCCGTGAAACTTTCACCAGCTGGAGTGAGGTGGACGACCAGCACGGCTTTGGTGTCCTTGTTCTCGGATACGACCAGGCCTGCGTCGAGTTGCCGCACGAAACGGATATCACCGCCGAACACACTCAGGTCCAGGCGAGGGGGCGCAGTGATATCCAGGTCACGGTGGTAGTGCTTGGCGCCCATGACTCCGCCAACAGCCACCGCCTGGGCGATCCCCCGTGCTTGCAGTGATTTCAGCTTCTCAACCATGGCCATTGCCGGGCGGGAGAGTCCACTGGGGTCTACGAACCGAACCAGGGTGCGCTTGTTCGCATGTGCTTCGGCGAGTCGCCTCCAGGCCTCCCAGGTGGGTTCCCTGAGCATCACGCCCTTGCGGTCTGTATACAGCAGGCCTTGTTGATCCAAATCACGCAAGGCAGCGGCCACGGTGGGATGACTGGCCCGCGTGTCCTTTTGCAGCTTGGCCAGGGTCTGGCCGATGTGGCCCTGAAGCCAGAGGTGGGCGATGTGCGACTTGACACTTTCCCGGCTGACCCGATCCGTCCCGGCGCTGAGTTCTTTGTCCACCCACTCTTTCAGATAGCCTCCCAGCTCGGGGGGGCCCTGAGGGAGTTCGCCGATGATTTGGCCTTCACCGTCCATGGCGGCGAGCATGACCCGCATGGCGAGGTCTGGGCGCACGACGGATCGGAACCTTGCGAGCTCTTCGGACAGTCGCTTGGCGGTGAAGCGGGACTTGGCCAGCAGACACAGCGCTTGGCTGGTACTGGGCTCCTCTGCCAATGCATAGGCAAGGGCCAGCAGCGCATCGCGGGCATCTCTTGCATTGCTGCTGCACTTTACCTTGACGAGTACATCGCCCATAGGCCCACTCCAGCGGCCGTCGTACAGGTCAGAGTTACTGGACTCAGCGAATTTAAAGTAGCTACTTGTCATATAGGCGCTACTTTAACAAGAAAGTAGCTACCAAGTAAACCTTACTTGAATGGTGCGTGTCGGTGCGCATCTGTTTAACCCCCATCTTGAAAGTTCAGGAAATGCCCTTATCATTAGCACTCATAAGAGTTGAGTGCTAACAGGTTTTCACCTGTTCTGACCCCTCTCTTAAGGTTAATAGGCGCCAACCTCTATAGATGGCGCGTATTGGCAACTGTTTCCAACCCTTCAAGGAGATCCTTTATGAAACTGCGTCCTTTGGCAGACCGCGTGATTGTTAAACGCGTCGAAAACGAAACCAAAACTGCCTCTGGCATCGTGATTCCT
>MESI01000018.1 GCA_001770935.1 Burkholderiales bacterium RIFCSPLOWO2_12_FULL_61_40 | reverse complement strand
ATACCTGAGGCAGGAGCCGTATGCGGGAATTCCGCACGTACGGATCTGCGCGGGGGGCAGAGGGTAACCTTTGTTCCTACCGCAACTTGTATTGATAGCGACTGAGGCCAGGGGCCGACGGGAGCGCCCGAGGGTGGGCAAACCTACAATACCGGCTATGTTTGTACACCTGCGCCTCCACACCGAATTTTCCGTCGTTGACGGTACCACCCGCATTGACGAAGTCGTCAAGGCCGCCGCGGCCGATGGCCAGCCCGCTTTGGCTATTACCGATTTAAGCAATCTGTTTGGCGCCATCAAGTTCTACAAGGAAGGGCGCAAGCGCGGTGTCAAACCGCTGATTGGCTCGGAATTTTGGCTGGAAGGCCTGGGCAAGGACGAAGGCGCGCTGTCGCGCATGGTGCTGCTGGTGCAAAACAAGCAGGGGTATTTGAATTTGTCGGAATTGCTGGCCCGTGCCTGGACGCAAAACGCGGGCAAGCTGCAAGCCACCATCAAGCTGGCCTGGCTGCAGGAGTTGAACGAGGGCCTGATTTGCCTCTCCGGCGCGCAAGCCGGGCCGGTGGGCCAGGCCCTGGTGCAGGGCGACGAGGCGCGCGCCATGGATGTGGCGCTGCAACTGGCCGGCGTCTTTGTGCACCGCTTCTACCTGGAGCTGCAACGTGCAGGCCGGGTGGACGACGAAGCCCATGTGGCGGCCACCGTGCAACTGGCCGCACGCATGGGCCTGCCGGTGGTGGCCACACACCCGGTGCAGTTCACCACCGAAGAGGATTTTGAGGCGCACGAGGCCCGGGTGTGTATTGCCGATGGCGAAATTCTGGGCAACGCCAAGCGCGTGCGCAAGTTCACCCGGGAGCAGTATTTCAAGTCGGCGGCGCAGATGAAGGCGCTGTTTGCTGACGTGCCCTCTGCAGTTAGTAATACGGTGGAGATTGCCAAGCGTTGCAGCCTGACCCTGGTGCTGGGCAAGCCCCAACTGCCCGAGTTCCCCACACCGCTGGTCGATGGGGTGCGCATGTCGCCCGAGGAGTATTTCCGCTACGCCTCGCACGAGGGGCTGAAGGAGCGCATGGCCCACCTGTACCCGGACGCGGCCGAGCGCGAAGCGCAGATGCCGCGTTACGTGGAGCGCCTGGAGTTTGAGCTGGTCACCATTTTGAAAATGGGGTTTCCTGGCTACTTTTTGATCGTGGGCGACTTCATCAACTGGGCCAAAAACAACGGCTGCCCGGTGGGCCCGGGCCGGGGCTCCGGCGCCGGTTCGCTGGTGGCCTATGTGATGAAGATCACCGACCTGGACCCGCTGCGCTACAACCTGCTGTTTGAGCGTTTCCTGAACCCTGAGCGGGTGTCCATGCCCGACTTCGATATCGACTTTTGCCAGACCAACCGCAATCTGGTGATCGACTATGTGAAGGCCAAATACGGCAAGGACGCCGTGAGCCAGATCGCCACCTTCGGCACCATGGCCGCACGCGGCGTGGTGCGCGACGTGGGCCGGGTGCTGGACATGAGTTACACCTTTTGCGACGGCATCAGCAAGCTCATCCCCAACAAGCCGGGGGTGTCCGTCACCCTGCAACTGCCGCCGCCCGACAAGAAAAAAGACGACAAGATGGTCTATGCCTCCGAGGCCGAGCCCATCCTGGCCGAGCGTGAGGAGAAGGAAGAAGACGTCAAGCTGCTGCTGGAACTGGCCCGCAAGCTGGAGGGCATGACCCGCAACATCGGCATGCACGCCGGGGGCGTGCTGATTGCGCCGGGCAAACTCACCGACTTTTGCCCGCTGTACCAGCAGCCCGGCAGCGACTCGGCGGTGAGCCAGTACGACAAAAACGACGTGGAGGCCGTGGGCCTGGTGAAGTTCGACTTCTTGGGCCTGGCCACACTGACCATTCTGGAAATTGCCCGCGAATTCATCATGAAGCGGCACAAGGGCCAGGAGAACTTTGCCTTTGAGAATCTGCCGCTGGACGATGCCAAGGTCTACCGCCTGTTCTCCGAGGGCAAGACCGAAGCCGTGTTCCAGTTTGAAAGCCGCGGCATGCAGGGCATGCTGAAAGACGCCAAACCCACGCGCCTGGAAGACCTGATTGCGCTCAACGCTCTGTACCGTCCCGGCCCCATGGACCTGATCCCCAGCTTCGTGGCGCGCAAACACGGGCGCGAGGTGGTGGAGTACCCGCACCCGCTGGTGGCCAATATGCTGTCCGAGACCTACGGCATCATGGTCTACCAGGAGCAGGTGATGCAGACCGCGCAGATTTTGGGCGGTTACTCCCTGGGCGGCGCCGACATGCTGCGCCGCGCCATGGGTAAAAAAGACGCCGACGAAATGGCCAAACACCGCCAGATCTTCCGTGACGGCGCGCTCAAGAACGAAATCAACGAGGCCAAGGCCGACGAGATTTTCGACTTGATGGAGAAATTTGCGGGCTACGGCTTCAACAAGTCGCACGCCGCAGCCTACTCGCTCTTGGCCTACCACACCGGCTGGCTCAAGGTGCACTACACCGCCGAGTTCTTCTGCGCCAATATGACGGTGGAAATGGACGACACCGACAAGCTCAAGGTCCTCTACGAGGACGCCCTGAAGATGGGCCTGAGCTTCGAGC
Source organism: Burkholderiales bacterium RIFCSPLOWO2_12_FULL_61_40 (assembly GCA_001770935.1). Taxonomy (GTDB): domain Bacteria; phylum Pseudomonadota; class Gammaproteobacteria; order Burkholderiales; family Burkholderiaceae_C; genus Allorhodoferax. The sequence goes on along the minus strand of MESI01000018.1, from coordinate 99,467 downwards.
CACCCAATGTGAACCGGGGTGTGAGCCGCTTTGAGCCCATTTCAGACAAACAAATCCGCTACGGCCTGAGCGCCATCAAGGGCACGGGCGAGCAGGCCATCAAAGCGATTGAAGCCGCACGCGAAGGCCGGGGCGTGGGGCCCAACGGCGACACGGTGGGCCCGTTCAAGAGCCTGTTCGACTTTTGCGCCCGGGTGGACCGCAGCCGCATCAACAAACGCACGGTGGAGGCCCTGATCAAGGGCGGTGCTTTTGACACGATCCAGCTCAACCGCGCTTCGCTCCTGGCTTCGGTGGACTTGGCCTTTGACTTTGGCGCTGCAGCCCTGGCCAACGCCAACCAGGGCGGCCTGTTTGACGATTTGGGCGGTGACGATGCCCATGGCTCCAGCACCCAGGAACCCGATCTGGTCGAGGCCACGCCCTGGGGCATCAAGGAGCGCCTGGTGTACGAGAAAACCGCCATCGGCTTCTACCTCTCCGGTCATTTGTTTGACGAGGTGACCCTGGAAGTGCGCCGCTTTGCCAAGCGCCCGATCGAGGATTTGATCGACACCCGCGAGCCCCAGCTGCTGGCCGGCATCGTGACCGATTTTCGGCAGATCAACGGCCAGCGCGGCAAGCTGGCCTTGTTCAAGCTGGACGACAAATCGGCCATGATTGAGGCCCGGGCGGAGGAGGAGCTGATCAACGCCAACAGGCACCTGTTCAAGGACGATGAACTCGTCATCGTGATGGGCAAGGTGCGCGACGACCGTTTCTCCGGCGGCAAGCAGCTCACCATCACCCAGGTGTGGGATCTGGAGCAGGCCCGTTGCCGCTTTGGCAAGTATTTGCACCTCACGGTCAGCTCGGATGCGGGCGGCAAGGCCCCCGACGTGGCCCGGCTGGTGCGCGAGTTCCCGGCCCAACGGGAAATGTCGGAGCAGGGCGAACTGGTGCGCGGCCTGGGGGTGCGTTTGCAGGTAAGGCGCATGCTGGAAAGTGCTGCAGACGGTGAGCCCGCAGGCGCCACGGCGGAACTGCAATTGGGCGAGGACGCCCGTTTTTACCCGAGTGACGCCGCGCTGGCGCAATGGCGTGCCCAGGCAGGCCAGGGTAAAGCGGTGATTGCCTACGAATAATGGCTCTAGCCAGCATGGATACTGCGTAGGCAGCTACCAAAAAGATAGCGCCTTTAAACGTTGCGGGGCTACCCTTCAGTCTTTCGGACGAAAGCTGATGATCAAGGACGAGGGGACTCGACCATCCACATCGCGTGGGAGGACTTCGGTTTTGTCGATGGCGTTCAGCACCGCATCGTCCCAGGATTTCACGCCACTGGGCTTGGTAAACCTGCGGCTGATGATGGTGCCATCGGGAGAGGTGCGTACTTCTACCTCCGCAGTGGGGTTACCAGCGGTGGTGTCGGTATAGGTGATGTTGGGTTTGATGCGCGCGCGTATGCGTCCCGCATACCCCGCCGAAGGCCCTGAACTTTGTGCGGCGGTGCCGGTGGAGCGAGCGTCCCCGTTGCCACTGGCGGCGCCACCCGCCAACGCGGCCATGCGTTTCATGTTTTGCTGGCGCAGCTCTTCCAGCTTCTTGGCTTCTTCTTTGGTTTTTGCCGTTGCCTTTTGCTTGGCCGCGTCTGCAGCCTTGGCGTCCTTGGTGTTTTGCTCTTGCAGCTTCTTGTCGCGTGCGGCTTGGTCCAGCTTGTCTTGCTTCTCTTTTTCGCGCGCCAGCTTCTCTTTCTCCAGCTTGGCTTGTTGGAGTTTGGCCTGTTTTTCCTGTTCCAGACGCTCGCGTTTTTGCTTTTCCTGCTCCAGTTTCATTTGTTCGAGCTTTTCTTCCCGCAACAGTTTCTCTTTTTGCAGACGGGCTTTTTCCTTGGACAGGACAATGTCCGCGTCGGGTGTGTGCACCGGCACAGGAGGCACGACCACCGGCCGTGGGGGCTTCACGGTGAGGGCGGGGCGGACTGGTTCGGGGGGGGCAATCGGTTCTGGTGGCACCTCCGGTGCCGGTGGCGCAGCCTCTTGGGGCACCGCTGACCACAGTTCCGCTTCGAAGGCCGTGGGTGTGGCGTCGCGTCTCCATTGCACACCGAGGGTCAGCATGGCCACCAGCAGGCCGTGGGCCAAAATGGCCAGCGCCAGTGCGCGCATGAAACCCGGCGCGGGTGGCGGAGCAAATTCGTTACGACCGCTGGCAATGGTCATTGTCATGGTCAGGCGTCTAGTTGACCAGTTGAACCGACAGGCCCACCCGCTGGATGCCGGCGCGCTGCAGCGTGTCCATGACCTTGACCACGCTCTCGTATTTCACGTTCTTGTCGGCGCTGATCACCACGGCCGAGCCGGCCGCCGCCACGCTGCCCTTGGCACCCTGGGCGCGTTTGACCGCGCTGGCCAGCTCCTTGAGGGGCAGGGTGCTGGTCTGGTCTTTGACTTTGACCTCCACCACACCGTCGTTCTTGCCCAGAATGATCTGGATGATCTGGTCGGGTTGTTTGGACGCCTTGCCGATGCTGGGCAGGTCGATCATGCTGGGCGTGATGAGGGGGGCGGTGACCATGAAGATGATCAAAAGCACCAGCATCACGTCGATGAAGGGCACCATGTTGATTTCGTTGATGGTGCGCCGTCCACGGCCACGGCTTACAAGGGCTGGCATGGGGCGGTGGCCTTCAGGCGGTACGCGGTGCGGCGGCCTGGGCGCTCACATTGCGCTGCAGGATATTGGAAAACTCTTCGATGAAGGTTTCCTGGTGGATGGCAATGCGGTCGATGTCGCGCGCAAAACGGTTGTAGGCCACCACGGCGGGAATGGCCGCAAACAGGCCAATGGCCGTAGCCACCAGCGCCTCGGCAATGCCGGGTGCCACGGTGGCCAGCGTCACCTGCGTGAGTGCCGCCAGGCCGGTAAAAGCATGCATGATGCCCCACACCGTACCGAACAAGCCTACATAGGGCGATACCGAGCCGACGGAGGCCAGGAAGGACAGATGGGTTTCCACCACGTCCATTTCACGCTGAAAGCTGGCCCGCATGGCCCGCCGGGCCCCGTCCATCAGGGTGCCTGCATCGGTGACACGGCGCTCGCGCATTTTTTGGAATTCGCGCATGCCGCTGGCAAAGATGCGTTCCATCGGGCCACCCTCGGTGGGGTTTTTGGAGGCAGTGGCAAACAGGTCGTTCAGGCTGGAGCCGGACCAGAAGTTGCGTTCGAACACCTCGTTGAGCGATTTCACGCGGTTCAGGGCAAACAGCTTTCTGAAGATGGCCGCCCAGCTGGAGATGGAAATCAGCATCAGCAGCAGCATGACGGCTTGCACCACCACGCTGGCGTTGAGCACCAAATGGAGAATTGAAAGGTCTTGGTTCATGGCAGGTTGGGGAGAATGAATTTACAGAAGTACCGAGCGCAGCCGTCCGACGGCCGTTTGCAGTTGTTCCATTGAACTGGCGGTGGAGAAACGCACAAAATGGTGGGCTTGGTCCCGTCCGAAGTCGCGCCCCGGCGTGATGGCCACATGGGCCTGGTTCATCATGGCAAAGGCAAAATCCCAGCTGTCTTTGATACCGAGCTGGGCGCAGGCGCTGGAACAATCCGCCCAGGCGTAAAAAGCGCCATCGGGGACCACGGGAACGTTCAAGCCCATGGCGTTGAGCTGCGGAATGAAGTAGTCGCGCCGCGCCTTGAACTCCTGGCGGCGGGCCTCGTACAAGGCGATGCTCTCGGGCGCAAAGCAGGCCAGTGCCGCATGTTGGGCAATGGTGCTGGGGCAGATAAACAGGTTTTGCGCCAGCCGCTCAATCACCGGTACCAGTTTTTCCGGCACCACCATCCAGCCCAGCCGCCAGCCGGTCATGTTGAAGTATTTGCTGAAGCTGTTGATGCTGATGATGTGCTCGTCCATGGCCAGTGCCGTTTGGCCGAACTGGGCATCAAAACTGAGTGCCAGGTAGATTTCGTCCACCACGGTGATGCCGCCGCGTCCCTGCACCACCTGGTGGATGCGGCGCAACTCGTCCGGGTGGATGGAGGTGCCGGTAGGGTTGGAGGGTGATGCCAGCAAAACCCCGCGCGTGCGGGGTCCCCAAGCCGCCTGTACCTTGTCGGCACTGAGCTGAAAGCGCTCTTGCGCGGTGGTGGGAATCAGCACGGCGCGGCCTTCGGCGGCGCTGACAAAATGCCGGTTGCAGGGGTAGCTGGGGTCCGGCATCAGGACTTCGTCGCCGGCTTCGATCAGGGCCATACACGCCAGGTGCAGGGCGGCAGAGGCTCCCGCCGTCACGATGATGCGGCTGACCGGCACGTCAGCACCGAAACGGCTGGCATACCAGGCGCTGATGTGTTCACGCAAGGCCGGCAAGCCGGTGGCGGGGGTGTACTGGGTGTGGCCGTCGCGCACCGCTTTTTCTGCGGCCTGTTGCACCAGGGGCGGCGCAGTGAAATCGGGCTCGCCAATGTTCAAAAAAACCATGGGCGCATCGGTGTGCGCAATTTCTTGCCCCAGACTGGCAGCCGCCTTGGCCACCTCCATCACGTAAAAAGGCTCTATTTTTTGCGCACGGGACGATATCTGCATGGGAGGTGGAAGCGGTCGGTTCTTAGGCGCGGGACTTTTTGACGCGGTCGGACTCCACTTCCGCGGCGCGCAGGGAGGGGGCCATGCCGTTCAGCACGCCGTTGACGTACTTGTGACCATCGGTGCCGCCAAACTCTTTGGCCAGCTCCACACACTCATTGATGACGACGCGCCACGGAACATCCAGGCAGTGTTTCATCTCATAAGCGCCAATCCACATGACCGCATGTTCGATGGGAGAAATCTCGGCCATGGGGCGGTCCAGCAGGGGGAGGATCAGCACATCAAGCTCAGCACCTTGCGCGATGCACCCGTGCAGCAGGGCGTCAAAGTGCACCGAGTCCGCCTTGTTGAAACCCGCGAGGTCCCGGGTAAACATGTCGATGGCGTCGGCTTCGTTACCCCCTACCAGGCTCTGGTACAGGCCTTGCAGCGCAAATTCACGGGCGCGGCTGCGGTCCGACTTGGAGCCCGCTTTGCGCGCCCCCGTACTGGTCAGGCCGGTGCGTGGCTGGCGGGGCGGGCGGGCGGGCGAGGAGGGGGTATTGAAATCGCTCATTAAATGGACTCCAGCAGATTGGCCATCTCTACCGCTACACGGGCCGCATCGCGGCCCTTTTCCTCCTGGCGGGCCACGGCCTGCGCCATGTCTTCCGTGGTCAAAATGGCGTTGGCAATGGGCAATTGGTAATCCAGCGAGATGCGGGTCACCCCGGCACCGGACTCGTTGGCCACCAACTCAAAGTGGTAGGTTTCCCCGCGAATGATGCAACCCAAAGCCACCAGGGCGTCGTATTTGGACTTTTCGGCCATGGCTTGCAAAGCCACGGGCACTTCCAATGCACCGGGGACGGTGATGTGGTCAATGTCTTTGTCGGACACGCCCAAGTCGATCAATTCGGCTTTGCAGGCCTTGGCCAGCGCGTCGGTAATAGGGGCGTTGAAACGTGCCTGCACGATGCCAATGCTGAGTTTTTTGCCATTGAGACGGCTGTCGTTAGAGGCAACGTTGCCTTTGTCTGCACCAAACATGGGTTGAACCTTTGTAAATTTTGTTTATTTGCTGATGTAGCCGGTGATTTCCAGGCCGTAGCCGGTCATGCTGGGCATGCGCCGGGGGCTGCCCATGAGGCGCATTTTGTGCACGCCGCATTGGCGCAAAATTTGTGCGCCAATGCCGTAGGTGCGCAGGTCCATGCGGCCCCTTTCCGGGGCATGGGCCGGGCGGGCGGTGCCGTCAAACTGTGACAGCAATTGCGCGCCGCTCTCTCCGCAATTGAGCAACACGACCACGCCTTTGCCCTCCTGTGCCACAAAGGACAAGGCAGCGTCCAGACTCCAGGAGTGCATGGTGCGGCCCACCTCCAGTGCGTCCAGCACCGACAGGGGTTCGTGCACCCGGGCGGGCACGGTGTCGCCCTCCGCCCATTGGCCTTTGACCAAGGCCAGGTGCACGCCATGGCCTGTGGTATCGCGAAACGCGTGGGCGGTGAACTCGCCAAAAGCCGTGTGCACCGTGCGCGAACCCTGCTTTTCGATCAGGGACTCCACGCGGCTGCGGTGTTCAATCAAGTCGGCAATGGTGCCGATCTTCAGGCCATGCTGGGCGGCAAAAATTTGCAAATCAGGCAGACGGGCCATGGTGCCATCGTCTTTCATGATTTCGCAAATCACCGACGTGGGTGAGCAGCCCGCCATGGCCGCCAAGTCGCAACCGGCCTCGGTGTGGCCCGCACGCATGAGCACGCCGCCGTCCACCGCCTGCAAGGGGAATATGTGGCCTGGTTGCACCAAGTCGTCGGGTTTTGCATCTTTGGCCACGGCAGCCCTAACGGTTTGTGCACGGTCTGCCGCCGAAATGCCGGTGGTCACGCCTTCAGCCGCCTCAATGGACACCGTGAACGCAGTGCCCTTTTTGTCGCCATTGCGCACCGTCATGGGCGGCAATTGCAGGCGTTCACAGCGTTCGCGGGTGAGGGTCAGGCAAATCAGGCCCCGCCCAAAACGCGCCATGAAGTTGATGGCGTCGGCAGTCACGTGGTCGGCTGCCAGCACGAGGTCGCCTTCGTTTTCGCGGTCTTCTTCGTCCACCAAAATCACCATGCGCCCGGCACGCATGTCGGCCACGATGTCTTCAACAGGGGAAATGGCCACGGGGGAGGGGACTGTCATGCAAATGTCTTTCACAAAATGGGATAAAAGGCGGGGCGCCAGTTTATGGTGCGGGCTGTCCGGCTTGCTGCGGGTCTGCGCCCAGCATGCGCTCGACGTAACGCGCGATCAAATCGATTTCCAAATTTACCGAAGAGCTTGCGCCCAGGGTTCCCAAAGCGGTGTTCTGCACCGTATGGGGGATCAGGTTGATGCTCATTTCACAGCCGGTGTCGGTATCTTGAATACGGTTCACCGTCAGGCTCACGCCATTGACCGTGATAGAGCCTTTGTACGCCAGGTACTTGGCCAGCGCGCGGGGGGCCACTATGCGCAATTCCCAACTCTCACCCACTTGGGCAAAGTGCGCCACAGTGCCGATCCCGTCCACATGGCCTGACACCAAGTGCCCACCCAAGCGGTCGTGCGCACGCAAGGCCTTTTCCAGATTGATGGTGCCCAACTGCCCCAGTCCCGCAGTTTTGTCCAACGATTCAGCGGAGATGTCCACCGTGAATTGCGGTTGCGTAGGGTCGAGGGTGGTGACGGTCATGCACGCACCGTTGAGTGCAATGCTGTCGCCCAAACTGACATCGTCGAGGTAAGCGGGCGGGCACGCAATGGTGAGGCGCTTGCCGTGCGTTGAAGAGCTGCCGAGGGCGTGAACGGCGACGATGCGCCCCACGCCAGTGATGATTCCGGTAAACATCGGGGTATTTTCGCAGGGTTTGGGCCTTGGGTTGGCCAAAGTCCCCAATTCTTCTGCTTTAAAAACGGTCGCGCCCGTCCACGCGGGCCACAATCCGCAGGTCTGGACCCACCATGGCGGTTGATTTGAACTCCAGTGGCAAAGCGCCAGCAAGATCGGTCAGCGGCCCAAAATCGGCCATACCCGAACCTTGTCCGATGAATTTTGGAGCCAGATAGACTAAAAACTCGTCTACCAAAGCCTCGCGAATCAGTGAGCCATTGAGTTTGTGGCCCGCCTCCACATGCAACTCGTTGATCTCGCGTTTGCCCAAGTCCCGTAGCATCGCCGCCAGATCCACTTTGCCGGTGGGGCTGCCATCCGCGTGTCTGCCAGGCAGGTAAACGACAGTGGCGCCCGCGGCCTCCAGTGCCAACTTTTTTAAGTCATTTTGGGTTGCAGCATAGATAAATACTGCGCGACCAGCTATGAAAAGAGGAGTGTTGGTCGGGGTTTGGAGATGGCTATCCACCACCACCACATGCGGCTGACGCGGCGTATCCACCAATCGCACGTCCAAGCGCGGCGTGTCTTGCAGCACGGTGCCAATGCCGGTCAGAATGGCGCAGGCGCGTGCGCGCCAAGCATGGCCGTCGGCACGTGCCTCGGGCGAAGTAATCCACTGACTGACGCCGTTTAACAAAGCTGTTTTGCCATCCAGGGAGGCTGCCACCTTCATGCGCACCCAGGGCGTCTTGCGGACCATGCGGCTGAAAAAACCGATGTTGAGCTCGCGCGAGGCAATGGTCAGCGGGTCATCGGTGGGGAGCACTTCGACCTCCACACCCGCCGCCCTCAGCCGGGAAAAACCTTGACCAGATACCAGGGGGTTGGGGTCGGCAATCGACGCCACCACTTTTTTGATGCCTGCCGCAATCAAGGCGTCGCAGCACGGACCGGTGCGGCCGTGGTGGGAACAGGGTTCCAGAGTGACATAGGCCGTGGCTCCGACGACGGAATGGCCTTTGGACTCAGCGTCGCGCAAGGCCATGACTTCGGCGTGCGGACCACCGGCGCGTTGGGTGTGGCCTTGGCCCAAAATAACCCCACTAAAATTGGTCAATACGCAGCCTACACGTGGATTGGGTTGTGAAGTCCTCATAGGCGCGCCAGCCAAGTGCAACGCCACAATCAACCTATTGTGGCGCATGTCCTGATACTGTCCCTCCGTCACGCTAGCGATCCCAACAATCTCGAGTTGTTTGGTGGCGATTGTTTTGACCCGCTGCACCTTTGAGATTCCGATTGTCCAGAGTTAACACGCCGCATGTGGTATCTGAAGACTGGGACCCCGTCGGCGTCGCAATAATTGTGAATGCTGTGGTTGTTGGGCTTGCCACTTGAAACGTAATTGTGTAGCGAGCGGCCCCACTGAGTGGAATCTGATTCAACCCCCAGGCTGCAATAGTAGTATTGTCAATATCATCAATAGTTGCACCTTGCGTGCGGACGTAAGAGCCGCTTAGTGTGTAGTTTTGTTCAAGTCTCTGCGCCAAAGCCAAGAGTGTATTTTTGGCTTCCGCCCGATTCCCTCTGAGCACATGCTGTGTATAGCTTGGGATAGCAATCGCGGAGAGTATTCCGACAATTACAACTGTAATCATCAACTCGATCAGCGTGAAACCACGCAGTTTTTTAAACATTGGGGTACCCATGGTGATCATTTGGTAAATATTTCGCGCCAAGAGTAACGTCCCTTAGGGGCAATTACTGGAGACAACGTAGGCCCCGGTCCCTTACATGCGTCTTGGTTGCAAACTATCTGTTGTTTATTGTCGGTATTGGTGAATGTGTTACTGACCTTCACGACCCCCGTTGAATCAACGCCTAAACCGCCAACCAATGTTCCTGCCACGCTAAGGTCGCCAATTTTCCCGGAGCACAGATTAACAGCCATGATGAACCCGGCATTGCCCGGTGCACACACATCACCCGTGGGTTTTGTCGTGGCAAAGAGAACAACTCCTGTATCGGGTGGCAAGGTCGAGTTTGACAGCACACGCTCTCCACCCGTAAATGCCATTTTCCAACCGCGCGTTCCAACTTGTGTGGGTGCGGTCCATGTCCGCACTGAGGACGTTGAAACGACGGATGTAGTGTAGGGGATGTTTAATAGGTGCGTTCCTGCAACGGTAAGGGCGGACGACGGATTTTTGTCGTCAACAGCATAGAAGCCGCGTGCGGAGGTGTCGGCATAGTCTCCACTTTCGTTCAACTTTCCAGTGCCAAAAGATACGTTCCAACCAATTCCTTCACAAGACGGCGACACGGAAGGCGCTGTACTAATAGGTTGGCCTGTTGCGAACAAGATTCCGATGTGGCGCCATGCGCCGCCGCCTGCCGTACCGGCAGGTGCCAATACATAGTCTGTTCCTGCCGTATTTTGTTTTGAGAACTGGAATTTGTGCATATTGCCCAATGCATCGCCAGCATAGACTGTATCAATCAGACCATCTTTATCGGTATCCACAGGGGTAGGAGCAGAAAGCCCGTTATTAGGGCCAGAATCGGCAATCAACTTGGTTGGCGCAAGTCCAGTGCCAGTGTCGGCACCAGTATTCGCATCCAGCATAAATAATGCTGCCTTGCCTGCGGTAGATCCATAACCATTACCAACGATGACGCGCCAAACTCCTTCGTTAGTTGCGTTGTCCGCCACTTTTGCAATTTGTCGATAGGCACCGTTGAATGGGTCAAGGGCAGGCTCGTTAAACGTATAACCCATGTCTGCGTCTTGGTTCGACGTGTATTCCCACATCGGCAACGTGCTCAGCGTAGCCTCTTTTGCTGTGGCTTCGGCACCGGTTTCAATGCTTGGTAAAGCAGTGAGGGTAGTGTCGGACCACGAAGTCGAAAAAGCATTCTGGTCTGTAATGTTGAGTGCGTAATACCCTTTGCCGCCAGCGCCTAGTCCACCAACCAGTACCGTTTTCCATGTGCTTGGGTTTTGCTGGATGTCTCCGACCATTGGGGTGCCATCCACAAAGAACTTGTGTTGAAACCCCAATGCCGTAAGAGACGGCAGGTTGTTGAAAACGGAAGCAGGAATGTATGCAAACAACTCCTTCCCGTTGACGCCAGAGAAAGCGTGCAACATGCCATCGTTTGCACCGACATAAACTACGGGTCGACGCACTTTGTTGGCGGTACGAAACGCCAGATAAGCCGTCTGGACATTGCCTGCATAGGCTGGTCCTGCACCTGATAGATAAGTTACGCCTGAATTGACAATATCACCTAACAATGTGTCTTCCCTTTTTCGGAAAATAACGTTCTCATTGCTTCTGTTTCCCCGCAAAAAATCCACCCGCGCCGGGCCCTGGCTGTCTGTTGCGTCAAGAATTGCTTTTTGCGTTGTATTTAGGCTGTTATACAGAAACGGCATGGATGTGAGCGAAGCACCACTCAGGGACGATGTAAATATCTTGCGAGTGGTAGGTGTCAACGGCGTAGTGACGTAACTTGGCGGTGTGGTGTAAGTAGACGTGAGTGTTTTGAACCATTGTGAAGATTCCCATGTTGGCGTTGCATCACATTGAGCAGCCGTTTGCGTGGGGGAACATGCACGCACATTGCCCATCCAACCTTTGGGGTTGTATCCTGCGTAAAGAACTTGGCTGTTTGACGTTTGCCGGTTCGATGTGACTGCAGCGCTGGAGGCCGAGTTAACCCCCGAACGAATCGCAATATCGGCAAAGGCAGCAGTAAGGCCTGCTTTCATTGAGGTGGGGTTACTGCCTGCGAACCAGGTGTCGGGTATGCCATCACTATTAGCATCCCAGGAAGCAGGGACGGTATTTGGATTGTTGCCGGTTACCAAACTCGTATCGAAGCCCCCATATTTGGCAGTGAGCCAAAATTGGGACTTCCAAAGACTTGCCGCAGCCACATTGTTGGCGTTGTTCTCCAGAACGTCTACCCAATATGTGCTGATGGTTTGTTTGCCACTGAGGTCTGTGCGGATGTCGTTGGTATTGGCCCAGTGTGCGAGTCCTGCCATGTAAGGAGTGCCGTTTCTTCCGTTGCCTGAGTCATACCAACCATTGTCGGCAATTCCTTCCAGTCCTGCTGTTGTATGCCAAAGCGTTTGAACATTCAGGTTGTCTGGGTCGGAGGGGGTGCCACCTGTACAAGCAGCCGAAGTTGATCCAGGAAGATTGCCATCGCAGTGGGTATAGATATCTCCGATACCCAGGATAAAATTCTTTTGACAGGTGTTGATAATGGGGTCACGAGTCTGCCCCGCTCTCAAGTTACTGCCCGTAATTACGGGAAAGTCATCTTTTAGTGCAGCAGTCAAGTTGTCAGAATAACTTGTAGGCGGTGTTTTTCCGCGCATGTAGAGTTGGGCCGCGTAATACATTTCCCCCACGGGATCGTTACCTTTGTAACCCGCAGCGTAGCCGAATTTGTTAAAGTAATTCATCAAGCCTGAATTGCTTACGCTACTGGCTGTAGCATCAGCAGGATCGGGATTGTTAATCATAATACCCGTTGTGGCATCCCATTCATTGGCGGTATTTTCTGTAACGCCCGTCGCAGTCGCTGCGGTGGCACCCACACTTTTCATCGCTGAACGAAGTACTCCTCCACTGCGGTTGTTCCCCGTTTCATTTAGATAGCCAAAAGCGCCGAATCGTAAGGCATTGGCATATTCTTGAATTAATCCCTCTGGTTTAGGGTAAATAATAGTAGTGCCGCCACTAACGTACGAGTAATTACTTTTGCAATTCGACTCAAGGCCAACAGTCGGTACTGCCTGGCCTGGTGGAACGGTCTCGCAAACCCGTACACGGATGTTGTAACAAGCGCCGGTTGATGGTAACGGGGTTGCAGCACAGGTCGCAAGCCGGTTCGCAGACGACAAGTCAACAAAGTTATTGGATCCAGATACAATAAACTTTGAACCAAAACCTGCTGAGCGCACGATTTTTGTTCCGGAAAGCGGCATCCCGGCGAGGCCGGTAACTGTTTTATTGGGGTTATAGCTGTTTCGGTCACTAAACGAGCGAATCAGTACAGTTCTGGCATTAATGTCGCCTGGGTAAGTGCCCGCCATACTTGAAAAACTGTCACGCGTGCCACCGGTCATGACATAGCGAAATTGGTCGACGTTGGTCATGGTCAACCAATTCAACAAATTACCACTCCATTGACTTGCAACGGGGCAAGTTCCATTGGTATTCAGTGCGCTGACTGGTTGGAATGCTTCATCCGAACTGGAATATGTATAACACTTTCGATTGTCAAAATAGCCATCGTATTTTGTTAGTACGCTGAAGCCTGCTGTGTAAGAGACCTGCAGGCCCGTTGGAAATTCAACTGAGAGTGCCAGCAGCACATTTCCAGGGACGGCTGTACTCTCTGGAGGTTGTTGACTGGGTGTAAATGCACTGGCTGAGGTCAGATTGCCTAGACATAGGCTTAGTGCAATGAGTGAAGTCGAGAAATTTGCCCAGCTCGGTTTCAAGATAGTGGATCGCATGACATTCCCCATTTATTTCAAAGTGCCGAAAAGGCGGATTGGAGTGTGACCGAGGTGCGTGCACCATTAGGACCAGTGGTTCGACCAAAACCAACGGCTGTTATGCGGAATACAATTTTGTTTGAATTTCCGTTACCAATTTGAAGATCATTGGCGGTGAACATCTCCACGAGGTACCTTGGTGGGGTGACTCCTTGCTGAGAAAATGGGGCATCGGTAAAAGTGCCGTAGGCCGTTGTTGGCACGGCGTTAGTTCCAATCGCACTGCCTGCAACGCAGGTGCGTGCCACACCATCATTCCAATCAGCGCCACTCCATATGGGTTGTCCACATGCTGCTGCTGACAATCCGGTGTAAACACCTCTAAGGTTTGTGGCTAGACCTCTGCCACCATCATCTCTGCCAATATCCGCGATGGCTTCGTTGGATCCGATCCAAAAATTAGCATCAGCTGCGCTTGCTGGTCGAGTTCCAGCAGGTCGTAATGTGGTGCAGGGTACTGCGGCGCAAAACTGTCGATCAAAACGTTGCCCCAAAATATCGCGCTCTGCATCTCTCAGGGCTAGCTCGGCATTTTCTCGAGCAACTGCTAGATCCCGGTCGTTGGCAGCGAATCGCTCTTCAAATAATGAACCACGCACAGCCATAACTCCTAGCAGTGATAAAACCACAAGGAATATCAAAGCAGTTACCAGCACAAACCCATGCTGAACCATGGGTTTACGGTAAGTATTTTTAATATGGGGTGGAGAATATTGCATTTCGAACAGAAACTACAGAAATGAAGCGTTTCCAGAGCCGGGTGTCGCCAGCCGTTCTGGTTATATTGGCATTGAAGTTGCCGCTGGAATCGCGAACGCAAGTAGGGCGAGTTGGTTGCAATTGAGTCGTGCCTGTTGCAGCGGCTCCGCTATTGCCTGATGTTGCCGAGATCATACAAATCTCAACGGCTGTTACATTAGCCCAACCCAGCGCAGATGCACTGACTGTGGCTGCCGATGCATATTGCGATTGCGCACTACCTGCCGCAGTTAATGAGGTTGAGAGCCCTGGGTTAGCGGTTTGATACCGGATAACAAACTCTTCCACACCACGCGCAATTGGTTGTGCGATCACATTACCAGAGCCGGAGCAATATAGTTCATTGACTCCATCAGAACTCACATTAATGAAGTACCTGTTAATAGCAAACTTCGCTTCCCGCCCACCGGTTATTGGCGCTGTCAAACCTTGTTCATTGCAGTCTCTGCCTTCACCTGTATTTCCATTTGGGGTACCTAAGCTTGCAATTGCTGTTGTGGTTGCCGATGGGGCTGCTTGGTAGGCAATTTGAAGCGTTTGACTGGTCGTGCTGTTTGCACCACAAGTGAGTACAGTTGCAGTTGCGGTGGTGGAAATGGCAAAAGGAGTGCTATTCATTGCGCCGTCACACCCGAATATTGGCATTAATCCCGGGAAAAACTGAGTGAGTGGTGTGCCAATTGGGGTAGGCATTGGGGCGCGACGGTATAAATTGGTAAGGGTTTCATTGCCCGGAACAAGTACCGATGCTGCCTGAGGGTGGCGGCCATTGCTAGCTGTTGCATCCATGTCAAAAACGTCCACGTACCCAGCAAGGGATACGTCATGGCGCAGCATACGCATAACGACACTAGTAGGTTCATTTAATTCAGATTGGTTTTCACGCTGCCTTGCCGCATTGGTGCTGTTCATGTAGGCAAAACCTATTGCAATCATGAAAACTAATCCAATAGTGATGCTAACCAACATTTCAATTAGCGTGACACCATTTTGTTGCTTCAATAGATTGAATGGAGATACGGTTTTCATGGTGTTACCACCATTGTGTAGCAGCGAATTCCGCCCACTCTTGGCGCTGTGCAGTTTGGGTCCATCGGGGCATCATTAGGGTTCGGGTTTGCATTTGTACCAATTTCGTTATCCTGCTTTTCCCGCCACATCACTACGATCCGTCGCGCAATAGGGTCTGTGCTTCCCCCGCTGGTAACTGGCTCTATCGAGCCCCGTCCACCAGGTAGCGAAGCAATGGACATGCGCCAATCGCGCATGTCCCTGACCGCCGATTGAATTCCCGTGCATGTTGATCCTGCTGCCAATCCGCACCCAGGGTCAGCAGGCAGCGCCGCCAGTGTGGCCGCAGTATATGCATCTGGCGCCAGATAGGTGCTTGCCTGATTGGGTGGTCCGGCGACCAGAACTGCTGCGTTGTTCGCTTTGATTTTTTCTGCAATAAACTGCGCTTGAACAATCGCTTGGCTCCGCATGATTGCTGTTTGTTGGTATCGGGTGGCTGCGATTTGCAATCCACCAGCCCCCAGGAGTCCGACCGCCACTATCAGCATGGTGATAAGGACCTCAATCAAACTGGAGCCACGCTGAGTATTTGTGGATACCAAATATTTCAATTTCAGTTTACTCATATACAAACCTTCAGCAAGCTGAAGCTGGCAAGAGCATGTACTGCTCATCTGTGTAGACTTTAATTCGCCCGGTCCGGGGAACGCAAATATGCCGCGAAACGGTATCATCGTCCGCGGGATCGTCACGCACTGTAATGTGTACACCAACGTAGTTACCGATTAACGATCCATTCGGGAGGAATGTTATGTTTCTTCTGGCCGACAAATTGGGGACCATGGTCAAATGTTGCCTTGGTAAAGTATCTTGTAAAACTATACCTGCAATCGCAGGCAATTGCGTTTTTACAATCCAACCGGCTTCAAAGTCAGACGCCGTACAGGTTGTTCCACTACTACTAGGGCATATAGTTACTGGAATATTGAGCCGAAGCGCTTCAGATCTGGCAAACTGCATAGATAGAGTCCAGTCGTTTACTGCTGCGCGAATACGGTTGGATACAATCAATCTATTCCAAGAAGGTGCTGCAAGTGCAGCAATGATGCTCATTATCGAAACAACAACCATAAGCTCAATGAGCGTGAAGCCTTGAGTCTGTAATTTATGACTACTGTTGGTGTAACCGATGTTCATTACGCCAATGTAGCGCCAGCTTCGGTCGTGGTGACCACCAAGCGATAAAAGGTGGCAACCGCTCTCTGGACGGTCAATTTAAAGAGCGTGCAAAAATTTACCGACGCACCTCATCCACCAGCGTCTTGAACTCGTCAATATCTTCGAAGCTCCGGTACACGCTGGCGAAGCGGATGTAGGCGATTTTGTCGAGCTTTTTGAGTTCCCGCATCACCAGCTCGCCTATGCGGTGCGATGGGATTTCGCGCTGGCCCAGGTTCAGCAACATTTCTTCAATGCGTTCGATGGCTGACCCTACTTGCTCAGTGCTCACGGGGCGCTTGCGCAGGGCCAGTGAGAAGGATGCGCGCAGCTTGGATGCGTCGTACTCGATGCGCCGCCCGTCTTTTTTTACCACCACCGGAAAGGTGACTTCTGGACGCTCGTAGGTGGTGAATCGCTTTTCACACGAGCCGCACTGACGGCGGCGGCGGATAAAGCCGCCGTCTTCCGATACTCGTGTTTCTACAACCTGGGTTTCTGAGTGGCTGCAAAAGGGACACTTCATGGCGTATTTGGTCTGAATATATACAAAATATGCCTCTAGCCCCCTACAGAATGTACGGGAGGCGCTACCACAATGATAGCGCCTCTTTGTGTCCCTGGATTAACGGTAAACAGGGAAGCGTGCGGTCAAGGCATTGACCTTGGCGCGTACCGTTTCAATGTTCACTGCGTCGCGCGGGTTGTCCAATACGTCAGCGATCAAATGGGCGGTAGCGCGGGCCTCTTCATCCTTGAAGCCGCGGGTAGTCATTGCGGGAGTGCCGATGCGTACGCCGCTGGTGACCATAGGCTTTTCAGGGTCGTTGGGGATGGCATTTTTGTTGATGGTCATGTGGGCGCTGCCCAGCACGGCCTCCGCCTCTTTGCCTGTAATGCCTTTGGACCGCAGATCTACCAGCATGACATGGCTTTCGGTTCCGCCGCTGACGATGCGCAGGCCGCGCGCTGTTAAGGTTTCTGCGACGATTTTGGCGTTGCGCACCACTTGTTGTTGGTAGGCCTTGAATTCGGGTGTCAGCGCTTCTTTGAAGGCAACTGCCTTGGCTGCAATCACATGCATCAATGGACCGCCTTGCAGACCTGGGAAGATTGCGCTGTTGATGGCCTTTTCATGCTGGGCCTTCATCAAGATGATGCCGCCGCGTGGGCCGCGCAAACTCTTGTGGGTTGTCGATGTCACGACATCGGCGTGAGGTACTGGGTTGGGGTACACGCCAGCAGCGATCAAGCCCGCATAGTGGGCCATGTCCACCATAAAGATCGCGCCAATATCTTTGGCTACTTTGGCGAAGCGCTCAAAGTCGATGGCCAGCGAGTAGGCGGATGCTCCGGCAATGATGAGCTTGGGTTTGGTTTCATGGGCCTTGCGCTCCATGGCATCGTAGTCAATGGCTTCATTGGCATCCAGACCGTAGCTCACTACGTTGAACCACTTGCCGCTCATGTTCAACGGCATGCCGTGGGTCAAGTGGCCGCCCTCCGCCAAGCTCATTCCCATGATGGTGTCGCCGGGCTTCAAAAAGGCCAGGAAAACGGCCTCGTTGGCCGATGCGCCGCAATGGGGTTGCACATTCGCGGCTTCTGCGCCAAAAATTTGTTTGACGCGGTCGATGGCCAACTGCTCAGCCACGTCGACATGTTCGCAGCCACCGTAATAGCGCTTGCCTGGGTAACCTTCGGCGTATTTGTTGGTTAGCTGGCTGCCCTGTGCCGCCATGACCGCGGGCGAGGCGTAGTTTTCGCTGGCAATCAGCTCAATGTGGTGTTCTTGCCGTGCGTTTTCAGCCAGAATGGCAGCCCACAGTTCGGGGTCGGTTTGTTCTACAAGAATATTACGGTCGTACATGGCAGTCCTTAAAGACAATGGGCCTGTGGGTCATGGAAATAACACAGGGCTGCCCAGGCGAACGGCTGAACGCAGTTTCCCACAAGGGTTGTGCGGCACGCTTCCCGGTGGTTGTCCCACCTCGGCGCACAGAACCTTGTGGTTCGGCGCCTATCGCCAGTCGCGTACGGGCTGGAGTTTACCCGACGTGACTTACGAGGTGGAGAGGCTGGCCACATTTTCAGGGGCTGTTAGCGTTTTCTCTGGCGCTGGCGCAGGGATAGACGCAGGTATGGTGCGGGGAATTGACGCGGGTGTGGTACGTCCCCCCGTGGCCACCTGTTGCAAGCGGTTGTGTTCTGCCATCACCTTTGCCGTGTAACCGCCGTCGTTTTCCATATTACCTGCACCGACGTAAAATTTAAGACCACCCTCAACGGAGCCAGCGCGGCGAATGCACTCCTGAAGCACTTTCACTCCAACACGTAAATTGGAGACGGGGTCAAAAGCGGCCAGTTTGCCACCAAACCCCTCGTACTTGTCGCTGTGGATCTTTGTCATCACTTGCATCAAGCCCTGTGCGCCCACTGCACTTTGGGCAAAAGGGTTAAAACCTGATTCAATGGCCATAATGGCCAAAATCAGCGTCGGGTCCAATTTGGTGCGGGCTCCCGTCTCATACGCTTCAGCCACCAGCGCACTAAGTGGTTCGGGGGCGATGCTGTATTTTTTACTGAGCCAGTAAGCCACAGCCGCTTGTTGTTTGGGTAAGTCTTTCGGATTGGTGGCAGTTGCCCGGGCAATGGCTTCCACGTCACCAGCCATACCAGTGACTTCAATTTGACGGTCTTTCAACCAACTGATGAGCTGGGCTTCACTGGCTTGACGGATTTCAGGGCGTGCGGTCAGAGTAACCGCAGCGAACATGACGGCCAAACCCAGCAGGGCAAAACCGTTGTGTGTGATTTCAAAGAAGCCTTGGGCGATGTCGCTGAGAAATATGCGAAAGCCCTTGGTGAATTTTTCGGTCGCTGTCATAGCTCTTCCTTCTTTAGCGTGGGGCTTGGGTCATGCACTGAGGGACAGTGCGGCGACTTTGGGCGCCTCGTTTGGGTTGGTACGCTATCAATATCCTGCGGCGTCGACTCGACATGTGCAGCGATTTGAATATGCCGGGTTCGGCAGCGGGGGGCGGGTTATCCCTAGTTGGACTTCGGGATGGGCGGATTCTAGAGGGGTTGATTATGCCAGGTCAACAATATTAAATAGGTTTGTTATTCTATTTTTGATCGTAAGAGCTGTGTGTTCAGCCCGAATTCGGCATTGCCATGGTCTGCCAGAAACGACAAATTTGGCAATGACCTTGTCAAAATCTATTTAAAAAGCTGATTTGAAACTGCCACAGTTTGTGACTAGAGTTAAGTTGCTTGAGATTTCAAGCGCTCTGTCGGCAGTAGCCAGTCGTGCACCGGGATGGTAGTGTGATAAAGCGGCCCCGACATTTTCCAGGAGGCAATCCATTGCTTCGCGTGCATTGTGGGACTTCAATCTCCTGCAATGCCAGTCCTGACGGCATAGACCTAAGGTCCGCCGTCGAGCCCGGTGTCTGGACTTTCGAGTCTGGGCCCGGGCTTTCTGTTGGACGCTGAAATCCGGTAGATGCGGTGTAGGTGCTCTCTATATAGTAAGGGGCACTCCCCAGGGATTACGTGCAAAGCACTCGGTGGCTTGCACTGCGTGCCGCATGTTTGCTATTGTTTTTGTAGCTTTCTGCGCTTTGTTTACGGGGGGTGTGGCTATTTTTCATTTAAAAACCCATCGCATGCCGGGTGCTGTGGGGTGAGCGTCTTGGGTTCTGGCATAAAAACCTCGGGATGCAGGTGAAATAGCAGCGAAAATACGCGGTTGTAGTTTCTTTTTCAATTTAATTCCGAGCCTACCGTGACGTCGCCATCTCCCGCTAAAAACAACGATATTGCCCAACTAGACAGTCTGACCGGCGGAGCCTTTACGGCTCTCACTTCGGGTGAGCGTGCTGCACGCGTGCGCGAGTGGCTGCAGGGTAGTCCCAACTTCGATCAGCTCACGGCCGTGTTCAAAGAACTCAGCGTCAAGGACAAAGGAGCTGCCAAACTGGTACGCGAAAAGCTGGATGAAGCCAAGCGTTCCAAAGGCCAGGAAGCTTTGGTGGCCGAGTGGGCAAACAAGGCCCAGGTCCTATTGGACACAGCCAAGCTCAATATTGCCGATGCATTGGCTTGGCAGCGGGATGCGGCAAAAGCTGGCGCCCCTCTGAGCAAGGAGCCGTTGGCAGTGTTCAAGACCCAGTTGGCCGAACGGGTACGGGTCATTGAAGACCTGCAGCATCGGGTTCAGGTGCAACGCGAAGCCGCTGTACTGCTGGCGCAGCGTATTGAGGTGCTTTCCACCAAGTCCTGGCGCGATGCCCAAAATGCTTTGGATGCCTTGCGTGCCGACGTAGAGCATTGGCAGGCACAAGCCGCACAGTTGGTTTCCGACCCCAGTTGGGCAAGTGTGGACCTCAAATTTCCCCCCTTGCTGGATGCGTCGCGGGGCCAGTTATTGGTAGTGTGGGAGGCGTTCCAGGGTGCGTTGGCGTTGGCTGTAGCTGCTGCCCTAGATCCTGCCGCCGCGTTGCCGCCGGTGCCGATGTGGGCCGACGAGTTGCGTGTGGCCCGTGGTGTACCAGCCGAAGGGCTTGGCAAACAAGCCAAACCGAAAGTGGATCCGCAGGTACGTGCCAGTGCGACCGCCGCAGTGCGCCAGGCATTAGCCACGCTGGAGCAGGAAGTGGGCGAGGGCCATGGCAAAGCCAGTGCCGGCGCCGCAGGCGCATTGCGCCAAGCGCTCAAGGAATTCGGCAAACTCATTGATGACAAGCTCGAAAACATGGCCCATTCCGCCTTGGCGGCGGCGGGTGAGTTGGAAGGCTGGCAGCGTTGGCGTGCAGACCAGCTGCGCGAAGAGTTGGTGGCCAAGGCAGAAGGGCTGCTGAAGCGGCCTGACGGTCAGGCTATTGGTGGCCGCAAGATGCAGGAAACCTTGCGTTCTTTGCGCGACCAGTGGAAACAAACCGACCAGGGTGGTGTGCCCAATCACGCCATGTGGAAGCGCTTTGATGAAGCCTGCAATGAGGCTTACAAAGTCGTGGAAGGCTGGCTTGAAAAAGTCAAGGCCGAGTCGGCAGAGCACAAGGCCCAGCGTCTGGCGCTGATTGAGGAAGTCAATGCCTGGGCGCAGGCCAATCGCACCGCCTTGGACGATGACTGGAAAGGCTTTAACCGCATCTTGCACCAGTTCGGTGACCGCTGGCGTGAGTCCGGACATCTGGGGGAAAAGGCATTTGCCGAACTCCAACCCCTGTGGAAGGCTGCGATTTCCAATGCCGCAGCCCCTTTGGAGGCATTGCAGGCACAGAGCTTGGCCTTGCGCCACGCCATGATTGACGAAGCCAAAGTGCTCGGCGACGCGCCCGTGCTGCGCATCGACGCGGTAAAGGCCTTGCAACAGCGCTGGCAGGCAGAAGCCCACCGCGTGCCCATGGACCGCCGCCAAGAGCAAAAGCTGTGGGATGCATTTAGAAAGCCCATTGATGACGCTTTCAACCGCAAAACAGCAGAACGAGAAAAAGCCGAAGCTTCGCTGGGCGCACGCGACCGCATGGTGCTGGACGCTGCGAAGGCACTGGAAGCCGCCAATGCTGCGGGTGATGCCCAGGCGATTCGCACCGCTATGGCCGCACTGGATGCCGCTTTGCATGGACAAGCACAGGCGCAGGCAGAAGTCAAAGCGGCGGGTGTGCAGGAGACGGCTGCCAAGTCGGCTGCACAAGCATCGGGGGTGAATCCGGTTTCAGATGAAAATATGCCTGTAGCCCCCGTAGATACTGCGCAAGCAGCTATGGAAAATATAGCGGAAGAGGGTGCGCCAGAAGCCACGACTTCGGACACATCCGCCATTGCACCGGCTCCCGTCGCGGCTCCCAAACCGACCAAACCTGTGATCGCCGTGCGGGGGGATGACCGTCCTGGTATGAAGAAGGAAACTCCGGCGCCGGCGGGCAAATGGGGTGATCGCAAGGATGCCGGTCGAGGTGGGCGTGATGCCAATGCGGGTCCCGGCGCCCGAGGGGGCGACCGTGCTCCACGCGGGCATGATCGCTTTGAACCCGCAGACCGGGGGCGCAATGCGGGTTGGCAAGATGCCCCCCGTTTGGGTGATGCGGCGTTCCGTGCCCAGCGCGAGGCCTTGGAAAACGCGCAGCATGCACTGCGCACATTGGCAGCCCAAGCCCATGGCGAAGCCCTGACGCAGTTGATGGGTGCCTGGGAAAAGCACGATGCCAGTCTGGTTCCCGGTGTCCAGGAGTTGGGTTCCCGGGTTACCCCCGCAACCCGCGCGGCGTGGCTGCTGGCGCTTGGCGGTGAATCCAAAGCGCCAGCAAAAGGTGCCCCGATTGCTGTCGACCCACAAACGGCTTTGTTGCGTCTGGAAATGGCCGCGGAGGTGCCCACTCCTGCTGAGCACTTGACCGCCCGACGTATGCTGCAACTGCAGTTGCTCACACGGCGCAATGATCCGGCACCGGCCCAAACCTGGGGGCAGGACGCTGCTGCAGTGTTTGCAGGTCCATTTAACCCACAGGATGCGCGCCGCATCCAAACGGTGTTGAAGGTGTTACTCAAGCGATAGAGGAGAGCAGGCGCTGCAGGGGCGGATGTGGAACAATGGTCTTGCCGAGAAGTTCATTAACCGCTTTTTGAGCAAGGGGTGCACCTTGAGTTCAACCGAAGACCTGCTGCGACGCCTGGAACAACTCAATTCGATTGGGGTTGCACTGTCCAAAGAGCGTGACATTACACGCTTGTTGGAGCGCATTTTGGTGGCGGCCAAAACCATTACCCATGCCGACGGTGGCACCCTGTACCGGGTGGCGGAGGACGGCCAAGCGTTGCGCTTTGAAATACTGCGCACCGATTCGCTGGACATCGCCATGGGGGGGAGTTCTGGCAAACCCATTGATTTCCCCAATTTGCCACTGCGCGATGCGCGCGGGAAACCTAACGATTCTTTGGTTGCGGCCTATGCGGCCATTCACCACCAGACCGTCAACATTGCTGACGCCTACACCGAAGCCAATTTCGACTTCTCTGGCACCCGGCAGTTTGATGAACGCACAGGGTACCGTTCCCAGTCATTTTTAGCCGTTCCCATGAAGGACCACGAGGGTGACGTGATTGGTGTGCTGCAGTTGATCAATGCACTGCATCCGCAGACGGGGTCCGTCGTGTCGTTTTCTGGCGCGGACCAGAGTTTGGCCGAGTCACTGGCCTCGCAAGCCGCCATCGCCATTACCAACCGCAATTTGATGGCGCAGCTGGAAGGACTGTTTGAGTCGTTTATTGGCCTCATCAACTTGGCGATTGATGAAAAATCCCATTACACGGGCGGGCACTGCCAACGGGTGCCGACCCTGACCATGATGCTTGCGGAGGCGGTGACTGCCACACGGCAGGGTCCCTTGGCAGGCTTTGTCATGGACGATCGTGACCGCTACGAACTCAAAATTGCCGGACTGCTGCATGATTGCGGAAAAGTCACTACGCCGGTGCATGTGGTGGACAAGGCGAGCAAATTGCAAACCCTGTTTGACCGCATTGAACTGTTGGACACCCGTTTTGAGGTTCTCAAGCGCGACCAGGAAATTGCAGCCTTGCGTGCCCAGTTGGCCTTGCGGGAACCCAGGGATTCTGCTGCCGAGGCACAGTTGTGGGCCGATTGCAGGAACCGCATTGAGGCCTTGGATGCAGACCGGGGCTTTTTGCGTCTGGCCAACCAAGGCGCTGAAAGTATGACGGATAGTGATTTGCAGCGTGTGCGCGATATCGCAACCGGGCATCGCTGGCGCAATGTTGAAGGGCTGGAGACCGAGTTTCTAACCTCCAATGAGATGGAAAATCTGACGATCCGGGCCGGCACATTAACGTCGGCGGAGCGCGACACCATCAATTACCACATTGTGGCCACCATCAAAATGCTGGAACAGTTGCCATGGCCCAAGCATTTGAAAAATGTGCCGGAGTATGCGGGTGGGCACCATGAACGCATGGATGGCAAAGGCTACCCCAAGGGCCTTACGCGCGAACAAATGTCGGTGCAGGCACGCATTATGGGAATTGCCGATATTTTTGAAGCGTTGACAGCGCGTGATAGACCCTACAAGCTGGGAATGAAGCTGTCCCAAGCGATGGGCATCATGCACAAATTCCGCATGGGGGGGCATATCGACCCCGATCTGTTCGATATCTTTGTGAACCAAGGTGTTTACCTGAAGTATGCCAAGCAGTTCCTGGACCCATGGCAAATTGACGAGGTTAATCCGCAGGCTTGGCTGCAATAGCGTTGGCCGGTGACAGGCGTTGTACCCGGGCTTTGCCAGCAGGGCCATGCTCACCTGGCACAAGGCTGAGCCTCAGTACTTCGGCGCGTGGTGGCTGGGCGCTTAGATCCCAGTCGCTGAGCACCCATCGATCATGCTGGACTCCCAGTGGGTGCCGTGCTGGCCGGTGGGTGTGCCCGTGAATCATGTGGTCGGCGCGCAGGGTTTCCAGGCAGCTTTGTGCCGCAACAGTGTCCACATCCGCATAGACGGTGTTGCCTTGTTTGCGGGCTTCGCTTTGCGCGCGCATCTGCAAAGCCAAGGTCAGGCGTTCATGGAGCGGTTTTTCTAAAAAATCACGCTGCCACTGGGCACTGCGCACCAGGGCGCGAAATGGCATATAAGCCTTGTCATCCAGGCACAAGGCATCTCCGTGGGTCAGCAGCCAGCGCTGGGAACCAAATTCCAGCACGCATGGATCTTCCAGAAGTGTGCATCCACAGGCTTGCATCAAGGCCGGCCCCATCAGAAAGTCACGGTTGCCCGCCATGATGTACAGGTTGGTGCGATCTGCAGCCGCGCGCAGCACTTGGGCACATTGCTGTTCAAACCCAGTGCTTGCCCCAGATGGGTCTGCCAGCACATCATCACCCACCCAGATCTCAAACAAATCGCCCAGTATGAAGAGCGCATCAGCGGTGGTTCGTTGGAGGTATTCGCCCCAGGCCTGGAAGGTCAGAGGTTCATTGGCATGCAGGTGCAGGTCCGAGATGAAATCGACACAACGCCAGTGGGGCGGCGCATGGAGTTCCATCCCGTTTGGTGCGGCGATTAGAGCGCTACGGCCTTTTCAATAATGACGTCTTCTTTAGGCACATCGTCATGGTAGCCCTTGCGCCCGGTTTTAACCGCCTTGATTTTGTCTACGACATCGGCTCCGGCAACCACCTTGCCAAACACTGCATAGCCCCAGCCCTGTTGGGAAGGAGCGGTGTGGTTCAGGAAACCATTGTCTGTTACGTTGATGAAGAACTGGGCCGTGGCCGAGTGTGGATCCCCAGTGCGCGCCATGGCCACGGTGTAGTTGTTGTTCTTCAGGCCGTTGTTGGCTTCGTTTTCAATTGGTGCATCGCAAGGCTTTTGAACCATGCCAGGCTCCATGCCGCCGCCCTGGACCATGAAGCCTGGGATGACGCGGTGAAAAATGGTGTTGTTGTAGTGGCCCTTGGCCACATAGGCCAGAAAGTTAGCGGCCGACTTTGGGGCTTTTTCCTGGTCCAGTTCCAGCGTGATGACGCCGTAGCCTGTGACGTGGAGTTCGACTTGGGGATTGCTCATGGTTTACTTTGCAGAAGTGACAGAGTTGATAACGATGGGAGTGAGGGGGACGTTTTGGAACATGCCTTTGTTGCCGGTTGCGGTCGTACGGATTTTGTCGACCACGTCCATGCCGGAAACGACCTTGCCAAACACGGCATAGCCATAACCGTCTGGCTGGGGTGCGTTGAGGTTGGCATTGTCCACCACGTTAATGAAAAATTGCGCCGTGGCTGAATTGGGATTGGCTGTGCGCGCCATGGCAATGGTGCCCCGGTCATTTTTGAGACCATTGTTGGCTTCCAGCGGGATGGGGGCGCGGGTAGCTTTTTGGTTCATGTCCGCGGAAAAACCGCCACCTTGAACCATAAAATTGGCAATCACCCGGTGAAAAACCGTATTGTCGTAGTGCTTGTCTTTGACGTACTGCAGAAAATTTTCCACGGATTTGGGGGCTTTTTCGGGGTAGACCTCCACCACAAATTCACCCATGCTGGTTTGAAATTTAACCTTGGGTGCAGACTGTGCCAGCACCGGTGTTGAGAAAAAGACGGCAGCACAACAGGCCAACCAGGCACGCCGACTGGAAAGTAAAAATTGCAAAGACACGGTCAGAGCACTCCTTCAAAAAAAATCTTCCACTGGCTGTCTTGCCGCATCCAGTATTGTCGTTTGGTTAAACCGGTGCGGATTCCTTCGGCCACTTCACCAAATGTCACCACCATGGTGTCTGAGGTATCGGTCCAGCGCAGGAACGATATATCTTTGAGCTGAATGGTCCGTCCCTGCACGGTGGCAAGTTCGGCCTTCAATGTAGGGGTCCATTGGGCCAGTGTCTTGCCATTGCTGTTGAAGTCCGGCGTGTAGAAAGACAAAATTTGCTTGAGGTCGCCAGCTGTTTTTGCATTTCGCCATGCATGCAATGCATCTTCAAAGGGTTTGCCTTCCGTGCGAACACTGTGCGGTGCCACCCAATGCAGTTGTGTCGCAATGACCACGGGGGTGGTGCGCACCTCGACGGTTTTGACGAGGTGGGACAAATCGGGATTCGCCAGTACCACACAGCCATCGGTGGCCAGGGGGGGGCGCGAAAACTGGCTGGGTGGAGTGCCGTGCAGCCAGATGCCACTTCCCGTTTTCCCCCGTTTCGCGTCCAGCATATTGGGGTAGTTGATGGGCAGTGCGCCAGATCCGTAGAAATCCTTGAGAGATTTTCGATCCAGATTGCTGGTGATGTAGTACACCCCCAGGGGGGTGCGCTGGTCACCTTCAAGCGTTTTTGACGTTCCGGCTTTTCCCACGGAAATGTAATAGTCGGACACCAGATTCAGGCCGGTGGGTGTGTTCTTAAAGAGGTAAAGGCGAGATTTGGATGCATCTACCGCAATCGCATGGCGTGAGCGTTGCGAAAGGGCTATAAATTGGGAGGGAATAGTGCCCGGTGGCGGCGGTTCGCGCAGTGCATTGACGCGGCGTTTGGACTCTTCCCGTAGTTCGCTTAGATTGCTTCCAGCGGCCTGCGCCATGGTATCTGGCACGTCGCCAATGGCGTCCACAGGGCGGCCCCGTGCTGCCAGCAAGTCACCATAGACCAATTGGGCCAACTGAAAATTTGGCAAATCTTTCACCAACTGTGTGGCTTTGGCCAAAGCTTCGCGGTTTTGGGCTTTTCCAATGAGTTTGTAGATATTGATCAGACGTGCTTCTGCAACACCATCCGTATTCCGGATGACGGGAGCTTCCTGGCGGTGTACAGCCCGTTTGGCTAAATGCTTGTTCGCAGCCGCATGCACTGGGTTGGCACCTAGCAGTGCAAGTGCCACTGCTGTGGCGACCAGATAAGGACACCCCATTTCAATGATGGCGCTTAAGGGGGGGCGGTGGTGCATTTCACAGTGCGTGGAAGCTCAATCGGATCAGGAGCCCGTGGACTCTCTGACGATTAGCCAACGGTCACCGGATTTGGCCAAATCGAGGGTTTTTATGCTGGAAACTGCCAAGCCGGTGGCCTTGTAGTTTTGCCGAAACTTTGCAGTTGCTTTGTTGCCGTTGACCGTCACGTTGAGATTTTCCAGTTTGATGCTGATCCTGGACTTGCTAATGATGCGTTCGCGGCGCTCGTTTTCCCAAGCGCTGCGTTTCATGGAGCCGGGAGGGGCAAATTCCCTTCCATAAGCTGCCAGATAGGCTTTGACGTCCTTGGCTGCCCACGCACTGGCCCAGGACCGTACTGCCGCTTCCGCCTCTTTTGTGTCATTGCCTGAAGCTGATGTAGTGGCTGGAGCGACGGGTGGTGGGGTTACTGCCGCAACCGCGGTTTCTGGTGGCGCAGTGACGGGGGCTTTTGCCAATGCAGGGCTGGGCAGTACCGGAGGGGGCTTCGCCGCAACAGGTGTTGAAGGAGGACTGCTGACGGCAGGAATGCCTGATTTTTGCCCTTTGGGGCCGGTGGGGGTGAAGAGCTCCCGAATCAATGCCAGTTTGGGCGCCACCGCCGGATTGGAGGCATCCAACTGCAAGGCTTTGTTGTAGGCCTGGCTGGCCAGTTTGGCATAAACATCCCCCAAATTTTCATGCGCGGTGGAATAGCTGGGGTTGGTTCGGATGGCCATTTCCAGCGCGGCACGGGCCTTGTCAAACTGGCTTTGTCCAGCATACAGGACAGCCAAATTGTTATAGGGTTCTGGCAGTTCGGGATAGTCTTCTGTCAAATGGGTAAATGTGGCAATGGCATCGGTGGTCTTGCCCGCATCCCTTTGGATGACACCCTTGAGGAATCGCATTTGCGGGTCCTTGGGTTTGCTGGCCAAGTATTGATCGGCCTTGGACAGCGCTTCAGGCAATTTTCCTGCCCGCATAAGCTGGGATACATCGGTGTAGTCGTCTGCGTGCGCGACCGAAAACATCATTGCCGCAGCCAAAGTCAGCAGGCGAAGGGGGTGGAACATAGGTGTGCAGGCGTGCTTCATGGTGTCTTTTGAATTTCGCGCGTTGGATACGCCCAGGCAGCGGGGCTTTATACTGCGCTGGATTGTAGCTGAGGGGTGGCGCGCCGCCCCTTGGACATCCGCCCAAGACTTTCCCTAATCTGTTACGTATCGGCTGGCGACTTTGCCCAGGGCCCGTATCCCGGCGAAGAGGCCATGAATTACCCATGAGTTTGTGCATTTACAACACGCTGTCGCGTTCCCCTGAACCGTTCTTGCCCCTTGAGCCTGGCCATGTGCGCATGTACGTTTGTGGTATGACCATTTATGACCTGTGCCACATTGGTCACGCACGCATGATGATGGCGTTTGACGTAGTCCAGCGCTGGTTGAAAATCAGCGGTTATCGGGTCACCTATGTGCGCAATATCACGGATATTGACGACAAAATCATCAAGCGTGCCGTGGAGCGCGGCATCACCATCCGTGCGCTCACGGACGAGATGATTGAGGCAATGCATCTGGACATTGCCAAACTCGGCATTGAACCTCCCTCCATGGAGCCGCGTGCCACGGAATACGTGCCACAAATGCTGGATTTAATCGGCCAGCTGGAGGCCAAAGGGCTTGCCTACCAGTCACCTACTGGCGATGTGAACTATGCGGTGCGCAAGTTTCCTGGCTACGGCAAGTTGTCTGGCAAATCTTTGGATGAGCTGCGCGCGGGAGAGCGCGTGGCCGTGTTGGATGGTAAAGACGACCCGCTTGATTTTGTTTTGTGGAAAGCTGCCAAGGAGTCTGAACCGGACGATGCCAAGTGGGACAGCGCAGCTTTGGGGCATGCGTTTGGCGTAGGGCGCCCTGGGTGGCATATCGAATGCTCCGCCATGAGTTGCCAGACATTGGGAGAGACGTTTGATATCCATGGCGGCGGCGCGGATTTACAGTTTCCGCACCATGAAAATGAAATCGCGCAGAGCGAGGGTGCCCATGGCCAACCCTTGGCCCGGTTCTGGATTCACAACGGCTTTGTGCGTGTGGACAATGAGAAGATGTCCAAGAGTTTGGGCAACTTCTTTACCATTCGGGAAGTTTTGTCCAAATACGATGCCGAGACAGTGCGGTTCTTTCTCGTGCGCACCCATTACCGCTCTGCCCTGAACTACAGCGACGCCCATCTGAACGATGCCCGTACGGCACTGAAACGTTTGTATACCGCCCTTGACCTCGTCCCTGTGCACCAAATAGCTTCCGTCGATTGGAGTGATCCGTTTGCAGCAAGGTTCAAGGCGGCGATGGACGACGATTTTGGCACACCGGAAGCTGTGGCGGTATTGTTTGATCTGGCCACCGAGGTCAACCGTTCCAAGTCACCGGCGATGTCTGCATTGCTCAAGGCGCTTGGCGGCTGTCTGGGCATTCTCCAGGGGGACCCTCAACAATTTCTTCAAACCGGCGCCGCGCTGGACGATGTAGCCATTCAAGCACTGATTGCCAAGCGCAGTGCGGCCAAGGCGGCCCGTGATTTCGCTCTGGCCGACAACATTCGCAAGGAGTTGCTGGCTTCGGGCATCGTGCTCAAAGACTCGGCTGCTGGAACCACCTGGGAAGTGGTGCAGTGATGGCAGTCGCGCGAAAAACCGTGACGCAACCGGTCACGCCTGCGTATTGGGCGGATGCCTGTAAGCATTTAATGAAGAAGGACCGGGTGATGAAGCGGCTCATCCCCCAGTTTGGAGACGCTTGTTTACAGACCCGAGGCGATGCTTTTGCCACCTTGGCGCGCAGCATTGTGGGGCAGCAAATTTCCGTGAAGGCGGCGCAGACGGTGTGGGACAGGTTTGCTCTGCTGCCCAGCAGTATGGCGCCAGGCAATGTGCTCAAGCTCAAAGTGGACGATATGCGTGCAGCGGGTTTAAGTGTGCGCAAAGTGGAATACTTGGTGGATCTGGCCTTGCACTTTGACAATGGTGCCTTGCATGTTGCCTCTTGGGAAACCATGGGCGACGAAGAAATCATTGCCGAACTGATCGCTATCCGCGGAATCGGTCGCTGGACGGCTGAGATGTTTTTGATCTTCCATTTCATGCGCCCCAACGTGCTGCCGCTGGACGATGTGGGTTTGATCAACGGAATCAGCCGCAACTATTTTTCGGGTGAGGTGGTGAGCCGAAGCGATGCCCGTGAGGTCGCAGCCGCGTGGGCACCTTACTGCAGTGTGGCAACTTGGTATATTTGGCGGTCGCTCGATCCCTTGCCGGTCGAGTACTAGTCTGGTGTTAACAGGCGGCAAACCCCATGCGGGTTGTGGTCGCGATTGAAGGAGTAAAACATTGGCCAAGAAAACTTTTCTGGATTTTGAGCAACCCGTTGCGGATCTCGAAAACAAGATTGAGGAACTGCGCTACGTGCAAAACGAGTCCGCAGTGGATATTTCTGCCGAGATTGAACAGCTCAGCAAAAAGAGCTTGCAGCTCACCAAAGACATTTATAGCGACCTGACGCCATGGCAAATCACCAAGATTGCCCGTCACGCGGAGCGTCCCTACACACTGGACTACATCAACGAGCTTTTCACCCATTTTGTGGAGTTGCATGGGGATCGGCACTTTGCCGATGACCTGAGCATTGTTGGCGGGCTGGCCCGATTCAATGGCACGCCGTGCATGGTGTTGGGTCATCAAAAAGGGCGGGATACCAAGGAGCGAGGGCTTCGCAACTTCGGTATGTGCAAGCCTGAAGGCTACCGCAAGGCCCTGCGGTTGATGAAGTTGGCAGAAAAATTCAAGTTGCCGCTGTTCACATTTGTCGACACGCCAGGCGCCTATCCCGGTATCGATGCGGAAGAACGCGGCCAATCCGAAGCCATCGGTCGCAATATTTTCGAGATGGCACAACTGGAAGTGCCCATCATCACCACCATCATTGGGGAAGGCGGTTCCGGTGGTGCACTGGCCATTTCAGTGGCGGACCAGATGGTCATGCTGCAATATTCGATCTACTCCGTCATCAGCCCCGAAGGGTGTGCCTCCATTTTGTGGAAAACCTCGGACAAGGCGCAGGACGCCGCCGATGCCTTGGGTATTACGGCGCACCGGCTCAAGGCCTTGGGCCTGATTGACAAAATCGTGAACGAACCCGTGGGCGGTGCACATCGCGACCCGAAGCAGGCTTCCGTATTCTTGAAGCGTGCTTTGGGCGATGCCTATCGCCAGATCAGCGACCTGAAGGTCAAAGAATTGCTGGATCGTCGCTATGAACGCCTGCAAAGTTATGGGCGTTTTACCGACACCAAAGCGGCTTCGAAGTAGGGCGCTCGTTCCCTTGTTTGCATGACGCGGTCACTTGATGAGGCGATGCAGGATTTCAACCCTGTATTGCCGCTCGCAGTGGCATTCAGTGGCGGGGCTGACTCCACAGCGCTGCTGTTGGCGTGCACAGAAAAATGGCCGAATCAAGTGGTGGCATGGCATGTCAATCATGGCTTGCAAGATGCAGCTGCTGCCTTTGAAACTCACTGCAGCACGGTGTGTGAGCAATTGCGGGTGCCTCTGCGGATTCAAAAAGTGGATGCCAAGCACGGAAGCGGGCAGAGTCCCGAAGAAGCGGCGCGGTTGGCGCGTTATAAGGCTTTTGATGCTCTAGCCCTTGTGGATAGTGCGCAGGTAGCTATTAAATCTGTAGCAATTGCACAGCATGCCGATGATCAGGTGGAGACGCTGCTGCTGGCATTGAGTCGGGGGGCGGGTTTGCCAGGTTTAAGTGGCATGCCGACACATTGGCAGCGCAGTGGCCTGGATTTTTACCGGCCCCTGTTGTCGGTCAGTAGCCCGGATATCCGTCGCTGGTTGGCGCAACGCGGGGCGGCATTCGTTGAAGACCCTACCAATCGTGAACAACGATTCACCCGCAACCGGATTCGTGCGCAGCTTTTGCCGGTATTGGAGACAGTGTTTCCACACTATCGGGATACTTTTGGACGCAGCGCTTCCCATGCAGCGCAGGCCCAGGCACTCTTGAATGAGGTCGCAGTGCAAGATGGTTTGCAGGTGGGCGACCCTGGCGACAAGGGACTTCGTATCAAGTCACTTCAGTTGTTAAGTCGCGCCCGTCAGGCCAATGCCTTGCGTTACTGGCTTAAAAGTAGTTTCCAGGTGATTCCCAGTGCAGCGCAGTTGGCCGAACTGTTGGATCAGCTCGCTGCATGCACCACCCGTGGGCACCGTATCCATATCAAAGTCGCTCACGGCTTTGCCTTGCGCCGTGGGGAATTCTTGACTTGGTACAATCCCTAGGTTTTGCTCACAAAAATTTGATCCAATGGCATTGATTGTTCACAAATATGGCGGCACATCGATGGGCTCCACGGAGCGTATTCGCAATGTTGCCAAACGCGTCGCCAAATGGTCACGCGCCGGCCACCAGATGGTGGTTGTTCCTTCCGCAATGAGTGGTGAGACCAATCGTTTGCTCGGACTGGCCAAAGAGCTGGCTCCGTCCAAGAGCACCGATGCGTACAGCCGTGAGCTCGATATGCTGGCAGCGACGGGGGAGCAAGCTTCCAGCGCTTTACTGGCTATTGCGCTACAGGCCGAAGGCATGGAATCGGTGAGTTATGCGGGATGGCAAGTGCCAATTCGGACCAACAGCGCGTACACCAAGGCCCGTATTGAGTCGATTGACGATGTGCGCGTACGCACGGACCTGGAGGCGGGCAGGGTGGTCATCGTGACTGGCTTTCAAGGGCTGGATGAACTGGGGAACATCACAACATTGGGCCGTGGTGGCTCGGATACATCGGCCGTGGCCGTGGCTGCGGCCATGAAGGCCGATGAATGCCTGATTTATACCGATGTCGATGGCGTATACACCACCGATCCGCGTGTGGTTCCCGAGGCTCGGCGACTGCATACGGTGAGCTTTGAAGAGATGCTGGAGATGGCATCCATGGGTTCCAAGGTACTCCAAATTCGCTCAGTGGAGTTCGCCGGTAAATACAAGGTGCCATTGCGCGTTTTGAGCAGCTTTACGCCTTGGGATATTGACATCAATGAAGAAGCCGCCTCCGGCACCCTGATTACTTTTGAGGAAGACGAACACATGGAACAAGCCATTGTTTCTGGCATTGCATTCACCCGCGATGAAGCGAAAATTTCTGTGCTGGGTGTGCCAGACACCCCCGGAATTGCCTACCAAATCTTGGGTGTGGTGGCGGATGCCAACATTGATGTTGATGTCATCATTCAAAACGCCAGCAAAGATGGCAAAACGGACTTTAGCTTCACCGTGAACCGTGGAGACTACGCCCGTGCCATGGATATTCTTAAAGAAAGTGTGCTGCCAAAGTTGGGTGCACACGAAGTGACTGGTGACGCCCGGATTTGCAAGGTCAGTATCGTTGGTATTGGTATGCGCAGCCATGTGGGTATTGCCAGCAAAATGTTCCGCTGCCTCAGTGAAGAAGGAATTAATATCCAGATGATTTCCACCTCCGAGATCAAGACCTCGGTCGTGATCGATGAGAAATACATGGAACTGGCGGTGCGTGCATTGCACAAAGCTTTTGACTTGGACCAAGCGCCAGTTTGAAAAAAGAGGTACAACTCGTGCCATAATATGGGTTGTTCAGGAAACGTGACCGAGTGGCCGAAGGTGCTCCCCTGCTAAGGGAGTATGGGGTGTAGAGCCTCATCGAGGGTTCGAATCCCTCCGTTTCCGCCAAGAAATAAAAATGCCACCTTCGGGTGGCTTTTTTATTTCTTGGCTCCTTGTGCCGAGATGAGCACATGAGGCCTTCGCACCGTATTCTTATATGCCTTGATAAAAGCGCAGTTGACCAGGTGTGCGAAAATCCCGTGCATTGATGAAACTGTCACAAATATTCAAATGGTTCACACTGGGCGGAGTTTTGCTCTGTTCTGCAACGAGTAGTTCGGCTCTGACACTGGGACGCGTGCGCGGTGCTGCAATTTTGGGGCAGTCACTGGAGTTGACTGTACCTGTTCAAATTGCTGGTGATGAAGATGTTTCTGGCCTGTGTTTCGAGGCCGATGTGTACTATGGCGAAAATCGCCAAGACGCAAGTCGTGTAGTGGTGACCAATGAGGCCTCTCGTCCAGGCTTGCCGCCCGTGGTGCGTGTTGTGGCGCATACACATGTCGATGAGCCGATTGTTACTGTATACCTTCGTTCAGGTTGTGGTCAACAGACGACGCGTCGCTATGTTCTGTTGGCTGATCTGGTCAGCGAAGTGGTTCCAGCGCTTGTTCGCCCGTCCGCCGTATCTGAGCCTGCGTTGGCATATGCCCAAGCAAAGGCCGTGAAACCATTGGAAAAAGACGGTGCAAGGTCGGTTGCGCTTGCCGTTAAATCTGAAACCATCAAAAAGACGGCTCCGCTGCCGCAAAACAACAGACCTGGTGTGACGCCGGTCATGGTGCATGACCATTCAAAACGATCTACCAAAAGTGCGGTAGCCGGACAAGCGCGTCTCAAATTGGCGCTGGTGGACCTTACGCCGGAAAAGGATCCCACACTGAAAATTAGCAGTGAACTGGTCTTTGTTCCAACGGACGACGTGAAAAAGCGAGAGGAAGCGAAGACACTCTGGCGCATACTCAATGCCAGTCCAGAAGATGTGTTGCGCGACAGCACCCGCGTGCAGGACATGGAAAACACTGTCAAACAGTTACAGGATCAAACTTCCAAGAACCGGCTGGCCATGCTGGAGCTGGCAGGGCGTTTGGACAGCGCCCAATCTCGGCGATATTCCAATCCCCTCATTTACAGTCTGATTGCGTTGTTGATAGCCTGTGGTGCGGCACTTGCATACCAATGGCGACGTTTACGCTCCACAAGTGCGGGTGTTGCTCCATGGTGGAGAGATCCGCATGCGCAGGAGAATGCGGGAGCAAAAGCGAAGGATAGCGTGGTGAAACCAGGGCCATTGCAACCGGCTGAGCTGAATCCGGTAGTGGTGGCCGGTCCTGCTTTCGCAGAAAAACCCGTGATGGGGCTCACGGAAGTCGATATTGATTTGCAGTTGGCCGAGTCTGCCTTTTCGGATCTTGGGAAACCAGCACCATTCCACT
Organism: Burkholderiales bacterium RIFCSPLOWO2_12_FULL_61_40; assembly: GCA_001770935.1. Classification (GTDB taxonomy): domain Bacteria; phylum Pseudomonadota; class Gammaproteobacteria; order Burkholderiales; family Burkholderiaceae_C; genus Allorhodoferax. Next base: position 63,893 of record MESI01000018.1, on the reverse strand, counting down.
CTGACAAAACAACCGGTATTTTGGGGAGTCTGCCCAAGGACAATGTAAGCGGACATCGGGATTTCATGCATAGCGTGCCAGGCGCGCTGCGTGAAATTCACAGCCAGGAAATGCTTGACGCACGTCAGCAAGCGGAATTTTTCATGACTTTGGGGCAGTGCGAAAATGCGATTCATGTATTGGAAGATTGCATCCATGACAGCGGTGAATCCAATCCGCTGGTGTATCTGGACCTCTTGAACGTGTTTCATACGCTGAGTCGAAAAGCTGATTACGACCGATACCGCACCCAATTCAATCAAATTTTTACCGGATACGTTCCTGAATTTGCAGGTTTTAATGACGGCGGCAGCGGAGTAGATGGCTACACTGATGTTTTCAAGCAGATAGTGGCGCTTTGGCCTTCCAAGGATGCATTGGAGTACATTGAAAAGTGCATGGTACGCACGCAAGAGCATGATGCGATGCAAGGGTTCCAGTTGGAAGCCTTCCGTGACCTGCTGATGTTGCATGGTGTGGTGAAGCAATTGGCACCACACTTTGGGTCGGAGTTGTCGTCCTTTAGTACAGAAAGAACGCATGCACTTCCAGCTCCGTATGATACGGATCAGACCAGTGCAACCTTGCCGGAATTCAGCGCCTCAGGGCTGGGCGTTGACTTGAATCAATTTGAGTCCATGAGCAATGGCATTGAATTCGATGTGTCTGGCAGCTCGTTTGAACAACCAGTCTCACGCGCCCAGTCTTGACCACGCATTAACGACGTACTTGCAGCGCCCCCGGATTGATGATGTTGGTGGGAGTGCCTTTGATGAAATTGGTGACGTTGTCAAAAGCGGCGCTAAAAGCCATTTCATAACTGCTTTGCTCTACATAGCCAATGTGTGGCGTGCAGATGCAGTTTTCGAGGCGAAGCAAGGCGTGTCCCTGAAGTATGGGTTCAGTTTCAAAAACATCTACGGCGGCCATGCCGGGATGTCCACGGTTGAGAGCTCCGATCAGAGCGTCGGTTTCAATAAGATCTGCGTGTGAGGTATTCACTAGCAGAGCAGTGGTTTTCATGAGCGCGAGATCTGATGGCATCACTACATTGCGCGTTGATTCGTTCAGTCTTAAATGCAGCGATAAAACATCGCATTGGGCAAAAAAATCTTCGCGACTCTGTGCCGCCATATAACCGTTTTGGCAGGCCTTTTCGCGCGATAACTCGCTACCCCAAACGATGACATGCATTCCAAATGCTTTGCCGTAGCCCGCGACCAATTGGCCGACGTTGCCATAGCCCCAGATACCCAAGGTTTTCCCGCCTAAAACGCTGCCCAATCCAAAATTCGCAGGCATTGAGCCAGATTTCAAACCAGACTGCTGCCAAGCTCCATGTTTAAGATTCCCGATATATTGAGGGAGTCTGCGCATGGAAGCCATAATCAGAGCCCATGTGAGTTCGGCGGGGGCAATGGGGGAATCCACTCCTTCGGCAACCGCTACACCGCGTTCTGTGCAGGCCTGCACATCAAGGTGACTCCCTATGCGCCCCGTCTGGGAAATTAGTTTGAGTCTCGGGAGTTTTTCAACAAGCTGCCGGGTAATTTGGGATCGGTCCCGAACCAATACGATGACGTCAGCATCCCTGAGTCGAACTGAGAGTTGTCCCTGGCCTTTGACCGTATTGGTATACACCTTGGCTTGGTATGGATCCAGTTTGGCCGCGCAGTCGAGCTTGCGTACGGCGTCCTGATAGTCATCAAGAATCACTATGTTCATAGGCAGCATTGTGCCTTGTTCATACCTCACTTTCGCCTCTGGCGGGCCCTGCATTCAGCAAGCGCCGTACTTTCCATGAAAGGCGCTTAAGGCAATGCTGTTTCGCGTGCGGCTAATCGGTCAAGTTCTGCGCACACATCTGCCATGCGGCCGGAAATTACCATGCGCCCGACACTGCTTTGTGCTTGTCCAGCCTCCATAACACGCACCACACGCAAAGGCTTGTGCAGATTGGAATTTCCGCCAGATGCACCTGCTGGTGCTCCGTGGAAATCCACCAATCTAGGCGAAATTGTAGGTGTTGCAGGCTCGTATTGCGTTGCAGGGCACGGAATTGGTGTTTTTGCAGAAATAAGCCACCGAACCAGACCCTGTAACGTTGCAAAAACTTCGGATTGGGCAAATAAAGCGAGGTTCATAGTCATCTCCTCAGTGTGTGCTTACATGAGCATGGTGTTGCGAATCAGACCCACCGCCAGGCCTTCGATTTCAAAGGGTTCCCCTGGTTCCACCACAATGGTTTGGTAATCCGGGTTTTCAGGATGCAACTCAATCAGGTGTTTGTTGCGTCGAAAGCGTTTTACGGTAACTTCGTCGCCGAGCCGTGCCACCACAATTTGGCCGTTTTTGGCATCTTTGCTGGCCTGTACCGCAAGCAGGTCACCGTCCATAATGCCTGCGTCTCGCATGGACATGCCACGCACTTTGAGCAGGTAGTCGGGCCGATGCTGAAAAAGGCTGCTTTCCACATAGTAGGTTTGGTCCACATGCTCTTGCGCCAGAATGGGAGAGCCTGCCGCAACGCGACCGATCAATGGCAAGTTCAATTGGGCAAAACCTGGCAAGGGTAAGGAAAATTGCTTGAGGCGAGACTCATTGATGGAGCGCAGGGTGTCGGTCTTGAGTCGGATGCCTCGGGATGTCCCGCTGATCAATTCAATGACGCCTTTGCGGGCCAAGGCTTGCAGATGTTCTTCCGCCGCATTGGCCGATTTAAATCCCAGTTCAGAGGCGATTTCGGCGCGAGTCGGTGGAGCGCCTGTACGTGCAATAGCATTCTGAATCAAGTCCAAAATTTGTTGCTGGCGTACGGTGAGCTTTGGCTTTTCAAGCATACTGACTCCTTGTGTCGGGTGGGCGTTGCTGGGTGTCTGTACATGCTGTATTAACAACCAGTAACTGTATTTTTAACCAGTTTTAAATGAATTGCAAGTAGAGCGTACAAATATGGCTAAAAAGTTGGTTTTTTTGGGTATGGGTGGGACGATTGCCGGCACGGCCGCCAGTGCGGCTGATAACGTGGGTTATCGCGCTGCGCAAGTGGGGGTTGATCAATTGCTTCAAGCCATACCGACGCTTGAAATGGCACTCGGTCGTCATGAATTGGTGTCGGAGCAGGTGGCGCAGGTCGATAGCAAGGACATGGTTTTTACACATTGGAACGCGCTTGCGCTACGTGTGTGTCACTACTTGGCCCAACCCGATGTATCCGGTTTGGTGATCACACATGGGACGGATACGATTGAGGAGACCGCTTTTTTTCTGTCGCAAGTGGTGCCCACCGCTTTATTGGAGAGCAAGCCAGTGGTGATGGCTTGTGCGATGCGCCCCGCATCGTCACTGTCGCCTGATGGCCCCAGAAATGTATTGGATGCTGTAGCGCTGGCATGCACAGAAGGTGCAACCGGCGTGATGGTTGTGTGCGCAGGGACGATTCACTCTGCACAGCATGTGCAAAAAGTTTATCCCTACCGGCTGGATGCTTTTGATTCGGGGGATGCAGGTCCAATGGGGTATGTGGAGGAGGGGGTAGTTCGGTTGACATATTCATGGCCAAAGACGGAGGTCATTCGTCCATCCATTTCCCATGAAAAGCTTGCACAAGCGGTGTGGCCACGGGTAGAGATTGTGACCAGCTATGTGGGCGCAAGTGGTGCAATGGTGAGAGCTTTGTGCTCCGCGCCACAAGGCAGTGAAGGGCCGCTGTGTGGCCTTGTCGTGGCGGGCACCGGTAATGGAACCATCCACACCGATCTTGATGCTGCCTTGCGTGAGGCGCGGGCCTTGGGCATCCAGGTGGTGAGGTCGACCCGTTGCGCGTGGGGCCAGATTATTCCACCGTCTGTACTGGGCGATGGGTTTCCTCATTTCAAAGGACTGTCACCGGTCAAGGCACGCATTGCGCTCATTTTGGATTTGCTGGCATAAAAAAAGGCGGCCCAAGCCGCCTTTAGATGCCCTTGGGGGCGTTAACTTGCCAATGCTTCAAACACGCTGGCGGTAATGGCATCCACATTTCCCATGCCGTTAATGGCGCGGTACTTGGGCGCACGCGCTGCGTCTTGTTTTGCCCAGTTGGAGTAATACTCGACCAAGGGTCGCGTTTGGGCACTGTAGACGTCGAGCCGCTTTTTAACAGTCTCTTCCTTATCATCGTCCCGTTGAATCAGTGGCTCGCCAGTGATGTCGTCTTGACCTTCCACTTTGGGCGGGTTGAATCTGACGTGGTAAGTGCGTCCTGACGCAGGGTGTGAGCGGCGCCCACTCATGCGCTCAATGATGGCTTCGAATGGAACATCAATTTCCACCACATAGTCCAACATGACACCGGCAGCCTTCATGGCATCTGCCTGCGGAATGGTTCTGGGGAAGCCATCAAACAGAAAACCATTGGCACAGTCAGCTTGGGTCAGGCGTTCTTTGACCAAGTTGATGATGAGTTCATCGCTGACCAAGCCACCCGATGCCATGACGGCTTTTGCCTCCAGGCCCAGCGGTGTTCCGGCCTTGACTGCTGCGCGCAACATGTCGCCAGTGGAAATCTGTGGAATTCCATATTTTTGACAAATAAAAGTGGCCTGTGTGCCTTTGCCCGCGCCTGGTGCGCCTAACAGAATCAGTCTCATGGATGCCCTTGAATAAAACGAAAACTGGAGGTGTGCCGGATGGCACGCAGTTGCGTACCCCGACATTCTTCGACCGGCGAGAATAGCACGGGTCGCCAATCACCTAACTTACAGCGGTGGTGCCATGGTGAAGAAGCAGATTTCGAACCCGCTCAAGATCTTCCGGCGTATCGACACCTGGTCCCGGTGCCTGATCGGCCACATGCACCGCAATGCGATAGCCATGCCATAAGGCGCGCAGTTGCTCCAAGGCCTCTGTCACTTCCAGCGGGGCTTGTGGCAGTCGGGGAAATTGCCGCAAAAAACCGACGCGGTAAGCGTAGATGCCGATATGGCGCAAAGGCGCTGGGTCTGGCAATGCCTGTACCCCTTGGGTAAATCCATCACGCCACCAGGCGATGGGTGCGCGGCTGAAGTACAGGGCTATGTTTGCGCTGTCCAACACCACCTTGACGACATTGGGGTTGGCAAAATCGGTGACGTTGTCGATGGCATGGGCCGCCGTGCCCATGCTGGCCGTAGTGTGTTTGTACAGCAAATCGGCAACAGCCTGCACCAGTGTTGGGTCAATCAGTGGTTCGTCCCCTTGTACGTTGACCGCGATCTCGTCGTCCGCCAAGGAAAGCAACTCGCAGGCCTCAGCCAGCCTGTCACTCCCGGACGGGTGGTCTTCGCGGGTCAGTACCGCTTCAATGCCGTGTTTTTGGCAGGCCTGCAGAATGGACGGGCTATCGCCCGCTACCACCACACGGGTGGTTGGCGCAACGCCTGCGCGCACGCGCTGTGCCACCCTGACCACCATGGGCACCCCTCCCAGGTCCGCCAGTGGCTTGTTGGGCAGCCGGGTTGAGGCCAGTCGCGCCGGAATCAGGACGGTGTAACCCATTGGTGGGGCACCTCAAATGCCGAGTTCGGCGTCGGTGAGCGTGCGCGCTTCGTTCTCCAGAAGCACGGGAATACCGTCGCGTACAGGGTAGGCAAGCCGAGCGCTACGGGATAGGAGCTCCTGCTTTTCACGGTCGTATTCCAGGGGGCCCTTGGTGACGGGGCATACAAGTAGTTCAAGAAGTCTGGTGTCCATGCGTAGATGATAGCGTTGGCGCAAGCCGCTCTGCGACGCAGGCGTCCAGCGTGTGGAAAAAGGCGGGTTCTGCGGTTTGTACCAAAGGCGATGACAGAGCACCGGGCGCGATTTGCCATAGCTTTCCAGCATCTTTTTCGGTACAAATCAGCTGATAGCCCTCGTAAACACTGCGTGGCAAGCTATCAAAATTATAGTGATCTGGAAGCGCCAGAGTTTTTGCCAACGGCAAACCGCGTGCGCGCAGCATGGCAAAGAACACTTCAGGCTGCGCAATTCCTGCAATTGCCATCAGGGGTTTGGAGCCAGGTGTGCACAACATGCTGACAGGAATCACAGTCCCATCCAGACGCACCATGTGCGGCGCCAAACTGCGTTGCGCGGTATAGCCGGCGAATGCAGGGTGGCTGCCGGTATGCAACACCATGAAGCGGTCCTGGTGTTGACCCGCTTGAGGCAACGGGATGCGGGGCCAGCACTCCCGCAGAGGGCCGGCAGGGAGCAGCCAATGGTTGCCACAGCCCCGGTCATCGAAAACACAAATTTCCAAATCGCGGTACAGGCGGTAGTGCTGAAGACCGTCGTCGCACACAATAATTTCAGTCTGCGGGTGTTGCTTGAGCAGGGCTTTGGCCGCCGCAACACGACTTCGCCCGACGAACACCGGAACCTGGGTCGCATGGCGCAGCAGAAGCGGTTCATCTCCGACCTCTTGGGGGCGAGAGTCTGGCCTGACCTCGCGGCAATCCTCGCCATTGCGGCCATAGCCCCGTGAGATGACCCCTACGCGGCGACCCTGTGACTTCAGGTGTTGGACGATGGAAATAACCGTGGGGGTTTTTCCTGCACCACCGGCAAGTACGTTGCCGACCACGATAACCATGGCGTTGACGCGTTGGACCTTAAGCAACCCTACGCGGAAAAGCTGGCGACGTAGGTCAACCATCACCAGAAAGAGCAAAGACACGGGCCTTAGCAGCCAAGCGGCCAATCCGCGTTGCGTCCACGTACGAAGCAGGGCGTGCTCCAGCCGAAGCCGCCACGAAGAAGGCATTGCGCTACTTGCCACCTGACTGCGTGGTCGACTGCGTAGCAAAGGTAATCTGGTTCAGTCCAGAGCGTCGTGCAGCCTCCATCACGGTCACCACCGCCTGGTGTTTGGCGCTGGCATCGGCGCTGATGATGATCACGGTGTCCTTTCCTGCCTTGGCCCCTTCTGTCAATGCGGCCGCGACGCTTTCGAGGCTGCGTCCAGCCACCGGTAGCCGATTGACGCTGTAGGCACCTTCGGCACTGACGGTCACGATAAGTTCTTTGGGGTAATCGCGCTGTGCGTCTGTGTCGGCGACCGGCAAGGTCAGCTGCATTTCTGTGAACTTGCTGTAGGTCGTGGACAGCATGAGAAAAATGAGCACAACCAGCAGCACGTCGATGAACGGGATCAGGTTGATTTCGGGCTCGTCCTGGCGGCGGGGGCGAAAGTTCATGGCGGTAAACGAAAAAGCGAGGCGCTGCGGCTTATTTACGCAAGGCCTTTAAATGCCGAGCCAAATGCCCCGCTGCAAGTTCCAGCGTGAGCAGGTATTCATCCACCCGTCCCCGAAAATAGCGCCAGAAAATCAACGACGGAATCGCAACAATCAGCCCAAATGCGGTGTTGTACAGCGCAATTGAGATGCCGTGGGCGAGTTGGGCAGGGTTGCCGCCGGTCGCACCGCCGGGGGCCTGTGATCCAAATATTTCAATCATGCCTACGACCGTACCAAAAAGTCCCATCAAGGGTGCCGCTGAGGCAATCGTGGCCAATGCGCTAAGGTAGTGCTCCAGGCGGTGTGCCACGATACGCCCAGAACCTTCCATCACAGCGCGCAAGTCGTCTTCGGTGCATCGGGGGTCGGCGTTCAGGGCGCGCAAGCCGCTGGCGAGTACTTCTCCCATGGCGGAGTTGCGTTCCAGTTGCGCAACCACGTCGGGCGCAGGAACACTGGTGCGGGTTACCCCCAGGACCTCTTCCAATAGACGCGGTGGTGCAACCTTGCTGGCCTTCAGGCTTACAAAGCGTTCAATAACGATGGCCATGGCCAGTATGGAGCAGGCAATTAAGGGCCATATTGGCCAGCCCGCGGCTTGTATGATGGAAAACAAATGGTCACTCCGCGCAGATGAAATGCTGTGCGATTATGGCGCAGCCTGTGGAGTCTGCAATCCACAAATCGTGTGGACAACTTTGTGTGTAACTTGCGGTACAACCACCCCAAACCCGCACCGGTGCGTCGTTTTGACAGAATGATGACAAATGAGGCAATAAAAAATTCAATGAAATCAAAGTTGATTGACAAAAAAAGACGAACTTCGCAGGACATCACTGGCGCATGCGTAGCCCCGTGCGGACTGTGGAAAAGGTGCCAACCGCAGTTGCGCTTGCCGTCCGGGGTGTGTGGTGTTTGAGGCTGTCCCGCAAGCATCGGCAGCAAGGGTTTGGCAAGTCGGGGCTTTGTGCAGGGCCATCGCCGATAGCCTGGACGCACGTTTCAATCCGGTGAGCGTGGGGGGCGAAATCAGTGGTTTCTCGCGTGCGACCAGCGGGCATTGTTATTTTTCTCTGAAAGACGAAAGCGGCCAGATCCGTTGCGCCATGTTCAGGCGTGCTGCCGGTTCGCTGGATTTTTTACCCCGCGACGGTGACCGTGTAGAGGTGCGTGGGCGCCTGGGCGTGTACGAGCCGCGTGGGGAATTGCAGCTGGTCGTGGAGAGCATGCGCAGGGCAGGGCAAGGGACGCTTTTTGAGCAATTCCTCAAGCTCAAGGCCAAGCTGGAGCACGAAGGGCTTTTTGATGCACAGCGCAAACGCCCGCTACCTACCATGCCGCGTGGCATTGGTGTCGTAACCTCGCTGGGGGCCGCAGCCTTGCATGATGTGGTGACCGCACTGCAAAGGCGGGTGCCGCACATCCCGGTGGTGCTGGCGCCAGCGGCAGTCCAAGGTGACAATGCACCGCACGAACTCAACCAGGCACTCGGAAGTTTGTATGCACTGGCCACGGGTTCCCATGGCGAGCAGGTCCGCATTGACGTGATTTTGCTGGTGCGCGGAGGCGGCGCCATGGAGGACCTGTGGGCGTTTAACGATGAGCAACTGGCCCGCACCTTGGTCCGTAGTCCTGTGCCCATCATCTGTGGTGTCGGGCATGAAACCGATTTCACAATCGCCGATTTTGTAGCCGATTTGCGGGCGCCTACGCCGACTGCTGCGGCGGAGTTGGTGTCGCAGCCTACGCAGGCATGGCTCCATGCCGTTACCGTGTTGGAAGACCGCATGCGCGCTGCATTGGTACGCAGCCTGGACCGGCAGGCCCAGCGTCTGGACTTTGTCGCGACCTGTCTTGGTCGGCCATCGGAGTTGGCGAGCCGACTGCGCTTACGGGTGGGGTCTGCAGAGCAAAGAATGGCACATGCGTTGCAACTGGGCTTGCGATCCAAGCGTGCGGATTTGGCCCGTTTACAACAGGATTTTTCAGCGGTGTTCGGTCGCGCGTTACAGCGCCAGAGTGAGCGAACTACACGCGCGGCTTTGCGCCTGGATTTGCTGGACCCTTCGCTTGTTCTCAAACGCGGCTACGCCTGGCTGACCCTGGAAAATGGCGATGCGTTGACCCGTGTGTCGCAGGCGCACGTCGGTCTATCGGTTCGAGCAACCCTTGCCGATGGTGGGGTTGACTTGACCGTTGTCAATCGAAAAGTCAATTAGTTTCTACAATCGGGATTTATTGCAACCCAAACTTGAGGACTCCATGGAACATACTTTGCCCGCACTGCCTTACGCAATTGATGCCTTGGCACCCGCCTACTCCAAAGAAACCCTGGAGTACCATCATGGCAAACACCACAATGCATATGTGGTCAACCTCAACAACCTGCAAAAAGGGACCGAGTTTGAAAACATGGCGCTGGAAGAGATCATCAAAAAGTCCAGCGGCGGTATCTACAACAATTCTGCGCAGATCTGGAACCACACTTTCTTCTGGAATGGCATGAAGCCCAGCGGCGGTGGCGAGCCTTCTGGTGCTCTGGCCGCAGCAATTGATGCCAAGTGGGGTTCCTACACGGCATTCAAGGAAGCATTCGTGAAATCCGCTGTCGGCAACTTCGGCTCGGGTTGGACCTGGTTGGTTAAAAAAGCCGACGGTAGTGTGGATATTGTGAACATGGGGGCCGCCGGTACGCCGCTGACGACCGCCGACAAGGCGCTGTTGACCGTGGATGTTTGGGAGCATGCTTACTACATCGACTACCGCAACCTGCGCCAGAAGTATGTCGAAACATTCTTCGACAAACTGGTGAACTGGGGCTTTGCGGAAACCAATTTCGCCTGAATTTGTTAAAAGTAAAAAAAGCCACCGTCAGGGTGGCTTTTTTTATGATGAATCGGGCTGTAGCCCTTTAGCCATATGCGTGAGAAGCTATTGAAAATATAGCATTACCTGGCTTCGAATGGCTTTCCACCCAGCTTGGCTCCTTCTTTGATTCCTTTTTTCCCAAACCAGCCCTGGTTCATTTCCAGCACATAACGCACCGGTTGCTTGGAACAGTGGGAATCGGTGGTTTGCGGCTTCATGTCGGCCAGATTCACGATGGTGCCGTCGTCAGCCACAAAGGCCGCAGTCAAGGGAAGTGCAGTGTTTTTCATCCAGAAACACTGCATGGAGGCTTGTTCAAAAATAAAAAGCATTCCCTCATGTTGTGGCATTTCTTTGCGGTACATCAAACCAATAGAACGTTGTTCAGGGGTTCCAGCGACCTGGGTATCAATGAGGTGCATACCTGCCGAAATTTTGATGCGCTGCAGATTCATCTGCGGTGTGTTCTGGGCGTACGCCGAGCCGCCCAGAAATGCTGCCAGCCCTAATAACCCGATTGCAAAATATTTCATTTCTTTTGAAGTGGACGTAAATGGCTATTGTCAAAAAATGCCAACTTTAGCGGACATTTCTTCATAAAGGCCGCTTTTCAATCTCGCGAGTTGACAGTAATAAGTAATTTTTTGGGACTAGAATTCCCCACACTTCTAGAAGCGCCTCATTTGGCTTTTCTCAGGTAAATCCGATTCCCACCATTCACGGAGATCTTTTTTTTCATGTACCAGCACATCAAAGTTCCTGCCGAAGGCCAAAAAATTACCGTCAATGCGGACATGTCCTTGAACGTGCCCGACCAGCCGATCATCCCCTTCATTGAAGGGGATGGCACCGGGCTGGATATCACCCCTGTGATGATCAAGGTCGTCGACGCAGCTGTGGCCAAAGCCTACGACGGCAAGAAGAAGATCCACTGGATGGAAGTTTACGCCGGTGAAAAGTCCACCAACGTTTACGGCCCCGATGTATGGCTGCCCGCAGAAACACTGCAAGCCCTTCGTGAATACGTGGTGTCCATCAAGGGCCCGTTGACTACCCCCGTTGGTGGCGGAATCCGTTCACTGAATGTTGCCATGCGCCAAGAGCTGGACCTGTACGTCTGCCTGCGCCCCATCCAGTACTTTGACGGGGTGCCCAGCCCCGTGAAAGAGCCGCACAAAACGAACATGGTCATCTTCCGCGAAAACTCGGAAGACATTTATGCCGGTATCGAGTTCGAAGCCGAGTCCGACAAGGCCAAGAAGCTGATCAAGTTTTTGCAAGACGAGATGGGTGTCACCAAGATTCGCTTCCCCAACACCTCCGGCATTGGCGTCAAGCCCGTGTCACGTGAAGGAACCGAGCGTCTGGTACGCAAAGCATTGCAGTACACCATCGATAATGACAAGCCAAGCCTGACCATCGTGCACAAAGGCAACATCATGAAGTACACCGAAGGTGGCTTCCGTGATTGGGCCTATGCATTGGCACAAAAAGAGTTTGGCGCCGAGTTGATTGACGGCGGCCCATGGTGCAAATTCAAAAACCCCAAGACAGGCAAAGACATCATCGTCAAAGACAGCATTGCGGACGCGTTCTTGCAACAAATCCTGTTGCGCCCCGCCGAGTACAGCGTGATTGCCACCTTGAACCTGAATGGTGACTATGTGTCTGACGCATTGGCAGCCCAGGTCGGCGGTATCGGTATTGCCCCAGGCGCAAACTTGAGCGACACCATTGCCTGCTTTGAGGCCACCCACGGCACCGCACCCAAGTACGCTGGCAAAGACTATGTGAACCCAGGTTCCGAAATCTTGTCCGCCGAAATGATGCTGCGCCACATGGGCTGGTTTGAAGCCGCGGACCTGATCATCAGCTCCATGAAAAAATCGATCAACAGCAAGAAAGTCACCTATGATTTTGCCCGTTTGATGGATGGAGCCACCCAGGTGAGTTGCTCAGGCTTCGGTCAAGTGATGATCGACAATATGTAAATACGTGCGGTCATTGGTCTGACCGTTCAGATCGCATCGCCATTGAAACCGCTCTATGCCGACAGGCATAGAGCGGTTTTTATTTGCGACTTGACTTGAATGTGTAAATTTCGCTACTAACTTTGGCTAGACGCAGCGTGACATCGGCACGCCCGATAGAATGAAATCATGGCAAGCAAATCCCCTGCAATTCCCAAGATACAACCGGCCCTTCTTCCTGACCTGGGAGAGGGCGACTCCGTTGTGCTGGAGAGGCGAACACAAAAAGCCAAACCTCCGCCGATGTACCAGGTCGTTATGCTCAATGACGACTACACCCCTATGGAATTTGTGGTGGTCGTGATTCAAGAGTATTTTGGAAAAGATTTGGACGCAGCGACGCGGATCATGTTGAAGATCCATCTGGACGGAAGAGGTGTTTGCGGCGTTTACTCCAGAGACGTGGCTGCGACCAAAGTAGACCAGGTTTTGGAGGCCGCCAACAAAGCGGGACACCCATTGCAGTGCATTAGCGAGCCTGTTGAAATTTAGAGAAATGATGGCACCTGCTGCGTAGTGGTATCGAAATCGGATTACAGTTAAGTATCAAAGCAAGGCTAAAGGAGATCACATGATTGCCCAAGAATTGGAAGTTAGCCTGCATATGGCATTTGTGGAAGCGCGGCAGCAGCGCCACGAATTTATTACGGTGGAGCACTTGCTCCTCGCGCTGCTGGACAACCCCAGTGCCGCGGAGGTGCTGCGGGCATGCTCCGCCAATATCGATGATTTACGCAAGTCGTTATCGAATTTCATCAAGGACAACACTCCGCAAGTCGCTGGTGGTGATGACGTGGACACCCAGCCGACTTTAGGGTTTCAGCGCGTGATTCAGCGGGCCATCATGCATGTGCAATCCACAGGCAGTGGAAAAAAGGAGGTGACCGGTGCCAATGTGCTGGTGGCAATCTTTGGGGAAAAAGATTCGCACGCGGTCTACTATTTGCACCAGCAAGGGGTGACACGTTTGGACGTCGTGAATTTCATTGCCCACGGCATCAAGAAAAGTGACCCCCCGGAGTCGACCAAAAACAGTGAAAACCCCGCAGAAAGTGAAGAGGGTGGCAATGAAAAGAATGAAAAATCCTCGCCTCTGGAGCAGTACACACAAAATCTGAATCAGCTTGCAAAAGACGGAAAAATTGATCCCTTGATCGGGCGTGAATACGAGGTCGAGCGCGTCATTCAAATTCTGTGCCGTCGGCGCAAGAACAATCCATTGTTGGTCGGAGAAGCGGGGGTGGGCAAGACCGCCATCGCCGAAGGATTGGCGTGGAGAATTTCGCAAGGCGACGTGCCAGAAATTTTGGCCGAATCCATCGTGTATTCGCTGGATATGGGGGCTTTACTGGCAGGAACCAAATACCGTGGTGATTTTGAGCAGCGACTGAAAGCTGTTCTCAAATCCCTCAAGGACAAGCCCAATGCAGTGCTTTTTATCGACGAAATTCACACCTTGATTGGTGCGGGTGCCGCCTCGGGAGGTACTTTGGACGCATCAAACTTGTTGAAGCCAAGCCTGAGTTCCGGTCAACTGAAGTGCATTGGGGCAACCACCTTTTCTGAATACCGTGGCATTTTTGAGAAAGATGCCGCCTTGTCCCGCCGATTCCAAAAGGTGGACGTGGTGGAGCCTACGATCGATCAGACGGTGGAAATTCTCAAAGGATTGAAGTCCCGGTACGAAGAGCACCATAACGTGAAGTACGCCGTAGCCGCCTTGCAAGCGGCGGCTGAACTCAGTGCCAAATACATCAATGACCGCCACTTGCCGGACAAGGCGATTGATGTGATTGACGAGGCGGGCGCGGCCCAACGGATCTTGTCGCCAAGCAAGCGCAAAAAAACCATCAACAAGGCCGAGGTGGAGGAGATTGTGGCCAAAATTGCCCGTATTCCACCAGCTAACGTGTCCAATGATGACCGTAGCAAGCTCAAAACCCTGGAGCGTGACCTGAAGAGCGTGGTGTTTGGGCAGGACAAGGCGCTGGACGTGCTGGCCTCTGCGGTCAAGATGGCTCGCTCTGGTTTGGGTAAGGGTGACAAACCCATTGGTTCCTTTTTGTTCAGTGGCCCTACCGGTGTTGGCAAGACAGAGGCTGCCAAGCAATTGGCCTACATCATGGGTATTGACCTGATTCGTTTTGACATGAGCGAATACATGGAGCAGCATGCCGTAAGCCGTTTGATTGGTGCACCTCCCGGTTATGTGGGGTTTGACCAAGGGGGGCTGCTGACCGAAGCCATCACCAAGAAACCGCATTGCGTGTTGCTGCTCGATGAGATTGAAAAAGCGCATCCGGCGATTTTCAATGTCTTGCTGCAAGTGATGGACCATGGAACGCTGACCGATAACAATGGGCGCAAGGCCGATTTCCGCAACGTCATCATCGTCATGACGACCAATGCCGGTGCCGAGACCATGAACAAGGCAACCATTGGTTTCACCAATCCGCGCGAGTCGGGTGATGAAATGGCCGACATCAAACGCTTGTTTACACCAGAGTTCCGCAATCGCCTGGATGCGATGGTGAGTTTCAAGGCTTTGGACGAAAACGTTATTTTGCGGGTGGTGGACAAGTTCCTGTTACAGCTGGAAACCCAGTTGGCCGAGAAAAAAGTGGATGTCACTTTCACCGACAAGTTGCGTAAGCACCTGGCAAAGAAGGGCTTTGACCCCCTGATGGGCGCACGCCCCATGCAGAGACTTATCCAGGACACGATTCGCCGTGCCTTGGCGGATGAGTTGCTTTTTGGCCGTTTGACCGAAGGAGGGCGGCTGACAGTCGATTTGGACGACAAGGACGAAAGCAAGACCGAGGTGTTGCTTGATATCCAGCCACTGCCTAAAAAAGAGGGTAAATCGAAACCTGAAGAAGCGACGGCAAGCTAAATACGTATGAGCGGGCTCAGTTCTTTGTGAACTGGGCCCGATCTATTTTTACCTGCAACTCGGTTGACGCCACCTCGTGGGTGCATTGCCTTGGGGAAGACTAAGCTGACCCAGCAGGTACCAGCGTACCCAATAAAACAAGTCAGGTGCACAGTGCTGTCGCCGGGAGAGCGATAGGCATTTTTGCTGTCTTTCTTCCTCAATCCCCTCTTTCTATTTGATTGCTTTTCTGCAGGAATTCATGAAATTATTTTCATTGCTTAGTGCCGCGTTGCTTGTTGGCTGTGCCGCGACTCCACCGCAAATCCCTGTGGTTCCTGCAGCTGTAGTTCCCACCGAGACGCCAGTGTCGCCACCTGTCGCCGTGGTGGTCAAGGTTCCTCCCCGCATTGGACTTGCCTTAGGTGGCGGTGCAGCCCGAGGTTTTGCACACGTTGGGGTGATCCAGGTGCTTGAAGAGGCTGGGATTCGCCCAACGTTGGTGGCGGGTACCTCTGCTGGAAGTTTGGTTGCTGCGATCTACGCCAGTGGCAAGACGGGAGCGCAGTTGCAGCGTGTCGCTGAAACCATGGAAGAAGCAGCGATTGCCGACTGGACACTGCCCATTTTCAGCCGAGGCATGTTACGTGGCGAAGCTTTGGCAAAGTATGTCAATGGACAAGTAAATTCCCGATTGATCGAAAACATGCTGTTGCCCCTGGGTATTGTGGCTACCGATTTGAACAGTGGCCAGAGCATGTTGTTTCAGCGCGGTGATACAGGTACGGCGGTTCGGGCTTCCAGTGCTGTTCCAGCGGTTTTTCAGCCGGTCAAGATTTCCGGACGTGACTATGTGGATGGTGGATTGGTGTCTCCTGTGCCGGTGCGCGCGGCCCGTCAAATGGGGGCAGAGCTGGTGATTGCAGTGGATATATCGAGCCCTCCGGACGGTAACTTGTCGGGGGGGAGTCTGGAAATTTTGATGCAGACGTTCTCGATTATGGGCAAAAGTATCAATAGCCTGGAGCTCAAAGACGCGGATGTGGTGGTGCGCCCAGCGCTGCAGGGCATTTCAAGTTCAGACTTTGGCGCACGCAAACGTTCTATCGAGGCAGGGCGCAAAGCCATGTTGCAAATGCTGCCCCAATTGCGGACCGCTATTGCCTTTAAATCCCATTAATGGGCGAAAAAAAAGGCCTCGTTTTGCAACGAGGCCCTGAAGGGATCCCTGAACCTGATGGTTTCGAAAGGACCCGAGGAGACAACCGGTAGAAACACATGTGTTTCTGAGTTAGGTGAATTATGTCAGGGTTTTCCCTAGTTTGCTAGAGGGTGTCCTCCAAAACACCCGCTTAATTCCTCCTACTGAATTCTTCAATTAACGCTTCTTGGCAGCTTGCTTTGTGGCGTTGGTGGCAGTGGCAGCTACAGCATTGAAGTTGGCTTCGGCAACTTCAGTCGCTTGCTTAACTGCTTTTTGCACGGATTCGAGTGCGTTGTTGGCGGAGGATACGGCGCTTTTCATCATGGCAACAGCAGACTCGGAACCTGCGGGGGCATTCTTTGCAGCGCTGTCAACCATGTCCACAAATTTCTTTTGTGCATCGGCTGCCTGGCCTTCGAATGCCTTGCTGAATTCAGCGCCGGCGCCAGTTGCAATGTCATACAGATGACGGCTGTATGCAGCGGTCTTTTCAGCCAGGGGCTGGAGCAAACCGGATTGCAATGCCAGCAGTTCTTGTGCGTCTTTCACGCTCAGGATGGCCTTCGCATGGTCGCCAGTTTCAGCCAGAGCAGCCTTGGATGCAGTCAGATTCAGTTCAACGATTTTCTCAACGCTTTCAAAAGCCTTGGAAGACAAACCCAAGAGGGTTTCGACGTTTGCTTTGTGGGAAGCCATTACTTGTTCGACAGTCAGCATATTAAATTCTCCAGGAGTTGAGGTAAAAATTCACTATCTGCGCCGTAACCAAGCTTTCGCAGGCTTCATGTTGCAGTGCAGCATAATTTGAATTATAGGGATATCTTCAGGCTGCGCAAGAAGTATTTGTTGCATTGCAGCAATTTAGTCGATGTTTTCTAAACACCGCGTAAGGCATCATTTCGTAACAAGCGCTTGACTGCAGTGGGGCACGAGAGCAAGTCTGGACTATTAGTCGAGTGACCGCTGCACGGTAACATCCACACATGAATCCGACCGACGCTTTACCCCGCGACGCCCAGAGCATTCTGGAGCTGGCGGCGCGCTCCATGTTCGCGCTGTTTGCCAGCGCCAGCGAAGGCATGATGCTGGTGGACCGGCAGGCCCGCGTGGTGTGGATCAACGACCAGTACAAACGCTTCCTGCCTGCCTTGGGCTTTGCGCGCGAAGAAGACTTTGTGGGCCACCCGGTGTCGGCCGTGGTGCAAAACACGCAGATGCACAAGGTGCTGGAGACGGGCAAGCCCATCCTGATTGACCTGCTGACCAACCGTGCTGGGACTTTTGTGGTGAGTCGGATTCCCTTGCGCGACCCGGTGGGCGCAGTGATCGGGGCCTTGGGCATCGTGCTGTTTGACCAGCCCGAGGCCAATCTGCAGCCCCTGATAGCCAAGTTTTCCCTGTTGCAGCGCGACTTGGACGAAGCACGGCGTGAACTGGCGGTGCAGCGCAATGGCGCCAAAGGCGTGGCGCGCCAGTCCAAACACACGTTTGCCAGCTTTGTGGGTGCCAGCCCGGCTGCGGTGGAGGTGAAACGCCAGGCGCGCCGCGCCGCGCAGTCCAGCAGCCCGGTGCTGTTGCTGGGCGAGACCGGCACCGGCAAGGAGCTGCTGGCGCACGCCATTCATGCGGCATCCCAGCGCGCGCAAGGGCCGTTTGTGGGCGTGAACATCGCCGCCGTGCCTGACACGCTGCTGGAGGCCGAGTTCTTCGGCGTGGCCCCCGGTGCCTATACCGGCGCCGACCGCAAGGGGCGCGAGGGCAAGTTCAAGCTGGCCGACGGCGGCACCTTGTTTCTGGACGAGATAGGCGACATGCCTGCGGGCCTGCAGGCCAAGCTGCTGCGTGCGCTGCAAGAGGGCGAGATCGAGCCGCTGGGGTCCAACCGGCTGGTGCCGTTTGACGCGCGGGTGGTTGCGGCCACCTCTCGCGACTTGGTGGCGCTGGTGCGTGAGGGCAAGTTCCGGGAGGACTTGTTTTACCGCCTGAACGTGCTGCCGATTCGGGTGCCACCCTTGCGGGAGCGGCGTGCGGATATTCCGGCACTGGTGGAGATGTTGGGCGAAGACATTGCACTGCGTGGTGGCACCGCGCCGCCGGAGGTGCAGCCCGATGCCCTGGCCTTGCTGGCGGGGCAGCGCTGGCGCGGCAACATTCGGGAGCTGCGCAATGTGCTGGAGCAAACCGCCTTGTCCAGCGACGCGTCCACATTGGATGCGCCCCAGTTGGAAAAAATTCTGCGTGGCTCTGGGCTGGAAGAAATTGCACCGGCACTGCAGCAGGCCCGCGATGCAGGGGGCACGGATTTGCTGCGTCCTCTGTCCGAGCAAATTGCCGAGTTGGAGCAGCGCGCCATTGCAGCAGCCATGAAGGCCACGGGCGGTAACAAACTGGCCACGGCGCGTTTGCTCGGGATTTCCCGCGCGACCTTGTATGGACGTATGGAAAACCCTGATAAATAAATAGACGAGTGTCTAAATATCAGGCAATACATTTGTCTGATATTTGGTCAAATTGGATTTAACTTTCCAAATAATCCAATGAAATCAAGGTTTTGTGTCTTGGCATGGGGATTGCAGTAACGCTTGCACCATACCAAGGAGACTTTTCCATGCAACGTCGCAATCTCATCACGCTGGCCGTTCTGTCCACCGCCTTTGCCGCACCGGCCTTCAGCCAGTCCAAAGACATCAAAATCGCCCACATCTACAGCAAGACCGGTCCGCTGGAGGCCTACGGCAAACAAACCGCGACCGGTTTCATGATGGGCCTGGACTACGCCACCGGCGGCACCATGACGGTGGCGGGCAAGAAGTTGGTCGTGATTGAGAAAGACGACCAGGGCAAGCCGGACCAGGGCAAGTCCCTGCTGGCTGCTGCCTACGGCGACGACAAGGTGGATATTGCAGTGGGTCCCACGGCGTCACCGGTGGCGCTGGCCATGCTGCCCGTGGCCGAGGAGTACAAGAAGATATTGCTGGTGGAGCCCGCCGTGGCCGACTCCATCACCGGCGACAAGTGGAACAAATACATCTTCCGCACCGGGCGCAACAGCTCGCAAGACGCCATTGCCAACGCCGTGGCGCTGGACAAGGCGGGCATCACCATTGCCACCATGGCGCAGGACTCTGCCTTTGGCCGCGACGGCGTGAAGGCGTTCAAGGAAGCCATCAAGAAGGCCAAGCTGGTGCACGAGGAATACCTGCCACCCGCCACCACAGACTTCACCGCTGGCGCCCAGCGCCTGATCGACAAGTTGAAGGGCCAGCCCGGTCGCAAGGTCATCTTCATCATCTGGGCAGGGGGCAACCCGTTCAAAATCGCGGACATGGATCTGAAGCGCTTTGGCATCGAGATCGCCACGGGGGGCAACATCCTGCCTGCCATGGTGTCCTACAAACAGTTCCCCGGCATGGAAGGCGCGGCGTATTACTACTTTGGCATGCCCAAAAATCCGGTGAACGAGGCCATGGTGTCACGCCATTACAGCCAGTTCAAGGCACCGCCGGACTTCTTCACCGCCGGGGGCTTTTCGGCGGCCATGGCGGTGGTAGCGGCCTTGAACGCCAGCAAGGGCGATGCCTCGGCCAACACCCTGATCAAGACCATGGAAGGCATGAGTTTTGACACACCCAAGGGCAAGATGACCTTCCGCAAGGACGACCACCAGGCCATGCAAAGCATGTACCACTTCAAGATCAAAGTGGACCCGGCCTTTGCCTGGGGCGTGCCCGAGCTGGTGCGCGAGATCAAGGCAGAAGAGATGAATATTCCAATCAGGAATAAGCGCTAAAAAGAGTGTGCTCGGCTACTGCGCAAGCGCCATGCGGCGTTGCGCGGTGCTCGGAATCCTCACGTACCTGAAGTACGTTCCGGTTCCTGCGCTCCGTGCGCCTTGCCTGACGCTTGCTCGCTACGCCGCTCCCACCCTTTTAACTCTCCGGTTACCGGACAGTTTGCGAGAGACCCCCAGATGCTAGAAACCAAAAATCTCACGGTCCGCTTCGGCGGGCACGTGGCGGTGAATGCTGTCAGCTGCACCCTCAAGCCGGGCACTTTGACCGCCATTGTTGGCCCCAACGGGGCGGGCAAGACCACGTTTTTCAACCTGATTTCGGGCCAGATCAAGGCCACGGCGGGGGAGGTGCGGCTCAACGGCAACAGCCTCTCTGGCCAGAGCCCCTCCAGCCGCACCCGGGCTGGCCTGGGGCGGGCGTTTCAGTTGACCAACCTGTTTCCGAACCTGTCGGTGCTGGAAAACGTGCGCCTCGCCGTACAGGCGGCGCGCTCCGGAGCGCATCTGCGTGGGCTGAACCTGTGGAGCGTCTGGAGTGACCACAAGGCCCTGACCCAGTTGGCCGAAGAGGTGCTGGACGCGGTGGCCATGAACGACCAGCAGCACACCCTGGTGGCCAATTTGCCGCATGGCGACCAGCGCAAGCTCGAAGTGGCCCTGCTCATGGCGCTGGACCCGCTGGTCTATATGTTTGACGAACCCACGGCGGGCATGAGCCACGACGAGGCGCCGGTCATCCTCAACCTGATCCGTGCGCTGAAAAACGACAAGACCAAAACGATTTTGCTGGTGGAGCACAAGATGGACGTGGTGCGTGAGCTGGCTGACCGCATCATCGTGCTGCACAACGGCACGCTGGTGGCCGATGGCGACCCGGCTACGGTGATTGCATCGCCCGTAGTTCAAGAGGCGTATCTGGGCGTGGCGCCAGCGTCCGCGCCGGTGACGGCAGGGGAGGCAGCATGAGCGATATTTTGTTGAAACTGGAAGGGGTGCACACCCACATCGGCGCCTACCACATCCTGCACGGCGTGGACCTGGTGGTGCCCAAGGGGCAACTCACCATGCTGCTGGGGCGCAACGGGGCGGGTAAAACCACCACCTTGCGCACCATCATGGGCCTGTGGCAGGCCTCGCAAGGGCGGCTGGCGTTTGCGGGCCAGGACATCACGCAGATGAACACCCCGCAGATCGCCGCTCTGAACATCGCCTACGTGCCCGAAAACATGGGCATTTTTTCCGACCTCAGCGTCAAGGAAAACATGCTGCTGGCCGCCCGCAAGGCCAAACACGCCGGTCAGATGGACGAGGCGCGGCTGCAGTGGATCTTTTCGCTGTTTCCGGCGGTGGAGAAGTTCTGGAACCACCCCGCTGGCAAGCTCTCGGGCGGGCAAAAGCAGATGCTGGCGGTGGCGCGCGCCATTGTGGAGCCGCGTGAACTGCTGATCGTGGACGAGCCCAGCAAGGGGCTGGCCCCGGCCATCATCAACAACATGATCGACGCCTTCGCCCAACTCAAGGCCACCGGCACCACCATCTTGCTGGTGGAGCAAAACATCAATTTCGCCAAACGCCTGGGCGACCAGGTGGCAGTGATGGACGATGGCCGGGTGGTGCACGCGGGCTCCATGCAGGCGCTGGCCGAAGACGAAGCATTGCAGCGGTCGCTGCTGGGGTTGGCGATATGAAATTCTTGAAAAATTCTAAGCCAAATAGGCCTCTAGCCCTTTATTTATATGCGCAAACAGCTATGAAAAACATAGCAAAACGGTGCGTAGGAGAAACCGCATGAAGGCCTTGAATTTCGACTGGAAACCGCTGCTGCTGGTGCCCGCACTGGCGCTGCTGGTGTTGCCCTTCATGGGTTCACCCTCCACCTGGCTCACGCTCACGGTGGCCGGGCTGGCCATGGGCATGATCATTTTCATCATCGCCTCGGGCCTGACCCTGGTGTTTGGGCTGATGGATGTACTGAATTTTGGCCACGGCGTGTTCATTGCGCTGGGTGCCTTTGTCGCCACCACGGTGCTGGGCCTGATGGGCGACTGGACCGGCTCGCAAGAGCTGTGGCGCAACCTGGTGGCGGTGTTTCCGGCCATGCTGGTCGCCATGGCGGTGTCGGGGGCGCTGGGGCTGGCGTTTGAGCGTTTTATCGTGCGACCGGTCTACGGCCAGCACCTCAAGCAAATCCTCATCACCATGGGCGGCATGATCATTGGCGAGGAACTCATCAAGGTCATCTGGGGCCCGGCGCAAATCGCCTTGCCCCTGCCCGAAGGCCTGCGTGGTGCCGTGCTGCTGGGCGACGCCTCCATTGAAAAGTACCGCCTGCTGGCCGTGGCGGTGGGGCTGTTGGTGTTTGCCGTGCTGGCCTGGACGCTGAGCCGCACCAAAATTGGCCTGCTGATCCGCGCCGGCGTGCAGGACCGCGAGATGGTCGAATCCCTGGGCTACCGCATCAAGCGCCTGTTTGTGGGGGTGTTTGTGGTCGGCAGCGCGCTGGCCGGGCTGGGCGGCGTGATGTGGGGCCTGTACCAGCAAAACGTGACGCCACAAATGGGCGCACAGGTCAATGTGCTGATTTTTATCGTGATCATCATCGGCGGCCTGGGCTCCACTGGGGGCGCTCTGATCGGTGCGCTACTGGTGGGGCTGATGGCCAACTACACCGGATTTTTGCTCCCGAAAGTGGCGCTGTTTTCCAATATCGCGCTGATGGTGGCGATTTTGCTGTGGCGTCCGCAAGGCGTGTACCCGGTCGCGAACCGTTAAGGAGGGCACAAGTATGCTGAAAAGAATCCTCTCCAACGACTTTCCCCGCAGCCGCGTGTTGGCGGTTCTGCTGGTGCTGCTGCTGATTGCGCTGGCCGGTGCGCCCTTCCTCTTTCCCGGCGTGAAGGCGCTCAACGTGGCGGCCAAGGTGCTGGTGTTTGTGGTGCTGGTGGCCAGCTTCGATTTGCTGCTGGGTTACACCGGCATCGTCAGTTTTGCGCACACCATGTTTTTTGGCATCGGCGCCTACGGCATTGCGGTGGCCACCACGCGCCTGGGGCCGACCTGGGAGGCGCTGGCAGTGGGCGTGCTGGCGTCGCTGGCGCTGTCTTTTGTGCTGGCCCTGCTGGTGGGACTGTTCTCGCTGCGGGTGCGGGCCATCTTTTTCGCCATGATCACGCTGGCCGTGGCCTCGGCGTTTTTGACGCTGGCATCCCAACTGTCGGACATCACCGGTGGGGAGGACGGCCTGAGCTTCAAGGTGCCCGCGATCCTCTCGCCCAGCTTCGAGTTCAGGGAAGAGCCCTTTCTGGGCGTGATGCTGGACGGGCGCCTGCTGTGTTACTACCTGCTGTTTGTGGTGGCGCTGGTGCTCTTGCTGGCCCTGCTGCGCATCGTCAATTCGCCATTCGGCCGGGTGCTGCAGGCCATTCGCGAGAACGAGTTTCGCGCCGAGGCCATTGGCTACCGCGTGGTGGTGTACCGCACGACGTCGAGCATTTTGTCGGCGCTGTTCGCCTGTATGGCCGGGGCCATGCTGGCGCTTTGGCTGCGCTACAACGGGCCGGACACCTCGTTGTCCTTCGAGATCATGATGGACGTGCTGCTGATCGTGGTGATTGGCGGTATGGGCACGATTTACGGCTCGGCCATTGGTGCGGCCGTGTTTCTGGTGGCACAAAGTTATCTGCAGGACCTGCTGCGCCTGGGCAGCGAGGCTGCTGCTGCCTTGCCCTGGCTGGCCGCCTTGTTGTCGCCCGACCGCTGGCTGCTCTGGCTGGGTGTGCTGTTTGTGTTGTCGGTGTATTACTTTCCCACGGGCATTGTGGGGCGCTTGCGTGCCAACGCGATAGGAGCCAAGCCATGACCACGCCGTTCTCCTCCCATTACCTGCACTGCGCAGGGCGCGAAATCCACTACACCGAATGGGGCGCCGAACACGCGCGCACCGTGGTGGCCTGGCATGGCCTGGCGCGCACCGGGCGCGACATGGACGAGCTGGCCGAGCACCTGAGCGCACAGGGTTACCGGGTGATTTGCCCCGACACCATCGGGCGGGGCTTGAGCCAGTGGAGTCCGCTACCCGACCAAGAGTACTGCCTGGCCTTTTATGCCCGCATTGCGGCAGAGCTTTTCGACCAGCTAGGCATTGAGAAAGCCCATTGGGTGGGCACCTCCATGGGCGGGGCGATTGGCACGGTGTGTGCGGCCGGCCTGTTGCAACCCCGTATGCAGGCACGCATTCAAAGCCTGACGCTCAATGACAACGCGCCGCAACTGGCCGCCGCCGCCATTGAGCGCATCCGTGCCTATGCCGGGAGCCCGCCTGCGTTTGACACCGTGCTGGAGTTGGAGGCCTTTTTTCGCCAGGTGTACAAGCCCTATGGCTGGCTCAGCGACGCGCAGTGGCGCCGCCTGACCGAAACCTCGACGCGGCGTCTGCCGGATGGCCGTGTCACCCCGCACTACGACCCAGCCATGGTGCAGCAGTTTGTCAGCCATCCCGACGATTACCTGATCTGGGCGCACTATGACGCCATCACCGTGCCGGTGCTGTGCCTGCGCGGGGCGGAGTCTGATCTGGTGTTGCCCGAGACCATTCAGGCGATGGCCCATCGCGGTCCCGGCGCGGCGGGGGTGTTGGAGGTGCTGGAGATCGCAGGCTGCGGCCACGCCCCGGCGCT
Source organism: Burkholderiales bacterium RIFCSPLOWO2_12_FULL_61_40 (assembly GCA_001770935.1). Classification (GTDB taxonomy): domain Bacteria; phylum Pseudomonadota; class Gammaproteobacteria; order Burkholderiales; family Burkholderiaceae_C; genus Allorhodoferax. The sequence continues at coordinate 39,170 of MESI01000018.1, read as the reverse complement.
CAATGTGCCGACGCAGTTGGAACCCATATCGGCCTTTATCGCCGCGAACGCCTGAGCCGGTTCTGGCCACGCAAGGGTGACCCCAGGCCCCGTACACTCCCACGCACGCCCCGTTCCAGGGGCAACAGGAAGTGACATGAAACTGAAGATGGCCAAAAATTCTCTGTTTGCAATTTTGCTGCGCTCACCGTGGTGGGTCAGCCTGCTGATCGTGGCGGCGATTGCCCTGGTCTCGGGCGCCTTGCTGTCCGCACCCTATGCGGCATTGGGTGTGATCGGTGGATTTCCCTTTTTGGTGGTCGGGGCCATGGCGGCTTGGCGGCAAAGGCACGCGCCCAAGCCCGACCGTGTGGCGCAGGTGCTGGGCGAGGTGGGGGCCATGTCCTGGCGCACTTTTGCCGATGCCCTTGCACAGGCCTTTGCCCGCCAGGGGTATACCGTCACACGCCGGAACACCAAGTCGGTGGATATGCATTTGCGCAAGGACGCCCGCGTGACGCTGGTGAGCTGCCAACGCTGGAAAGCCGCCAGCCACGGTGTCGATGCACTGCGCGCGCTGGTCACCGCCAAAGAGGCCCAGGGTGCAGACCAATGCATCTATGTGAGCTTGGGCCAAGTGACAGAGAACGCCAGGCGATTTGCCTCAGCGCAGGGAGTGCAGCTGGTGTGTGAGGCGGAACTGGTGCAGCTCATGGCGGATAAAAGCAGCACACCATAAATACGCCCGGCCGACTGAAATTTCCAGGTCGCGCTGCTTGAGGCGGTGTTGGGCGTGATCTTGCGTAAATCGCTACCATGCGGGGTTGTCCTGCACTTTGAGTTGTCCCGCCATGCCTAAGACCGCTGTCAGCGCCGTCCCCAATTCCCATTTGCTTGAAAGCACGTCCACCGACGAGGACAGGCAGGCGCAAACTGGCTTGTTTCTGAGTTTTCCAGGCTCACCATTCGAGCTGTACCAGCCCTATCCGCCCGCTGGCGACCAGCCTGCGGCGATTGACAAACTGGTGGAAGGGGTGACCGACGGCGAGGTATTCCAGACCCTGCTGGGGGTGACCGGCTCGGGCAAAACCTTCACCATGGCCAATGTGATTGCCCGCCTGGGCCGCCCCGCCATCGTGTATGCCCCCAACAAAACCCTGGCAGCGCAGCTGTACAGCGAGTTTCGCGAGTTTTTCCCGAAAAATGCGGTGGAGTACTTCGTCAGCTACTACGACTACTACCAGCCCGAGGCCTATGTGCCCCAGCGGGACCTGTTCATCGAGAAAGACTCGGCCATCAACGAGCACATCGAACAGATGCGGCTGAGTTGCACCAAGAGCATTCTGGAGCGGCGCGACGTGGTGATCGTGGCCACCGTGTCGGCCATTTACGGCATTGGGCAACCCGAGGCCTACCACCAGATGGTGATGACCTTGCGCAGCGGCGACAAAATGGGACAGCGCGACATGATTGCCCAGTTGGTGCGCATGCAGTACCAGCGCAACGACATGGACTTCTCGCGTGGCGCCTTTCGGGTGCGCGGCGACACCATCGACGTGTTCCCGGCCGAACACAGCGAGATGGCCATCCGCATCGAACTGTTCGACGACGAGATCGAGTCGCTGCAGTTGTTTGATCCGCTCACCGGACGCATCCGCCAGAAGATTCCGCGCTTCACCGTCTACCCCAGCAGCCACTATGTGACGCCCCGCGCCCAGGTGCTGGCGGCGGTGGAAACCATCAAGGTGGAACTGGCGGATCGGCTCAAGGAGTTTGTGGGCCAGGGCAAGCTGGTCGAAGCCCAGCGCCTGGAGCAGCGCACCCGCTTCGATCTGGAAATGCTCAGCGAAGTAGGGCACTGCAAGGGCATCGAGAACTACACCCGCCACCTCAGCGGTGCGGCGCCCGGCGAGCCGCCCGCCACCCTGACCGACTACCTGCCCAAGGACTCGGTCATGTTCCTGGACGAAAGCCATGTGCTGATCGGCCAGTTTGGCGGCATGTACAACGGCGACCGCTCGCGCAAGACCACGCTGGTGGAGTATGGCTTTCGCCTGCCCAGCGCCCTGGACAACCGGCCCCTGAAGTTTGAAGAATTCCAGACCAAGATGCGCCAGGCCATTTTTGTATCGGCCACGCCGGGAGACTGGGAGAAGGCGCATACCGGGCAGGTGGTGGAGCAACTGGTGCGCCCCACGGGCCTGGTGGACCCCGAGGTGGAAGTGCGCCCGGCCACCCACCAAGTGGACGATGTGCTGCAGGAAATTCGCATCCGGGTGGAGAAGCATGAGCGCGTGCTCATCACCACGTTGACCAAAAAAATGGCAGAACAGCTCACCGAATACCTCACCGAAAACGGCGTCAAGGTGCGTTACCTGCACAGCGATGTGGACACGGTGGAGCGGGTCGAAATTTTGCGCGACCTGCGTCTGGGCACGTTTGACGTGCTGGTCGGCATCAACCTGCTGCGCGAGGGGCTGGACATTCCCGAGGTCTCACTGGTCGCGATTCTGGATGCGGACAAGGAAGGCTTTTTACGCTCCGAGCGCTCCTTGATCCAGACCATAGGCCGCGCCGCGCGCAACCTGCATGGCAAGGCGATTTTGTATGCCGACAAGGTGACAGACTCCATGGCGCGCGCCATAGGGGAGACCGAGCGGCGCCGCGCCAGGCAGTTGGCCCACAACCAGACCCAGGGCATCACCCCGCGTGCCATCGTCAAGAAGGTGCGGGACCTGATCGACGGTGTTTACAGCGAAAAAGCGGGCAAAGAGGCCGAACGCCTGGAGCGCGATGCCGTGCAGCGGGCCAAGGTGGAAGATATGAGCGAGAAAGACATTTCCCGCGAAATCAAACGCCTGGAGAAACTGATGATGGAGCACGCGCGCAACCTGGAATTTGAAAAAGCGGCCTTGGTGCGTGACCAATTGGGCATTCTCAAGCAGCAGGCCTTTGGTGCGCCAGGCGTCGACAATCTGCGGGGTCTTTCGTAAGGGCAGGACAAGCTGCAATGGGTAATATCTCAGGGTATACCCGAGCAAACCACGGGGTTTATTGCTATACTTGAGCCCGTTAGTCAACTAAATACGACGGAAGGAGTATGCGATGCGTCTCACTACCAAAGGCCGCTTTGCGGTCACCGCGATGATTGATTTGGGCCTGCGCCAAAGCGGTGGGCCTGTGACTTTGGCCGCCATCAGCCAGCGTCAGCAGATTTCGCTGTCGTATCTGGAGCAGCTTTTTGGAAAATTACGCCGCCATGAATTGGTGGAATCCACCCGGGGACCGGGTGGTGGTTACACCCTGGCGCGCAAGGCCGACGATATCACCGTGGCAGACATTATTGTGTCGGTGGATGAGCCCATTGACGCGACCCACTGCGGCGGCAAGGAAAACTGCCTGGGTGAGGGCGCCCGCTGCATGACCCATGATTTGTGGACCTCACTTAATGTGCGCATGGTGGAGTTTTTGGATTCGGTCACGCTGCAAAAATTGGTGGACGACCAGTTGGCCAAGGGCCATCAGGTGGAAGACCAGCCGAGCCTGAAGCGTGCGATCTCGGCCATGCCAGTGTCCAAACCGATCCGGATCAACGCGCCCAATTCCGTTTTTGCCTTGGGCAACGCGTTCTCCAAAAACTAATTTTTTATTTTTCGTTTAGCCAGCATCGAGCCAGCCATGGACCAAACCCCTCACTTCCCGATTTACATGGACTACAGCGCCACCAACCCATGCGATGAGCGCGTGGTGGAGGCCATGGTTCCCTGGTTGCGCGCCCATTTTGGCAATCCTGCGTCCCGCAGCCACGCGTGGGGCTGGGAGGCGGAAGCTGCCGTTGAGAATGCCCGTGGGCAGGTGGCGGCACTCATTGGCGCCGATCCGCGCGAGATTGTCTGGACCTCGGGTGCGACAGAGTCCAACAACCTGGCGTTGAAGGGCGCTGCGCATTTCTACAAGTCCAAGGGAAAACACCTGATCACGGTGAAGACCGAGCACAAAGCCGTGCTGGATACCTGCCGCGAACTGGAGCGCCAGGGCTTTGAGGTGACCTATCTGGATGTGCAGGAAGATGGTCTGGTCAATCTGGACGCCTTCAAGGCAGCCATTCGCCCCGACACCATTCTGGCCAGCGTCATGTTCGTCAACAACGAAATTGGCGTGATCCAGGACATCGCCGCCATCGGTGCCGTGTGCCGTGAAAAGGGCGTGCTTTTCCATGTGGATGCGGCGCAGGCCACCGGGCGCGTGGAGTTCGATTTGTCCAAGTTGCCGGTCGATTTGATGAGCCTGACCGCCCACAAGACCTACGGGCCCAAAGGTATCGGCGCCCTGTTTGTGCGCCGCAAACCCCGTGTGCGCCTGGAAGCCCAGATGCACGGCGGCGGACATGAGCGTGGCATGCGCAGCGGCACCTTGCCTACCCACCAGATCGTCGGCATGGGCGAGGCCTACCGCATCGCCAAGGAAGAAATGGCAGCGGAAAACGTGCGCATTCGGGCACTGCATGACCGCATGGTGGCGGGTCTCAAAGGCATTGAGCAGGTTTTCATCAACGGCCATGAAGAAAAGCGCGTTCCGCACAACCTGAACATCAGTTTCAACTATGTCGAAGGCGAATCGCTGATCATGGGCATCAAGGGCCTGGCGGTCAGCAGCGGATCGGCCTGCACATCGGCCAGCCTGGAGCCCAGTTATGTGCTGCGCGCCCTGGGCCGCAGCGATGAATTGGCGCACAGCAGCCTGCGTATGACGATTGGCCGCTGGACTACCGAAGCCGAGATTGATTACGCAGTCGATACCATCAAAAAGAACGTGGCCAAGCTGCGTGAATTGAGTCCTTTGTGGGAGATGTACCAGGACGGTATTGATATTTCCACCATCCAGTGGAGCGCGCACTGATTCCAGCGCACTGACATTTAAGAGGTATTGATATGGCTTATTCTGAAAAAGTGGTAGACCACTACGAAAACCCCCGCAATGTGGGTTCATTCGAAAAGGGTGACGATTCCGTCGGCACCGGCATGGTGGGGGCACCTGCCTGCGGCGATGTGATGAAGTTGCAGATCAAGGTTAACTCCCAAACGGGGGTGATCGAAGATGCGCGTTTCAAGACCTACGGCTGCGGTTCGGCCATTGCATCGTCTTCCTTGGTGACCGAATGGGTGAAGGGCAAGACCTTGGACGAAGCCGCGGCCCTAAAAAACAGCCAGATTGCCGAAGAATTGGCATTGCCACCTGTCAAAATCCACTGTTCCATTTTGGCGGAAGACGCGATCAAGGCCGCGGTGGACGACTACAAGAAAAAACACCTTTCCTGAAACTCTGCAGGGCCGACCGTAGGCGCATATCGCACGCTCTGCCCGAACCGATTAGAACCATGGCTGTTACTGTGACTGAAGCCGCTGCACGGCATGTAAACCGCTACCTGACCAAGCGTGGCAAGGGTGTTGGCGTGCGCCTGGGCGTGAAAACGACAGGCTGCTCCGGTTTGGCGTACCAGCTTGAATATGTGGACGAAATCGCGCCCGAAGACGTGGTGTTTGAAGCTTTTGGCGTCAAGGTCCTGGTGGACCCCAAAAGCTTGGCCTATATCGATGGAACGCAATTGGACTTTGTGCGCGAAGGGCTCAACGAAGGCTTTCGCTTCAACAACCCCAATGAGCGGGACAAATGCGGCTGCGGTGAGTCTTTTCGGGTGTGAGTCTCCAATCCAACGATTTTGAGCTGTTCGGCCTGAAACAGCAGTTTGCGCAGGACCGTGCGGTGTTGGACGAGCGCTGGAAGTCTTTGCAGCGTGAAGCCCATCCGGACAAATTTGCTGCGCAAGGTGCTGCGGCGCAAAGGGTGGCGATGCAATGGTCGGTCCGTATCAACGAAGCCTACCGCCGCCTGAAAGATCCGCTCACGCGGGCCGCCTATTTGTGTGAGCTGGGTGGTGCCCCGGTCAATGCCCACACCAACACCGCCATGCCCGCACAGTTTTTGATGCAGCAGATGGAGTGGCGCGAGGAACTGGATGAGGCGCAGGATGTGCAGGCGCTGGAGGCCTTGCGCCAAAGCGTGGATGCGTCCAAGCGAGCCCTGCTGCTGCAGTGTGCCCAACTTCTGGATGTGCAAAACGACTGCAATGCAGCCGTGCCGCTGGTCCGCGAACTCATGTTCATTGAGAAATTTGCACATGACCTGGACCGCGGTTTTGACAAATTTGAATAAATAACCCCATGGCGCTTCTACAAATCTCCGAACCCGGACAGTCCCCCAATCCGCACGAACGGCGTGTCGCGGTGGGCATTGACCTGGGCACTACACATTCCCTGATCGCGGCTGTGCGCCATGGCGTGGCCGAATGTTTGCCCGATAGCCAAGGGCGGGTGATTCTGCCGTCGGTCGTGCGTTACCTGGCGGGCGGGGGGCGTCAAATTGGCTATGCTGCGCAGGAGCATCTGGCACTCGACCCTGAGAACACCATTTCTTCCGTGAAGCGTTTCATGGGACGCAGCCTGGCCGATGTCAAGGGGGCAGGGAAGTTGCCCTACCGTTTTGCCGAGCACGCTGGCATGCTGGGAATCCATACCGTGGCGGGAGAAAAATCGCCGGTGGAGGTCAGTGCTGAGATTTTGGCCACACTGCGTTACCAGGCCGAAGACACTTTTAACGATGATTTGTATGGCGCAGTAATCACGGTACCCGCCTATTTCGACGACGCGCAGCGCCAGGCGACCAAAGACGCGGCCCAATTGGCGGGTTTGAATGTGCTGCGCCTGATCAACGAGCCCACGGCAGCCGCCATTGCCTATGGGCTGGACAATGCCAGCGAAGGCGTGTACGCCATTTACGATTTGGGTGGTGGCACCTTTGATATTTCCATTCTTCGCCTGACCCAAGGGGTCTTTGAGGTGGTGGCAACCGGGGGCGATTCCGCCTTGGGGGGCGACGACTACGACCACGCGCTGGTGGACTGGGTTCTGGCCCAAACGGGCATGCAGGCCGTTACAGCGGCCGACAAGGCTTCCCTCAAGGTGGCAGCCAGGGAGTGCAAGGAAGCGCTATCTGCTACAAATAACGTAGCTTTCCACGACCAATTGGCGGGGGCTGCAGTCGATTTTGATGTGAAGGCGGAGCAGTTCCATGCACTGACTTCGCATCTGACCGCCCGTACCATCGCCGCCGTGCGCAAAGCCCTGCGGGATGCCAAGTTGTCGGTGGACGAGGTGCAGGGGGTGGTCATGGTGGGGGGCTCGACCCGCATGCCGCAGGTGCGTGCGGCGGTGGCCGAGTTTTTCGGACGCGCACCCCTGACTAACCTCAACCCTGACGAAGTGGTGGCCCTGGGCGCGTCGATCCAGGCCAATCAGTTGGCTGGCAACAATGCCGAAGGGGACTTGCTGCTGCTGGACGTGATTCCCTTGTCCTTGGGTGTAGAGACCATGGGCGGTTTGGTGGAGCGTATTGTTCCCCGCAACCAGACCATTCCCACCGCCATGGCGCAAGACTTCACCACCTACAAGGACGGGCAGACCGCCTTGGCCCTGCACGTGGTGCAGGGGGAGCGCGATCTGGTGGCCGATTGCCGCAGCCTGGCCCGGTTTGAGCTACGGGGCATTCCACCCATGACCGCAGGCGCCGCCCGTATCCGCGTGACCTTTACCGTGGATGCCGATGGCCTGCTGAATGTGTCGGCCCGCGAGGAGGTCAGCGGTGTGGAGGCGCGTATCGATGTCAAACCCTCTTACGGATTGGGTGACGACCAGATTGCCCAGATGCTCAAGGACAGTTTTGCCACGGCAGAGTCGGACATGCGCACCCGTGCGCTGGTGGAGGCCTGTGTGGACGCCGACCGCTTGGTGATGGCGACCCAAACAGCCCTTGAAGCCGACAGTGATTTGTTGGGCGCCGCCGAGCGCAGCAACATCGATGGTGCCATGCAAGCCCTGGTGTCTGCCAAGTCCAGCGGTGACGCAGCCACCGTGGAAGCTTTCAGCAAGGCTTTGGCGCAGGCGACCGAGGCCTTTGCCGCCATGCGTATGAACCGGGGTATAGCGCATGCCCTCGCTGGTAAAAATATCGAAGCCCTTTGAGGCTGCATCAGGAATCTAGCCATGCCCATTATCAAAATCTTGCCACACCCCGAGTACTGCCCGGAGGGGGCCGAAGTGTCCGCACCGGCGGGTACCTCTATTTGTGAAGCCTTGTTGGACAGCCACATCAATATAGAGCACGCCTGCGATATGAGTTGTGCTTGCACCACCTGCCACGTCATCGTGCGCGAAGGCATGTCCTCACTGAATCCCTTGGATGAAAATGAAGAGGACATGCTGGACCGCGCCTGGGGTCTGGAGCCCAATTCACGTTTGAGTTGCCAGGCTTTTTTGGCGCAAAAAGACCTGGTGGTGGAAATACCCAAATACTCCATCAACCACGCCAAAGAGAACCACTAAAGGGAAGGGCTGCTCCCATGCGCCAAATATTTTTGGACACCGAAACCACGGGTCTGCATGCCGAAGGCGGTGACCGTGTCATCGAGATCGGTTGCGTCGAATTGGTCAACCGCAAACTCACGGGCAACAATCTGCATTTTTACCTGAATGCAGGGCGGGACAGCCACGAAGATGCCTTGCGGATTCACGGGATCACCACCGAATTTTTGCGGGACAAGCCCAAGTTCGAGCAGGTGGTGGAAGAGCTGCTGAGTTATCTGCGAGACGCGGAAATCATCATTCACAACGCGGCATTCGATATTGGTTTTCTGAACAGCGAATTGAAGCTGGTGGGGAAACCCCCGTTTGCGGAGCATGTGTCCGGGGTGGTAGACACCCTGGTGATGGCCAAGGAGATGTTCCCTGGCAAGCGCAACAACCTGAATGCCTTGTGTGATCGCTTGGAGGTGGACCGTTCGGGGCGGACCCTGCACGGTGCTCTCCTGGATGCCGAACTGTTGGCCGATGTCTATATCAACCTCACGCGCGGCCAGGATGCCTTGCTCATGGATGTGAGTGTGTCGGAGGAGTCAGACGGTCCGGTGGCGGTGCGCATGGATCTGAGCGGTTTTGTTTTGCCGGTCCTGGCCGCCAACGACCAGGAACTGGGTGCCCACGAGGATGTCATGAATCAAATTGACAAATCGAGTGGTGGAAAAACACTGTGGCGTAAAGTTGCTTAAAACTTGTTGTATAATTTTAGGCTTACCTGAACAGAATTCAGGGCGGTTAGCTCAGGGGTAGAGCACTGCATTCACACTGCAGGGGTCACAAGTTCGAAACTTGTACTGCCCACCAATTTATTGGTTATAAATCAAGGACTTGCGAGAAATTGCAAGTCCTTTTTTTGCGAATATTTGCTGAACCCATAACTGCGACAAAGTAAAAAACGCAGGAACACGATATGAATGGGCAGTGTCAGCTTTGCGCTGGTGGACAGGGCTTTGGGAAAATCGCCGTACAAGGCCCGCATGCACAACAACCTGGGCTATGTCGCCACGCTGGCCAAGCGTAACGACGATGCGCGGCGAGAGATCATGATTGCGCTGCAAATTGACCCGAATCACTTCAAGTGCGATACAACCTGGATTGGCTGAATTCGCCATGGATGTCATGACCTTGAATTGGTAAATACCCGCAAAGATTTGCTCACTTTTTGGCGTCGGATTGCTGTACATTGACGCAATGGGTATTCGTTGGTGTTAGCTCTATCAAGAACTATAGAACCATCCCTGTCGTTGATTCCAAATTGATTTCAATGCGAATAAGGAGTCCAGAATGAAAGTGTCGGATCGAATCAGCGTCAGGTTGATCGTCATTTTTGTCTCCATCACAACGCTGCTGGTTTCTCTGTTCGGCGTTTTCAGCTATGTGAGCAGCAAGCGCGCCATGGAGCAGCAGTTGGATGAGCAGGTCCGAAGGGCGGTGAGTCGGCTGCAAATTGGTCTGCCTGCACCCATCTGGAATTTCGATGCCAAGCAACTCGATACCCTGTTGGATGCCGAAATGGGGGACCCTTCCATCGCCGCCATCATTGTTCAAAATGCCAAGAAGGCTTTTGCTGCCGGCCGTATCCGTGACGAAAACGGCAAAATGGTGACCGCCAAGGCAGACAGCACATTGACAGGGGACAAAGTTGCCGAAGAGTTTAAGTTTGACGATTCCGGCCAGTTGAAGACGGTGGGCACCGTGGAAGTCTATATGTCGCGCGATCAAATCGAGCGCGCATTGCGGGCTGAAGTCTTTCAGGTCATTACCCAGGTGCTGGTGCTCAATGTTGCTCTGGTGGCTGCCTTGGTGGTTGGCCTGAACACGGTGCTGATGCGTTCCTTGAACCGTATCCGCTCTGCCTTGGAAACCATTTCGAGTGGGGATGCCGACCTCACACGCCGTCTCATGGTGCATCGGGAAGATGAAATCGGCGAGGTGGCACGGCTATTCAATGTGTTCGTCGAGCGCTTGCAGAAAATCATTCGGCAAGTGGGCCAAAGTACAGAGTCTCTGGGCCATGCAACCAGCGAGATCGCCAGTGGCAATATGGATTTATCTTCCCGTACCGAACGCCAAGCCAGCTCGCTGGAAGAAACGGCGGCTTCCATGGAGGAGTTGACCAGCACCGTCAAAAGAAATACCGACAATGCCCGCCAGGCCAATCAGATGGCGGTGGCCGCATCCGATGTGGCCGCCAAAGGCGGTGCAGTGGTATCCCAGGTGATCAGCACCATGGGCTCCATCAATGAGTCATCCAAAAAGATCGTCGACATCATCGCGGTGATTGATGGCATTGCGTTTCAAACCAATATTCTGGCGCTCAATGCGGCCGTGGAAGCTGCACGCGCTGGCGAGCAGGGCCGGGGCTTTGCCGTGGTGGCGTCCGAGGTGCGGGCCCTGGCGGGCCGCTCGGCCGCCGCCGCGAAAGAAATCAAGACGCTGATTGGCGACTCCGTCGAAAAGATTGAAACCGGTAGTTCATTGGTCAACCAGGCCGGATCGACCATGACGGACATCGTGAGCAGCGTCAAACGTGTGACGGACATCATGGGTGAGATCATGGCTGCCAGCCAGGAACAAATGGCCGGCATTGAGCAAATCAATGACGCTGTCCGGGAAATGGATACGGTGACCCAGCAAAACGCCGCCTTGGTCGAGCAGGCGGCAGCCGCGGCAGGTTCCATGCAGGAGCAGTCTGCCAACCTCACCCATGTGGTCAGCGTCTTTAAGGTGGATTAGGCCTTGGCTGCCCTTTGCTACAGGGCTTGCATCAGCATGTCGCGGTAGTCTTCCGCCGTGGCAATGCGAGGGTTGGTTTTGTGGCAGTGGTCGACCATTGCCCCCGCAATGACCTGATCAAACTGGGATGGTGTCACCCCCATGGCGCTAAGGCCGTTGGGCAAATCCAGTCGGGCGTTCATGTCCTTGATGGCTGCACCGATGTCACTGACCGAACCCAGACCCATGGCGTGTGCCATACGTTGCAAGCGGTGTTCCTTTTGAATGGAGTCGGCTTGGGCATTGAACTGGACCACCGCTGGCAAAAACATGGCGTTGAGGGTGCCGTGGTGCAACCTGGGGTTCACACCACCCAGACTATGGCTGAGCGAGTGCACACAACCCAATCCCTTTTGAAACGCCATGGCACCTTGCATGGAGGCACTCATCAGGTTCATGCGGGCTTCCCGGTCACTCCCGTCCTGGGTGGCACGGGCAATATGCGCCCAGGCGCGTTCCAAACCATCCAGCGCAATGCCATCGGCCGGTGGATTAAAGGCCGGTGCCATGAACGTTTCCATGCAGTGGGCGATGGCGTCCATGCCAGTGGCGGCGGTGAGTTTGGGGGGTAAGCCCAGGGTAAGCTCAGGGTCGCAAATGGCGGTTTTTGGCACCAGATTCCAGGAGTGAAAGCCGAGTTTTCGATGGTCGTCGACAATGAGAATGGCACCGCGGGCCACTTCGCTGCCGGTACCGCTGGTGGTGGGCACGGCAATCAGGGGTGCCGTTTTGTCGGTAATTCTGGGAGAACCGCCTTCGATGGTGGCGTAATGTGTCAACGGCCCTTCGTGCGTGGCGGCAATCGCCACGCCCTTGGCGCAGTCAATGGATGACCCACCGCCCACGGCAATCAGGCCGTCGCACCGATTTGCCTTAAATACTTCCACCGCGCCGCGCACGGCGGCTTCGGTGGGGTTGGACGGCGTCTGGTCAAACACCGCCACTGGCAGGCCGGGCAGGGCATCCAGCGCCTTTTGCAAAATGCCGGCGGCCTTCACGCCCTGGTCCGTCACGACCAAAGGCCGGGTAATGCCCACGCGCTCACACTCTTGCTTGAGGAGTTTGATGGCTCCAAATTCGAACTGTACCTGCGTCACGTAGTAGATAAGAGCCATGGTGAATGCCGTGTAGGATTGGAAAATTGCACTGTACCAAGAAGTTCCTGTTCCATGAGTCCCCACCATTACCATCACCGCAATCCACGTGCGCTGCTGACCCCGGCCATGCACGGCGTCCTGGATCGTATGGCCCGCCTGGGACATCTCCCCATGCATGCATTGCAACCAGAGCAGGCGCGAGCCGCCTATACGGCAGGAGCAGGTGTGTTGGAGTTGCCGGTACAGACCCTGGCACGGGTAGAGGACTTCAGTATTCCCGCCAGAGACCAGTTTGCGCTACCCGTGCGCCTGTATGCACCTTCCTCAGCGGTGCTGCCGGTGCTTGTTTATTTTCATGGGGGTGGCTTCACGATTGGCAGCGTGGCGACGCATGACGGTCTGTGCCGCCGTTTGAGCCATCTTGCCCAATGCGCAGTGCTGTCGGTGGACTACAGGCTGGCGCCCACGCACAAGTTTCCCACGGCACACAACGACGCCTGGGATGCCGCGCAATGGGTGGCGCACCAGGGTGGCACGCGTGGCCTGGATGTCGGGCGTATGGCGGTGGGTGGCGACAGTGCGGGGGGCACTCTGGCCGCCGCCTGTGCCATTGAGGCACGCGACGCAGGAATGGCGCTGGCCTTGCAACTGCTGTTTTATCCCGGCTGCGCCGGACACCAGAATACTGAATCTCACCGGAAATTTGCCCAGGGTTTTGTGCTGGAAGAGCCGCACATCACCTATTTTTTCAACCATTACATCCGCACGGTGCAGGACCGCGACGATTGGCGGTTTGCACCGCTGGATGGCAAGACAGCAGACGGAGCGGAGGTGGATTTGACAGGTGTCGCCGCAGCCTGGTTGGGGCTGGCGGAATGTGATCCCTTGGTGGACGAGGGCGTGCAGTATGCCGACCGGCTGCGCATGGCTGGCTGTCGCGTGGATCTGGAAATTTACCGGGGTGTGGTCCACGAATTCATCAAAATGGGACGCGCTATCCCGGAGGCCGCCAAGGCTCATGCGGACGCCGCCCGTGCGTTGCGAGAGGCATTTTCAGCATGAGCATTCAGCGATCAGACTTCCGTTTCATTCACCGCATGCGCGTGCGCTGGTCGGAGGTGGACATGCAAAAAATTGTGTTCAACGCCCACTATCTGACGTTTTTTGACACCGCCATGGGGGAGTATTGGCGGGCGTTGGCGCTTCCCTACGAGGCGGCATTGCGGCAACTGGGTGGTGATTTGTACGTCAAAAAATCCACTTTGGAATACCATGCCTCTGCCCAGTTCGACGACATGATGGAAATAGGGCTGAAGTGTGTGCGCATGGGTACTTCGTCCATTGCGTTTCACGGGTCCATATACCGGGGAGATACCTTGCTGGTCAGCGGAGAACTCATTTATGTGTTCGCCGACCCTGCCACACAGTCTTCGAGGCCTGTGCCTGCCGCGTTGCGCGAGGTGTTTGAAAGCTATGAAGCGGGTCAAGCGATGGTCCGCCTGGAATTGGGGCCATGGGCGGAACTGGGCCCCAAGGCTTCGGAGTTGCGCACGGAGGTTTTTGTAGACGAACAGGGTATTGCGCCAGCGCTGGTGTGGGATGAGTATGACGCACCGGCCTTGCATGCAGTCGCGTTCAATCGTTTGGGCCAGACCGTTGCCTGCGGACGCCTGGTACAGCATTCTCCGGCAGTGGGGCGTATCGGCCGGATGGCAGTCAGCCGCGTACTGCGTGGTTCCCGACTGGGGCGTGACGTTTTAAACGTCCTGGTGCAAGCAGCACAAAAGCGCGGGGATCGGGAGCTTATGTTGCACGCCCAACACAGTGCAGAAGGTTTTTACACCGGTTTGGATTTCACGGCACGCGGCGTGCCGTTTGAAGAAGCGGGCATCGCACATATCGAGATGGTGCGGTCTTTGCCAGTGCCGCAGGCCAAGCTGCGGTTTTAAAAACCCAGTGACGCCAGCAGATCGTCCACGTCGTTCTGTTGGAGTGCATTGTCGGCCGTTTGGGGACCTTCCAACTTGTGTGTGTCCACTGTAGTTGGCTGACTAGCGGCGGCAGCGGCAGCTACCGTGTCGGGCGCGCTGTCAATTAAAAGGTGCACCAGCTGCATTTCGGTGCGGGAGATGATATCGATGACTTTTTTGATTACCTGGCCCGATAAATCCTGAAAATCCTGCGCCATCATGATGTCGCTCAGGACCGATGCCTGCTTGTCTGCGAATTTCGCAGAGCGTTCGGCAAATTTACCGCACACCACCAACAGCCCTTTGGCGCGCTCCACACTCAAATCGCTGGCCGCTGCCATGCGGGTCAGCGATTGACCTAATTCCAAACCACGGGTGGCAAGGTCATCACAATCGGGCTTGGCCAATTCGACCAAGGTAAGCACCTTGTTGGCTGCGTCTTCGGTCATCTTTCCGACATAGGCCAAGCGGTCCCGTGCATCGGGAATTTCTCCCATGATGGTCTGCAACTGGTTGCCACCCAATACCGTTAAAGCCTCGTGCATTTCACGGGTGATCTCACCCAATCGGGTAAATGCTTCTTCTTTGGTCAGCGGTGTAGACATCTAATAACCCTTAACGCGAATTCTGAGAACAACTGCAAACGATCCTAGCGCATCGCCTCACTGTATTGGGGGATTAGTTTACAGGCTGTTGGCGCGTTTCAATACAGCGCATCTTCAAACGTCTGCAAGTAAAGCGTAAGGCAGGGGAAAGAGGTTGATTACTGGGCCGGCGGTGTGCAAGAGATGCAGGGGTTCCGCTCCTATGGCGGAGAGTTGCAGGCTAACGATGGCGTCAAACCCACCCAAGGGAGCTGCTGCGGCCTGTACCACGGTGCCAACCGGCTGGTCATCGCTCGCAAACACTTCGTCCCCCGCCGCCATGGGTGCGTCTGTATGCACTACAAATGCCCGGCGTTTGAGCGTTCCACGGAACTGGCTGCGCGCCACCACCTCTTGCCCGGGATAACAACCCTTTTTGAAGTTCACCCCACCGACGGATTCATAGTTGATCATCTGGGGTACAAAGGCTTCGACCACCGGTGCCGTGATGGTGGCTACCGCACTGCGTACCTCGCCCCAAAGCCAGACCTCCAGCGCAAGGGATTGCCCGGGTGGCGGTGCGGACTCTTTGGGGGCGACCCAGAGTTGACGGGAAGTTCCATCAGCAGGGTAGAGATTGACCACGCTTGCAGTGCCTAAATCGGCCTTGGCCCATGTGGAATGTGCGTGAGCAGCTATGGTTTGTATAGCATTTCCAGCCAGGCCGTACACCAGATACTCGCCGGATACATCGCTCAGTTTGGCCTTTGCGCGCATCACAAACATGGTCAGGCGTTTTAGGATGGTGGCGAGAATATCCCGGCTGCACAGCAACAGGATTTCATCTGCGCTGCGCTTGAACCCGATAAAACTCGCCAGCATGCGGCCTTTCGCAGAACAAAAGGCCGCCAGACGTGCTTCATGCAAGCCGAGCAGTGAGAAATCTTGCGTTAGTTGCCCGTGGATGAACCTGGCTGCATCTTCTCCAGCAACCCGGATGACACCCAGGTGGGTGAGGGCGGCTACGCCATTCAAAGGTGACACAGGTTTATCGCCTGTCACTGTATTGGTAATCACTGTGTTCATGGCCTGAATTATGATTCCTTCTGTCGTTTCTCAAGGGAAGTAGGGTTGTGCGTTTATTTTTAGTTGCCGTGCTGGCCAGTTTTTTGGGCGGGATCGGCCTCGGGGTGGGGTGGCTGAACCATCGGCTTGACTTGCCAACCCCCACGGTGGACCTGTCTATTGAAACTGGCGAAAGCGCCCGGGATGTGGCCATTGGCGTGGCCGACGCGGGGGTGTCCATCAGTCCGGCGCTGCTGTACTGGTGGTTCAGACTGTCCGGTGAATCCCGGAAAATCAAAGCTGGAAGTTACGAGTTGGACCGGGACACCACACCACGCAGTCTTCTCAGAAAATTGGTGCAAGGGGAGGAAGCAATGCGCAGTGTGACGCTGGTTGAGGGGTGGACCTTTCAACAAGTGCGCATGGCTCTGAAGAATGCAGAGCAACTCAAGTCCCAAACCCAAGACCTATCGCCCGAGGCCATCATGGTGCAATTGGGTAAGTCTGGTGTGCACCCGGAAGGGCGATTTTTCCCTGACACCTACACCTACTCCAAAGGTTCCAGTGATTTGGCGGTGCTGCAACGCGCCATGCGGGCCATGGACAAAAGGCTGGCGGCGGCGTGGGCGCAACGCGCGCCACAGTCGCCCCTGAAGTCCCCTGAGCAGGCTCTGGCATTGGCCAGCATTGTCGAAAAAGAAACTGGGCGGACGAATGACCGGGCGCTGATTGCCGCTGTATTTTCCAATCGGCTACGCATCGGCATGCGTTTGCAGACCGACCCCTCGGTGATTTATGGCCTGGGCGCGTCTTTTGATGGTAATTTGCGCAAAATAGATCTGCAAACGGACACCCCTTGGAACACCTACACGCGGGTGGGCCTGCCTCCCACGCCCATTGCCATGCCGGGAAAAGCTTCGTTGCTGGCCGCTGTGCAACCGGCACATTCCAATGCCCTGTATTTCGTGGCCAAAGGTGATGGCAGCAGCCAATTCAGCGCCACCTTGGACGAGCACAATCGGGCGGTCAACAAATACCAACGCGGACAGTGAGCCAAGCACAATGACGAGAAGCGGACTTTTTATCAGTTTTGAAGGCATTGATGGTGCGGGAAAGTCCACACACATCGAAGGCTTGGCGCATGCATTCAGGGAGCAAGGACGGGTAGTCACGATCACGCGCGAGCCCGGTGGCACTCCCTTGGCAGAGCGGCTACGCACTCTGGTCTTGAATGAGCCCATGGACGCCATGACCGAAGCCTTGCTGGTGTTTGCAGCCCGGCGAGACCATCTGCAAAACGTCATACTGCCTGCGCTCGGGCGGGGTGAGGTGATTTTGTGTGATCGTTTTACGGACTCCACCTTCGCCTACCAAGGGGGGGGGCGTGGTTTTGACTGGCAGGTGCTTTCGGTGCTGGAGGAATGGGTTCAGGGCACTTCCTTGGTTGGCGAGAAGTCCGAACCCGTGCAGGTGTTGCAACCTGAGCTTACGATTTGGTTTGATCTGCCCGCACAGGTGGCTGCTGACAGGCTTGTCGGCGTGCGCATTCCTGACAAGTTTGAGTCGCAGCCCGTCGCTTTTTTCGAACATGTGGCCGCTGGCTACGCCAAACGTATGCAGGCTTATCCTTCCCGTTTCGCACGAATCGATTCGGATCAAGCTCCCGAATTCGTTTGGCGGGATGTGGTGCATGCAACGCAAGACAAGGGCCTTTTGCCATGGTGACTGACTCTATCGGTGCAGCGCCTCCGCCATGGATCGTGGCGCAGACGCGTCAATTGCTGGCGCAACGGGGGCATGCCTGGTTGTTGCACGGACCATCGGGATTAGGCCAGTACGCCTTGGCCATGGCACTGGCGCGCGCATGGCTCTGCGAACAGGTCGGCCCGGATGGTGCTTGCGGGGTGTGCGGAAGTTGCCATGCCATAGAGGTGCGCACCCATGCCGACTTGTGCGTGCTGATGCCAGAAATCCAGATGCTTGAACTGGCTTGGCCCTTGAGCGAGAAAGCGCAGTCCGACATTGACGACAAAAAACGCAAGGCCAGCAAGGAGATCCGGGTTGAGGCCATGCGTGACGCGGTCGAGTTTTCGCAGCGAACCAGTGCCCGTGGACGGGGCAAGGTGATTTTGGTGTTTCCTGCCGAACAGATGAATGCTATTTCCGCCAATGCCCTGCTCAAAACGCTGGAGGAACCCGCGGGAGATGTGAAGTTCGTGCTTGCAAGTGAGTCAGCCCACCAACTGCTGCCGACCATTCGCAGCCGTTGCCTGGGGCACAGCATGCGTTGGCCCGACCTGCAAACAAGTCAGACATGGATGCAGTCCCAAGGCATCGCCGCTGCCCAGGCGCTGTTATTGCTACAGGCCACGGGAGGGCGGCCGGAAGATGCGATCATGTATGCGGCCTCTGGCCGGGACCCGCTTGCCTGGTCCGCCCTGCCCAAGGCCATGGCGCGCGGGGATGTGGCCTTTGTAAAAGAGTGGACTGCGCCACAAATCATCGACGCCTTGCACAAACTTTGCCATGATTTAATGGCCCACCAAATGGGCGCCAAGCCACGGTTTTTCAATGCAGTCGACCTGTGTGGACCCGTGCCTTTTAGCGCCTTAAGCGGGTGGGGTAAAGCATTGGCAGAAGCCATGCGAACCATGGATCACCCGTTCAATAATGGATTGATGCAAGAGGCACTTGTAGGGCAAGCCAAAACAGCCCTAAACTCACACCATTGAGCCGTTCCAATGAGTACACCACCCACATCCACGCCGCGCCCCAGTGTCATCCAGCTTTCCATCAAGGAAAAGGCGGCTTTGTATGCTGCCTATATTCCGCTTTTTTCCGAAGGCGGCGTGTTCATTCCAACCTCAAGGGAGTATTCCTTGGGTGACGATGTGTACGTATTACTGTCGTTGCCGGAGGACACGCAACGTTACCCGGTTGCGGGGAAAGTGGCGTGGGTTACACCCGGAAAGGCGGCCGGTGGACGGGCGCAGGGCGTTGGAATCTTGTTCCCCAAGGACGAAAAGTCTCGCGCACTCAAACTGAAAATTGAAGAAATTTTGGGCGCCCACTTGGCGTCGGACCGCCCCACGCAGACGATGTGAGTGTCGTAGCCCGCAGCATTCTCGCGGTGAACTTACGCCTCGGGCACAGGCAAGCCCTTTTTGAACTCTCATTTCCATGTTTACAGATTCCCATTGCCATTTGACGTTTCCTGAATTGGTGTCTTCTCTGGAAGACATTCGGTTTGCCATGGCTGCGGCGCAGGTTGACCGCGCCCTTTGCATATGCACGACGTTGGAAGAGTTCTCTGCGGTGCATGGTTTGGCGATGCGGTATGACAATTTCTGGTCCACGGTGGGGGTTCATCCGGACAATGAAGATGTGGCTGAACCCGCGCTGGCCGACCTGTTGCAGCGGGGCGCTTTGCCTCGGGTGGTGGCAGTAGGCGAAACGGGCCTGGACTATTACCGGCTGGGGACACGAACACACGCTGACATGGAATGGCAACGTGAACGGTTCCGTACACACATTCGGGCCGCTCGGCAGCTTGGAAAACCCTTGGTGATTCACACCCGCAGTGCCTCTGACGATACCTTGGCTATCCTGCGGGAAGAGGGCGAAGATGGCAGTGCGGGCTCCGCCGGTGGGGTGTTTCATTGCTTTACGGAAAGCCGTGAAGTCGCCAAGGCCGCACTGGAGATGGGCTTTTATATCTCGTTTTCTGGAATATTGACCTTCAAGACAGCCCAGGATATTCGGGATGTTGCGGCCTGGGTTCCCATGGACCGCCTGCTGATTGAAACGGACAGCCCCTACCTTGCGCCGGTTCCATTTCGCGGAAAAACCAACAATCCATCGTACGTACCTTGCGTGGCGCAGCAACTGGCGCAATTGAGAGGCTGCAGTGTGGAAAGTATTGGGGAAGTGACAAGCCGCAACTTCGAGCAGCTTTTTCGTGGAGTTAATGCATGAAAAATTGCATTAGATCTGGCTTGTATCTATTTGTTTTTACATGCTTTTCATGGGCACATGCGGGGTCGTACGATGATTATTTTGCTGCCATAGGCAGTGACAATGCCGTAGCTGTAACTATGCTGTTTCAGCGCGGTTTCGATCCCAATACCGTCAATCCACAGGGGCAGCGTGGTCTGATATTGGCCTTGCGCGGATCGGCATTGAAGGTGGTTGACGTTTTGCTGGCACAGCCCACCACCGATATCAACACGCGTACCGCCCAAGATGAAAATGCTTTGATGCTGGCAGCACTGCGCGGGTTTACGGACGTTTGCAGGAAACTCATTGCGCTTGATGCCGATGTCAACAAACCGGGCTGGACACCGTTGCATTACGCCGCCACCGGTGGACACAATGACATCATGCAATTGTTGCTGGACAACCATGCCTACATTGACGCGGCTTCACCCAATGGCAGCACGCCGCTGATGATGGCGGCCATGTACGGAACGGCGGCTTCCGTAAAACTTTTACTGGACGCGGGCGCCGACGTTGATCTGAAAAATGATTTGGGTTTGACAGCCCTGGATTTCGCGCGAAAAAAGCAACGGACCGATGCTGTGGATCTCATCGCTGCATTCATTCGCAATCGTCAGCCAAAGGGGGTTTGGTAGAAAAGGTGTTGATCATCAGAAATGAAGGAGTCAATCTGTATTTGATACGATGTATATTATGTTAAGTTGTGTCACGCAGAAAAAACGCTTTTTGTTTTACATCACCGAGAAATGCACTGTTGCAACACTGGGGTCTGCAAAAGAACCGCCCAATGCAAACTCACCTTTTCCGTGCAAGACACACTCCTCGCGACGCAAAAGAACGTCGGCCCCTTTGGCTCCGGTGAATCGAACCCAGCTGCCATAGCTGCTCAGGTCCACAAAGACAACGCTGCCATTGCGCCATTCCAGCCGGGCATGGGTGCGTGAGACGCGTGGATCATTGACCATGAACTCAACGGTATGCACGCGGCCAATTGCCACAGGCAATTCAAATGATTTGAATCGTTTGGCGCTACCCAGCCACGTCAGTTCAATTTCCCGGCCCAATATATCTACATTCCCTGACGCATACACCTCGTCGATCTTTCCCTGCATGGTGAGGAAGTCGGTCACTTCTTCTTGGCGCCACTCGACCTGAAATACGGAGCAAGGTTCGCCACGGCCCCGAATTCCAATGGGGCCAAGGGCGCGAAATGTAACACCGGCACCTTCGTCGACGCGGCGCAGTGCTGCCGCGCTGGCCCAAATTTGGCTTGGTCCGCAAAGATCACACAAGCGCGATGCCACATTCACCGCATCCCCGTAGCAATCTCCTGCGACCATTTCCACTTCACCACTGGATACGCCAATTCGCAGAGGCAATTGCAAATCCGGAGCCACCCGCATGGAACGGTTGATGTGACCGCGCTGCAGTTCTACAACGGCATTGACCGCGCTTTGCTCCTCTGAAAACATGGCCAATACGCCATCTCCCAGGGTCTTAATGACCCGGCCACCGTGGGCGGTGCACTGTTGAGCAATCCAGGTCGTAATTTGGGTGATCAAGTCTGTCGCACGGGCATTTCCCAGTGATTCAAACACAGCCGTACTGCCATGTAGATCTGTAAATACAACAGTCGCTTGGACACCCATTCCCGGAAGCTCCGATTCATATGTAAGTGCTGAGTTTAGGGCATTCCTACTTAAAGCCGTTTATTGGTGACCCCAAAACATCAGGGCATCTCGTCCCTCAACAACCAGGTTGGATTTGGCTCCCACTGGCAGCAATACTTTGGTGGCTACATGGCCGTAAGGGAGATTGGTCAAAACCGGGACCTTGATTTGGCTGCGAAGCCAATCAATGACCGTTTGCAACTTGAAGCCCTTGTCATGGGGGGTGAGCTTGTAATTTGTAAACTGCCCCATGACGACAGCCTTTTGGCGCGCCAATACCCCCGCATGCAGCAGCTGGGTCAAAAGGCGTTCAATGCGGTAAGGGTGCTCTGCAACATCTTCCAAAAACAGAATTCCGCCTTTGATATTGGGGAAATAAGGAGTTCCCAGCAGGGCTGCCACCATACTCAGATTCCCCCCCCAAACGGTGGCATTTTCTATTGACCAGGTCTCGTGGCGTGCGGATGGCGACGCGGATGCAGGCTCGCGGTGCTGGCGCCATCCCGCACCCTCCCCTTGCCCCGTCAACATGTCGTTGAAGCAGTCTTCCATAATTTCATCGGGGTGGAGTGGTTCCGCGTGTCCATGGTCGTCTAACGCGTCCGGTTTCCCCCCTACTCCAAATCCCTCACACAGCGCAGGCCCAGCCCAGGTAATGCGCTCTGTCTTGGCGAGCATTGCCAATTGAAATGCAGTGAAATCGCTGATGCCGACAAACTGGGTTCCGCGTTCGATGGCTTTAGCGACTGATTTATAACGAATTTTTCCAAGAATGCGGGTCAAACCATACCCCCCCCTTGAGATAAGGGCTACGTCGGCACCACTAGCGGCCGCCCGGTGAATGGAGGCCAAGCGTGTGGCATCGTCTCCAGCAAAGCGCATATGGCTTGCGAGGGCGTCAGGGTCCACCTCCACCTCATGCCCTAAAGATCGAAGTCGCAGTACGCCACGTTTGAAGGCGGCTTTATCACGTACAGCACCGGACGGAGAATAGATATAGATATGTTTTTTCACCGCATGATTATCCGGCAGTGAAATGTGAAAGCGCAGCTTGGGCGACAAACTCTCCGGCTTCTGAAAGCCAATAGCCCGCACCATCAACCCTGACAGGCTTTGGGCAGCGGCGAATATCTTCACACAGAGGGTCGGTTGTTGCGTCCAAAGTAGTCAGAAACACTTGGCTTTTCCCCTTCCACTCATCGCGTAAGAACTGCCTGGCGTGTTGCGCTGTATGCGCGCCAGGCACACTTTCCAACTGTGGCACCATGCGCGGAAAAGCCCGTAGCGCCGCGCAGTGGCCCGCGTCTGGAAAGGGGGCGTCGTAAGCATCACACTCCTGGGGGCTCAGGTTCGGTTCACCCATCGCCACAAGGCGCCCAGCATTGAGTTTGGGATTCTGCGTGCAAAGTGCCTGCCAATTTTGAAAAGAGGATGCCGCTGGGGCATCGCTGGCAGCCAGCGACGTGTTCATGGCCAACAGACCGACATAACGCTCCGGGTCATGCATTGGCAAAGTTAAACCCAATACCCCCCCCCAATCGTGAACCACCAGAACGATGTTGCGCAAATCCAATTTCTGGACGAGTTGCAGCAAGCTCTGTCGGTGAAATTCAAAAGTGTGGGCAGCTTCTCGCTTGGGTTTGTCACTCTTTCCAAAGCCAATTAAATCGGGGGCTACAACACGATGGCCAGCAGCACTCCAGATGGGTAGCATCTTTCGGTATTGGTAGCTCCAACCTGGGTAGCCATGCAGGCAGAGAAATACCAACGGCGCCTGTGCAGGCCCTTCGTCCAGGTAGTGCATCCGAAGGCCCGCCAGAGCTGGAAGATCGCTCAGGTAATGTGGTGCCCAGGGGTAATCTGGAAGATGCTCAAAGCGAGTGGCAGGGGTCCGGACGGCATCCTCTCGCAGTGGCATGGCGCAGCGATGTGCATGTTGCCTTTTACTTCGGAAAAAATCCTGAAGCGGTTGGGCGCATTCCTTCGCCATCACGCCACCCAGAACTTTGGTGTGATGGTTGAGTTGATTGTTGTCAAACAGATTCAAAACGGAACCTGCGGCCCCGGTTTTGGGATCGAAGGCGCCAAATACGACGCGCTGCAGTCGCGCGTGCAACATGGCACCCGCACACATCGCACACGGCTCCAGCGTCACAAAGAGTTCACAGCCCTCAAGTCGGTAATTGCCCAAAGCCTTGGCCGCTGCGCGCAGGGCGGCAATTTCCGCATGTGCCGTGGGGTCGTGCTGGGAAATGGGCGCATTGCGTCCAGTGGCAATGACCTGCCCGTCCTTCACAACCACGGCGCCTACCGGGACCTCGCCGTCCAATGTTGCAGCCTTGCACTGTGCCAGTGCAAGGGCCATGAACCGCATGTCCTCCATCAGGGAACTTTTGCAATCCGGGCTTGATACCACTCTTTAAACTGTTGGGGCAACAGAGGTGTGGCATACAGATAACCCTGCCCTTCATGGCAGCCCAAGCCCAGCAAGGTCTGGGCCTGACCGTCGTCTTCGATGCCTTCGGCAATCACGGTCAGGTTGAGATTGCGGCCCAGCTCGACCACCATCGCTGCGATATGTCCGCCCGATACCTGTTGATTGAGCTCAGTCACAAAGGCTCGGTCAATCTTGAGGCGGTCGATGGGGAGTTGCCGAAGGTGGCTGAGAGAAGAATACCCTGTTCCAAAGTCGTCGATGGCAATGGAAATACCCAATTCACGGACTTTGTGCAGTGTTTCGAGCATGAAGTCAGCATCTTCCATGGCCACTGATTCCGTGATCTCCAACTCAAGGTACTTGGGGTTGGTACCCGTTTCAAGCAAGGCGACTCGCAATTTTTCAAGGAAGTCGGGGTGTCGAAATTGAATTTGCGACACGTTGACGGACATGCGCAGATTGGGCAAACCAAGGGCTTGAAAACGTACCAATTCGTCGCATGCCACGCGTAACACCCAATCTCCAATGGCCACAATCATGCCGGATGCTTCGGCTAAAGGGATGAAACGGTCAGGGGGAACGAAGGAGCCGTCCTCTTTTTTCCATCGAATCAGTGCCTCTACGCCCACCACTGCGCCTGTTTTCAAATTCACCTGAGGCTGGTACACCACAAACAGGCGTTCACTTTCTACGGCACTGCGCAGATTTTGCAGCAGGCGGACCCGCTCACGGATATCGGTTCCCATTTCCGTGGAGTACATCACATAGCTACCGCGCCGACTCTTTTTGGCGCGTTTGAGGGCAATGTTGGCATCCTTCAACGCGTCCCGCCCAGTGACGCCTGCCCCCAAGGATTTGGTCACCCCCATGGTTGCAGTAACCACCATGGAGTCATCATGGACCCAAAAGGGCTCACGAAAGAGAGAAAGCACCCGCAAAGGCTCCATCCTCTGGGTTGACCCCATCAACCCGAACGTGTCACTGCCAATACGGGCCAATATGACATCAGAACCCAGTTCGGATTTGAGCCGTTCGGCTACCGACTGCAACAAGCGATCACCCTGTTGGTGACCCAGTGCATCGTTGATCTCGGAAAAATCGTCAATGTCCAAGATCGCAATGGCGTCATCCAGAAAGTTGCCCGACTCCAAACGTTCGTCGCTCAAATCAATGAACTTGTTGCGATTCGGCAACCGTGACAGCCGGTCATAAAACGCCAGCTCGTCCAACTCCCGAATTTGCTGGTAGGCACGCAGCGCCGCAGTCACGGTGGCATACAGTTTGGTGCGGGTCAGTTCCGATTTGGTCTTGTAATCGTTGATATCGAAATCGTGGATAGTCTCGATTTCCGGGGCATATCCGGGTTGACCGGTGCGCAAGATGATGCGCAATTCGGTCAGCTTGAAATCCTGCCGAATGGTTTTAACCAAGGCCAGTCCGGCATCCTCGCGCTCCATCACCACGTCGAGCAGTACAACGGCCACGTCTTTTTCCGTACGCAGCAGCTGCGTTGCCTCAGCTGCAGAGTAAGCATGCAAAAACTGCAGAGAACGCCCAAGAATTTTGACTCCGGCCAAGGCGAATGTTGTCGCCCGATGGACATCGGGCTCGTCGTCAATCACCATCAAGCGCCAAACCAACTCTTTGGATGCCCCTCCGTCGCATTCGTCATCCAGGAAGTGAAGCGTATCTGAGTCAGTAGGCATACCCAACACCTTCTCGTTATTCATCGAAACATTGTGCACCAACACTCAGAGCAATTGTTTGTTGCCATTCGTTGAATTTCAAAAAAAGCTGTATGCCAAGGCGGTCATATCACTACCCCTCGGGATAACCCTTGCCTCATTTCGGCTGCGCGGAGTGCCCGACTGTCCTGAAGACGTTGACGTTGACGTTCAGCGTCTGCGTTGGCGCCAGATCAAAGCCAACGCCACCCCGCCCAGGGCGCAAAACCAAAGGAAAGACCAATTGGCGATAGAACCGCCTAAAAAGGTCCAATCGACCTTGGTGCAATCGCCGCTTCCACGGAATATCATGGGGACAAGTCGCTGCAGCGGAAAGGTTTCAATCATGCCGTACAGATCGCGCCCGCACGAAACAACCTCCGGCGGGTACCATTGCAGCCAACTCTGGCGTGCGGCTACAAAAGCCCCAGCCCCGGCCAACAGCAGCAATACTGAACTCCCGGCAATTTGTAAGCCTTTTTTGCCGGTAGTCCCCGCCAATGCTGCGCAAGCAGCTATCAAAACAAGAGCATAACGTTGCACTATGCACATCGGACACGGCTCCAGGCCAACGACGTGCTGCAAGTACATGCCAAACACCAACAAGGCCACACAGGCCAGGCTCATCAACACCAGTACACGCCGGGGTGCATGGTCCAGCCAATCAATTACCAAGTTCAAAATCTCGTTCCTTTTAAATATTTTGTGTAAAAAGCAACCGTTCCACACCGGTACATGGAGTGCCTTGTGTCGGCTAAGTTCCAAACAAAGGCAAACGGCCGTCAAGCTTACTCATGCGGGTAAGCGTGGTATGCCTCTAAAATGAATAAGATCGAAGGTTTCGTCTTCAAAAACAGATCACTTTTCATCTAAAGGTTATTCATGGCACGCACCGTCAAATGTATCAAGCTGGACAAAGAAGCCGAAGGACTGGACTTTCCGCCCTATCCTGGCGAGCTGGGCAAGCGCATTTGGGAAAATGTCAGCAAGGAAGCATGGGCCGCCTGGCTCAAGCACCAAACCATGCTGGTGAATGAGAATCGCCTGAATCTGGCCGATGCCCGTGCTCGGCAATATCTGGCCCGGCAAATGGAAAACCACTTTTTTGGAGACGGTGCAGACGCCGCCCAAGGCTACGTGCCACCAACTGCCTGACGAGATTTAGACCTTTTGCAGCAGGTCGATCACCTGTCGTGGGTTGAAGGGAATTTCCAGTAGGCCGGTGCAGCCCAGCTGTTCTGCACGCTCCATGGCGTGCCACGACGGGGCGGTTGTCGCCACGATCACGGAGCCAGCCGGGGTGGGCATTTCTTTGAGTGATTGCACCAGCGCCCAAGGGTCCGCATCAGACACTCCCATGCCTATGATGACCAAGTCGTAGTGGCGCTGCGCAACTTGTTTGCCAGCGTCCACAATACTTGGAGATTCATCTACCTCGGTCAAACCGGCCAGAGCCAGCCTGGCACGCAAGTACAGACTGTCTTCCCGGCTCATGCCCACCAGCAGCGAAACTTTGATGCCGGGTGGTGCTGTCTTATCGACAGGCTCTTCCATCCCCAGGTCGATGTCCACGTCCGCTTGCGATTCGAAAAGCGCGTCCAGGGTCTGCAGCAACGCACCCCAGTCCACCGGACGTTGAAGTGATCGCCAGGCATTTTCCACCGTGCGCGCACCGACACAGATCAATTTCAGATTGGCGTTGAATCGTGGGGACGCTACTTCCAGGCCCGCTTCATAGCAGTCTGTATCAATCAGTGCCACATGGGGGGCACATGCCCCTTCCGGTGTCCACAGGGCATACGCGGTATTGTTGTGGGCAGAAAGGCGAAACAGCGTGTTCAGCGAATGCCGCTCCGCTTCGCTGAAGCCCACCACCTTGACGCCAATGCTGGGTACCACGTCAGCGCTCTTTCAAATAAGGTTTACCCAATGCCTGGGGTGCCACCGCTTTGCCAATGAAGCC
Source organism: Burkholderiales bacterium RIFCSPLOWO2_12_FULL_61_40 (assembly GCA_001770935.1). Lineage (GTDB taxonomy): Bacteria > Pseudomonadota > Gammaproteobacteria > Burkholderiales > Burkholderiaceae_C > Allorhodoferax. The sequence goes on along the minus strand of MESI01000018.1, from coordinate 11,439 downwards.
TGCAAGCAACACCACGGTCAGAATGTAGGGCATGGCCTGGATCGCCTGCACCGGAACCTCACCGACGCCAGGAAGGTGCACTCCTTGCAAACGTATGGCCGTTGCATCCAGGAATCCAAACAGCAAACAAGCCCATAAGGCGTTTACCGGATGCCAACGGCCAAAAATCAGGGCTGCCAATGCCATGAACCCCCGACCGGCTGTCATGTTGGCAGAGAAACTGGCGCTCTGGGCCAAGACCAAATAGCTGCCCGCCAAACCGCACAACATGCCATTCAGAGTCAGCGCGGTGTACCGCAGTCGGGTGACAGAAACACCGGCCGCATCCACCATCTGGGGGTTCTCGCCCACTGCGCGAAGCCGAAGGCCAAACCGTGTCCGAAAGAGCAGCCACCAAATGGAGGGGACCAGCACCAACGCCAGATAAACCATGGCGTTGTGGCTGAGCAAGCCATCGCCCACTATGCCCCCCACGACGGGAATGTCTTTTGCCGCCGCCGCGATTTCTGGAAACAGCGGTTGAATACGCACCTGCGCTGACACCGGCGGCGTCTGCCCACCTTGCGCAAACCAGGCAATTCCCAGCACCACGGTCATGCCGGCCGCAATGATGTTGATGGCCACGCCCGAGACCACCTGATCTCCCCGATGGCTGACACAGGCCAGCCCATGCATCCACGACAAAGCGATCGCCACCACCATGGCCACCAGCAGTGCCACAGTGGTGGAACCATACACTGCGCCAGCTGCACCCGCCGCAAAAGCGGCAAAAAGCATTTTTCCCTCCAGGCCGATATCGACGACCCCGGAGCGCTCCGACATCAATCCGGCCAAAGCACAAAAAATCAAAGGAGTGGACACCCGCAGGGTGGATGCGAGCAATGCCCCCAACAGCGCTTCATCCATGGGTGGCTCCTGACTTGGAGGATTGCGTACTTTGGTGAAACAGGCGATTCGCGAATGCGAGTATCCAGGCCAGCCTGGGCGCAATGACATAAACCATCGCCCCCGAGAACAGCACGATAAAACCTTGCAGCATGATGACCATGTCGCGGCTGAATCCGCGCACCTCAAAAGCAACCTCTGCCCCACCCTGAAACAGGGCGCCAAACAAGATACTGGCAAGAATAATTCCAAATGGGTGATTTCGGCCCATCAAAGCCACCGCAATTCCGGTAAAACCGGCACCACTCACAAACTCCAGCAAAAGCCGCCCATTGACCCCGGCAATTTCATTCATGCCAACCATGCCAGCCAATGCACCGGAAATGGACATGCCGATCACGATTTGATGGCGTGAGTTGATGCCCGCGTACTCGGCCGCACCTGGGCTGGAACCAACCGCCCGCAAATGGTAGCCGCCGCGGGTTCGCCACAGGTACAAGTAGACCGCCAATGCTGCCAGCAGGGCCAGGAACAGACTGACATTCAGCGGGGAAGTCGGCCAGTCAATACCAACCCAGGCCATGGCGGTACGCATATCGGGAAGTTTTGCCGATTCGGAAAACGCCACACTTTCCACGGACATCGTCCCCGCAGGTCGCAAGTGGTTGACCAACAGATAGACCAACAAGGTGCTTGCAATGAAGTTGAACATGATGGTGGTAATCACCACATGGCTGCCACGGTAGGCCTGCAAACAGGCAGGAACAGCAGCCCAGGCCAGCCCGAACAACGCGCCAGCGAGCAGCATGAGCGGCAGCATGACCCAGGCGGGGAGCGTTGCAGAAAACCACAGCGCCACCAGGCCAGTACCCAATCCACCCATGATCGCCTGGCCTTCGCCGCCAATATTGAACAGGCCCCCATGAAAAGCCACGGCCACGGCCAGTCCGGTAAAGATAAAAGTGGTTGCGTAGTAGAGGGTATAGCTCAAGCCACGGGCAGATCCAAATGCGCCCTGGATCAGCACCATGATCACTTCGGCCGGATTTTGTCCCACCATGGCCACCACTGCCGCGGCCACCAAAAGCGCAACGCCCAGGCATACGATGGGGAGCAAAACCAAGTCCGCCCAGCGTGGCAACGCGTGAGAAGTATTCATTCCCCCTCCCCCACCATCAACATGCCCAGGCCCGATTCGGTGCAATCGCCAACCGCCAACTCACCGGTTACCCGCCCTTGGTTCATCACAATCACCCTGTCTGATAGCGCCAAAATTTCGTCCAGCTCACTGGATACGACCAGCACGGCACAGCCCGCATCCCGCATGGCGCGCAACTGTGAATAGATAAATTCGATGGCTCCAATATCGACCCCTCGGGTCGGTTGCCCCACCAGCAGGACCTTTGGCGCCTGCCCCAGTTCGCGTGCCAACACCAGCTTCTGTTGATTGCCACCGGAGAATTTGCTGCTCACCAACTCCACGTCGCGCGGGCGCACATCAAACCGCTCCATCATGTCCGCTGTCGCCTGGCGCATATGGTCCTGGGCCAACCAACCCAGGGTTGAATACTCGGGCAGGCCGTCATAGCCCAAGGCTGCGGACTCCCATGCGGGAAAATCCATCACCATGGCACGCGCATGCCGGTCTTCGGGGACGTGCGCAAGGCCCAGTTCACGGGCGGTTTGCGGATCAAGCCAGTGGGTGGCATCAAAGTCCCGACCACCGAGATTCAAGTGTCCCTCCGTGGGCTGGAGCAGTCCAGAGAGAACATCCAGCAATTCACTTTGCCCGTTTCCGGAAACGCCAGCAACCCCCACAATTTCCCCGGCGCGCAATGCAAGGTTCAGTCCAGCCAGCCGCACCACATGCATGGCATCTTTGACGATGACACCTTTGGCTTGCAGCAGCACAGGGCCTGCGGTTTTTGCATCGGCCTCTACACGTCCGATGTGTACCTTGCGACCGACCATGGCCTCTGCCAGGCTTTCGATGGATGCTTGTGCAATCGGTAATTCATCGACGACGCGCCCCGCCCGCATCACGGTGACATGGTCGCACAGCCGCATGACTTCTTTGAGTTTGTGCGTAATAAGCAAGACTGTGGTGCCCTGCTTGCGCAATAGGCGCAGCACCTCAAACAGCTGCTCGGTCTCCTGGGGGGTGAGCACCGCAGTGGGCTCATCCAGGATAAGAATTTTGGCGCCCCGGTACAGCGTTTTGAGTATTTCCAGGCGCTGGCGGTCACCTACCGGCAAATCTGCGACCAAGGAATCCAGCTTGACATGCAAACCGGTAGCCTGCATGAGAGTTTCCAATTTGGCGCGCACCTGTCGGTCGGCGCGTTGCAGCAGCCAGTGGGGTTCCGCACCCAGCATGACGTTTTCCAGGGCGGTGAGTGTATCTACCAGCATGAAGTGTTGGTGGACCATGCCAATGCCCTGCGCAATGGCATCATCCGCATTGCGAATCGTGGCGGGATGGCCGAACACCTCAATGGCGCCGCTGTCGGCCTGGTAGAAGCCGTACAGCACGGACAGCAAAGTGCTCTTGCCTGCGCCGTTTTCACCCACAATGCCGTGCACCGTTGCGGCGCGCACGCACAAATCGACGTCTGCGTTGGCGGCGACCGCGCCAAATCGCTTGCTGATACCGGTCATGCGCACTGCAACGGTTGAGCCCTTGAATGGCGCCCCACTTACTACACTCAAAATTCACTCCTCAAAAGACCTGGCAATCACCATACAAAAGCCCACAGCACTGTGATGCGCCGTGGGCTTGAATCACCGTTGGGTGATGACGGGATCAGTACTTGCAGACGGCAGCTACTTTGATCTTGCCACTGATGATGTCCGCCTTGGCGGCATCTACCTTCTTCTTCATATCTGCAGAAACCAGTTTGGCATTGTTGTCGTCCAATGCATAACCAACGCCGTCTTCTTTCAGACCTAGCTCCGTCAACCCTGGTTTGTGTGACTTGGACACGTTGTACACCGCCACATCCACCCGCTTGAGCATGGAGGTCAACATGGTGCCAGGCTGCAAATGGTTTTGATTGCTGTCGACACCAATGGCCAGTTTTCCGCTGTCTTTTGCAGCTTGGTACACGCCCATGCCCGTTCCGCCCGCAGCGGCAAACACTACATCAGCACCTTTGGAGAATTGCGCCTTGGCCAGTTCTCCGCCACGTGCAGGGTCATTCCAGGCTGCACCCGTAGTACCTGTCATGTTGGCAAATACCTCAGCTTTGGCGTTGGCAAATTTGGCACCTTGTTCATAGCCACATTGGAATTTGCGGATCAGGGGCACATCCATGCCGCCCACGAAGCCCACTTTGCCAGTCTTGCTGACCATGGCTGCCATGGTCCCAACCAAAAAGCTGCCTTCGTGCTCCTTGAACACGACGGACTGCACGTTAGGCAGTTTCACTTCATCGTCAATGATGGCGAACTGAAGTTTGGGAAATTCTTTGGCCACTTTACCAATGGTGGAGGCCATGCTGAAGCTCATCGCAATGATGGGGCTTGCCCCTTTTTCCGCCATACGGCGCACCGCCTGCTCACGCTGCGATTCGTTGGAAATTTCAAACTCAAGGTACTGCTTGCCGGTTTCCTTTTTCCACTTCTCCATCCCGTGAAAAGCAGCCTCGTTGAAAGACTTGTCAAATTTGCCACCCAAGTCATACACGATGGCCGGTTCCGCCATTGTGTGAAAGCTGGCCAGCAATGCGCAGGCCAATAATCCCAAACGTGCAGTGGTTCTTAAATGCATAAATTCTCTCTTTGTTGAATGGAAATGGTGAAACAAGGGTACTTGGCTTCTGACGGCCCCGCAATCAGGGGCTTTCCCTACTACGGCAGCGGTCAGCAAACCAAGGCGCTCAATTCTGCGCCAATGGCCGCAGCCAATCTCGCATTATTCAGCACCAGTTGAATGTTGGCGGCCAAACTGTCACCTCCCGTAAGCTCGCAGACGCGGGCGAGCAGGAAAGGTGTGGACTCCTTGCCCCCAATGCCCTGCTGCTGCGCTTCCTGCAATGCCTGTTCAATGGCTTCGTCTATGGCTCCCCGTGGCATGGCAAAGGCTTCGGGGATAGGGTTGGCAATGACCATGCCGCCTTTGAGCGACATGGCCCACTTGGCATGCAGGGCGCGGGCGATGTCGGCGGCACTGTCCAGCCGGTAGTCCACCGAAAACGCACTGTCGCGGGTGAAAAATGCGGGTAAGCGGTTCGTCTGGTAGCCCACGACCGGCACGCCATGGGTTTCAAGGTACTCCAGCGTCAAACGAAGGTCCAGAATCGACTTGGCTCCCGCGCAAACCACGGCCACCGGTGTTTGCGCCAGCTCTTGCAGGTCTGCCGAAATATCAAAGCTTTGCTGTGCATTGCGGTGAACGCCCCCTATGCCACCCGTGGCGAAGATGCGAATGCCCGCCATGGCGGCAATGATCATGGTGGAGGCGACGGTCGTGGCCCCGGTCTGGCCCGCTGCAACGATGAAAGGCAAATCCCGGCGGCTGACTTTGACAACGTCGCGTCCGCCACGACCCAGCGTTTCAATGTCACTTTCGCTCAGCCCGGCTTTGAGCCGACCCTGGAGGATGGCAATGGTGGCCGGCACGGCACCATGGGCTCTGACTTCCGACTCCACTTGCAGTGCCGTGGCCACATTTTGTGGAAACGGCATACCGTGGGAAATGATGGTGGATTCCAGCGCGACCACCGGTTGGCCATGGGCCAAAGCGTGTTGAACTTCGGGGGAAACGTCAAGAAATGAAAGGTTGGGCATAGGGGTTTTCATCATCACACAAAAGAGGAGCTGGCGGACAAATGGCGCTGAACCAGGGCCACGGAAAGTTCGGGTGCATTGGCGAATGTACTGGACAGGGTCAACTCCGCACAGGCCATGGCGAAGTCCACCGCTACCGATATCGGCATGCTTTGCAGATGGGCATGCACCAGTCCTGCCAATAAAGCATCTCCGGCCCCCGAGGTGTTGACCACCTTGACCGGCCGCACCGCTTGCCAGCCGACTGCACCATCGGCATCGCACCAGCAGACGCCCTGCTCTCCCAAACTCACCACCACATGACGTACGCCGCCCTCGTGCAAATGCCTGGCAGACTGCAATCCCTCCTCTACAGACCGTACCGCGCGCCCACACAAGACCTCCGCTTCCAGGCGGTTCACTTTCAACAGGTGAATACGTGACAACCATGGCGCGATTCGACCGCATTTGGCCATGGACACCGCATCCACAAATACCGGTGGGGTTCGGGTTTGGGTCAGCAACCACGCCAGCGTGTCAGGAGAGAGGTTGCAGTCCAGCACCGTGCACGCTGCGGATTGCAGCATGGCAGTGTGGGGCGCAAGAAACGTGGGCGAAAGGTGCTCCAAAATGTCCATGTCATTGACAGCAACCGCCATGTCGCCGTCCGGCCCGTGAAGGGACAGATAGCTTGCGGTCCGTTGGGAAGCCAGGCAGCAAACTGCCTTCGTGTCCACACCCGCCTTGGCGCTTGCTTCCAGCAAACATTTGCCAAACACATCGTCCCCCACGGCACTCAGCAAACACGCTTGATGCCCCAGGCGGGCCAAATTTTCGGCCACGTTGCGCGCGACCCCGCCGGGTGCACACCGAATGTGTCCGGGGTTGGAGTCGCCGGTGACCATGGGCGTGGGGGTCTGTGCGCCAATGTCCATGTTGGCGCCGCCAACTACCGCAATGTAGGGCAGATATTTCGCGTGGCTTTGCGCGATGGCAGCGGTCGGCGCCGTGTTGGCGATGGGGGTGGAGTTTGACATTTAACGGGTGTCTGGTTTTATGGCGCGTATTCCACGGCAAAATGGGCGCCATTTACGCACCCAAAGAGGACTTGATGATACTTGTGGTTGGCTCAGCAAATCTGGACTTCGTGGTCAGGGCAAGTCATATTCCCAGCCCGGGAGAAACCGTCATGGGACATGGCTTTCAGACGTTTCCCGGCGGAAAAGGCGCCAACCAGGCGGTGGCATGTGCACGTGCCGGAGGTGCGAAAACCCATATGCTGGCCGCCATGGGGGCAGATGCATTTGCACCCCCTATCGAAGCCTCTTTGCGCGAAGCACAAGTCGCGTTGCATGTGGTGCGCGTGCCAGAGCAAGCCACCGGCACCGCCTTCATCTGTGTATCTGACGAAGGCGAAAACGCCATCACGGTGGCGCCCGGTGCCAACAACGCCCTGGAACCCCACCACTTGCCGCCTCTGCAGGGCTTTAGCCACCTCTTGCTGCAACTGGAGACTCCCCTACCCACCGTTACGGCGTGTGCCAGGGCAGCCCGTGCGCAAGGTGTTTCGGTGGTACTCAATGCCGCCCCGGCACAGGTCTTGCCCCAAGAACTGCTGGCATTGGTGGACATTTTGGTCGTAAACGAAGGCGAGCTGGCCAGTGTATCGGGCCACAACGGTTCCATTGCCCAGTGCCTTGAACGCATTGCCGTTCCCACCGTGGTCGTCACGCTGGGCCACCGTGGCTGCTGTGCCCGCCACCACGGTGAATTCCTTGTGCAAAAGGCCTTTGAAATCACGCCCGTGGACACCACGGCTGCAGGAGACACTTTTTGCGGGACGCTGGTGGCAGCCCTGAGCCAGGGCGCGGATCTGTCCCAGTCTCTGCGCTTGGCCAGTGCGGCTGGAGCCCTGGCGTGCACACGCCCGGGTGCACAAAGCAGCATCCCACAGGCTGCCGAGGTGGCCTCATTATTGGCTATGGCTGCGCCCACCAGCGACACCGAACGTGCCGCATTGCGCCAGTTTTGCGGTCTGGCCTGACCCTACTTTTCAGAGAAAACCATGGATACAAGCACGCTGCGCAAAGTTATTTATGACACAGACCCCGGTGTAGACGACGCCATGGCCCTGTATTTCGCCCTGGCACACCCGTGCATTGATGTGGTGGGCATTACCACCACCTTTGGCAACGTCACGGTGGAGCAGGCAGCCAGCAATGCGCTGTACCTCACGGCCATTGCCAACCGCAACATTCCGGTGACCCAAGGTGTCAAAACCCCATGGTTCCGGGCACCAGGTACACCACCAGACTTCATCCATGGCGGCGACGGCCTGGGTAATCTGCCATCGCGGGTGGCCACGTCCAACCAACTGGACCCACGCACATCGGCACAGTTCATTGTGGACATGGCCCGTGCCAACCCTGGTGAAATCACGCTGGCCGCGGTGGGTCCGCTTGGCAACCTGGCCACGGCACTCAAGCTGGAGCCCCTGCTGCCCAGCCTGCTGCAAGAGGTCATCATCATGGGCGGCAGCGTGATGGAACCCGGCAACGTGTCTCCGGTGGCAGAAGCCAACATCTGGAACGATCCCCATGCGGCAGACTTGGTGTTTACCGCAGGCTGGAAACTTACCATGGTGGGCTTGGACGTCACCCACCGGGTGGTCACGGAACTCAGTCTGTTCAAAAAAATTGCCGAGCACCACCGGCATATTGCGACCGACACGCTGCACCACGCCGTTGCGTTTTATTCGACGTTTTACAGCGGGCTGCACAAACACATTGCCCAAACACCGGGCTGCTTTGCCCACGATCTGCTGGCTTTCATTTATTTGGTCAACCCGGAGTTGTTCACCTTGGAGAATGGGCGCATTCGTGTCGCAACTGAAGGACTTGCCCAAGGGCAAACCATGATGAACCGGCGTGACTACATCGACTATCCCCAGGCGGGCTGGGGCCAGGGGCAGCCATTGACCCAGGTGTGCATGCAGGTGGATTCAGCCGGCTGCATCGCATTGTTTGAAAACACGCTGATGGGCAGTTGGCTGGAGCAGTAGCTGACGCGACGCGCACAAATATTTGCGCAAAACGGGTGAAAAATTGACCCGGTGTTGACTTGGGTAAAATTGTCACATGTCCGGTGCAGGCAAAATCCCGCACCGGATTTCCAATTGTGCTGACAACGTATCGGCATTTTGGAGGACATATCTTTTCTCCAATTGATCAGATCCATCCATCAGTTGGCTTGACTTTTTGATACCCACTTTGACTACCGTCGTAGGAATACACCATGTTTAGTAGCTTGATGCCCCAACGCAAGGAATTCTATGAATTGCTTGCTGCCCACTCGGACCGTGTGGTCGCTGGCGCAAATGCGGCATTGCGCCTGATCAATGGCCTGGGCCAAGGCACGGAAGATATTCCTGCGTTGGTGGCAGAAGTCAATTTGAATGAGAAGAGCGCCGACAAAATTAAAGCCGACCTGATTGCCCTGCTCCACAAATCTTTCACGACGCCCATCAACCGGGATCAAATTCACACCCTCACGATTGAACTGGACCAGGTGCTCAACGCGATCAAGGATGTGGCCAACGCCGTGGGCATGTACCACATCAAGGAGTCCACCGCCGAAGCGCGGGAGATGGTCGCCCTGAGTGCCGATGCCTGCGCCCTGTTGAATCGGGCCATCATGGCGCTGCCGGACAAAAACCGCAACCAGGAAACCGTCAATCTGTGCAAAGAGATTGACGCCATTGAATCGCAGGCGGACCGCGTGCAACGCAAAGCCATGAGCCAATTGTTCGACGGCTCCAGCAGCATCTGGCTGGCCATGCGTATGCGCGAACTGTATTCCTTGCAAGAAAACGTGCTGGACCGCTGCGAAGACGCCGCCAAAACCATCGAAGAAATCCTGATCGAGAACACCTGAGAAGGATACGTTTGATGGAACACTTGACTATCAGCCTCTGGTCGCTGGCGCTCTTGATCGCCGTCGCACTGGCATTCGACTTCATGAACGGGTTTCATGACGGCGCGAATTCAATCTCCACCATTGTTGCAACGGGGGCGCTTTCTCCCAAACAGGCGGTGCTGTTCGCAGCTTTTTTCAATTTCGCAGCGCTCTGGATTTTTCAGCTCAAGGTGGCAGCCACCATTGGCAAGGGCACGGTGGACCCCACCTTGGTGGACCATTACGTGATTTTTGGCGCACTGATGGGGGCATTGGCCTGGAACATCATCACCTGGTTTTATGGCATTCCATCCTCGTCGTCGCACGCCCTGGTGGGCGGCTTGGTGGGCGCAACAATCATCAAGGCGGGCGGGCTGACCCCGATTCTCTGGAGCGGTTTTGGCAAAATTTTGCTTTTTATTGTGATTTCACCGCTGGTGGGGTTTTTGATTGGCGGGATGCTCATGGTGCTTGTGGCGTGGGCTTTTCGCAAACAGACGCCTTACCAGGCGGCCCGGTGGTTCAGGTCCGGGCAGCTGGTCGCCGCCGCTGCCTACAGCCTGGGCCATGGGGGTAATGATGCGCAAAAGACCATCGGCATCATTTGGCTGTTGCTGATCACTGCGGGCGTCTCCACCACCGATGTGCAGACCTTGCCCATGTGGGTGGTCTACGCGTGTTATTTTGCGATCGCCTGGGGAACCTACATGGGCGGCTGGCGCATCGTGAAAACCATGGGCACCAAAATCACCAAACTCAACCCGGTCAGCGGCTCGTGCGCCTCCATGGGCGGGGCCATCAGCCTCGGCTTGGCCACGCTGGGGGGCATTCCCGTCTCGACCACACACACCATCACCGGCGCCATTGTGGGGGTCGGTGCAGCCCAGGACGTCAAAGCCGTGCGCTGGGCCATCACTTTCAACCTGGTGGCCGCCTGGGTATTGACGATTCCCGCTTCTGGCTTGATTGCTGCGCTGTTTTGGTACATCGGGCGCAGCTTCCTGTAATTGTCTATCGTCCCCTTGAGACCCCGCTTGCAGGAACTAATCGAATGCTAAACAACGTCATGCCGCAACGCGGCGTATTTTTCAGCCTCCTGTCATCCCACACCGACCGTCTGGTGACGGGAGCCAATGCCACCCTGCGTTTGATTACCGGACTGGGCAACCCCAATATCGACAGTGCGGCCTTGATTGAAGAAGTCAATGCCAACGAGGCCAGTGCCGACGATGTCAAGGCTGAACTCATCAAGCTTTTGTATGAGTCCTTCACCACCCCCATCAATCGCGACCTGATTCACACCTTGACACTGGATTTGGACCGGGTGATCGACGCGTTGCAAAGCGTCGCCAACTCCATTGCCGTCTACCACATCGACAACTCCACGCCACGCGCCCGGGAGATGGCTTCACTGGGGGCGGACGCCTGTATCCGCATCCATAAGGCGGTGGCCTGCCTGGCCAGTCGGGACCGCGCGCAAGAGGTGCTCAAACAATGCAAGGAAGTGGATGAACTGGAGTCGCATTCCGTTGAAGTGATGCGCCAGGCCGTGACCCAGCTGTTCGAGGTGGAAGGCGATGAAGATGCGGCATGGCACGCCATGAAAATGCGGGGCTTTTATTTCATGCAAGAAGCCGTGTTGGACAACTGCAAGCGCGCCGCCAAGACGCTCGAAGAAATTTTGCTGGAACACGCCTGAGTTTGCGGCAATCCTTTTATATTCCATTACGAAATATGGAAATAGCAAAAAAGTAGTTTTCAAGCTAAGGCGCCCCGCCTACAGTCGTGCCCATGCATGATTTAGCGTTTGTTTTTGCGGGTTTCTTTGTGGGC